>NZ_CP106869.1:4289503-4917337 GCF_025665335.1 Xanthomonas sp. AM6
TTGGAGCAGGCGCTGGCAAGCGACGCGCAGTGGTCGCCCCACCACCCCGGAATGCACGCGCTGGCCTGGCGCGCAATCGCGCTGGCCACGGACGAGGCGGACGACTACCGGTTGCGCGGCAACACGCGCTTCGGCGGGCTGCCGGACCTGCCGCCGGACCTGCCCTACCCGCGCTTCACCGCCTTCGACGGTACGGTCCGGCCCATGCAGTTCATCGCACAACTGGACTGCGCGCAGCTGGCTCCGCTGCAGACCTACCTGCCGCGGGAGGGCGTGCTGTACTTCTTCATCTCGGACCAGGAAGACCTCACGCCGCAGGTCTTCCACTACGCCGGCCCGCGCGCGGCACTGCAGACCGCTGCGGACCTGGCGAGCGACGCGACCTTGGTCGACGACCAGGACGGCGGCAGCCTTCCCTACCGCGCGAGCGCCGCCAGTTGGATCAGTGTGCCGCACTTCTATTCCGACGAGGCGTACTACCAGGGCGCGGCCGCGGGCCTGGACGGCCTGGAGGAAGCATATGAGCTCGTCGAATCGCTGCGCGATCGGCTGGCGGCGCAGTCCACCGTCTCCCCGGTGCACGGCGTGAACAGCCACGTGTTCAAGCAACACGACACCCCGCTCAGCGAGGCCGCCAACCGCCTGCACGGCCGTCCGGAGGATTTCATAGTGCTGCTGCGCGTCGCCTCGGATGCGAACCCCGGCTTCTGCTTCTGGGACGCGGGTGAGCTGTACTTCGTGATCCACAAGAGCGACCTCGCCAAGCAGGACTTCTCCAACGTGTACTGCGGGCTGGAGAGCAGCTAGGCGCGCGACCTGGGTACGGGCATCGGAGCAGGCGCGCCCTGCTGCCCGCTTCCACCATCGCGAACCTTTTGCTGCTTCGCGCATGGTGTAGCTCCTTTTCACTCCTGCGAGCGTCGCCATGGCAGAACGGCAATGCGCCACGCACCGCGGCGTCACTTGTGCGCGCAGGCAATCCAGCCGCCGCGCTCGCGGCGTGTCTCGCCGCCCGCATCCGATGCTGTCTTACGAAATCGCGTCATCCACGCCGCGGCAACCGTTGTGCGCATTCATGCCTTCGCAAAGGACAGATGGCTAAGCTGCGCTGGACGCCACGGACGCATGAGAACGCACGATGTCGCAGCACGCCATCGAGGACCTGATCGAGAGCACGATCCACTTGGTCGACCGCAACGCACTGGACGGGCCAAACCAATCCGCGCTGATCCACGCACTGCTGCATCTGCAGGCGCGCTACGACACCAGCCTGACCTGGTTCCGGCTGCCCGAGGTGCTGCTGCGTCACGGCGTGCTGGTGCGTACGCCGGCGGAGGCCATCGCCGATGCCGGGCTGCGCGCGCAGGCGCTGGCCGCGGACGAGCCGGGCTGGGTCGGGCGCGATGACGATGCGGGCTACCTCGAATGGGAAGGCCGGGCGCGTGTGCTCTATCGGCAGGCCGATGCCGGCCAGGCCCTGCCGCTGCCGACGCTGTTGCGCAGCGTGCTCACGCTCGCCGACCAGGCCGACGAGACCGAACTGTTCACCGACTGGTACGCGCTGCTGGCGAACGGCTGGCTGGACGAGACATTCACCGCCGAGGACGGCGTGGCGCCCACGCTCGATGGCCTGCTCGCGTCGGACGACCTCCAGGCAATCCGCGCGTTGGCGGCGCGCCGTGGGCTCAAGCGCCGGCGTGGCGTGTCGCAGGACCTGGCGCTGCCGCGGCTGACGGACAGCAGCGAGAGCGACGAGGTCGAACGCAGCTTCGGCCTGCGCTTCTTCCTGGAGCCCAAGCGCAAGCCGTCCCTCCTGCTCGCCGCACGCGACAAGGCGCTGATCCAGCAGGCCAGGGTGCGCGAACTGATTCCCGCGCTGGTCGGGCAGGAGCTGGGCGCCGCCCTGCAGGCCGCCGGCTGGTCGCCGGTGCCGGCCAGCAGGGACGGTCAATGGTGTTGGATCCGCGAGCGCGACGGCAGCCGCCAGTTCGTCTGGGCCACCCATGAAATGAGCCAGGGCATGCTGATGATCCAGGCGGGCGTGCAGCACGCGCAACTGCTGGCATGGCAACGGCGTGAGGCCACCACGCAATTGCACGCCCTGCATTTCTACGCGATCGCCGCAGGATTCTTTGCCGAGGAGGTGAAGCAGAGCGCGGACATCGGCGATTTCGGCGGATGGGCGCTGGATGCCTCCAGGAACGATACGCAGCTGCGCGCCGCCATCGAGCGCCTGATTGCCGCGCTGCCCGCACTGGATGCGAACTACTTCGGCTTCATCGACCAGCAGTTCCCGGAGCCGTTTTTCGCCCGCGGCGCCGACACCCTGCTGCACCTGCTCGAAGATGGCGATGACGACGGCATGGTACCGCCGGACGTGCTGTTCGACAGCCCCGACAGCCTGTTGCTGGCCTTCGTCTTCCACCACCTGCAGCATGGCGACCAAGCCGGTGCCACGGCAATCGTCGAGCGCCTGCGGACACGCCAGGCCGAGCGCGGGCGCCTCAGCCCTTGGCATCGCGACCATGTGGCTCCGTTCCTGCAGCAGTGGGACGAAGGCCGGCGCGACATGGTGATGCCGCCGGTGCTGCATGCACTGCTGATCGGCCACCTGCGAGCTCAAGAATCAGGTTGAGCGGCGTCAATCACCTCGCCGGCACAGCTGAATCGGCTGTCGATCATGGGCACGACTTGAGTCGTCGGCGCTCGGCGACAGGCAGCGTGCGGCCGATGAACACGCGCAGCTTTCCGTTCGACGCCGTGGTCTGGCACTGGTATTGCCCCAGCCGGTTCGCACGATCCTGACGCAGTGAAGCGCATTCCATGCCGTGGCACCTGGCGTAGACAGCGGATCGTGCGTGTGCCGGATCATCCTCTCCATCACAGAATAACGCGCGTCGCGCTTCCTACAGTCGGCTCGGTCGCGGGGTCCCGCGGCCTTTCATCCACAGGAGAGCGACGATGAACCTCGAATGGTTGAGCGCGCGGCTGTCGGCAGCAGGAACGAAGACGATCAAGGTCCACTGCATGGGCCTGGCCCTGGCAGCGGCCATGGCAGGGCTGGCGTCAGGCGCCGCGAACGCCGCGACGCCGCAGGCGGCGCCGAGCGATGCGCTGACACGTGCCCAGGCGGTGGAGCACGATCTCCCCGCCATTGCGGCGGCGCTGGATGTCGATCCCGCACGCGCGCGCAGCATCATGAACGTGCAGGAGCACGCCGCCGACCTGGCGGACACGCTGCGCACGCAGTACGCCGATCGGCTCGCGGGCATGTACCTCGAACACGATCCGGTCGACAGGCTGGTCGTGCGCCTGACCGGCGACCAGGCGGTTCGCCCGCAGTTCCACACCTTCGGCACCGATGCGCTCGAAGTGACCTTCGAACCCGGCGCGACGCACACCGTCGCACAGCTCGCCAACGGGCTGGAACGGGCCATGGCCACGGGCCTGCGCGAGAAGGCATCCGGCATCCACGCCGGCTACGTCGACGAGCGCACGGGCACGATCGTCGTCGAGGTGGACCAGGGCACCCGCAACCCCGCCCGACTGATCGCGCAACTCGAGCAGCTCGCGGGCGTACCGGTGCGCATCGAAGCCTCGCCGCGTGCGGTGACGCAGGCGGTCTACGGCAGCGGCAGCATCTCCTCGCTGTGCACCACGGGCTTCGCGGTCAACCACGCGGCCAGCAACCAGCACGGCGTGCTGACCGCCGGGCATTGCGACACCGGCGCGGCACAGACCTACTCCGGCATCGACGGCGCATCGCACACGCTGAACGAGGTGGCGCTGCTGGCCAATGCCAATGCCGACCTGCTGCGCCTGGGCAACACCGCCGTCGCGTTCGGCGGCTACTTCTATGCCGACGCCTGGCGCGCGGCGACGGGCCGCCGCACCCGCGCGGCGACCACGACCGGCGCCGTGCACTGCCACTACGGACGCAACGGCGGCTACAACTGCGGCAGCGTGCAGTCGACGGTGGCCAACCCGGGCAGCATCTGCGGCCCCAGCAACACCTCCGCCTGCAATGCGGTGTACGTGCGCGTGGCCGGCAGCTCGCTGTTCTGCATCGGCGGCGACAGCGGCGGCCCGTGGTTCACCGGCACCACGCTTGCCGCGGGCATCCACTTCGCCGGGCCCACGGCAGGCGGCAGCCCGTGCTACTACACCAGCACCGACTGGGCCTACGACAGCATGGGACTCAACCTGCTCTATCCGTGAAGCGCAGGCGCGACATGATGCTGCGCAGCGTGTATTGGAGATCGGCCGGTGTATAAACGGCCGATCTTCTGGCGAACGTGGGAAGCACCATGCGAGTTCCGGGAATTGCATTGATGATGTGCCTGGGTGCAACGGGTTGCGGCGCGGCAGACGACACCACGCCAACGCCAGCGAGCGCACCGGCCGACGCAGCCGCGACGGCGCCGGCGGCCGCCACGCCGGACGAACGGATGGAGTCGGCCACTGGCCCGATCGTGGAGCGGATCCGCACGCAGTACGCCGAACGCCTGGCCGGGCTCTATTACGAGCGCGAGCAGAAGCGGATCGTGGTCAGGCTCACCGGCACGGAACCCGTGGCACCGGAAGCGCACACCGTTGCAGGCGGCACCTTGCAGGTCGTGTTCGAAACTGGCGCGGCCCACTCGTTCGCGGAATTGGAGCGGATCATGGCCGACAGCACCGCCAAGATCGCGGCGGCGCTGCCGACAGTGCACGGCCGCTACGTGGACGAGCGCACGGGCGCGATCGTCATCGCGGTCGCACCCGGCGGTGCGGACGGCAAGGCGAAGGAAGCGGAGCTGACCCAGTCGCTTGGAGTGCCGGTGCGCATCGAGGTGGAGGCACCTGCGGTGCCGCAGCGATAGCGGCACCGCGTTCTCAGGCACTGTCGCCGAACAGCACGAACATCAGCAGCGCCGCCGCCACGGCCAGGGCGATTCCGACCAGACGTACTCTCTGCCGGCGGGCGTTGCGCCGTTTGATGTCCGGCAAGTCGAACCAGTAGCCACTGTCCTGGTGCGGCGGGGAAGACTGGTTTCGCTTCGAAGATCCAGGAGACATGCGTCACTCCAGCTGCAACTTCGGTGGAGGCGTCGCACGCGCGCTGCCAGGACATGGCAACGTCGCGTGCGCCGCCGGTCGGTGTCGTGTCAGAAGCGGAACAGATAGCCGGCGGAGATCCGGGTCTGCCGCGATTGCTCGAGCAACGGGCTGTCCTTGATCCCATCGCCGAACTGGGTGCCGGCCACGTCCACGAAGAACGTGTGGCGCTCGGCAGGGCTGTAGTCCAGCCGCAGCCCCACCTCGACATTGACCGTGCCCTCGCCCTCGTAGGCCGGACGGGCCGCCGTGGCTTCCTCGGGACGCACGCCGTAGTAATAGGCCACGTACTTGTCGTCCACCCATTCCGCGGCCACACGCGGGGTCAGGCCGAAGCGACCCATGCCGAAGCGGTGTTCGGCCTGCACGCGCCCGCGCGCGCCCTCGCTCTTGTCCATCACGTCCACCAGGTACTCGGCGGAGATCTCGGCAAACGGGCTGTTCCAGGTCACCGCACCGCCGGCCCAGATGCTGTCGTCGCGCTCCTGCATGCCCTTCAGGTAATCGGAGTCGTCCGGGTCGTAGCCGTCCAGGGCGTAGCGCGCGCGCACGCGGAAGTTCAGCACGTCGCTGTCGTTGATCTTGAAGTCGAACCGCCCCGCATTGATCTCCGTCCAGCGGTTCTCGAAATAGACGATCGGCAGGCCCTTCGTTTCCTGGTCGTAGTCGCGGTAGGGGCGGTCGATCACCGCGGCGCCCAGCCCGATTCCCCAACGCGATGTCTTGGCCTCCGGCACCTCGGCCTCCTGGGCGCCGGCGGGCAGCGCAGCGGCCAGCCCGATGGAAAGGACACCGGCCCACCCCAGCGCAACGCGCGGCGACGATGTGGTTGGCGACGAACGACGAGATCCCTCATGACGCATCTTTGAATCCTCGATAGGGCCAGCCATCGGCGGCCGGCAAGCGGTTGGGGTCGCCCTGGCGGCAAGGCAGCTGCTCCCGCCCGATCGCCGCCGCGTCGCGTGGTGGGAACACAGCACTACTGACCGATCGGACGGTAGGAATCCTAACGCTATAATGACCGCGTGGTCATTACAAACCCGGCTACGGTAATTGGGCGTTCAGCTTGCGTCCGCCGACCGCCGCACCCGACGTGCACCGCATCGGCGCAAGCCAACCAGTGCCATAGCGGCCCAGCCGCTGCCCGCCGTCGTGGCACCACCCGCTACACTGGCCGGTCTAGGTCGCTTGCCGCGCTCGCAGACTTGCCGGACTGGTCTGCCGGGACCGGAACGGCCGAACGATGGAGGCAGCCTCATGGCGACGAAGAACGCGAAAAAGACGCCTGAAACGGCGGACGGCACCAAGAAGAAAAGAACGCGACTGCCCCCGGAGGTCCGCCGCAAACAGATCCTGGAGGCCGCGCTGGTCGAGTTCAGCGCGCAGGGTTTCGCCGCCACCAGCATCGCCATGATTGCGCGGCGCGTCGGCATCTCCAAGGCCAACGTCTACGTGCATTTCTCCAGCAAGGACGAGATCTTCGAAACCTTGCTGCGGTCGCTGTCCGCGCTGGGAAGGAACGAAGGCAACTGGCGCCAGATCGAGGACACCCACGACGTGCCCGGCTTCATCGACAACCTGATCGATGCCACCTATGCCTCGTTCACGCCCGAGGCCCTGGCCATCCTGCGGCTGATGATCGCCGAAGGGCATCGCATCCCGGACGTGCTGGCGAAGTGGAACGAATCCAACGCCGACGCCCGCGCCGAACGTCAGGCCATCGTCGACGAGCAGGTGGCCGCGGGTCGGATGAAGCGCAGCCCGCTCAGCGAACACTTCCACTTCGCCATGACCCCGTTCGTATACGCCAGCGTCGCCAAACTGGTGTTCGGCGACGCCGCCACGGAAGAAGTGGAACGCATGAAGGAAACGCACCGCAAGCTGCTGCATCAGCTGCTGGAGCCGTAAGCCGGTGACGCCGCCGGCACCTGGCGCATCGCCGGCGGCAGCGGAGCCGATAGCGCCGGAAACGCATGCCGTTGCAGGCAGCACGCTGCGGGTCGTGTTAGAACCCGGCGCACCCAACTCCTTCGTGGAGTTGAATCAGATCACGGCCACTAGTGCGGCCAGGATCCAAGCAGCATTGCCGACAGCGCATGCCGCTAAGTCGACGAACGCACGGGCGCGATCGCCATCGCGTCCCACCGACGATGTTGACGACAAGGCGAAAGAGGCGGAGCCGGCGCAATCGCTGGAGTACCAATGCGGATCGAGGCCGAGGCGCTTGCGGTGCCGCAGCAACAGCCGCTGCAGCGGTAGTAGCTCTGGCACGGTGGCGCGCCATGGCGCACGCAGAGCCGGCCTCGGCTCCACACATGCCTGGAGGTCGAACGTGCGCCACCGGTGCGGCCAGAACCGAAGCGCCCCCATTCTGCCGCCGTGCATTGCGTCGGCCGAAGCGGTCCGCTCCCGATCCTCCAACCTAGGTGAAAAACCTTCAAGACCGCTTCCTTACCGATCCGTTGATCGAGCGCCTGTCACCAACGCGCCGTAATCCACCGCCTGCCCCGGCCCACACCGGTCTGCCTCACATGCCCACGAGGAACGTCTGGCCGGTGTAGCGCCCCTGGAACACGTCGATGGGCTTCCCGGCCCACTGGGTGACCTCGGCATCCAGTGCGCGGTACTCGTCGCTGCTACGTTTGTAGGCGTACATCCTTCCCATCTGATAAACGCGTGCGCTGCCCGCGCCGTACACCTGGGACTCGGCATACCCACTGTTCAACACGGCTGCCAGCTTGGCGCCCGGCTCCACCGTCAGCACCCAACGCACCGGCTCATAGGAACTGAGCGCGAGGATGATGGGCTTTGCCGAGCGCCGCACGTGGACATGGACGGTCCCGGTGCGATGCGAGTTACCAGGCACGGCCACCGCATCGGCGCCCTCGTAGATCCCGACCGCCTCGATACGCGCTGTACGGCCTACTTCTGCCAGCGGCCCAGGCCGCGTCAGCGTCGGCGTGGATGCAGCCTGGGAGCCCCGGCGCTGGCTTGCTAACAAAATTGCAGTCCGCCTCGCCCACATTTGCGCCTGCTCAGCGGTCATAGCAGGATTGCCCGGGGCCGGAACGTCCATGGCACGCAGCTTGCCCAGCACGCCTTGGATCTGCGCCGCTCTTGCAGCATTCGTCTGCGCCACCGCCTGAGTGCGCATCTCCAGGTAGGCGCTCGCGTCCATCGGTGGTTGCGACACAAATTGATCCACAAGGCCAATCCTCGACCCATCGATGATGGCGTTGCGGTTCACCGATTGGATATAGATCACCCGGCTGGCGCTGGCCTGCGGAGAATCAATTTTCGCTAGGGTGCGCTTGCTGAGCGAATAGAGGTAGGCCTGGCTGCCATCAAGATCGTTGGTCAGAAAGCCTGTCAGTATCAGGCGATCGGTATCCGGGGTGGTGGTCACCGAATTCACCTTGAGCGGGTCCAGCGTGACGCTCGACATTTGCAACGAAGGCAACTGGATCCGCCTCACTGTGCCAGCGGTGGAGAACGCGAATGTTCCGTCGGACGACAGTTCCGCACCTCGCCATCCACCAGCCGGCATTTCCCGTTCGGAAAGCAACTGCACGGTCCAGCCACCGGAACCGCGGCGCAGTTCGATTTCCGCCGCGCTTTTCCACTTCATCAACACATAGCGCAACGGCTTCCCTGGCACGGGCAGAACGTTCTCAAGGCCTCCACCCGCTGCCATCGGAACGGGGGACGTCGTCCCGGTCGTGAAATCCAGGAAGACGATTCCGGCAATGGCGTTGTCCCCCGTACGCTCCGTTTGAGCCTCGTAGATCGCTCCTACGTCGCCGACCCAATGGAAGTCGAGCTGCCGCACGGGAAAGGTCGCGAGTATGTCGCCGGTCTCGGTCTCGCTGACCTGCGCCTGCGAATCGCCGTTGCTGCCAACCAGCAGACGCCCATTGGGCGAGAACGAGCCAGTGAGCCACCTCCCCTCGCCCTGCGCCACCACCTGGCCGCTACCGATGTCCACGACCATGTGCTTACCCGCCGTCTCCAACATCGCAACGCCCGCGCGCGGAGCGAACTTGACGCCTTGGATGTAGCTGGGCGCCGTCAGGACGCTCAGTGGAGATTTCGGCACTTCGCGCAATGGCGGAGCGGCCAGCAGCAGGCCAGCGCGTCGCAACCCCAACCACTGGCGTAATGCGTCGTCAGCACGTGCAAAACAGGCCTTGTCGGTCAGGCCGTTGCGAATGTCTTCCGCACTGGCAAATAGGGACGGCTCATAGCCACCGGAGCAGCTGCGCGCGCGCTGCGTCAAACGTGCCCGGTACTCCACCTCGAGTGGCGCCACATCCTGCGAAAACGATGTCGCGACTGCATTCAGCCGTGACTTGCTGGCCAAGACTTCGCTACTTGGAGGCATGGCCTCGTTGATCCGCTCCTCCGCCGACCGTCCAAGATTCCCGCAGCCTCCCAGGCAGGCCGCCATGGAAAGCAGCGCCACTATCCCTGTTACAGACTTCATGTCTTCCCCCTGATTGGATTCCTAGCCGGCTCCTACAGCGGCGACGGAATAATAGTGGATATCCCGGGCATTTTGGGTCGCCACTCCACGCCTCCCGAGGGAAAGGCAATTGGCGCCGGATCGAGGACACGCAGGATGTTACCGGCCTAATCGAAAATCTCGTCGGCCGACCTAGGCAATCCTTCAAGCCCGAGGCCTTGGCCGCCCTGCGGCTGATAGGGGATGGGACAAAGCGCAGGATCCAAGTTCGCGGCGTCGTTCACCGATCACCGCACGATGCGGGAATATCAGGCAGGACAAACCCGCCATCACTCGATCGCGTTGGGTAGCGCGGCGTTTCTATCCGGACGCACGGCTACGCTGATGTTCCTTGGCAGAACTGCACGCTCGCTCTGCACTCCTCTCAAGATTCCCACGCAGGCGTTGGTTCATACGCTCGATGCCATCGAGGCGCTGGAAGAGCCTGGACTCCGGGGGCAATAGCGCTTGAAGAGACCCACTGAACGGCACCGACCAGCTCTGTTTCAACGACTCAACCGGTCTTCCAGCGGGAACACCGGTATGCCAAGGCAGCATCAGCGCCATCTGCGAATTCGACGACATGACGATTGGCGGCCCATTACGGAAAACAATCTGCACCACGACAAACGGGTAATCGTCCGTCCATCGCATGCCATCGCCGTAAGACGCGTCGACGATGCCTTCAACCCCCTCACGCGCCACCTCCGCACGTGCCGCCGCAAGAATCTCCTCGGTACCGCATTCGGAAGCCGGGCTGCGCGTGACTGGCTTGAAGACAAGCAGACGTCGCGTGCTGACAGTCTTCGCGATCTCGTGAATCCCTTCTCGACGTGACCATGCAGGCGCATCGACTGCTCCAAGGAACTTCCGAAAATCGGCCTCCTGAATCCTGGCATCGATCACGCTGGGCGCTTTGCCGCCAGACCCAAGAAACCCCTTTATCTGGAAGCCACCCTGCGGCAACGGCCGGATGGTGAACTCTTCATTCACCGTGTCCCAGCCGCTGTGTTCGTAGTGGATCTCTACCTGCTGGATGGATCGCTCATCGAACGAGAGGGATTGCGGCTTTGGCTTCCCACTGCAGGCGACAAGTCCACCGCACAGGCTGATGGTCAGCCACAAAACACTCTCCCACCTCGGATAGAGATACCGCATTGGCTCGCTTTCCATCGAAGACGCTCGACCCAGTTGAACAGAATCAGGCGCGCCTCGTCTATGTCTATGCGCGCCGGCACTGACCTCCACTCAAGCGGCATGACCGTCCTCCTGACCTAGGGGACTAACGAGAAGAAGACGAATCTGGATCCGCGCATCGCGCAAGATCCCAAGCAGTCGCTTCAATCGCGCCCTGAGCGCGGAGGATCCATGTATTTTCTAGCCCATCTGATGAGGCTTGGCCTGCACCTGATTGAGCTGCTCCGCTTCCTGGGCCTGACGCTGCGCCTGGTTCAAGGACTGCAGTTGCGCCAGCGACTGTTCGACGGATTGGCCCAGGGCATCCTCGGTGCGCATGTGCGCGCGCAGATGCGCGGGATCGTTCAATGCGCCTTGGACAACGAACAGGTTCTCGCCCGCCCGTACATTGCGCGAGTCCTCGCTGAGTACCACATGATCGATCCGCGATAGCCCGTTCTCCTTTGCCAGACAGGCGGCGCTCGCTGCGAGCTTGGCGCTGTTGGCGTCGTACTCTCTCCCCAGGCCTTGTTCGAGAAGGCGTACGGCATCTTCTGCCTGCCGATGCAGCGGGTCGCGCTCGGGCGCAGCGCTGCCGTGGAGATCCAGGTAGCTCGGTGCGTCGCGCGCCGGTCGATTCACTTCCGGCGGGAACACGCGCGGCGCAATCTGCTGCAGCGTGGCGGGATCAAGGTCGCCCGTGGGCGTAAGACCTCGCGCCTGCTGATAGTTGATGACGGCCGGCTGCATGGACAGGCGATAGACGCCATCTTCTTGCAAAGGCTGCCCATCCGCACCGTGGAAGCCTTCTGCATTCAACACCCGTTGGGCATGCTGCACGACATCCGAGGATTCGCCAATGCGGATGATGCCATCATCGATAACGGGCCTTGGCTCGATGCCATGTGTCCGCCTACCTGGATCGAGGGAAAGCCGGCCGCTTGCAATGTCCTGCATGTAGTTTTCGGCTTGCTGGTAGTAGCGCGTATCGATTTCCATGTGCACGTGCTTACCCGCAGCAGGAAGGCCTCTATTGCTCTGAGTACCCAAGGCCTGGCCGTACTCTACGGTATTGCCTACGGATACGCTGATGGGATCCATATGCAGTATGCGCGCCACAAGCTCGCCACCCTGCCGATCATAGATGTCGACTGCACCGAATCCGTTGGAGTCGACCCGAGCAACATATCCAGCAACGGGCGACGGAACGTCCACTGCCCGCACACCCGCTCCGCCGGATGCAATACGGCTATCCTCCAGCATGAAGTCCTTGATCAGGAGCACTTGGTCCTCGCGCAATGCACTTGCCGGACCTCCGTCGGTTCTTCGGGTCTCGAGCTCTTGTATCTCGCCACCAATCACGCCGTAGGAGCGAGTACGCGAATTCTCGACATTCACCGGGATTCCATCCACGACTTGGGCACCGGCATTCGACACGGGATGATGGATAACGAGGCCTTCGAGGTCCTCTACAGCGCGGTTGCCCAATCTTGCGCTATGCAGTTGTTGCAGCCTGTACGGAACAGGCTCTTGACCATTTCCGGATTGCTCTTCCTGTGCCATTTCCACCAACTCCTTGATCGATTGTGCTGTTCTTGGCTATTTGCAACGACGATAGTGCCGGGTCGATTCACCATCGGAGATGGTGAGATGATCGCCCTTGAGGATGTACAAATCGGCTGTCTTGATGCCCGGTGCGTTATCCGACGTAGCTGTCACCGCCCAAGCTAGAGGATTCACAGATACCCGCTTGATGGAGACGGGAGTCTCTCGATGCTCATAACCAACTAGCCGTCCCTTTTCCACACGCATCGGCGAATCTGCATCGGGGTTGACTGGCAGCTTGCAAGACTGTGGCCCAATATCCCAAGTACCCCGGAGCTCCGTAGGATACGCAACCGCCAGATGGCCACTTGTCGCGCATGCGCAGCAGGAGATCATGGACAGCGCTGCAGCCAATAAAGTGCCACTCAATTCTCGCATAGCAACTCCTGTTGTCTCTTAGATAGCGTAGCGAATTCCCAACAGTGTCCCTAGCTCGACTACATCAGGATGCGATTCGACAAACATCTTCGCATCAACAGATGGACGAGCAAAGTCTTTAGCTGATTCGTGCGCACACTCATTGTTCATCCTCGGAATCCATACAATCCTCATCAAAAGGCGCTTCCTTGCCTGCGATGTCTGGATGAAGCGCAACGCTACGGCGATAGTCGGAACCGTACTTCTGATATCGAACAAGTTGCCCATTTTCTAGCTGAAACTTGTCATCTGGACCTGAGAACGCGGGGCACGCGGCGTAGCCTTTTTCTCCGTCATCGCTGCAGTAGCGGACATACAACACGGTTCCATGCACTTGTCCCTGCAGCTGCCCATCACTGCCGCGTACGTTGGTTCCCTCGCTCCAATCTCCCGTCACGCGATCACCGTGCTGTTGCAGATGCAAGCTCAGATAGTGGCCCGAGTCGCATTTCTCGGCATACCCCCACTCCCCGGAAAACGCAGGAGGCCTGCTCGCGGAAGCGGAGCTGGCACACGACGTGATCAACCCCATTGCCACACCTAGAGCGGCGACTGGAAAGCCCAACCTGCGTCGTTTTTGCCTAGCCATCGGTCACTCCTTCGACATGGTCTGCGGCTCGTATGCGCGGAAGATAGCAATTAGACCTGCGGCATTCCACAGATCTGCGAGATGAATCTGCATCGCTCCGCCAGCCTACCGGCGGAGCGTTCTTGCCTCCCCCAGTCATGGGGCATCAATGCAACAACTCGCCTCCGGCAGGCTGTTCGTCCCACTGCACCGCATAGACAGCCCGCTCCTCGCGTACGCCATTGGGCGTGGGTTCGCGCAGCGGCTGGCGCTCGATCTGCAGCAGCAGCGCCCGCATCGCGTTCGCTGCATCGCAGAGCGTGTCGCCCACCGCTGGTAATGCCTGGCCGGCAAGCCCGGTTGCATCGCCAACCGCCACCACCCGGGCATGGGCCGAGACGGTCTCGGCCAGCAGGGTGAGTTGGTCGAGTTGCGCCAGCGTGATGCGGAAGGCGCCGCCGCCCACGTCCGGCGCCGCCTCGACGGTGGCAGCGGGCCGGGCGCCGTGCGTCGTGTCGGTCCGCTGCGCAGGATAGGACAGCGCGTCCAGCACCAGTTCCACCTGGTCGGCCAACAGCTCCAGACAGAGCGCCAGCTCGCCCATGCGCACTTTGGGCTCGGCGGCACGCTCCTCGTCCGGCGTGCGTGGCTGCGCCAGCCGGACCAGGAACCTCACGTGATCGTGCAGCTTCGCCAGCCGGAACTGGCTCTCCTCCGGCAGGAAATAGCCGGGCATGTCTTCATCGTCCAACCGGTCGTACGCCATCGTTGCCTCCTCGCTCCATGAAGGGGTCCGGCCGCCACGAACGGCGGGCGGGAAGTCGGGAGGTTCGAAACCGCTAACAGACGGCGGGCGTATTTCCCCGAAGGGTGTTGTATTAGCCGCCCTCCCGACGTAGGCATCGCGTCGGCTTGCGCCCGAGCCTCGGGCACAAAAAACCCACCGGTTTGTCGGAGGTGGGTACCGCTGTTAGAGGAGTTTCGACGCTCCGCTCAACCAGGCTGCCAAAACATGCGCCGCATGTCAACTGCCTGGATAAAGTTCCGGTCACGATCTAGTAGACAATATCGCCATCAACCTTCTCACTAGAATTTCTTTGAAAATCGCCTTATTAGCGGGCCAAGTGCTTGCAAACTTAGCGAACCCTCGCTTAACTAGCCATACCAGTGACGCTGCTGTTCTATAAAGGGTATGAACATGGACCAGGAGAAGGTATTTGACTTGGAGAAGTTCAAATTCTCTCAACTTGAAGCGTTGTCTCAATACGATAGGCAGCTTGAGAGGCTGAGGCTAGGACGCAAAGAGATCACCTCAATTGAGACAGCTGTCCGAGGCGCAGTAAAAAACCTAGAGCGGGGCGCCCGCTCTTTTGTAATTTATGGCGAGCCCCAAAGTGGCAAAACAGAGATGATGATATGCCTGACCGGCAAGCTTATCGACATGGGACAGCAGCTCATCATTCACTTACTGAATGACAGCGTCGATTTACTTACACAGAATCTCGGAAGATTCAAAGAATCCGGATTATCTCCGGCCGCCAGAAACTTTAGTGAGATTCTAGATCCCGCTGTCAAGATGAAAGGGAATGCATATATAGTTTTTTGCAAAAAGAACGGCTCTGACCTTCGGAAACTTATTGAAAAAATATCTGGAATCGAACCCGTTGTGGTCATCGATGATGAAGCAGACTATGCATCCCCCAACTCTAAGGTTAACCGACCCGGAGAACGCACCCCAATTAACGACTTAATTCATCAAATACTTAACAAAAGTGGCATATATATCGGAGTCACGGCCACACCGGCCCGTCTTGATTTGAATAACACTTTTGATAATGACAGCAAATACTGGGTTGACTTTCCAGCCCACTCGCATTACACGGGGCAAGACATTTTTTTCCCGATGGAAAGCCAGCCAAAATATCAACGCACGCTACTTCCAGATGCGGGCGACGACCCGAAGTATTCTCGCCAGGCACTTTTTGGATTTCTTGTTAACGCAGCCCACTTGAACATTACCGTTCTAGAAAGAGAACGTAACTTTTCTTTCCTCATTCACACCAGCGGGAAAAAGATCGATCATAAAAGCGATTGGGGTGTTATCCATTCAACTCTCACAGCCTTAGCTGATGAAAAAAGCGCGGAATTTGCGCGCTATGTGGAAGCAATCTGGTTCCTCGCGCGATCTCGATATCCAGAAGCCGATACAGATGAGATAACTCGATATATATTGAGAAATATATCAAGGCACGCACTTGTTGTATTGAACAGCGAGCGTGACTGGAAGGACAATTCTAGTGCAGCCACAAATCCCCAAAGTTTATTTACCATAATAATTGGCGGAAATATCGTCTCTCGCGGCGTAACATTAAACAATCTGCTTTCAATGTTTTTCACACGCGACGTTAAACATAAAATCCAGCAAGACACTTATATTCAGCGCGCGCGCATGTTTGGGGCCAGAGGTGAATACCTGGCGTTTTTTGAGTTGACAATTCCGCAGGCGCTTTACTTAGACTGGCATCGTTGCTTCGTTTTTCACAAATTGGCACTTTCGGCTATTCGTGAGGGGCTTGGCTCGCTTGTATGGATCGGAGACAGCAGGATTTCGCCGGTCTCTTCTAGTAGTATCAATCGTGGAACAGTTGATCTTGACCGTGGCGAGATGGCATTCCCAATCTTTGACCTTACAGACAAGATTATTTCAATTTCAAGCGGAACCGACGAATCACTTGCGAGGTTGCGCGCTTTAGCAGAGATAATTGAGGATACTAATCTTCCCCAGTATTTGATTCGATTTATTGAAAGAACGTCCGCAGGCCAGTACGGTCTAGTTGCCCTACATCCACCGATGAATATAACAGGGTACACCGACGCAAATCACGAACAAATTTCTCGCGCCAAAGGCTTTATCGGTAACACTCAGCTCAATAAGTCACCAACAGCTGTGCACCACGTGTTCTTGGCGCGCAACAACCAAGGCAAAGCTCGTATTATCTATAAATACCGAGGCAACATTCAGTTTATTAAGAACATGACCAATGATCCCTGAGTACCAAATGCGACATGGATCTATTCTATCGGCCCTAATAGCGGACGTTGGAAGAGAGATCCGAATTCAAGGACTTGACAAAGATGGTCGTCGAGCAAACTACTTATTCGATGGAAGTACCATGGTTCACATCAAGCACGCGTCACAGCGCATCACACCCTGGCATTTCCAGTTCACTCAAGATGTTACTGCCGAATTAACAGAAATGAGCGAGCGTTGGACGGCTTTTATTGCACTGGTATGCGGAACCGACGGATATTGCGCAATACCGATGCAACTAGCGCTATCTCAGACAAAGCACGGACAGTCTCTTTGGTTTAGAGCGAGCCGGACAGCTCGGAAGCAATATTCAATCCATGGACCTCGTGGAACCCTGAGTGGAAAATTTGAGAAAAATTTAAATTGCATTATCGATCAGATCAATTCTGCGTCAACGTAAAGGCTTCTACGCTTTCCTTACGCATCCTATTCTCGATGATACTGCCAGGTGAACTTATCGGAAGATATCGCCGACCTCCTGGTATCTCCCTTGTCTGCCTTGAAATGGAAACAAATCCCTCTTTTTCGGCAAGCCAAGAAAAGAGATCAGAACTTCTCACTTCAACGCCTCGAACCATAGAGTCCGCGAGAACTAAAACCAGGCGACCGCCAGGCTTAAGAGCGGACCTCATTTGCCGCATCACATCATGTGCGTCTGATGCATATTTGCAGATGATTGTCTGCTGTCGCCTTGGAAGCTGACCAATATCTGGGATAATGTTTTCGATGCCTGGAAACATAAAAACATCAAAGTGCCTATTTTTACCAGATCGCTCAGTGCCAACTGAGTTGGCACGGATCTTCCTAAGATCGGGAATGGTATACCCGAGCCACGTCAAAGCAAGCTTATGTCCCCTCAAATAATCAATCGCATTCAGATAAGGCGGGGACGTAAATATCGCATCAACCTTACCTATCCCCATCTTAGTTAATGCTCGACAGTCACCTTTATAAACATCGGCCTGCCCTACCTTTGCTTGTTCGGCCAAAAGGGTACATACAGTTGAAACAGCAGAAATAAATCCCCCATAGACATCGTAGTTATTTTCGTCCCGAACCCTATGGGGCCTGCTGTGGGACACATCCCAAGCGAGCGATGCGCCGACTTTTTTGGTCACAATGGTTCTGCTTAAACAGAGAGCAAGAACTTGAGTCAACTCCGGAAGCTCTTTTCTAAGCTCATAAAGTCCAAACACCAACCTTGCCAAATGTGTTCTTTGAGGGTCAGCAAACCAGTACTCAAGAAAATTTCTGGTTTCTACACAAAGTCGAACTTGAGGCAACGATGTAAAACGAGCACGCGACCGCTTTGCCGCATCCACAAGCTGTAGAGCAGCCGTCTTCACGTGCTCCGACCTTGGAGAACTAAGCCAAACACGGCTCATTAGGACAGCAAGCGGGTCCACGTCGATACCAATTGCTCGATGCCCTTTGGCAACCGCCTGCTTAAGTACGACCCCGGACCCACACATCGGATCAAGAACCACCGACTGCTTAGGAAGATCATCCAGCCAGCATGCAATTGCATCTGTGGCCATCCGAGCAGGAAATGGATGTATGGCTCGCACTGATATCTCTACAAGTTGATTAGTACCGTACTATAAACCTGATTTGCGAATTTTTAAATAGGGAACTAAAATGTGCAGCAACGCTAAAAACCTAACAGTACTGGCTCGACCACTCATATCGTCCAGTCGCTCAGCTATGTCAAGCGCGTTACATTTAGCACAATGTCAAGATCAGGTGTCAGCTCACACATGCTCTCTATCTGTAAGCACCACATCCAATTTGAGTGATTTACCAACCCCACTTAAGCCTATCGTAGAAGCAAGCCAGCTTTCGATAACTGCTAGCATAATTGGATCGCTCATAATCCATCTTCTCCTCATTCCCTATTAAAAAACACCTTAATGCCTCCAAATCTATTTTCCCGGGATGCAAAAATGGAATGTATGCCGCTGCATTCTCAGGCGTGCAGCCAGCAATCACCTCCTCTGCATTCGAATTCCTCCAGCGCCGCCTAAAAGGCGCGGCATATTGCTTGGTCCTAAAATCCTTAACATCTCTGTCCACCCATTTATCAAGAGCGAGACCACTGGCTATATATTCATCCCGCGAATTTATACCAATTGCTCTAAGATACTTCATTACAGGAACATTCTTTGTGTTCCGCCCGGCGGACCTGATAGCGAAATCGACAATTTGGCGCGCGTCATACGCCCTATCTTCATGCAAAAGATCATGTATTAAATCCTGATTTTCTATAGCAGCGTATCCAATTCCAGCAAGAGCGGGAGCGTGCCCTGCTCCAACTACACCGACCCCCACTAAAAACTCAACGTCGTCCTTATTATCTATTTCATCAATACCAACTACACAGAGTTTTTTCTCAGGTTCAGCTGATTGCACCAGCTCGTAAAGCTGCTCCTTACAGAAACGAAGGACTCTCGCTGGAATCTTACGCTTTGTTTTATCTATAGCTTCGTAGATTTCTATAAAATTATCCGTCTTGATAAGGACCAGTGGTATCTGGACGCCATCCACTGTCATATATGTATCAGAAATCGAGTGATTTTCTCCGACGCTGGGGCGTTGAATGAAAATCAAATTTTTGCGAAGCTGATCGATCTTGTCTCTTCCTATGCAAAGAGAAATCGATTTAAGTAATGACTGAATATTAGAATCCGAAATTGAGTAGCCCATGAAGATAACGGGATGCTCAACAAATAGAGTTATTAATTTCGCCGCAAGGTATGCATTTCTTTCGTTAAATTTATCGTAGTCAGAATCTGACAGCACAAGCGATTCTGGCCTTCCACAGCTACCGTGGATTTTGTATATTTCGCCAATTTCCTGGGGGTTCGAAAAAAGCAACTCCTCTTGACCGACGTACACCTTGTAATCGGGAAATACCTGCTCTAAGAACAAGTCCCAATTTGTAGTTATCACTCCGTCCACATTCAAATTTGATAGTAACCTGACTTCATCAGCATAGGAGGTTGAAAGTGCTATCGCCTGGTCAAGGCTTTTCAGATACTCGCAAATTTCTATCCTGAGTGCAGAAGACTCGTTAATTGCCTTTTCTCGAAACCTATCAACGCTTGCTATATAGTCGGAGGAGGACCACCAATGCGCGTTGAAGTCTCTAGCAAGAATTTGTGCTGCGAGCGGATAGCTCCCATTGGCTGTAGAGAGATAATACTCAAAAGGCTTGCCCGTAACACAGAATTTTGAAAGCAACCCCTTCCAATCCTCCAACCCAAGATAACGACGTGACAAACCTGAACCCACAAAAAGAAAAGGGCCGGCGGGTTTTGAGGAGAAAATATCAACGAGAGCAGTCCCGATATTCAACGTGCACTCCAACGCAGAGAGTAAAGCTACAGCAACCCAAGTAAGTCACCTTAGCTATTTTGAAAGCTCAATAGAACCAAAAAAGATTCGATTGCTCGGGTCAATCCTGTACTGTTTGATCGCGCAAGTCATATTTTCCCAGTTATCTTGCGCTCCTTTGGCGTCCAACACGGTGAAGTGTATTGGCACGAAAGTACCAACCTGGCCTGCAAAGGCACGCTGTCAGCTGCGATCACCTGTGCCTGTGCCAAATACCGCAGCAATTCCTCTTCCCATCACGCCGCCACATCCACGTATTCAACCTGACTCGACGGCAGCGGAATCACCTCCCCATCCTCGCGCATACCCGCCAGATGCAACTCGATCGCCTCGCGGATCAATCCCTCAACCTCCGCGGTGGTCGCACCCGTCGCTACACAACCAGGGAGATCCGGCACGTAGGCAGAGTAGTTGTTACCCGCTTGCTCGATGACGACGGCGTAACGCATGGCGATTACCTCTTCAGGCCGGCCTGTTTGAGAATGCTGTTCAGGGTGCCGGGAGCCACATCATCGCTCGGCTTGCCGGCAACTGTCACGCGGCCTGGGTAGACAGGATGCTTGAACTGGCGGTGGCTGCCGGCCTGGCCGACTTGCTGCCAGCCTGCGTCCTTGAGTTGTTGCAGCACGTCGCGGATTTTCGGGGGCATGTCGCGGTCCTTGCGAATGCGGGCCGGACAGGGGAAGAGTGGCCTCTTCCGCTGCGGCCCCCTCTCCCGCGTGGCGGGAGAGGGGCAGAGCGTTATTGCCTGATGGGTCGGTTAGACCCCAACCGGATTAGCCTTCTCCGGATCGATCTTGTACTGCTTGATCGCCCGCGCCACGTCCTTGCCCGTCATCTTCCCGTCCTTCGCCAGCGCCGCAATCGCGGCATGCGCGATGTAGTACCGGTCCACTTCGAAGAACCGACGCAGGTTGGCACGGGTGTCGGAGCGGCCGAAGCCATCCGTACCCAGCACGGTGTAGTGCGCCGGCACGAACGCACGGATCTGGTCAGCAAACGCACGCACATAGTCCGTCGCCGCCACCACCGGCCCCTGGCGCCCTTCCAGCAGCTGGGTCACGTACGGCTTGCGCTGCTCGCCTTCCGGATGCAGGCGGTTCCAGCGCTCGGCATCGAAGCCGTCGCGGCGCAGTTCGTTGAAGCTGGGGCAGGACCAGATGTCGGCGGTGACGCCGAAGTCCTTGTCCAGCAGTTCGGCGGCGGCGATGGCTTCGCGCAGGATGGTGCCCGAGCCCAGCAGCTGCACGCGCAGTTCGCCCTTCTTGGGCTTGCCGGCGTCGGTCAGCAGGTACATGCCCTTGATGATGCCGTCCTCTGCACCGGCCGGCATTTCCGGGTGGGTGTAGTTTTCGTTCATCAGGGTGATGTAGTAGTACTCGTCCACCTGCTCCTGCATCATCCGCTTCATGCCGTACTGCATGACCACGGTGACTTCGTAGCCGAAGGTGGGGTCGTAGCTGCGCACGTTGGGGATGGAGCCGGCGATGACCTGGCTGAAGCCGTCTTCGTGCTGCAGGCCTTCGCCGTTGAGCGTGGTGCGGCCGGCGGTGCCGCCGAGCAGGAAGCCGCGGGTGCGCATGTCCGCCGCCTGCCAGGCGATGTCGCCCACGCGCTGGAAGCCGAACATGGAGTAGTAGATGTAGAACGGCAGCATCGGCACGTTGCTGACCGAGTAGCTGGTGCCGGCGGCCATCCACGAGGAGATGGCGCCCGGCTCGCTGATGCCCTGCTGCAGCACCTGGCCGGACTGGTCTTCGCGGTAGAACATCAGCTGGTCCGCGTCCACCGGCTTGTACTTCTGGCCGAACGGGGCGTAGATGCCGATCTGGCGGAACATGCCTTCCATGCCGAAGGTGCGCGCTTCGTCGGCCACGATGGGCACGATGCGCGGGCCCAGGTCCTTGTCGCGCAGGGCGATGTTGAGGCTCTGCACGAAGGCCATGGTGGTGGAGTAGCTGCGCTCGCCGCTGGACTTGAGCAGGCGGTCGTACTTGTCCAGGCCGGGCACGTCGAAGGACTGGTCGGCCTTGCGGCGGCGCTGCGGCAGGTAGCCGCCGAGCGCGGCGCGGCGCGCCTGCAGGTACTGCACTTCCGGCGAGTCCGGGCCGGGGTGGTAGAACGGCACCTGCTCGGCGTCGGCCAGCTGCTTGTCGCTGAGCGGGATGTTGAAGCGGTCGCGGAACGCGCGCACGGCGTCGTCGTCCAGCTTCTTGGTCTGGTGGGTGGGGTTGAGCGATTCGCCCGAGGAGCCCATGCCGTAGCCCTTGACCGTCTTGGCCAGGATCACGGTGGGCATGCCCTTGGTGTTCACCGCCTGGTGGTAGGCGGCGTAGACCTTGTGCGGGTCGTGGCCGCCGCGGTTCAGGCGCCAGATGTCGTCGTCGGACAGGCCGGCGACCATGGCCGCGGTCTCCGGGTATTTGCCGAAGAAGTTGGCGCGGGTGTAGGCGCCGCCGAAGGCCTTGCAGTTCTGGTACTCGCCGTCGACGGTTTCCATCATCAGCTTGCGCAGCACGCCGTCGGTGTCCTTGGCCAGAAGCGGATCCCAGTACCCGCCCCACAGCAGCTTGATGACGTTCCAGCCGCCGCCGCGGAACACGCCTTCCAGTTCCTGGATGATCTTGCCGTTGCCGCGCACCGGGCCGTCCAGGCGCTGCAGGTTGCAGTTCACCACGAAGATGAGGTTGTCCAGGCCTTCGCGGCCGGCCAGGGCGATGGCGCCCAGGGTTTCCGGCTCGTCGCTCTCGCCGTCGCCGATGAAGCACCACACCTTGCGGTCGGACTTCTCGATCAGGCCGCGGTGCTCCAGGTACTTCATGAACTGCGCCTGGTAGATGGCGCTGAGCGGGCCCAGGCCCATCGACACGGTGGGGGTCTGCCAGAAGTCCGGCATCAGCCACGGGTGCGGGTAGGAGGAGATGCCCTGCCCGTCCACTTCCATGCGGAAGTTGTTGAGCTGGTCTTCGCTGATGCGGCCTTCGAGGAAGGCGCGGGCGTAGACGCCCGGGGAGCTGTGGCCCTGGATGTAGAGCAGGTCGCCGGGGTGGTTGTCGGACGGGGCGCGCCAGAAGTGGTTGAAGCCCACGTCGTACAGGGTGGCGCTGGAGGCGAAGGAGGCGATGTGGCCGCCCAGGTCGCCCGGCTTGCGGTTGGCGCGGACCACGGTGGCCATGGCGTTCCAGCGGATGATCGAGCGGATCTTCCACTCGATGGCCGCATCGCCCGGGCTCTTGGCCTCGTTGGCGGGGGCGATGGTGTTGACGTACTCGGTGGTCGGCGAGAACGGCAGGTAGGCACCGGAGCGGCGGGTCAGCTCGACCATGTCCTCCAGCAGCTGATGCGCGCGCTCGGGGCCCGCCACATCGATGACGGCCTTGAGCGATTCGATCCACTCCTGGGTCTCAGTGGGGTTCGGATCGTTCTGCAGCACCTCGTTCAACCAGTTCATAGCGCTCCCGTCGGTCGCACGCACGCGCGCGATTGCATGTGTTTTTCGAAGCCTCCAAGTGTAGCGCAACCGCCCCGCCGGACCTCGTACGCCAGCGTATGGAACGGACTGTCACATTGGCGCCCCGGCGCGTGCGGATGGCTACGCGGCCGGGCGCGGCTGCGCTTATGATCGCGGCGACCCCCGCGGAGCGCCGCCATCGTTGCCTCATCCTCAGTGCAGGACGCTCCAGCGGTCGCCTGGCGGCACAGCCTGCGCACGCGCATGGTGCTGTGGGGCAGCCTGATCCAGGTGGCGCTGCTGCTGGGCCTGGCGGTGCTGTTCTACCTGGGCGCGCGCCAGGTGGTGGTGCGCAATGCGCGCGAGGAGGTGGCCGGGCTGACCCAGCAGACCGCGCGCAGCCTGGACGCGACGCTGGGGTCGGTGCAGGTGAGCGGGCGCACGCTGGCGGCCAGCGCGGCGGCGGTGGGGCGGCAGCCGGTCAACCTGCGCAACCTGCTGCACGCCACGCTGGAGGGCGACCCGGACATCGCCGGGGCGCTGCTGGTGATCGAGGCGGGCGCGCTGAAGGGCGACGACCGCGGCTTCGCCTGGCACCTGCGGCGCACGCGCAGCGGCGTGATCGAGCAGCCGGCCGAGGCGCTGGGGTTCGACTACCGCAGCATGCCCTGGTACCGGCGCACGCTGGCGGCGCCGGCGCCGTGGTGGTCCGAGCCGTACAGCGACGCCTCCACCGGCGGCGATTTCCTCACCACCTACAACCTGCCGCTGCGCCTGCCCGGCGACGGCCCGCAGGCGCGCGCGATCGGCATGGTCAGCGTGGACGTGCCGCTGAAGCGGCTGCAGGCGATCGTCGGCGAGCTGCCGGCCAGCGCCGGGTTGCAGCCGATGCTGCTGTCGCCGGACGGGCTGTTCGTGCTGCATCCGGACCCGGCGCTGCGCTTCCGCCGCACCCTGGAGGCGCACGTGGCGCGGGCGCGGCCGGACCTGTCGCCGCTGGCCCGCGCGGTGGCCGCGCATGCGCCGGTGCGCTTTTCCCACACCGCGCCCGACGGCGAGCGCTACCTGACCCAGAGCGCGGCGGTCGGCGACACCGGCTGGACCTTCGCGCTGACCGTGTCCGAGCGCTACATCGTGGCCGGGCTCAACCGCATCGCGCTGTGGGTGGGGCTGGGCGGCGGCACCGCGCTGCTGCTGTGGCTGTGGCTGCTGCGCGGCTACACCGCGCGGCTGGCGCGGCCGATCGAGGACCTGACCAACTCGGCCGGGCACTTCAGCCAGGGCGAGTTCGACTACCCGCTGCGGCACGTGGAGCGGCAGGACGAGGTGGGGGTGATGGCGCGCGCCTTCGACCGCGCGCGCGGGTCGATCAAGCTGCAGCTGGAGGAGATCGCCACCCTGGCGCAGGCGCGGCAGCGGATGCAGAGCGAGCTGTCGATCGCGCGCGACATCCAGCAGGCGATGCTGCCCGGCGGGCGCACCTTCGACAGCGCGCACAAGCACCTGGAGACCTACGCGCTGCTGGAGCCGGCGACGATGGTCGGCGGCGACTTCTACCAGTTCTTCGAGACCGAGCCGGGGCTGCTGTGGTTCGTGGTCGGCGACGTATCCGACAAGGGCGTGCCGGCGGCGCTGTTCATGGCGCGGGCGATGACCGTGCTGGAGGTGGCCGCGCGCCGCCACAACCGGCCGGACGCGATCCTGATCGCGGCCTCCAGGCGCATGGTCGAAGGTAACGACACCTGCATGTTCGCCACCGTGCTGTGCGGGCTGATCGACGTGCACAGCGGCGACTACTGGCTGTCCAGCGCCGGGCACGAGCCGCCGGCGCTGCTCGGCGCCGACGGCCAGGTGCAGCTGCTGGCGCTGGAATCGGGACCGCCGCTGGGGATCGAGCCGCAGACCCGCTATCCGGTGGTGCGCGGGCGCCTGGCCGCCGGCGCCACGCTGCTGAGCTACACCGACGGCATCACCGAGGCGATGGACGCGCACGACCGGCCCTACGGCGATGCGCGGCTGCTGGCCGCGCTGCAGCCCGGCATCGACGCGCAGGCGCAGTGCGCGCGGGTGCTGGCCGACGTGCACGCGTTCACCGCGGGCGCACCGCAGTCCGACGACATTACCCTGCTGGCGATACGTCTGCGCCAGGACCCGACACGGGAGGGAGCGACATGAAACTGCGGCTGCAGATGGCGCCGGCGCTGGACACGCTGGCGCAGCTGAGCGACACGCTGGAGGCGGCGCTGCTGCGCCACGGCGTGACCTGGGAGCACGTGAGCCGGGCACGGCTGATCGTGGAGGAACTGGCCTGCAACACCCTCGAGCACGGCCACCTGAGCGGCGAGCAGCCGCCGGTGGAAGTGACCTTGCAGGTGGAGAGCGGCGCGCTGGTGCTGGAATTCCACGACAGCGGCCCGGCCTTCGACCTGCGCAGCGCGCCGCCGCCGGACCTGGACGCGGACATCGCCGAGCGCCCGATCGGCGGCCTCGGCCTGCACCTGGTGCGGCAACTCGCCGACCACATCGACTACCGCCACGACGCCGGCCGCAACGTCGTGCGCATCACCTTGCTGCAGCCCTTCGGCCCCATCCCCCAGGAGTTCCCCGCATGACCACGTTGAGCCTGCAGATCGACCCCGCGCAGGACAAGCGCCAGCGCATCACCCTCAGCGGGCGCCTGGACACGCACACCTACCAGGCGCTGGACGAGGCGCTGGCGCCGCTGCTGGCCACGCCGATCACCACGTTGGTGCTGGACCTGTCGCACCTGGACTACATCAGCAGCGCCGGCATCCGCTCGATCTTCAAGGCGCGCAAGGTGCTGGCCACGCGCGAGGGCCGCGTGCTGGTGGTCAACCCGCAACCGCAGATCCGCAAGGTGTTCGACGTGGTCAAGGCGGTACCGGTGAACGAGATCTTCACCTCGGTGCAGGAGCTGGACGATTACCTGGATGAGATGCAGCGCAGGGTGCTTGAGGAGGGGGATGGGGGGTGATGGGGTTTTCTCGGAACTCGGAACTCGGAACTTGGGACTTGGGACTTGGGACTTGGGATTCGGGGTCTGGGGTCTGGGGTCTGGGGTTTGGCGCGGATGCGAGGGTTCGGGGGTTCGGGGGTTCGGGGGTTCGGGGGTTCGCGCTGCAGGCTAGCTTCACTGTAGGAGGGGCTTCAGCCCCGACTGGATCCGAAGCCGGCCACTGACCCCTCCCCGCGTCGCGACTGAAGTCGCTCCCACAAGGGGCATTCGGATTATCGGCGCGTGGCGGCGTACAGAGGCTTCGACCCTGACCGCATCCGAAGCCGCCAGACAGGATGGCTCCGCTCGTCGCGGCTGAAGCCGCTCCTACAGGGCTCCGCCAGCGGCTCGCTGGATGAACTGCAGGAGGAAGCACTTGCCCATTTCGGTATCCCTCCCGACGCTTCCGAAGCCCGGCTCTTGCCCTATCCCGCGTCGCGACTGGGGTCGCTCCCACAATGGGCATGCCGATCGCTGCGTGCGGCGTCGCGCAAGGATTCTGGTCCTGGCCGCATCTGAAGCCGGGAAAGCGGTCGGCTCCGCTCGTCGCGGCTGAAGCCGCTCCTACAGGGGCTCCGCCAGCGGCTCGCTGGATGAACTGCAGGAGGGGCACTTGCCCATTTCGGTGTCCGTCCCGACGCTTCCGAAGCCCGGCTCTCGCCCATCCCGCGTCGCGACTGAAGCCGCTCCCACAAAGGCTGCGCTAGCCGGGCGGCATCGCACCGCCTCTCGCAAGGCGGCAGGCAGCCCCTCCTTCGATAGCACTTCCGATAGCATTTAGCACTTCGGATAGCGCTTCCGGCCCGCGCCTGAATCATGGCCAGGATCGGCGCCGCGCGTTCGGCGGGAAGCGCGCCGTCCAGGGCGGCGCCGACCTTCTTGTGGGAGCGACTTCAGTCGCGACGCGACCAACCTCAACCCACGCGCATCGGCGAGCGGCACCGCTGAACGATCACCCACTCCATTCGCCCGCGCACCCGGCACCGCCTTGTCCACGACCTAGATTCGATATATCGTTTTGCGACACTTCGACATATCGAAACGATGCCTCGCCCAACCGACCCCGGCCACCGCCACCCGCACCGCCTGTTCGACGAGGACAGCCCCGGCCGCGGCGCGCATGGCCGCAGCGGCGGGCGTGGCGGGCGCCCGCTCGGCCATGGCGACCTGCGCCTGCTGCTGCTGGCGATGATCGAGACCCAGCCGCGCCACGGCTACGAGCTGATCCGCGCGGTCGCCGACCTGTTCCATGGGCTGTACACGCCCAGCGCCGGCACCGTCTACCCGACCCTGGCGCAGCTGGAGGCGCAGGGCCTGGTGCAGGCCGACGCCGGTGCGGCGCGCAAGCGCTACGCGATCACCGCCGATGGCCGCGCCTTCGTGCAGGCGCAGCGCGCGCACCTGGACGCGGCCGTGGAGCGCACCCACCACAGCGCCCGCGCGCTGGTGCGCGCCAACGTGCCGGCGCCGGTGCGCGAGGCGATGCGCCGGATCAAGCACGGGCTGCTGGCGCGCCACGGCCGCTGGACCGAGGCGGAGATCGCCCGCGTCGCGCAGTTGCTGGCGCAGGCCGCCGACGGCATGGAGCGCGGCGATGACTGAGCCCTGCCCGCGCATCGCCGCCACCGCGTCTCCGTGTCCGCAGGCGCCGCGCGCCGCTTCCTTTCTCTTCGAGGATTTCGCATGAACCCCCATCAGAACCGCCTGCTGCGCCATCCGCTGAAGATGCGCCACCTGCAGGTGCTGCGCACCCAGCCGCTGACCCCGCACATGCGCCGCATCGTGGTCGGCGGCCCGGACCTGGACGGCTTCGTCAGCGCCGGGCCCGACGATCACGTCAAGCTGTTCTTCCCCAACGCCGACGGCGCGTTCGTGCTGCCCACGATGACCGACAACGGCCCGGTCTACCCCACCGGCGCCGCGCCCTCGCCGGCGCGCGACTACACCCCGCGCCACTACGACGCCGCGGCGCAGGAGCTGACCCTGGATTTCGTGCTGCACGGCGACGGCCCTGCATGCCGCTGGGCGGCGCGCGCCAACCCGGGCGACCCGCTGGTGGTCGGCGGCCCGCGCGGCTCGTTCGTCGCGGCCGACGACTACGACGCCTACGTGCTGATCGGCGACGAGACCGCGCTGCCGGCGATCGGCCGCTGGCTGGAAGAACTGCCGGCCGGCGCGCAGGTGCAGGCGCTGATCGAGATCCCCGGCTTCGCCGACCGCCAGGCGCTGGCCTCGCGCGCGCAGGTCAGCATCACCTGGCTGGAACGCAACGGCGTGCCGGTGCTCGGCAGCCAACTGCTGGAAGACGCGCTGCGCGATTTCGAGCCCCCGGACGGCGACGCGTTCTACTGGATCGCCTGCGAATCGGCCCGCGCGCGGATGATGCGCAAGTTCGTCGAAGGCCGCCTCAACGCGCCCAAGGAGTGGGTCCGCGCAACCGGGTATTGGAAGTCGGGGCGCGAGGAAGAAGAGGCATGAACTTGCGCGATGGCGCGCGCTGCGCTTGAGCGCTCGCTGTGGATGCTGTCGTTTGCCATCCCTGCGGGAAAAACTGTAGGAGCGGCTTCAGCCGCGACGCTTTTTCTTGGCGCATCCGATCCGATGGGTTCATTTCCCCGGTCGCGGCTGAAGCCGCTCCTACACAAGCGCGTAGCAATGCGGAGCCTGGTGTCGCGCATCGGGACTGAAGTCCCTCCCACACAATGGATGCTCACCCGCTAAACCACTGTAGGAGCGGCTTCAGCCGCGACGCTCCCTTTGCGGGAGGGACTTCAGTCCCGACTGCAGCCAGTCGAAACGCGCGTGGCACCGCTCGCCACCACCCATGTCGCGTTCGACCCCGTGGTGCCCATCCACACGCCAGCGCAAACGAAAACGCCCGCCGAGCGGCGGGCGTTTCGACTCCAGGACGACGGCCGATATCAGGCCGTCACCGCAGCGCGCAGGCTTACTTCGCGTCCTGCAGCGCCTCGGTGGTGATGCGGATCTTGACCTCGTCGCTGACGTTGGGCACGTACGCGCCCAGGCCGAAATCGCTGCGCTTGATCGTGGTGGTGGCGTCGAAGCCCAGCGCCGGCACCTTCTTCATCGGGTGCTGACCGGCGCCGTTGAGGGTCACCGCCAGCACCACAGGCTTGGTGACGCCCTTGACGGTCAGGTCGCCGGCCACGCTCAGCTTGTTGGTGCCGGCCGCGCTCACCTTGGTGCTCTTGAAGGTGGCGGTCGGGAACTTGGCGGCGTCGAAGAAATCGCCGCTCTTCAGGTGCTCGTCGAACTTGGCGGTGAAGCTGTTGAGGCCCGACAGCGGCAAGGTCACCTGGACGCTGGACTTGCCCACGTTCTCGGCGTTGTAGACCAGGGTGCCGTCGACGTCGCCGAAGTGCGCGGTGGGGTTGGAGAAGCCGAGGTGGTTCCACTGCACCAGCACGTCGGTGTGGCTCGGGTCCAGCTTGTAGGTGCCGGTGGTGCCCTTGATCGCGGTGGCGGCCGCAGCGGCCGGCGCGGCGAAGGCGGTGGTGGCCGGCTGGGCCACGACGACGGCCAGCGCCAGGGCGAGCGGGAGCAGCAGTTTGCGGGTCTTGTTCATGGGCGTAGAGCTCCTGGGAAATCGGTGGTTGGGAGAAACTGCGGCAAGCGCAGGCACAACGGCGTGAGGGTGCAGCGAAAACGGTGCGGCTTACTCGATGCGCGCAGCCTCGTCGAAACTCAGCCGCGGCAGGCGCGGGAACAGGCCGGTGGGATCGCCGTAGCCGAGGTTGACCAGGAAGTTGGACTTGATCGCGGTGCCGGCGAAGAACGCCGCATCGACCTTGGCGTTGTCGAAGCCGGACATCGGGCCGGCATCCAGGCCCAGCGAACGCGCGGCCAGGATCAGGTAGGCGCCCTGCAGCGTGCCGTTGCGGAACGCCGACTCGCGGCGGCCTTCGCGCGGGCCGTCGAACCAGCTCTTGGCGTCGGCGTGCGGGAACAGGTACGGCAGCTTCTCGTGGAAGTCCTCGTCGTGGGCGACGATCACGGTGACCGGCGCGGCCATGGTCTTGGCCAGGTTGCCTTCGGACAGCGTGGGCTTGAGCTTCTCCTTGCCCGCGGCCGAGGTCACGAACACGAAGCGCGCCGGGCTGGCGTTGGCCGCGGTCGGGCCCCACTTCAGCAGGTCGTACAGGGCGCGCAGGGTGTCCTCGCCGACCGGGGTGTCGCGGAAGGCGTTCTGGGTGCGGGCGGTACGGAACAACTGATCCAGGGCAGCGTCTTGCAGGGCGTCGGACATGCGGGAGTTCCTTTCGTCAGTGGGACACCGGCCGCCCATGGTGAGCGGTCCCGGTGCAAGGCGGCCAGTGTAGAGTGGCACGATAGCCGCAACACCCAGCCGCAATGCAACGGATTACTACCAAACGTGAAACGATCGGGCGCGCCCTGGGCGATTAGCGATGGCCGTGCCGGCAACGCGCGCCAGGCCGAAGCGCTGGCCGCTGCGCTGGCCGCACCAGCGCCAATTCCGGCCGCGGCGCTGGTGTTGCACCCGCACATGCCCTGGCGCTGGCTGGCGCCGCGGCGGCTGCTGCCCGGCGCGGCGCACGCCTACGGCCGCGGCTTCGCCGACCTGCTGCGGCAACCGCCGGCACTGGCGATCGGCTGCGGCCGCCAGGCGGCGCTGGCGACGCGATTGCTGCGCGCACGCGGCAGCCGCGTGGTGCAGGTGCTGGATCCGCGCCTGCCGCCGCGGCACTGGGACGTGGTGGTGGTGCCCGAGCACGATCGCCTGCGTGGCGACAACGTGCTGACCCTGCTCGGCAGCCTGCATCCGGTCGACGATGCCTGGCTGGCGGCCGGACGCGCGGCGTTCCCGGCGTTCGGCGCGCTGCCGTCGCCACGCACCGCGCTGCTGGTCGGCGGGCCCGCCGCGCTGGCGCCGTGGACCGCCGATGCGGCGGCGGCGCTGTTCCGGCACATCGCCGCACAGTTGCGCGACAGCGGCGGCAGCGTGCTCGCCAGCACTTCGCGGCGCACGCCGCCGGCGGTCGCCGCCGCATTGCGCAGCGCGTTCGCCGGCGTGCCGGGAGCGATCTGGTGCGGCGAGGACGATGGCCCGAATCCATATGCCGGCCTGCTGGGCTGGGCCGAACGCATCGTCTGCACGCCCGATTCGGTGAACCTGCTGTCGGAGGCCTGCGCGACGCGGGTACCGGTGAGCGTGGCGATGCCGGCATCGGCGCGCGGCCGGGCGCGCGACTTCCATGCGGCGCTGCGCGCGCGAGGACGCCTGGGCGGGGAGGAGGCATTGGCCGAAGGCGGCGGCGCGTGCGCGCCGCTGCGGGAGACTGCGCGCATTGCGGCGCAGGTCCGTGTGCTGCTGGGGTTGGATGGCAGGTAGCGCCGGTCCATTCGACTGCGGCGGAACATCGGTGCAGGTGTGCACGCGCGCTGCGTCAGGCAACCTGTAGAAGCGCTCTTGCCGCGTGTCAGGATCAGCCCGGATGGCCGGGCCGTCAGGTTCGCCATTTCGTTCTTCGCAACTGATCGTTCGAGGTTGCCCGAGCTCGCTCCCTTAGGCGCTTGCGGCCAGCACGTTGGGTGCTGCAGGAGAGCGCTCGTCGTCTTTCATGACATCCCGGCTTTTGGGAAGCCGCAAGGTTCATCGCTGCGCTCGTCGCGACTGAAGTCGCTCCCACAGAGGGCCACATGGGACTCCATGGCTCCCGGCAGCGCCTGGGCGCCCTGTGGGAAGGATTTCACGGCACCTTGGGCCATGCATCGCCAAGTGCCTCTGTAGGAGCGGCTTCAGCCGCGACAGGAGAATGAAACGGTCCGATCGATCGAGCCGAGAAAAGCGTCGCGGCTGAAGCCGCTCCTACAAAGGCCCCTGCCAGCGCTAGGTATGTGCAGCACGGCCATCGGCCGCGACAGTGGCGCAAACGCGATCTCCGCCACTCGCCGTGTCGCTCCACGCCAGACGGCATGCGCCTCGCCACCGCAAAACAAATCCGCACGCTCGCCGCGCAGACGGCAAACGCTGTCGCACTCGCGGACATTGTCATCGCAGTGTCAGCGTCGTTGCATCTGCCGTTAACAGTTCGGCAACACCCTGGCACCTGGAATCTGCGCCGCCCACGCGCCCGCTGCTGTTTTCGCGAACGCGTCATGCGCCGGCCGTTCCCACCTCCCCCGTTGCCATGGAATTCCCGATGCCCCGTCCCTACCCGCTCGCCGCCGCGCTGGCGCTCGTGCTGTCGTCCCTCGCCACCCACGCCGCAGCCGCCGATCCGGCCCCCGCCGGCGCCACCGCGACCGAGACAGGCGCCGATAGCGCGGTGCAGCAGTTGGACGCGGTCTCGGTGATCGGCCAGGGCGAGACCCGCCAGGTGCAGCGCATCACCCGCCAGGACGTGCCGGTGCTGCCGCCGGGCACCAGCATCCAGAAGCTGCTCAACCGCATTCCCGGGGTCAACGTGCAGTCCAACGACGCGTTCGGCGCCAACGAGGAATCGCAGACGGTGAGCCTGCGCGGCTTCAACGGCACGCGCCTGGGCTACACGCTCGACGGCCTGCCGCTGGGCGACAACGCCTACGGCAACTACAACGGACTGAACATCAGCCGCGCGCTGATCGCCGAGAACTTCGGCGGCGTGGAGCTGGCCTCGGGCATCGGCAGCCTGGGCACCGCCTCCACCAGCAACCTCGGCGGCACCGTGCAGTACTTCTCCGACGATCCGGCCACCGAGACCGGCGTGCGCCTGTCGCAGACCGTGGGCTCGGACGCCAACCGCCGCACCTACCTGCGCCTGGACACCGGCGAGCACAACGGCTTCTCCGCCTACCTGTCCGGCATCTACGCCAGCGCCGACATGTGGGCCAAGCCGGACTCGCCGACCAGCACCGCGCAGTTCAACGGCAAGGGCGTGTACCAGTTCGACGGCGGCAAGATCACCGCCTTCGTCGACACCTCGCGCACCTCGCAGGCCGACTACGCCTACCTGTCCAAGAGCGGCATGCGCCGCGGCCTGGGCTGGGACTGGAACCTGTACGCGCCGGACTGGCAGCGCGCGCTGGCCGCGGCCTATTGCGCGCCGGCCACCCGCGATCCCAGCCGCTGCGCTTACAGCGGCGGCGTGGACAACATCGACGATGCGTACTACCAGAGCCGCGCGCTGCGCAACGACGACCTGTACTACCTCGCGGGCGACTTCCAGCCCTCAGACACGGTGAGCGTGCACACCCAGGTCTACCACCACGAGAACGAAGGCCAGGGCCACTGGTGGTCGCCGGGCCAGGCCTCGAACCCGGGCACGCCGCAGGCGCTGCCGATCTCGATCCGCAGCACCAACTACACGATCAACCGCACCGGCGGCATCGCCTCGCTGGGCTGGGACCTGGGCCCGCACCACCTGGAAGCGGGCGTGTGGTACGAGCGCAACAAGCACCACGTGGAGCGCAACTTCTACTGGATCGACGGCCCGATCAACGATGACCTGTTCCTCAGCGGTCCGGACCGCCGGCTGTTCTCGCAGGACTACGTGATCACCACCAAGCAGGCCTACCTGCAGGGCACCTTCAAGCTGCTCGACGAGCGCCTGACCCTGGACCTGGGCGTGAAGAGCCCGCACACCACGATGACCGCGCGCGAGACCCCGGGGATCGCGGTCGAAGCGCCGGTCGCCAACGGCAGGCTGAAGGCCAGCGAGGCGCTGCTGCCGCAGGCGGGCGTGAGCTACCGCCTGGCCGAGGGGCAGGAAGTATTCGCCTCCTATGCCGAGAACATCGCCGCGTTCCAGGGCGGCGGCGCCGGCGGCCCGCTGCTGGTCACGCAGGCCTCGTTCGACGCCAGCGCCGGCGCGCTGGAGCCGGAGAAGTCCAAGACCTTCGAGGCCGGCTACCGCCTGGTGCGCGACACGTTCGAAGCCTCGCTGGTCGGCTACGACGTCACCTTCGACAACCGCCTGCTCTCGCTCAACCCCTGCCCGAGCATCCAGCAGGGCACCACCCCGGCGTGCACCACGCGCTTCTTCAACGTCGGCTCGGTCAGCAGCCGCGGCGGCGAGCTGACCTTCATCTGGAAGCCGACCGCGCACCTGCAGTGGTACAACTCGGCCTCGGTCAACCGCTCCACCTACGACGACAACTATGTGCAGAACGGCGTGACCATCCCCACCGCCGGCAAGTACACGGTGGACACGCCCAAGCGCATGTTCACCAGCGAGATCAGCTGGAACTACAACGGCTGGAACGCGAACCTGCGCGGCAAGTACACCGGCCAGCGCTACTACACCTATACCAACGACCAGGGCTTCGGCGGCTATACCGCGTTCGACGCGGGCACCGGCTACGACTTCGGCGCGGTGTCGTTCCTGCAGGACCTGAAGCTGTCGTTGAACGTGACCAACCTGACCGACAAGCGCTACGCCTCCAACCTCACCGCCTTCAGCAACAGCGATCCGAACGGGCGTTCGCTGGCGTTCCACGCCAGCGCGCCGCGGCAGGTGTTCCTGACCCTGGACGCGCGCTTCTGAACGCGCGCATCCTGCCCCCACCCGCCAAGGAGCGCATGCGATGATGAAGCCGATGGTCTGGCTGCTGGGAGTTTCGATGGCGCTGTCGCCGCTGACCGCCGCGGCCGAGGCCGCGGCACCGGGTAACGGCAAGCCGCTGGTGATCGGACACCGCGGCGCCAGCGCGCTGCGTCCGGAGCACACGCTGGCCGCGTATGCCAAGGCGATCGCCGACGGCGCCGACTACATCGAGCCGGACCTGGTGTCGAGCAAGGACGGCGTTCTCGTGGCACGCCACGAGAACGAGATCGGCGCCACCACCGACGTCGCCGCGCATCCGGAGTTCGCCGCGCGCAGGGCGGTCAAGCAGATCGACGGGCAGCGCGTGGAGGGCTGGTTCACCGAGGACTTCACCCTGGCCGAGCTGAAGACGCTGCGCGCGCGCGAACGCCTGCCGCAACTGCGCGGCACCGCCTTCGACGGCCAGTTCCAGCTGCTCACCTTCGACGAGATCATCGATTTCGCTGCGGCCGAAGCGGCCACGCGCGGGCGCCCGATCGGGCTGATCCCGGAGATCAAGCACGGCACCTACTTCCAGTCGCTGGGCCTGGCGATGGAGGACAAGGTGCTGGCCGCGCTGGACGCGCATGCGTACACGCGCCGCGCGCCGGTGGTGGTGCAGTCGTTCGAGATCGGCAACCTGCGCTACCTGCACGGCAAGCTCGGCGACACCCATTCGAACGTGCGCCTGGTGCAGTTGCTGGGCGATCCGAAGGAGCGTCCCGGCGACCAGCTGCGCGACGGCCCGACCTATGCGCAGATGGGCAGCGCGCAGGGCCTGCGCGACATCGCCAGGTATGCGCAGCTGGTCAGTCCCGGCTTGCGCGCCATCATCCCGGTCGATGCCGACGGCGCGCTGGCCAAGCCCACCGCCTTCGTCGCCGACGCGCATGCGGCCGGGCTGCAGGTGGTGCCGTATACGTTCCGTCCGGAGAACCATTTCCTGCCCAAGCGGCTGCAGGATGCGCGCGGCCCGGCGGCGGTGAACGCGGACGGCAGCCTCGCCGAGATGCGCGCGTTCCTGGCGGCGGGCGTCGATGGCTTCTTCACCGACGACCCGGCCGTGGGGCGCGCGGCGGTGGACGGGACGGCAGTGTCGCGCGAGCGCTGAAGCGCGTTCTGCAGGCGTCACCAGCCATCGTGTGGGAGCGACTTCAGTCGCGACAGGCCTTCCCGGTAGAGCCCGTCGCGACTGAAGTCGCTCCCACAAAAAGCAGCGCCTGTACCTTTTGTAGGAGCGGCTTCAGCCGCGACCGGCGCCTTTCCCGGTAATGCCCGGTCGCGGCTGAAGCCGCTCCTACAGGGCGCACAGGGTATGTGGCAAGGATGGCACGGCGGTACCGTGCAAACGCCCGGGCATTTCCCGACTACCCGCCATCCTTGTGGGAGCGACTTCAGTCGCGACAGGCCTTCCCGGTAGAGCCGTCGCGACTGAAGTCGCTCCCACAAAAAAGCAGCACCAGCCTCTTCTGTAAAAGCGTCGGCATGCGGCGCTGGCCGCCGCGCCTCGGCATCGCGATAATGCGGCGCTTCGTCCCGTCTGCAGCGCCGCCTCCGTGCATCCGCCTTCTTCCTCGCCGCCCTCCGCGTTCGCCGCGTTGACCCCGCGCGCCCTGCTGCTGGCGGTGCTGGCGATGGGCGCGGTGGTGTTGCTGTCGAACGTGCTGGTGCAGTTCCCGATCAACGACTGGCTGACCTGGGGCGCCTTCAGCTATCCAGTCGCGTTCCTGGTCAGCAACCTGATCAATCGCCGCTTCGGTCCGCGCGCGGCGCGGCGCGTGGCGTGGTGCGGCTTTGCGCTGGCGGTGCTGCTGTCGATCTGGATCGCCACCCCGCGCATCGCCGCCGCCTCGTGCCTGGCGTTCATCGCCGCGCAGCTGCTGGATATCACCGTGTTCGACCGCCTGCGCCGCGGCCGCTGGTGGCGCGCGCCGATCGTCGCCACCACCTGCAGCGCGACGCTGGACACCGCGATCTTCTGGTCGATCGCCTTCGCCGGCTCGGCGCTGCCGTGGGTCAGCTGGGCCGCTGGCGACCTGGCGGTGAAGCTGGGCATCGGCGTGTTCCTGCTGGCGCCGTTCCGCGCGCTGCTGTGGCGCACGGCGCCGCCGGCCGCGGTCGACGCGCCGGCCACGCGCATGCGGCGGCAGTAGGCGGAAACGTCCAGGCGCGATCAGGTCCCGGGTTGCCGCACCATCAACCGCGCCGTTGTCCCCGCCCACGCCGCGGCGGCCGCGCCCAGCCGCGCTGCACGATCGGCGCGCGATCAGCCAGCCACACGCAAGGCCTATGACCCGCTGCGCCCCGGCTCGAACGCCAGCCCCTTGGCCTGCGCCGCGGCAGTGATCGCCGCGCGCGCGCGCGCGATCGCCTCCGTGCTCGCGGTCAGCCGCGGGCGGCGGTCCAGCGTGCAGGCCAGGCCGGCGTCGACCAGCGTCGCATGCGCGTCGCGCAGCGCGGCGGCGGTGGGCGCATCGAACCACGCCGTCGTCGCCAGCGCGTCGATCAGCGCCGGGGTGTCGCGCGGCTGCGCCAGTTCCGGATGCTGCGCGGCGCCGAGCAGCACCCCGGCCTGCAGCAGGAATTCCAGGTCGACCAGGCCGCCGGCGCCCTGCTTGAGATCGAAACGCGCCGCATCGCTGCGGTCCAGTTCGGCGCGCATGCGCGCGCGCATCTTCAGCACTTCCTCGCGCAACTGCGTCGCCTCGCGCGGGCGCGCCAGGGTCTGCGCGCGCACCTGCTCGAAGCGGTGCAGCAACGCGGCATCGCCGGCCACGCCGCGCGCGCGCACCAGCGCCTGGTGCTCCCAGGTCCAGGCCCGCTCGCGCTGGTATTCGGTGTAGCTGGCCAGCGACGACACCAGCGCACCCTTGCCGCCGTCCGGGCGCAGGCGCACGTCGATGTCGTACAGGCGCCCGCCGCCGGTGACCGCGCCGAGCAGGGCGATCACCTTCTGCGCCAGCCGCGCGAACCAGCGCCCGCTCTCCAGCGGGCGCGCGCCGTCGGAGGCCTCCACGCCGGCGGCGTGGTCGTACAGGAACACCAGGTCCAGGTCCGAGCCGATGCCCAGTTCGATGCCGCCGAGGCTGCCGTAGCCGACGATCGCGAAGCTGCCGCCGGGCACTTGCCCATGCGCCGCGACCAGCTCGGCGCGGGCCAGGCGCAGCACCGTGAGCACCACGCCTTCGGCCAGCTGCGCGAGCTGGCGGGCGCTGCGCACCGCCGGCTGTCGCCGGTCCAGCGCGGCCAGCGCGATGCGGAAACTCAAGGCCTGGCGCGCTTCGTTGAGGCCGCGCAACGCGGCTTCCGCGTCGTCGCCGGCGGCAGCCACCGCGCTGTCGCACAGCCGCCGCATCGCGGCCGCATCCGGCATCGGCCCGGCGACCCGGCTGTCGAGCAGTTCGTCGAGCAGCAGCGGATACGCGGCCAAGCGTTCGGACAGGAACGCGCTGCGCGCGAGCACGTCGACCAGCCGCGCCAGCGCGCTGGGCTGTTCGTCGAGCAGCGCCAGGTAGCTGGCGCGGCGCAGGATCGCCTGCAGCAGGCCAAGCACGCGGTGCAGCGCGGCATCGGCCTGCGGCGAGCGCGCAGCGGCGTGCAGCAGCGCCGGCAGCACCCGATCCAGGCGCGCACGCGCCGCGTCCGACAGCGTGCGCACGCCCAGCGACTGCACGAAACCGCGCAGCGCCTGGTCGGCGCCGTCGGCATCGGCGAAGCCGGCCGCGGCCAGCACCTGCGCGCCGGCCTCGTGCGGCAGGCCGCGCCAATAGCTGGCCAGCGCATCCGGCGCCACCGCCTGCACGCGCGGTGCCAGCAACTCGGCGAACTCGGCCGCGACGCGATCACGCTGCACCTGCAGCGCCGCGTACAGCTGCGCCCAATCGGCGTAGCCCAGGCCGAGCGCGATGCGCGCGCGGTCCAGCGCGTCTTCGGGCAGCGCGTGGGTCTGCGCGTCGCGCAGCATCTGCAGGCGGTTCTCGACCTGGCGCAGGAACCGATACGCCTGCGCCAGCGCCGCGCCGTCCTCGGCCGCGACCTGGCCGCCGGCGACCAGCGCCTGCAGCGCCGGCAGCAGGCGGCGCTCGCGCAGCGCCGGCTCGCGGCCGCCGCGGATCAGCTGCAGCGACTGCACCAGGAATTCGATCTCGCGGATGCCGCCAGGGCCGCGCTTGATGTCGTCCAGGCGGTCGCGGCGCGCGACTTCGGCGGTGATCGCCGCCTTCATCTCGCGCAGTCCGTCGAGCGCTGTGAAGTCCAGGTAGCGCCGGTACACGAACGGGCGCAGCGTCTGCAGCCAGTCCTCGCCGGCGGCGACGTCGCCGGCCACCGCGCGCGCCTTCAGCCACGCATAGCGTTCCCAGTCGCGGCCCTCGCGCTGGAAATACTGGTCCATGCCGGCGAACGACAGCGCCACCCGCCCGGCGCTGCCGAACGGGCGCAGGCGCAGGTCCACGCGGTGCGAGAAACCGTCGGCGGTGGTGTCGTCCAGCAGCCGCGCCAGGCGCTGGCCGAGGCGGGCGAAATACTCCTCGGCGGCGAGCGGGCGCGCGCCGTCGGACTCGCCGCCCTGCGGATAGGCGTAGACCAGGTCCACGTCCGAGGAAAAATTCAGTTCGCCGCCGCCAAGCTTGCCCAGGCCGAACACCACCAGCCGCTGCACGCTGCCGTCGGCGGCGCGGACCACGCCGTGGCGCGTGGCGAACTCGCCTTCCAGCGCCTGCAGCGCCAGGCCCAGGCAGGCCTCGGCCAGTTGCGTGCTGCCGGCCAGGGTCGCGTCGACGTCGTCCAGGCCCAGCACGTCGCGCCACACCAGCCGCGCGGAAGCGGCGGCACGGTAGCGGCGCAGTTGCGTCGGCCATTGCGCCGGTTGCGCCGGATCCAGCTGCGGCACCGGCAGCGGCGGCGGATCGGGCTGCGCCAGGTGCGCCAGCAACGCCGGCTGCCGGCACAGCGTGTCGAGCAGGAAATCGCTGGTCAGCAGCGCGCAGGCCAGGTCGGTCTCGAACTGCGGCCGGGTCGGCCAGGGCTGCGCGGCCACGGCCTGGCGCAGGCGCGCCAGACTGCGTTCGAGCAAGGGCTGCAGGGTGTCGGGAACCACGAAGGAAGGCGCGGGCATCGGCCGATTCTGGCATCCCGGCGCGCCTGCAGACAGGGGCGCGGGCACATCGCGCCGGGACGAACGCGTGAGCGCCGGCGGCATGCAGCACCCCGGCCAGGCATTGCCTTGTGAATCGAAAGGCAAAAAAAAGCCCGCTTGCAGCGAACTGCCAGCGGGCCTTGCTCCCTCCCCCACGTCGGGATGCAGGGCGATCTTGGGCGCTTTTTTTGAACATTGCACGCTGCAGTGCAAAACGATACCGGGCGGTACATTCTGCTGCGATGCATTATGCGGCGAGCGGGTGTTTCACAGGTAAAGCACCACGCGTGGCGTGGCGGATACGCAATGGTCCCGAGCGCTCCACGGCTTGGCGGCAGATTGCGCGGTCGTCATGGCTGCCTGGCCGATCTTGCACGGCAACGGATGATGTTGGTACCGAGCAGCTGCCATCCGGGCAAGCGCAGAGAAGCGCTACCAGCGCGGCGACGCGACGACGCGCAATCGTTGCACCGAGCGCGCCGCCAACTGGGCGGCGGATAGTGGATCGGTCATGACCGTGCTTCGTCGATCTCGCGCGTCGCGACGGATGGTCCTGACTGCCCGTTGGCGATCTCCCAGTGGGATTTGAACGCTGCGCCTGCAGAGGAACGATCGCGTCGCGCGTGCGCTGTGCCAAGGCGCGCCGTGAAACGAGATCGAGGCGGCTCGGCGGAGCGCAACGGCGGCGCGAGGCATGCCCGGCCGCACGTTTGCATGGCAATGTGAGGCGATGGCACCCGCGGCCGCTCACGGCGCCGAAGACGCCGGCGCCGCGCTGTCCGGCAACCACGCCGGCTGTTGCTCGTACCACTCGCGCGCGTTGAGCAGATGCCATTGCCGCTGTTCGCCGCGCAGCGCCACGCCGACGCCGAGCACGCCCCAGCGCGCGTACAGGTCGCCCTGGGTGCCGGCGTCGCCGACGCGCAGGCGCGCGCGCAGCGACACGCGCCGGTTTTCCGCGGACAGGCGATCCAGCCACAGCGCATCCTTGCGCCAGCGCAGCTGGCCGCTCGCATCCAGTTGCCCGGCATCGGCCAGCTTGAGCAGCCACGCCGGCGCATCGCTGCGCTGCGCGAACACCGCCAGCACCGGGCCGGCGTCGCGCATCTGGATCTGCAGCTGCGCATCGGCCTGTCTGGCCGGCTCGGCGGCGATGCGGCCGCGCGGGACGCGCAGCGTGGCCCACCAGTCGCGCTGCTTCGGCGCATCGCCGTAGCGCACGCCCTGCAGGCGCAGCGTGCTGCCGCTCAGGTCGAAGCGTTTGTCGTGCAGCTGCGCGCGCCGCAGCTGCGCGTCCAGGTCCAGGTCGCCCACCAGCGCCAGCCCGGCGGCCTGCAGCTGCGCCTGGCGGCCTTGCAGGCGCACGTTGCCGGCGCCGACCTGGCCGGCCGCATCCAGGCGCAGGTCGCCGCTGAGCGAGCCGCTGCCGCCGAGTACGCGCACCTGCGATGCCGGCAGGTAGCGGTTGTAGGCGCGCAGGTCGGGCACGCGCGCGTCGTCGAAGCGCAGGCGCGCCTGCAGCGAGTCGTGCAGCGTCGCCAGCGTGCCGTCGCCGTCCAGGTCCAGGCGCAGGTTCTCGCCCTGCACGAACACCGCCTTGGGTTCGCCCACCGGCGTCAGCGCGAAGGTATGCATGCGCACGTTCATCTGCGTGCGCGGCCGCGCGGCGCTACCGACGATGCGGCCGACCGCCTGCGCCTGGCCGCGGATGCGCACGCGCATCACGTCGGCCACGGCCTGCACGTCGGGCACGTCGAGGCGGCTGCCCGGCTGCAGCGCGCCATCGGCCAGGCGCAGGTCGGCAGACACGTCACCGCCGCCGGCGAGCCGGAACCACGGTTTGCGCACCAGCAGGTCGCTGATCCAGTTCAGCGATTCGAAATGCCAGCGGCCCTGCAGCGTGCCGGACAGGCGCGGCAGCAGCGCCGCCGGGTCGGCGAAGGGAATGCTGCGCCCGGCGATGCGCAGGTCGGCATCGATCATGCTGCGCGGATCGACCTGGCCGGGCAGGCGCGCGCGCAGCCGGACGTCGCGATCCACGTCGAGCAGCAGCGCCAGCACGCCGCGATCGGTGGCGCCGACGCCGGCATGCAGCGGCACCCGCCAGTTGAGCTTGCTGCCCGGCTGCAGCTCACCGCGCCGCATGCGCAGGCTCGCCTCCACATGGCCGAGCCCGGGTTCGGTGCTCAGCCGGGTCTGGCCGCCGGCCGTGTCGATGCGCAGCGCCACGCTGCGCCCGTGCAGCTGCAGCGCCAGGTCGGTGATGCCCAGTTTCTGCCGGCCCGGCGCCTGCGCCCGGTAGTGGCGCGGGAACGAGAAGCGCGCGTCCACGTGCGCCTGGTCGGCGATCTGGCGCTTGCCGTAGCGCACGCTGGCGTCGTCGAACACGATCTGCGACGGGAACAGTTCCGACGGCCCGCCGCGCAACTGCTTGAGGAAGCCCACGGTGCCGTGGCCCTTGCCTTCGATCGCCAGCTCGCCGAAGCGCGCGCGGCGCAGGGTGCCGCTGTGGATCGCGTCGAAGCGCAACGTCCAGCCCTGGTCGCTCTGCGGCGGCGGCGGGATGGTGTCGGCGACGCGGTCGAGCTCGCCGACCACGTTCACCGCCTCCAGCCACGGCAACCGCACTTCGCGGTGCAGCAACGGCAGCAACGCGATGCGCGCGCTGGCGCGGTCGGCGCGCAGCACCCACACGGTGCGCTGCACGTGGCCGCGCATGCGCACGTTCCACGCGGTGACGAAGCCCGGCAGCACGGTCAGTGCCGGGCCGGTCTGCATGCGGAATTTTTCCGGCCTGCGGTTGGTCGCCATGTCGAACAGCGGCGTGTTGAGGAACACGTTGCCCAGCAGCAGGTACAGCAGATAGGCGACCAGCAGCGCGCGCAGCAGCAGGCGCCACGGCCGCGGCAGGCGCCGGTAGCGTTCGAGGGCGGCGTTCAACGAGAGGCGGGCGGAGGGCGGCACCGTCGCACTATCGCCGTGCCGCGGCGTGGGGCGCGTGAAAGGCCGCGCCGCCATTGCCCCATCGCCGCAAACCCGGGCCTGGCGCGATCCGCGATAATCGGCGTCCCCACTCCCATCGCACGGTCGCCCATGTCCGCCGAACGCATCCTCCACGCGCGCCTGCGCGAGCGCATCGTCACCGCCGAGGCCGCCGCCGCGCTGATCCAACCCGGCGAGACCGTGGCGATGAGCGGCTTCACCGGCTCCGGCTACCCGAAGGCGGTGCCGATCGCGCTGGCGCAGCGGATCGAGGCCGCGCACCTGCAGGGCCAGGCGTTCAAGATCCAGTTGATGACCGGCGCCTCCACCGCGCCGGAACTGGACGGCGCGCTGGCCAAGGCCGACGGCATCGCCCTGCGCATGCCGTTCCAGACCGACCCGGACGCGCGCCAGCGCATCAATGCCGGCACCCTGGACTACATCGACATCCACCTCAGCCACGTCGCCCAGCATGTGTGGTTCGGCTTCTACGGCGAGATCGACACCGCGGTGGTGGAAGTGGCCGGCATCCGCGAGGACGGCAGCCTGATCCCGTCGACCTCGATCGGCAACAACAAGACCTGGCTGGACCTGGCCAAGAAGGTGATCGTCGAGGTCAACGACTGGCAGCCGGCCGGCATCGACGGCATGCACGACGTGTACTACGGCACCGCGCTGCCGCCGCAGCGCAAGCCGATCCCGCTGCTGCACGCCGACGACCGCATCGGCGAGCCGTCGTTGCGCTGCGACCCGGACAAGATCGTGGCGGTGGTGCGCACCCACGGCCCGGACCGCAACAGTCCGTTCACGCCGGCCGACGCCACCAGCGAGCGCATCGCCGCGCACCTGATCGACTTCCTCAAGCACGAAGTCGGCAAGGCCCGGCTGCCGGCCAACCTGCTGCCGCTGCAGTCGGGCGTGGGCAACATCCCCAACGCGGTGCTGGCCGGACTGGCCAGCAGCGGCTTCCGCGACCTGAGCGCCTTCACCGAGGTGATCCAGGACGGCATGCTCGACCTGCTGCGCAGCGGCGTGCTCAAGGTCGCCTCGTGCACCGGCTTCGCGCTGAGCCCGGAGGCCAACGAGGAGTTCAAGCGCAACATCGACTTCTACCGCCAGCGCATCATCCTGCGCACGCAGGAGATCTCCAACCATCCGGAACTGGTGCGGCGGCTGGGCTGCATCGCGATGAACGGCATGATCGAGGCCGACCTGTACGGCAACGTCAACTCCACCCACGTGATGGGCAGCCGCATCATGAACGGCATCGGCGGCTCCGGCGATTTCGCCCGCAACAGCTTCCTGTCGATCTTCCTCAGCCCCAGCACCGCCAAGCACGGCAGCATCTCCGCGCTCGTGCCGATGGTCAGCCACGTCGACCACACCGAGCACGACGTCTCGATCATCGTCACCGAACACGGCCTGGCCGACCTGCGCGGCCTGCCGCCGCGGCACCGCGCCCGCCAGCTGATCGACCACTGCGTGGACCCGAGCTACCGCGCGCAGCTGGAAGACTATTTCGACCGCGCGCTGCGCGACAGCTACGGCAAGCACACCCCGCACCTGCTGCCCGAGGCGCTGTCCTGGCACCAGCGCTGGCTGGATACCGGGACGATGCAGAGCACCGGCTGAGCGCGGCGCGCCGAACTTGCCCGCGGTGAAGGAGGAAAGCGGATCCGACGCCGGTCCGCCGCAGCGGGATGCGTATCCGCCATGGCCACGGTGACCAGCGCTGCTTGTCACCGCGCAACCCCGCATGTCAGCCTCCGCGCATGAATTCGCTTTCCGATCGTTCCATCCCGTCGAGTTTTGCCGACCTTGCCTCGCTGCTCGCCGACCGGCGGCGTGCGGCGATGCTGCTGGCGCTGATGGACGGACGCGCGTTGACCGCCACCGAGCTGGCCGCGGAAAGCGAGATCGCCGCGTCGACCGCCAGCGGGCATCTGAGCCAGTTGGTCGCCGGCGGCATCCTGGACGTGGTCAAGCAGGGCCGGCACCGCTATTTCCGCCTGCGCGACGCGCAGACCGCCGCCGCCATCGAAACCTTGATGGGCCTCAGCGCGCGCGCCCATGGCGCGGGCTGCGCCACCGGCCCCGACGACAGCGCGCTGCGCTACGCCCGCGTTTGCTACGACCATCTCGCCGGCACATGCGGGGTACGGCTGTTGCAACGACTGTGCGAAGCCACCTATCTGGTCGCCGACAGCACCGGCTTGCGTCTTACCGAACCCGGTCTCGCCTGGTGCCGGACAATCGGCGTAGACACCGCGCCATGGCAGGGCCAGCGCCGCGCCGCCTGTCGCCACTGCCTGGACTGGAGCGAACGGCGCATGCACCTGGCCGGTGCGCTGGGGGCCGCACTGCTGCAACGGCTACTGGATCTGGGCCATCTGCAACGGCAAAGCCAGGGCCGCGCACTTCGCATCGACGCGGCTGGCGAGCGTTTCATCGACACATTGGCGTTGCCCTAGCAGTTTCGCCGCAGCCTGCTTCAGGGCCGATCTCCTCGCGCAAGCGTCAGGACACTTTGCCGTGCACCGAAGCATTTCCCAGCGCGGCCCTGCACTCTGGCGGTCTTCACCGCGAACACGCCATGCATTCTCTCGACGCTTACCTGCAACAGCACTACCTGGAGGCCGCGCATTTCGCGGCGCACTGCGGTATCGACCCTGCCGAATTGGACGCGTTGATCGCAGGGCAATCGATACCGGCACCCAGCTACGTGGTCAGCGGCGGCACTACCGTGCATTCGGCGGTGTTCGGCGCGCTGCCGGCGCCGGGCGCGCGCGACGGCCGCTATTTCCATCCGGCCATGGCGCCGTGGGTGGCCCGCGCGCGCCATCTGCGCGCAAGCTTCGGCGATGCCGCGGTTCCCGAACGGATGCGCGACATGTTCGCGCGCAACCTGCGCACCGCGCTCGCTCGCTGCGACCGCACGCTGTGGCGCTTACCCGACAGCTTCGACGCCGACGGCGCCGAACGCAGCGCCGGCCTGGAACGCCGTCTGCAGGCCATGTGGGCGCATTTTCTGCAGGGGACCTATGGCTTGTGCGTGGCCATGCCCAACGACGAGGCCGCGATCGCATACAAGGACATCCTGCAGGAGAAGCTGGTCGCGCTCAGCGACAACGGCAGCCGCGAAAGGTTCGATGCAGGCGAACGCGAACGGCTGCTGCAGCTGATCGATGCCTACGCACAGGCATCGATGCCGTTCTCGCCAGTCGAATTCCCGCGCAGCAGCCGCAAACGGCTCGTGGACGACCTACGCGCGCGGCTGCTCGCCTCGGGCAACGCATGATCGAGCACGCGGATCACACCGAGCAGGCCAGGCGATAGGCGCAGCGATCTTCAAGCATGTTCTCTGCCGCAGACCGCCCAGATCGTCGGCGCCGCTGCCTATGCGTCGGCAGGCGCCGCGACCGGCGCCGCGCTGTCGTCCAGCGCGTGCAGGAACGCCAGTTTGCGCGCGCGCGGCAGTTGCTTGAGCGCCCATTCGGCGCGCGAGGCGGCGGCGCGGTCCGGGTAGGCGCGGCTGGCCAGCAGCCGCAGCGGCGGGTTGGCGCGGGTGTACTTGGCGCCGGTGCCGCGCAGATGCGCCTGGAAGCGCGCCTCGAGGTCGACGGTGATGCCCGCGTAGTAGCTGCCGTTGCGACATTCGAGCAGATACAGGAACCAGGGCGTGGAGTCGGCCATGCGCGCATTATCGACCAGCGCGCGATTCGCGCCACTGTCCGCAAGCGTTGCATTGCCCAATGCGCTTGACCTCTGGGCATGCCTCTCTGCCGATCCATCCCCATCCGATGCCAATGCCGATCATCGCGATCGCCTCGCCGCGCTGAACCGCCACGAAACCGGCTTTAACGCAACCCGAACACCTTGCCAGTCGCTGGCACACGCCGGCAAACCGCAGCCACGGCGCGGGCGCATAAATTCACCACCGGCCGGATGCCGTCGATGAAGAGGCTCTCTCCCTTTGGATTCGACGGCACGGCCGGGTCTTTTTGGGCGGCACGCAACGGACACCTCGGGCGTTGCCTGTGACCCGCCACCGGATCAATACCGCTTCGACGATCCACGCCTGGCGCCGCATCGGACGCGCCTCCCCAGCCTTTGCTGGCGACGCCGGCATGTTGCAGCTGAAGCCGCCTACAAAGACGTGCGTCCCCCTGCTGCGCGCGCTGCGGAAGAGGCTTCCACCCCTGCTGTCACCGGAGGTGGAGAGATCGCCGCTTCGCTCGTCGCGGCTGAAGCCGCTCCTACAGAAGAGCGGCGCGCGTGCCGTGTGGTGTTGCTCAGGCCGCCTGCGACAACCGCGCCTGGCGCCGCGTGCGCACCGCCTGCGCCAGCCGCTCCAGCACCTGCACCGAGCTGTCCCAATCGATGCAGCCGTCGGTGATGCTCTGCCCGTAGACCAGCGGCTGGCCGTCGACCAGTTCCTGCCGCCCACCGACCAGGTGGCTCTCCACCATCACCCCGACGATGCGGGTCTGCCCGGCTTCCAGCTGCGCGGCGATGTCCTCGACCACCTTCGGCTGGTTCTCCGGATTCTTGCCGCTGTTGGCGTGGCTGGCATCGACCATCAGCCGCGCCGACAGCCCGGCCTTCTCCAGCGCCAGCGCGGCCGCCTCCACGCTGGCCGCGTCGTAGTTGGGCTGCTTGCCGCCGCGCAGGATCACGTGGCAATCCGGATTGCCGGTGGTCGCGGCGACCGCGGTCTGCCCGTCCTTGGTCACCGCCAGGAAATGGTGCGGGTGCGAGGCCGCGCCGACCGCGTCGACCGCGATCTTGACGTCGCCGCCGGTGCCGTTCTTGAACCCGACCGGGCACGACAGCCCCGAGGCCATTTCCCGGTGCACCTGGCTCTCGGTGGTGCGCGCGCCGATCGCGCCCCAGGCCACCAGGTCGGCGATGTACTGCGGGGAAATGATGTCGAGGAATTCGACGCCGGCCGGCAGGCCGAGGCGGTTGATGTCGCGCAGCAGGCCGCGCGCCACGCGCAGGCCCTTGTTGATGTCGAAGCTGCCGTCCAGGTTGGGGTCGTTGATCAGGCCCTTCCAGCCGACCGTGGTGCGCGGCTTCTCGAAGTACACCCGCATCACGATCTCCAGCGCATCGCCGTAGGTCTCACGCAGCGGGCGCAGGCGCTGCGCGTAGTCCATCGCCGCGACCGGGTCGTGGATCGAGCACGGACCGATCACCACCGCCAGGCGGTCGTCGTGGCCATGCAGGATCTCGTGCAGCGCCGCGCGCGAGGTCGCGACGGTCTGCGAGGCCTCTTCGTCGCAGGGCAGCAGCGACAGCAACTGGGCGGGCGGGGTCAGCGGTTCGATCTTGCGGATGCGCAGATCGTCGGTGTGGGGAGCCATGGGAATCTCTCGTCGGGGGTCTGGGTGGGGGCCAGGTCCGGCGGCATGAAAAAAGCCGCCAGGGTCGCTGGCGGCTTCTCGGGGATGCGGCTGAAGTTTCCTTCAGGGTGAACGCATTCCTTCCTCCGCCAGCGGCATCGGAAAACCGTAGTACCAAAAATAAAAGCTGCGGTTGGCGTTCATGGGATGCATTGATAGCACAGGCGTTTTGCGAGTGCCACAGTTGCTGATGCAACTGTGGAGCCGGGATTCGGGATTCGGGATTCGGGATTCGCAAAGCAGGTTCTCGCACGTCGGTCGGTTCTCGGCTCTTCCGGGTCCCGAGTCCCGGCTCCAAAGTCGAACACAGGCCACCGCGCACAAAAAAAGAGCCCCGCATCGCTGCGGGGCTCCTTTCGACTGCGTGCTGCAGGTCGGCTTGCGCCGGCGCGGATCAGAAATCCATGCCGCCCATGCCGCCCATGCCGCCGCCCATGCCGCCACCGGCGGCCGGCTCTTCCTTCTTCGGCGCATCGGCCACCATCGCTTCGGTGGTGATCATCAGGCCGGCGATCGACGCGGCGTTCTGCAGCGCCGAACGGGTCACCTTGGTCGGGTCCAGGATGCCGAACTCGACCATGTCGCCGAACTCACCGTTGGCGGCGTTGTAGCCGAAGTTGCCGGTGCCTTCCTTGACCCGGTTCAGGATCACCGACGGCTCTTCGCCGGCGTTGGTGACGATCTCGCGCAGCGGCGCTTCCATCGCGCGCAGCGCGATCTGGATGCCGTGGGTCTGATCTTCGTTGGCGCCCTTCAGCTCGCCGATCGCGGTCAGCGCGCGCACCAGGGCCACACCGCCGCCCGGGACCACGCCTTCTTCCACGGCCGCACGGGTCGCGTGCAGGGCGTCTTCGACGCGCGCCTTCTTTTCCTTCATCTCGATCTCGGTCGAAGCGCCGACCTTGATCACCGCCACGCCGCCGGCCAGCTTGGCCACGCGCTCCTGCAGCTTCTCACGGTCGTAGTCCGAAGAGGTCTCTTCGATCTGCGCCTTGATCTGCTTGATGCGCGACTCGATGCCGGTGGTTTCGCCGGCGCCGTCGATGATGGTGGTGTTCTCCTTGGAGACCTGCACCTTCTTGGCGCGGCCCAGGTCCTTGATGGTCGCCTTCTCCAGCGCCAGGCCCACTTCCTCGGAGATCACGGTGCCGCCGGTCAGCACGGCCATGTCCTCCAGCATCGCCTTGCGACGGTCGCCGAAGCCCGGGGCCTTGACCGCCACGACCTTGACGATGCCGCGGATGGTGTTGACCACCAGGGTCGCCAGCGCTTCGCCTTCCACTTCCTCGGCGACGATCAGCAGCGGCTTGCCGGCCTTGGCCACGCCTTCCAGCACGGGCAGCAGGTCACGCACGTTGGAGATCTTCTTGTCGTGCAGCAGGATGAACGGGTCGTCCAGGTCGGCCGACTGGCTCTGCTGGTTGTTGATGAAGTACGGCGACAGGTAGCCGCGGTCGAACTGCATGCCCTCGACCACGTCCAGCTCGTTCTCCAGGCCCGAGCCTTCCTCGACGGTGATCACGCCTTCCTTGCCGACCTTCTTCATCGCGTCGGCGATGATATTGCCGATCGACTCGTCGGAGTTGGCCGAGATGGTGCCGACCTGGGCGATCGCCTTGTCGTCGGCGGTGGGCTTGCTGATCTTCTTCAGCTCGGCCACGGCGGCCACGACGGCCTTGTCGATGCCGCGCTTGAGGTCCATCGGGTTCATGCCGGCGGCGACCGCCTTGGAACCTTCGCGGATCAGCGCCTGCGCCAGCACGGTGGCGGTGGTGGTGCCGTCGCCGGCGTTGTCGGAGGTCTTGGAGGCGACTTCCTTCACCATCTGCGCGCCCATGTTCTCGAACTTGTCGGCAAGCTCGATTTCCTTGGCGACGGAGACGCCGTCCTTGGTGATGGTCGGGGCGCCGAAGCTCTTCTCGAGCACGACGTTGCGGCCCTTCGGGCCCAGGGTGGCCTTGACGGCATTGGCGAGGATGTTGACGCCGCGCACCATGCGCGAACGAGCGTCTTCACCGAAACGGATATCTTTGGCAGCCATGTGTGTAACTCCGGGATTCGTGATTGGGGATTAGGGATTGGCTGAGAGCGAGGTTCGGGGGAGATCCGGGACCGCAGCGGCGAGCGCCGCGCCAATCCCGAATCCCCACTCCCGAATCCCGCGATCGGCGGCGTTTAGCCGACGATCGCCAGGATGTCGTCTTCGCGCAGCACCTTGTACTCGACGCCTTCGGACTTGTAGCTGGAACCGGCGTACTGGCCGTAGATGACCTTGTCGCCAACCTTGACCGCCGGGGCGCGGACGCTGCCGTTGTCCAGCGGCTTGCCGCTGCCGATGGCCACGATCTCGCCCTTGGTGGACTTTTCCTTGGCCGAATCCGGGATCACGATGCCGCCGGCGGAAATTTCGTCGGCTTCGATCGGCTTGACTACGACGCGGTCGTGAAGCGGCTTGATGCTCATTGAGAGAGACCCTCTTAAGTGATTGATTGGTCTAGGAAAGGCTGGCGATGTTAGCACTCGCATGTGACGACTGCCAGCAACGCTCGCGAAAAAACCCGGTACGCCGGGATGCGCTTGATGTGGTGCTGGCCGGCGCCCTTTCAAGGGCCGGGCCGCAAAAAATTTCGCGGCGGCGCCCGCCCGGCCCCGGAACCGGCACCCGATTCCGCGACGCTGTCACAGAGGCAGGCTAGGCTCGCAGACCCAGGGGGGACCATCCAAAAGGAGTTGTCGATGAAGCCATCCGCCGTTGCGCTACCTCTTGCCTGTCTGCTGGCCCTGGCCGGCCACGCCCAGGCCGCCGTGTTCATCAACGAACTGCACTACGACGACGCCACCGCCGCCGGCGATACCGGCGAGGGCGTGGAGATCGTCGCCACCGCCGGCGAGAGCCTGAGCGGCTACAAGGTCTACCTGTACAACGGCAGCAGCCCCGGCAGCGCCGCGGTCTATGCCACGACCTCGGTGCCCGCCGGCAGCCTGGTCACCTGCGGCGGGCAGGTGCGCATCGCCACCGTCGGCTATGCCAGCAACGGCGTGCAGAACGGCCCCAACGACGGCCTGGCGCTGGTCGACGGCAGCGGCCAGGTGGTGCAGTTCCTCAGCTACGAGGGCGCGATCACCGGCGGCGGCGGCCCCGCCGCCGGCCTGGGCAGCCAGAACCTGCCGGTCAGCGAGAGCAACAGCACCGCGGCGGGCACCTCGCTGCAACTGCGCGGCAGCAACGGCAGCGCCGCGGCCGACTTCAGCTGGGCGGGCAGTTCGGCCAGCAGCTTCGGCGCCTGCAACAGCGGCCAGACCTTCAGCGGCGGCAGCAGCAACGCCGCCCCGTCGGTGACCGCGACCACCCCGGCGCAGGGCGCCAGCAACTTCCCGGCCGCCGGCGACCTGGCGGTGACCTTCAGCGAGGCGGTGACCCTGGCCAGCGGCGCGTTCGGCCTGAGTTGCAGCCAGTCCGGCACGGTGGCGCTGAGCTACCCGAGCAGCGGCAGCCAGTTCGCGATCTCCACCGACACCGCGCTGGCCGCCGGCGAGAGCTGCAGCCTGAGCATCCTGGCCGCGCGGGTCAGCGACGCCGGCGGCGCGCATCCGGCGCAGGACAGCAGCATCGCCTTCAGCGTCGCCAGCGGCGGCGGCGGGACCAGCGGCTACTACTCCCGGGTCAACACCGCCAACGCCAGCCAGTTGCGCTGCTCGCTGCACGAGACGATCAAGGGCCACACCGTCTACCCGTACAGCAGCAGCTCGGGCACCAGCACCTGGACCATCCTGGAGATCGCCGACGAGGACCCGAACAACAGCGGGCGCATCCTCGACGCCTACCGCAACCGCAGCTACGCCAAGGGCACCGACCGCGCCGGCAGCGGCAGCGGGCTGAAGTACAACCGCGAGCACAGCTGGCCCAACTCGCTGGGCTTCGGCTCGGCCAGCGGCGACAAGGGCCTGCCCTACGCGCCGTACACCGACACGCACATGCTGTACCTCACCGACGCCACCTGGAACGCGGACCGCGGCAACAAGCCCTACGCGAACTGCGACAGCAACTGCGGCGAACGCATCACCGAGGCCAACGCCGGCTTCGGCGGCGGCAGCGGCAGCTACCCGGGCAATTCCAACTGGGTGCGCACCCCGGACGGCAACGGCGGCAGCTTCGAGGTGTGGAACCACCGCAAGGGCGACATGGCGCGCGCGGTGATGTACATGGCGATCCGCTACGAAGGCGGCACCGATGCGGCCACCGGGCAGTCCGAGCCGGACCTGGAACTGACCGACGACCGCAGCAAGATCGTGCAGACCTCGTCCTCGCCGGCTTACATGGGCCTGCTGTCGACGCTGGTCGCGTGGAGCCAGCAGGATCCGCCGGACGCCGCCGAGCGCGCCCGCAACGAAGTGATCTACAGCTTCCAGGGCAACCGCAATCCGTTCATCGACCATCCGGAGTGGGCGACCTCCGGGCTGTTCACCTCGGCCAAGCCGGCGAGCTGCCAGCTGCTCGACTGACGATGTGCCCCCGGCGCGCCGGATGCGGCGCGCCGGGGTTTGGCGAACGATGCCAGTGGCGCCGGCACGACAGCGGCCGCCACCCGCGGCGCAAGGGCAGCCGCCGTTCCTACATGGATCAGCCCTGGATGAAGGCGCAGCGGCAATCGCGGCCACGCGTTTTCGCCGAAGGCAGGCACCGTCCCGCCTTTGCGATTCCTCGCCGCTCTGGGCGGCCGCACGCAAGCGGCGCCGGATTTCATCACCGGCAAGCTGCAGACCGCTGCAGCATCCCCGTCCCGCCAGTCCGCCGCCGCGCGGGTGCGCCGCAACCGGCGTCCACAGCCATGCCCGCATGCCCGGACGCACCGGCAAAGCCCTGCCGGCGTCCCTATACTGTCGGCCGCATGTCTTCGCCCCCACTCCGCGTGCTGTTCAGCACCTGCCCCGATGCGGCCAGCGCCGCGCGGATCGCCCAGGCCTTGGTCGACGAACGCCTGGCCGCGTGCGTGAACCGCCTGCCCGGCGTGCAGGCCACCTACCGCTGGCAGGACACCGTGGAGCAGGCCGAGGAAGTGCTGCTGCTGATCAAGACCGCCGCCGACCGCGTCCCCGCGTTGCAGCGGCGGCTGGGCGAACTGCACCCCTACGCCGTGCCCGAGCTGATCGAGGTCGAGGTCGCCGGCGGCCTGCCCGCCTACCTGCAGTGGGTGTACGCCGAAACCCGTGAGGAACCGTAAACCGATGACCTTGCTGCACCGTCTCGCCGCCCTGTGCCTGCTGGCCGCGGCCGCCTTTCCCGCCCTGGCGATCAGCGAAAAGGACCTGCTGCCGGTCGACCAGGCCTTCGTGCTGACCGCGCAGGCGCCCGAGCGCGGCCGCATCGAACTGCACTGGAAGATCGCCGACGGCTACTACCTGTACCGGCACCGGATCGCGGTGCGGGTGGAAAGCGGCTTCAAGGCCAACCCGACCCTGCAGTTGCCCGCCGGGCACAAGAAGGTCGATCCCTATTTCGGCGAGGTGGAGACCTACCGCGGCCAGCTGAGCGCGGTGCAGACCGGCGCCGCCGCCAGCGGCGTGGACACGCTGCAGGTGGAGGTCCGCTACCAGGGCTGCGCCGATGCCGGGGTGTGCTATCCGCCGCAGAAGCGCCTGCTCAACGTGGCGCTGCCGCCCGACGACACCGGCGCGGCGGCCAGCGCGTCCTCGCCGCTGCCCGGCAGCGGACCGGGCAGCGCCGGCCCTGCCGCCAAGCCGCTGTTCGGCGCCGGCGCCGGCGCGGTGCAAGGGCTGCCGCTGCCGTCGGACCAGGCGTTCGGCTTCGAGGCCATCGTCGGCGACGGCAACACCCTGTTGCTGCGCTTCACCCCGGCGCCGGGCTACTACCTGTATCGCGACCGCACCGCGCTGGCGCTGGAAGGCGCCGCCGGCATCCGCACCGGCCTGCCGCAATGGCCGCAGGGCCGATCGCACAAGGACGAGCACTTCGGCAACGTGGTGGTGTATTTCGACCAGGCCGAGGTCACCGTGCCGCTGCAGCGCCAGCGCGCCGACGCGGCCGAGGCGACCCTGGTGGCCACCTTCCAGGGCTGCCAGACCGACGGCATCTGCTATCCGCCGATGACCCGGCGGGTGAAGCTGTCGCTGCCCAGGGGCAAGGTCAGCCCCGCCGACCAGGCCGAGGTGGCGCCGCTGCTGGTGACGCCGCTCAACAGCAGCCAGGCCGACGCCAACGCCGACGAGGCCCCGGTGACCGCCGCCGACGCGGCGGCGACGCCGGACGCGTCGGTGCACAACGCCGCGCGCAGCACCGCGCCGGAGGCCGAGCCGCAGAACCTGCTGTGGATGCTGCTGCTGGCGCTGTGCGGCGGGCTGGTGCTGAACCTGCTGCCGTGCGTGTTGCCGATCCTGTCGCTGAAGGTGCTGGGCGTGGCGCAGAGCGGCGAGAGCCGCAGCCGCGCGCGCAGCCATGCGCTGTGGTACACGCTGGGCGTACTGGTGTCCTTCGCCGTGGTCGGCGGCATCGCCGTCGCCGCGCGCCTGCTGTGGGGCTTCCAGCTGCAGCGCCCGGGCTTCGTCGCGGTGCTGGTGTACCTGATGTTCGTGGTCGGGCTCAGCCTGTCGGGCGTGTTCACCCTCAGCGCCAATCTCGGCGGGCTGGGCCAGTCGCTGTCCTCGCGCAGCGGCCCGGTCGGCGACTTCTTCACCGGCGTGCTGGCCTGCGTGGTGTCCAGCGCCTGCATCGGCCCGTTCATGGGTCCGGCGCTGGGCTATGCGCTGACCGCGCCGCCGGCGATGGCGATGCTGGTGTTCCTGACCCTGGGCCTGGGCCTGGCGCTGCCGTTCCTGCTGATCGGTTTCGTGCCCTCGCTGGCCAGGCGCCTGCCCAAGCCGGGTGCGTGGATGGAAACGCTCAAGCAGGTGCTGGCGTTCCCGATGTACCTGACCGCGATCTGGCTGCTGTGGGTGCTGGGCAAGCAGCGCGGGGTGGACGCGGTGGCGCTGCTGCTGGTCGGCGCCACGCTGCTGGCGCTGGGCCTGTGGTGGTTCGAGCGCGCGCGCTGGCGCGGGCACAAGCTCGGCATGCGCCTGGCCAGCGTGTTGCTGCTGCTGGCGCTGGCGCCGGCCTGGGGCGTGACCCGGCTGCCGCCGCCCGGCGCCACGGTGGAGCGCAACACGGTGGCCTATTCGCCGGAAATGCTGGACCGGCTGCGCACCGACAACCGCGTAGTGTTCGTCAACATGACCGCCGACTGGTGCGTGACCTGCAAGGCCAACGAGCGCAACGTGTTCAGCGGCGACGCCTTCCGCGACACGCTCAAGCGCGTGGACGCGGTCTACATGAAGGGCGACTGGACCAACGAGGACCAGCGCATCAGCGCCTTCCTGGCCGAGCACAAGGCGGTCGGCGTGCCGCTGTACGTGGTCTACGGCCCGGGCGCGCCGCCGACCGTGCTGCCGCCGGTGCTGAGCCAGGCGGTGGTCGAGGACGCTTTGCTGCGCGCGGCGCGATGAAGGCCACGCCGCCGCGGCTGCTCGCGGTCGCCGCGGTGGCGGCGGTGCTGGGCGTGGCCGCGGCGCAGCTGTGGTGGCGCGCCCCGCCGGCAGCGCCGCGCGCGGCCCCCGGCAGCACCGCGGGCGCGGCACGCGCCGCCGCGGCCCGCCCGGGCGACATGGCGCCCGCGCTGCGCCTGCCCACGCTCGACGGCGGCAGCCTGACGCTCGAACGCTTCCGCGGCCGCCCGCTGCTGGTCAACGTCTGGGCCAGCTGGTGCGAACCGTGCGTGCGCGAGATGCCCGAACTCGATCGCCTGGCGCAGGCGCAGCCGGCCGACGGCCTGCAGGTGCTCGGCATCGCCCTGGACCGCCCCGAGGACGTGCGCGCGTTCCTGCAACGGGTGCCGATCGCCTACCCGATCGCGCTGGAAACCCCCGGCCCGGCCGACGCCAGCGTGCGCCTGGGCGACACCCAGGGCCTGCTGCCGTACAGCGTGCTGATCGGTGCCGACGGCCGCATCGTCAGGCAGAAACTCGGCCCGTTCGCGCCGGGCGAAGCGGAGCGCTGGGCGCAGTTGCCGTAGGCGCGACCTTCCGCAACGATGCTGCGGCCCTGCGATGTGCGGGCCGCGGGCCTGCTTGGGCAGACGGCAGGCATCCGATACCGGCTACTGGAAGCTTCGCGGCGGCGTAGCCAACACGGCCGCGCGCAGCCCGAGGGCGCCGGTCGGCAGAGGCTCCGCGTGCGCAAGGCTGCGATCTGCGCAACGGGTGGAGCAGCAAGCCCCTCTCCCCAGGAGAGGGATTGGGCGAGGGTCGGGGGGCGAATCCGCGGCCAAGAGCTGGAAGTCACGATGCCGCCCAGCACGTTGTGTGCGTTCAAGCGCGGGACCTACCATCGAATCGAACGAAGCGGACGCACGCGCCGCAGCGGTTCAACCTGGCCAAGACGGCTGCTCGCACTGGGGATGGGAATGCCGAAACAGAATCGTCGTTGGCTGATGCCGGTCGCGCTGGGGCTTGCCCTCGCGGCGGCCGCACTGCACCTGGGCTGGGAATACACACACGGCGGGGTCAAGAGCCACCACCTGCTCGACCGCGCCGACCTGCCCGCGATCTCGAACTGGTGGGGCCTGATCGTGCTTCCGCTGCTGGGCGCCCTGGCCGGCCGGACGGTCGGCCGCAGGGCGCACGCCAGCCCTTCGGCACTGCCGCGCGCACTGGCCGCCTTCGTCGCGGCGCTCGCCGCGGGCGCGGCGCTGTCGGCGGCCTTCGTCGCCGGCAACGAGCCGGCGGCGTCGGCGCTGTTTCTGGCGATACTGGCCTCGGGCCTGGTGGTGCCCGCCTACCGCGCGGAGTACGGCTTCGGTTTCGTGCTCGGCATGACGTTCGTGTTCGGCTCGGTGCTTCCAAGCATCATCGCCCTGCTGGTGGCGGGGATCTCCGCTGCGGCTCATCGCATCGCATGGCCGGCGGCCATGTGGCTCGCCAGACGGGCGCGCGGACGCGAATCGGGCGCCGGCGGATGAGGGCGGGCCGGGGCACAGGCGCGTTCGCGCCGCCGCAGCGCTCGCCATATGAAACATCCATTTAAACAACCACACCTCCGCCGACGCCAGCGTGCGCCTGGGCGACACATCCAGGGCCTGCTGCCACACAGCGTGCTGATCGGCGCCGACGGCCGCCTCATCAAGTAGAAACTCGGCCCGTTCGCGCCGGGTGCAGCGGAGCGTTTGGGCGCGGGCACTGAGGCGCGCTGGTGGGCGAGTCTGGTCGCGCTGGGTGGGATCGCGTTTGTTCCGGTCTGGTCGCGTCGCGACTGAAGTCGCTCCCACAGAAAGCCGTTCCGCCACGGACATCGCCGGATCGGTGCCGCTGGTCGGGGCGCTGGATCGCCTGCCACTGCGGTTCGCCGCCAGCACGGCCGCGGGCGGCCCGCACCTGCCCCAGCCCGCCGGACTGAAGCCCCTCCTGCAGTGCACCCCACCGGCTGGCGCGGCCCCAATGTAGGAGCGACTTCAGTCGCGACGGGCCTTGCCGGTGACGCCTGTCGCGACTGAAGTCGCTCCTGCAGGAAGCCGAATCGTCGCGGCGCGCTCATTCCAGAAATCGCTTCGGCAGAATCGGAAGCGGCGGCAGCAGATCGGCCTGCGTCAGACCACCTGCCGCTGCGGTGCGCCGTGGGCGCTGCCGCTCGCGGCCCGCGCCTGCCCCAGCGTTGCCAGCTCCTCTGCCAGGCGCTGCGCGCCGGCGCGCAGTTCCGGCACCGCAGTGATCTCCCACAGCACGCCGCGCAGCAGCGGCCCCAGGCAGTACAGGCCGGCGACCGGATGGCCGCTGCCGTCGCGTACCTGCAGGCGCGCGTCCACGACCACTCCCAGGCCCAGCGGATCGGCCTGCAGCAGGCCGGCATCGCGCATCGATGCGACCAGCGGATGGCTGGTGCGGGCGACGTCGGTGTCCAGCCCGGTGGCGCGGATCAGCACGTCGAAGTCTTCGGTGCGCGCGCCGCTGCCGGCGCGATCGCGGATCACCGCCTCCACCGCGTGTTCGCCCAGCCGCGCGCGCAGCAGGCGGCCGGCGCGAATGCGCAACTGGCCCTGCTGCTGCAGCTGCGCCAATGCGTTTGCCGCGGCCGGCGCGAGCCGGTGCCGCGCCGCTTCCCAGTACGGGCGCAGGTGGCGCAGGAAGCGCGAGCGCGCCGCCGGCGCCAGGCCCTGCCAGAACGGCTGCAGGTGCGGGCGCAGCGCGTCCACCACGCAGCGCCAGTCCTCCACCACCGTGGTCAGCTGGCGCAGGCTGCGCACCAGGCCGCCCAGATCGTGGTGGCGCAGCGCCTGCGCCACGCTCGGCGGCAGCGTCACCGGCGCGCCCGGCACCGCCAGGTGCGCCTGCGGCGCCAGGCCGCGCCGCGACAGCGCGGTGATCGGGCCGCGATGGCCGCGCCGGCGCAGGGTCAGCGCGACATCGGCCATGGTCAGGCCGGTGCCGACCAGCAGCAGCCGCGCCTGCGGCGGCACTTCGTCCAGCACGCCGTCCTGCCACGGCCAGCCGATGTAGCGCCGGTGCACCGCCAGGCGCGGGCCGATGCCCGGCAGCGCCGCCGGCGGCAGCGCGCCGATCGCCAGCACCACCACGTCGCTGACCACGTCCTGCCCATTGGCCAGGAAGATGCGGAAGCCGTCCGGATCGCGCTCCACCGCCACCGCCTCCTCGCCCACCCGCGCCACCTCGACCGCCGATGCGGCCAGCGCCACGTCCAGGTGCTGCTCCAGGTAGCGGCCGTACAACAGCCGCGGCAGGAACTGCAGGCGCTGCCCGGGATCCAGTTGCAAGGCGTCGGCGAACCCGCCCGGGTCCTGCGGGTCCACGCCCAGGTCCTTGGCGCGCACGTTCAACAGGTGTTCCGGGCGCGCCGCGCCGTAGGCGATGCCGCGGCCGTAGGTGTCGGCCACGCCGATCAGGGTGATGCGGCTGGCCGTTCCCTGCCTGGCCAGCGCCGCGGCCAGCACGTTGCCGCAGAATCCTGCGCCGATGATCGCAATTCGCATGGCTCGCACTCCTGGCCGGTCGGGCGTCCTTTGTGCCCGGGATGGCGCCCGCGGGTGTAAATCGCCGGTTAATGCGGGCCAACCGTCGCCATGGCGATCCGGCATCAGCACATGCGCTGGACACATGAGCGATGACCCACGGACCTGCGCGCGGGGGTGGCCCGTCGTGGTCGCTCGACGCCGGCACAGGCACAGGCACATCGATGCGGCGCCATACCCGGCTGCGTGGCACGCGACTGCGGCACGCCACGCCGTCGCCCGCTCTGGAACCGCCGATGGAGGGAACCTCGGCATGGGGCTGGCGATGGTCGAGCGATGCCAGCGGGCGCGAAGGGGCGGATCGCGGCGCAGACACACAGTCCATGCGGCGCTTTACCGGCCACGAGGCAGCTGCGGCGCGCCGCGTCTGCGCCCATGCTGGATCGTCCGTTCCAGGCGGACGCGGTTCCCAGCATTTGGCTACGGCACCGTGTGTCTCGCCTGTTCCAGGCAGATGTTCCAGCAATGCGTGGCACGCGCGCCCGATGCGGCTACTGAAGCCCTTCTTCCGCCAAGGCCTGCTGCACCGAGGGCCGCTGGTGCACGCGCCCGTACCACGCCTGCAGGTGCTGCAACCCGTCGAAGTGGATGCCGGCCTTGTAGTGCGAGGTCAGCCACGCCGCCTGGCCCCAGCCGACCAGCGCGTAGAGATAGGCGTCGGCCACGGTGAACGCATCGCCCATCAGGAACCGGCGATCGGCCAGCTGCGCGTCGACCCAGGCGAAGCGCTGCTCCAGCTTCGGCCGCGCCGTCTCCACGTACTGGCCGGCGAGCCGCGCATACAGCAGCGGGATGAAGCCCTTGTGGATCTCCGAGCCCAGGAAGTTCAGCCATTCCTGCAGGCGGTAGCGCGCCATGCTGCCATTGGGCGGCACCAGGCCCAGCTCCGGCTTCCGGTCGCCCAGGTACTGGAGGATGGCGGGGCCTTCGCGCAGCACGCTGCCGTCGTCGAGTGCGAGCGCCGGCACGTAGCCCAGCGCGTTGACCTGCTGGAAATCCTCCCCGTCCCCGGTCAGGTGCGTGCGGTGGTCGACCTTCACCAGGGCCGCCTCGAGGCCGAGCTCGCGCAGCGCGATGTGCGCGGCGAGGGAGCACGCGGCCGGGATGTAGTACAGCTTCATTGCGATCTCCAGAAAACAGCGGCTGCCGCCTCACGGGCGGCCGCTGCATTCTAGAAACCTGGTATAAAAATGAAAGAAGGCACGATAATGTTGTGTAGGTACAAAATTTATACCTAGGCGGTCGCGGAGCCCACGATGAAAGACAACGTTTCCGGATGCTCCGTGGAGGAGGCCATGCGCCTGCTCGGCGGCAGGTGGCGGCTGTTACTGGTGTCGTACCTGCTCGACGGGCCCAAACGGTTCAACGAACTGCGCCGCGACATCCCGGCGATCTCGCAGCGGATGCTGACCCTGGACCTGCGCGCGCTGGAAGAGGCGGGCCTGGTCCAGCGCACCGTGTATCCGTCCGTGCCGGTGAAGGTCGAGTACGCGCTGACCGACGACGGGCGGCGCCTTGAGCCCGTGGTCGCGGTGATGCAGGAGTTCGGGCTGTGGGTCAAGGCCAGGGCCGGCGACAGCTGAGCGAGGCGGGTTCGCGCCTGAGGCAGGGGCGGACGACCGTCCCCCGCTTGCGCGCGACTTCGGCGGAAACACGCGGTTCCCTGCAACATCGCGGGTCGCACAACGCGCCGGCGCCGCCATGCCCAAGGCGATACACCGCGCCGTCGTCGGTTGGCCGGCGATCGAACTAAGATGGACGACAGCAATGGGCTTTACCGACATACCCGCCGCGCAGGGGCTTGCCATTCCCCATTCCCCATTCCGGTTCCCCATTCCCGCCCCACCCACCGCCACAAAACCCAACACCCGTTTAAAACACACGCAACTTCGCCGAACTGGACAGTAATGCCGGCTTCGCGCAGACTGCCGCCCTTTCCGCTGCTTTGTCTTCCATGGCGCGACTGCTGCTGCTGCATGGCCCCAACCTCAACCTGCTCGGCACCCGCGAGCCGGGCGTGTACGGGCATACGACGCTGGCGCAGATCGATGCGGCGCTGCTGGCGCAGGCCAGCGCCGCCGGGCACCAGCTCGACAGCCTGCAGTCCAACGCCGAGCACGTGCTGGTGGAGCGGGTCCAGGCCGCGCGCGAAGACGGCACCGCCTTCATCCTGATCAACCCGGCCGCGTTCACCCACACCTCGGTGGCGCTGCGCGACGCGCTGGCGGCGGTGGCGATCCCGTTCATCGAGATCCACCTGTCCAACCCGCACAGCCGCGAGCCGTTCCGCCACCACAGCTATTTCAGCGACCACGCGGTCGGCGTGATCTGCGGCTTCGGCGCCGACAGCTACCGCTACGCGATGGACGCGGCGCTGGCCCGGTTGGGACCGCGCGCATGAGCGGCATCACTTCCTTCAGCGCGCGTCGACCGGCGCTGCGCCACCTTTAGTCCGCGTTCGCCGGGCCGCGCGCCCGGTCTTTCCCCGATTCACCTCAAGAGGCCGTTATGGATCTCCGTAAAATCAAGAAGCTGATCGACCTGCTGGAAGAGTCCAATCTCGCCGAGATCGAGATCAAGGAAGGCGAGGAAAGCGTGCGCCTGGCGCGCACCCCCACGGGCATGATCGCCAGCGCCCCGCAGTACGCCGCCCCGGCCCCCGCCGCGGCGCCGGCGGCCGCGCCGATGCCGATGAGCTCGCCCACCGAGGCCTCCACCGGCGGCACCGCCAAGCCCGGCAACGCCCTGCCCGAGGGCCACGTGCTGCGCGCGCCGATGGTCGGCACCTTCTACACCTCGCCCTCGCCGGACAAGCCGGCGTTCGTCAGCGTCGGCCAGGCGGTCAAGGCCGGCGAGACCCTGGCGATCATCGAGGCGATGAAGATGTTCAACCCGATCGAAGCCGACGTCTCCGGCACCATCGTCGCGATCCTCAGCGAAAGCGGCGTGCCGGTGGAGTTCGATCAGCCGTTGTTTGTGATTGGCTGAGTCGCCGGGATTGGGGAGTCGTGATTCGGGATTCGCAAGAGCGGCCGCACGAGCGCCTGTTGGTGTGGCGCGACGCGATGTCGCTGGTCGAATCGGTCTACCGCTTCACCCACGGCTTCCCCGATTCGGAACGCTTCGGACTGACCGCGCAGATGCGGCGCGCGGCGATCAGCGTTCCGTCCAATATCGCCGAGGGCGCCGCGCGCCGCTCCACCGCCGAATACCTGCACTTCCTGTCGATGGCACGCGGCTCTCTCTCGCAATTGGACACGCAACGGCAGATCGCCGAGCGTTTACAGTTCCAGGCCGCCGATACCGCAACGATTGAACTGATGGATCGCACGTTCTCCCGGCTCAACGCATTGATCCGCTCGCTTGAAGGCTCGCGCGCGCTGCGCGAACCAAGCGCCCTGTACGAATCCCCAATCTCGAATCCCCAATCCCATGCTCGATAAAGTCGTCATCGCCAATCGCGGCGAAATCGCGCTGCGCATCCTGCGCGCGTGCCATACGCTCGGCATCCGCACGGTCGCGGTGCATTCCACCGTGGACCGCAACCTCAAGCACGTGGCGATGGCCGACGAGTCGGTGTGCATCGGCCCGGCGTCCTCGGCCGAGAGCTACCTCAACATCCCGGCGCTGATCGCCGCGGCCGAGGTCACCGACGCGCAGGCCATCCATCCCGGCTACGGCTTCCTGTCGGAGAACGCCGACTTCGCCGAGCGCGTGGAGCAGTCCGGCTTCATCTTCATCGGGCCCAAGGCCGACACCATCCGCCTGATGGGCGACAAGGTCGAGGCGATCCGCGCGATGAAGGCCGCCGGCGTGCCGTGCGTGCCCGGTTCGGGCGGCCCGCTGGGCGAGGACATCGTCGCCAACACCAAGATCGCGCGCGAGATCGGCTACCCGGTGATCATCAAGGCGGCCGGCGGCGGCGGCGGCCGCGGCATGCGCGTGGTGCATTCGGAGGCGGCGCTGAAGGCGGCGATCGAGACCACCAAGTCCGAGGCCAAGGCCGCCTTCAGCAACGACCAGGTGTACATGGAGAAGTTCCTGGAGAACCCGCGCCACGTGGAGATCCAGGTGCTGGCCGACGGCCAGGGCAACGCCATCCACCTGGGCGAGCGCGACTGCTCGATGCAGCGCCGGCACCAGAAGGTGGTGGAAGAAGCGCCGGCGCCGGGCATCACCGAGGAACTGCGCGCCGAGATCGGCAAGGTCTGCGTGGACGCCTGCGTGCGCATCGGCTACCGCGGCGCCGGCACCTTCGAATTCCTGTTCGAGAACGGCCGCTTCTACTTCATCGAAATGAACACGCGCATCCAGGTCGAGCATCCGGTGACCGAGCGCATCACCGGCATCGATTTGGTGTGCGAGCAGCTGCGCATCGCCGCCGGGCAGAAGCTGACCATCAAGCAGAGCGACATCGTGCTGCGCGGGCATGCGATCGAGTGCCGCATCAACGCCGAGGACCCGGAGACCTTCATGCCCAACCCGGGCCTGATCACCGGCTTTCACCCGCCCGGCGGCCCCGGCGTGCGCGTGGACACGCACATCTACAGCGGCTACAAGGTGCCGCCGAACTACGACTCGATGATCGGCAAGCTGATCGTGCACGGCCCCGACCGCGACACCGCGATCGCGCGCATGCGCGTGGCGCTGAGCGAGATGGTGGTGGACGGGATCAAGACCAACATCCCGCTGCAGCAGCGGATCATGCGCGACAAGGGCTTCCAGGCCGGCGGGCAGAACATCCACTACCTGGAAAAGCGGTTGGCCGAGCGCAAGAACAAGTCGATCGCGTTGGTGTGAGGGGCTGGGATTGGGGATTGGGGATTGGGGAGTCGCAAAGGCGGAGCCCGATTTCTGATCAGTCCTGGGAGGCGCATGGTTTTGATGACGCGCCTCCACAGCCTTCCGAATACGCGCGTGGTGGGCTGAAGATCGAACCGGCAGCCGTGGTGGTTGCGCGCGATCGGCATCGCCGCCGGGTCCTGCATCAGCGCCTGGCGTAGCGGCTGGGCGGTTCGCCCACGTGGCGGCTGAAGGCGACGCTGAAGGCGCTGGTCGAGCCGTAGCCGACGCGCTGCGCCACCTCGCCCACGCTCAGGCCGTCGCGCCGCAGCAGGTCCTTGGCCACCTGCATGCGCCAGGCCAGCAGGTATTCCATCGGCGGCACGCCGACCGTGCGGGCGAAGCGGTCGAAGAACGTCGAGCGCGACAGCGCCGCCGCCTGCGCCAGTTCGCCCACCGTCCAGGCATGGTCGATGCGCGCATGGATGCGCTTAAGCGCCACCGCCAGCCGTTCGTCGCCCAGCCCACGCAGCAGGCCCGGCGGCGCGTTCCCCGCGCTGGTCCAGCGCATGGCCTCCACCAGCAGCATCTCCACCAGTCGCGACAGCATGTAGGCGTTGCCCGGCTTCGCGTCGTGGTACTCCTCGCCCACCATCTGCACCAGTTGCATCAGGCGGCCCGCGCCGCGCACGTGCACCACCGCCGGCAGCAGCGAGACCAGCAGCCCGGCCTGCGCGCTGTCGAACAGGAAGGCGCCGCCCAACGAGCGCATGTCCGGCGCGCCGTCCGGGTCGCCGTGGCGGCGTTCGCCCTGCCCGCCGGGCACGAGCTTGGGGTCGATGAACACCGGCGGCGCCGGCACCAGGCTGGAGAGCGTGAACGCCGGCGTGGCCGGCAGCAGCACGAAATCGCCCGCGCCGATGGTGATCGGCGCATGCCCGTCCACCGCCAGCACGGCCGTGCCTTCCAGGACGATGCAGAACCCCGGCTGCCCGTACTCGGCATAGCGCACCGCCCAGTCGCCCTTGCCGCTGATCAGGTTGGCGAACACCGCTCGCGGGTGCAGCAGGCGGACGACGTCGGAAAGCGGATCGCTCATTCGGACTTTGGCTAAAACATTACGGATTGCGCATTATCGATCATCCTGAGCGGCTGGCCTATCGTTCTTCCCGTCCCACCCACCCTTCGGAGAACGCAATGAAGAAGACCGTCCTGATCACGGGCTGCTCGTCCGGCTACGGCCTGGACACCGCGCGCCACTTCCTGGCGCAAGGCTGGAACGTCGTCGCCAGCATGCGCCAGCCGCAACCGGCGCTGTTGCCGGCCTCGCCGCAGCTGCGCGTGCTGGCGCTGGACGTGACCCGGCCCGACAGCATCGCGCAGGCGCTGCAGGCGGCCGGCCCGATCGACGTGCTGGTCAACAATGCCGGCATCGGGCTGTTCGGCGCGTTCGAGGCCACGCCGATGGCGACCGTGCGCGAGGTGTTCGAGACCAACACCTTCGGCGTCATGGCGATGTGCCAGGCGGCGATCCCGCAGATGCGCCAGCGCGGCGCGGGCGCCATCGTCAACGTGACCTCCAGCGCCACCCTCGCGCCGTTCCCGCTGGTGGCCGCGTACACCGCAAGCAAGACCGCGGTGCAGGGCTTCACCGCGTCGCTGCAGCACGAACTGCGGGCGTTCGGCGTGCACGCCAAGCTGGTGGAGCCCGGCTACGGGCCGTCCACCCGGTTCACCGCCAACGGGCAGCAGCGCATGCAGGGCCTGATCCCGGACGCCTACGCGCCGTTCGCCCGCGAGGTGTTCTCCAGCCTGGGCCACCCGGCGGCGGTGACCACGGCACCCGATGTCGCCGAGGCGATCTGGCACGCGGCCAACGACGCAACCGACCGCCTGCACTACCCCGCCGGCGCCGACGCCATAGCGCTATCCGAACAGCGCTAGGTCACCACATGCATCCGCAGAACACGACACCCCGAGCCGCACGGGACCGGCAGGAACCGGGAACCGCCTTTGCGAATCCCCACTCCCGAATCCCCAATCCCGGCTACTTCCCCTGCGTCCCAGCCACCGGCTCGGCGCCCAGGCTCGAGGTCGGGCTGACGATCATCACCGTCTCGGTCGAGCCGTCCGGCCAGACGATCTGGAAGGTGCTGCCTGGCGGCAGCGTGGAGAACGGCATGCCGCTGCGGGCGCGGTAGATCGCCGCCACCTGGGCGGCGCCGGCGCGGCGCACGTCCGGGTCGGCATGCGTGGTGGTCAGCTCGACCTTGGACAGGCCGCGGTAGCGCTGCTCGCTCGTGTCGATCAGCAACAAGCCGGCCGCGGCCGCCGAGTAGGCGACCAAGGCCAGCACCCAGAACCAGAACTTGGCGCCGTGCAGCCATTGCCGGTATTTCATGAGCCTGCTCCTGTCCTGTCCACCAGGCGGTTGACCATGTCGTTCATCGTGTCCGTGCCTTGCCGCGGCACCGCGGCGTCGTAAACAAAACTGCTGAAATCCTGGGTCGGGTCCTGCGAACAGATCCCGCCGTTGGCGCAATAGCGGGTCATCAGCTCGCTGTCCGGGCCGCAATCGAGCCCCAGCCGGCACGCCGCCAGTTGCCAGGCCAGTTCGGTGAAGGCGGTGCCGGCGATGCGCTCGTCCAGGCTGTCGTCGCCGCTGGCGGCCAGGCCCATCGCCGGCGCCAGCGCCATGTACGCGTCCGGATCGCCGGAGGCGCGGACCCGTTCGACCAGTTCGCGCTTGTAGTCGGGCGAGGGCTGCAAGGGCTGCCCCAGCGCCAGCAGCGCCGCTTCGGCGGCCAGGTTGCCGCCGCGCGCGGCCTGCACGCGCTGGGCGACGATGGCCTGGCGGGTCAGGCCGTCGCCGGGCACGAAGCCGGCGCAGCGGCGGCCGACCCGCGCGCGCGCGGCGACCATGCGCGCCGAGGTCGGCAGCCGCGCCGCGTCGATGGCGCGGGTGTCGGCGGCGAAGCCGGCCGGGTCCATCGCATAGCCGGCGCAATAGTCGTAGATGCGGCTGAGCAGCCAGGACGCATCGGCGTCGCCCTGCGCGACGGCGGCGGACAGCTGCTGCGCGGAGCGGTACAGGTCCGGACTGCGCTCCAGCGCGGCGCGGCGGTCGGTCGGCAACGCCTGCAGGGCCGACACCGATGTCCGCGGCCGGCGGTCCTGGGCCGCCGTCGCCAGGTCGGGCGCTGCCGTGGCCGCCGTCTCAGCGGCGACGGCCGGCGTCGCGGGCGCGGCGGCCGGCAGCACGGCGCGGTAGCCGACCACGCCGAGCAGCAGCGCGGCAGGCGTCAGCAACAGCCAGGTTTTGCGGGACACGGCGAAGGACATGCGCGAAGGCGATGAGGGCGGCAGGCGGCAAGGGCGGCCGCGCGTGGGGAACCGGCGGCCGCCGCAATGTCGCAGTCTAGCGCAGCCGATGGCAGGCCACGACACGTGCGCCGCCACGGCGCGATCGCGGCCGGCGCGCGCCGGGCCGGCGCGGCGGTCGTCTAAGATGCCCGGTCTTCCCCCCTCGTGCCCGACCGATGCCGTTCCTCGAACTGACTGTGCGCTGCACCGACGCCACCCAGCCCCGCTACGAGAACGCGCTGGAGGACGTCGGCGCGCTGGCGGTCACCCTGCTCGACGCCGAGGCCGACACCAGCAACGAGCGCGCGATCCTGGAACCGGGCGTGGGCGAGACCCCGCTGTGGGGCACGCTGGTGCTCAGCGCGCTGTTTCCCGCCGAGCAGGACGCGTTGCTGCTGCTGGCCGCGCTGGAAGCGTTCGACCCGGGCCTGGACTGGGCCCAGGCCACGTTCCGCAAGGTCGACGACCAGGACTGGGAGCGCGCCTGGCTGGACCAGTTCCAGCCGATGCGCTTCGGCGCGCGCACCTTCATCGTGCCGTGGAACCACGAGCTGCCGGAAGACGCGCACGGCGCCGACGCCGCGGTGGTGCGGCTGGACCCGGGCCTGGCGTTCGGTTCGGGCACCCACCCGACCACTGCGCTGTGCCTGCGCTGGCTCGACGCCCTGGCCGCCGACGGCGCCCTGGCGCAGGCGCGCGTGCTCGACTTCGGCTGCGGTTCCGGGATCCTGGCGCTGGCCGCGCTGAAGCTGGGCGCGGCGGCGGCGGTGGGCGTGGACAACGATCCGCAGGCGCTGCTGGCCACGCACGACAACGCCGAGCGCAATGCGGTCGGCGAACGGCTGGCGGTGCATCTGCCGGCCGACGAACCGCCGGCCACCTACCCGGTGGTGGTCGCCAACATCCTGGCCTCGGCGCTGGATGCGCTGGCGCCGACCCTGGCCGAACGGGTGGCGCCGGGCGGGCGCATCGCCCTGTCCGGGATCCTGCACGGCCAGGAGCAGGAACTGCTGCAGCGCTATGCGCCGTGGTTCGAGCAGTTGCGCACCGAACAGGACGGCGACTGGATGCGCATCGACGGCGTGCGCCGCAGCTGAGGCCGGTAGTACGCCGCCGTTTCCTGGCCGCGCAGGCCGGTGCGTTCACGCCGCCCTGCGGCCAGGCTGCGGATCGCCACCGTCAGCAGCGCCGCCTCGGCATGGATCGCCAGCACCCGCGCGTGCGGCCGCCAGCCCTGCGCGCGCAGGCAGCGCTCGTGCCAGCGATGGCCGCGCCGCGCCCGCGGCAGCCGCCAGGCCAGTTCCAGCGCCACCGCGCACACCGCCGCCGCGCCCAGCGCCTGCACCAGCGCGGCCCAGGCCGCGGCGTGCAGTAACAGCCACAGCGCCAGCGGCGGCGGCGCGGGCGGATACGGCAGCGCGAACACTCCCCACGACCAGCCCTGCCTGACCGCGCGGTGGCGGCCGTCGGCATCGGCCCAGATCCGGTAGCGGCGCGCGCCGATCCCCGGCGGCGGTCGCGTGGGGCGGCAGCCCGCGTGCAGCGGCGCGCGCGCGAAACGGGGGTGGCGGATGATGGCCTGCGGCGGGGCTTCCTGCGTGTGCATCGGCGCGTCCTGGTCCATGGCAGCGGTCGGTCACTGGTCCTGCGTGGCAGGCGGTGCGGCGTCTTCGCCACGCCCACCTGCCGGCAGCGACAGTATCAACAACAAAAAGGTAATTGAAAGCCGTACGAACCAACCTCTCCGGTCGACGCGGCTATACCTCGCCTCCCCCTGCGGAGGTGAGCGTGAGGAGCGTGAGCAGCAAGCTGTACGAACGGGTGCGCGAGGCGCGCAAGCTGACCGGCCTCACCCAGGAAGCGCTGGCGCTGGACCTGGCGGTGACCCGCAGCGCCGTGGCGCAGTGGGAGATGGCCGACGGCACCGCGCCGGCGGTGGAGCACCTGATCGCGCTGGCCCGCCGCAGCGGGCTGACCTTCGAATACCTGGCCACCGGCCGCGGCGAGCGCGTGTTCGGCGAACCGCTGTCCGTCGCCGAGGAAGCCGCGCACTACCGGCAGTTGTCCGACCAGCAGGCGCGCCTGCTCGACGGCTTCGAGACCCTGAGCCCGCGCCAGCGCGCCGGCCTGCTGGACCTGATCGGCGCCGGCAAGAAGCGGCGCTGAGCGGCGGGCCGGGCGCTCTTGCAGGAGCGGCTTCAGCCGCGACCGGGCCTGGCCGGGGTACTTGTCGCGGCTGAAGCCGCTCCTGCAGGAAGCCGAAGAGGCCGGCCCTGCACTGCAGCCCGCGCCGCTGCGTGCTTGAATAGCGCTCTCGTTGTCGCCGTCGCCCGCGCATGCCCGATCCCAACCCGCCCCGTCCCAGCCTCGCCACCCTGCTGCGCCAGCCCGGCCGGTCCGCACCGGACCAGGCCGATGCCGCCACGCCGGCGGACGCGGACCCGGGCGCCGATCCGGATGCGGCCGCCAGCCAGGTCGCCGCGCCCGACCCGGGTCCCGGCGTTGTGTCCCGCGCCGACGTCGCCCCGGCGCCAGCGCAAGCGACACCGCCCGCGCCGGGGCTGGCGCCTGCGATGGACACGGATGCGTCGCCGGTCGCATCAGCTTCCGTGGCGCCGCCGCCCGCCTCCGACGCTGGCATGTCGACCGCGCCGCTCGGCGCTGGCGCATCGGATGCCGCATCGGGGTCGGTCCTGGATCCCGAACCGGACCCGGAGCCGGTCCAGGAGCCGACGCCAGCGCCGGCCCTGACGGCCACGGCCTTCCCCACGCCAGCCGCCGCGCCCAGCTTCATGCGGCGCGGCGCACCGCGCCGGCCGGTGCTGCGCGCCGCGCCGTGGCAGTGGATCGCGCTGGCCGGGCTGTGCCTGCTGCTGGCGCTGCAGATCCTGGTCGCCGACCGGCAGCGGCTGGGCGCCGATGCGCGCTGGCGGCCATGGGTGGCCGGCGTGTGCCAGGCGCTGCGCTGCAACCTGCCGCCGTGGCGCGAGCCGGGTGCGTTCACCATGCTCAGCCGCGAAGTGCGGCCGCTGCCCGGCCGCGCCGGCATCCTGCAGATCCAGGCCACGTTCCGCAACGACGCGCGCTGGGCGCAGGCCTGGCCGCTGCTGCAACTGTCGCTGGCCGACGCCGACGGCCGCACCATCGGCAGCCGCGTGCTGCGTCCGGAGGAATACCTGGGCCGCGCCCGCCCCGACGCGGCGACGCTGGCGCCCGGGCAGAGCGCGCAGGTGGCGTTCCAGGTGCGCGAACCGGCGGCCGGCACCGCGGCATTCAGCTTCGACTTCCACTGAAACGCTGTGACACCGCGATCCGCCATGGCAGCCAGGCAGGTCACGCGCTAGACTCGTCCCCCCGCGCCGGCCCTCCCGCCCTCCGGCGCCGCCGTCATCCGGGGACCCGTCGAACTTGAACGCTGCCACCACTCGTCCTGACTCCAGTCGCGGCGCGCCGAAGCCGCCGCTGCGCGAACACGTCGCGCAGTCCGTGCGCCGCTACCTGCGCGATCTCGACGGTTGCGACGCCGACGACGTGTACGAGATCGTGCTGCGCGAGATGGAGATCCCGTTGTTCGTGGAAGTGCTCAACCACTGCGAAGGCAACCAGAGCCGCGCCGCGGCGATGCTGGGCATCCATCGCGCCACGCTGCGCAAGAAGCTGAAGGAATACGGGTTGGCGTGAGGGGCCGGGATTCGGGATTCGGGATTCGGGACTGCAGGACCACGTTCTCGTGCAAATCGCGGTCAAGCGAACCAATAAAAAAGCCGCCTTTTTCTGCAGAAAAGGCGGCTTTTTCTATTTCAATCTCGGCGCTTCCCTGTAGGAGCGGCTTCAGCCGCGACGCGTTAGCGGTAAGGCGTCGCGGCTGAAGCCGCTCCCACAGGAGGCGGCGCGCTCCCCGCGAATCCCAAAATCCCCAATCCCCAATCCCGAATCCCGGCCCCCCTCACACCCACCCATACCGGATCAGGTGGAAGAACACCGGCGCGGCGAAGCACACCGAGTCCAGCCGGTCGAGCACGCCGCCGTGGCCTTCGATCATGTGGCCCCAGTCCTTGATGCCGCGGTCGCGCTTGATCGCCGACATCACCAGGCCGCCGAAGAAGCCCATCAGGTTGGCCACCAGCGCCAGCGCGAACGCCTGCAGCGGCGAGAACGGGGTGATCCACCACAGCGCCGCGCCGAGCAGGCTCGCCGACAGGAGGCCGCCGACGAAGCCTTCCACGGTCTTGGACGGCGACAGCTTGGGCGCGATCAGGTGCTTGCCGATCAGCTTGCCCCACACGTACTGCAGCACGTCCGAGGACTGCACCACGATCACCAGGAACGCGAACAGCAGCAGGTTGCGGCCTTCGTAGCCGGGAATCTCCAGGTTCAGCAGCGCCGGCACGTGCGAGATGCAGAACACGCAGATCATCAGCCCCCACTGCACTTTCGCGGTGCGCTCCAGGTAGCGCGTGGTGTCGCCGCCGATGGTGGCCAGGATCGGCAGCACCAGGAACGCGTAGACCGGGATCAGCAGCGTGTACAGGCCGTACCAGCCGCTCCACACCAGCCAGTACTGCCACGGCAGCACGATGTAGAACGCGGCCAGCAGGGCGTAGTAGTCGCCGCGCCGGGTCGGCGCCAGGGTGATGAACTCGCGCAGCGCGAACAGCGACACCAGCGCGAACAGCACGATCACGCCGATGCGCCCGAACACGAACGCCAGCGCCACCACCGCCGCCATCACCCACCACGCGCGGATCCGCGCCACCAGATTGTCGAGCACCGCGCTGGGGCGTTCGCGCGCGCGCCAGCGCAGCGTCTCGGAGATCAGCGTGGCCAGCAGCAGCACCGCGGCGATGCCCAGGAACAGCCAGATCGTCTGCTGCCGCAGCGAGGATTGCTGCAGGTGGTCGCTGAAGGCGATCGGGTTCATCGCGCCGCCTCCATCTGTTCCGGCGACAGCGCCAGCAACGCCGCGCGCGTGCGCTCCAGGAACGCCTGCTTGTCCTCGCCGGCGCCCAGCCGCAGCGGCGCGCCGAAGGTGGTGGTGCACAGCAGCGGCAGCGGCAGCCACTTGCCCTTGGGCATCACCCGCTTCAGGTTGTCGATCCACACCGGCACGAATTCCAGTTCCGGCCGGTGCCGCGCCAGGTGGTAGATGCCGCTCTTGAACGGCAGCACGCCTTCCTCGGTGTTGCGCGTGCCTTCCGGGAACAGGATCAGCGAGCCGCCGCCATCGACCGCTTCGCACAGGCAGTCGATCGGATCGCGGGTGCGCTGCGCGGCCTCGCGCTCGATCAGCACGCCGTTGAACACCGCGTGGATCAGGTAGCGGCGCAGCGCGTCGCGCTGCCAGTAGTCGGCCGCGGCCACCGGCCGCACCTCGCGCCGCAGCGACGCCGGCAGCGACGACCAGATCAGCACGAAGTCGCCGTGGCTGGCGTGGTTGCCGTAGTACACGCGGCGCTCGCTGGAAGGCATGCAGCCGCGCCAGAACGCGCGCGCCCCGGTCAGGGTGCGGATCGCGGCACTGCAGCCGCGGGCGATCAGGCGGTCGATCATTTCCACTCCAGTTCGCGCACGATGGCGCGCAGGCGAATCGCGAGGGTCAACACGGCGCCGGCGACCAGCAGCGCCAGCGCCAGGACCACAATGGTTTGGGCGATGGCACTGCGCTGCAGCAGCAGCGCGGCGGCGGCCAGCAACGCCGCCAGCGACAGCCAGTGCATGCGCTGCACGCGCGCCATCGGCCCCTGCACCGGCTCGCTGACGCCGCAGGCCAGGCCGAGCATGCGCACGTAGGCGGTGCCCACGCACAGCAAGGCCGCGGCCCAGCCCAGCTCGGCGCCCCAGCTCAGCACGTGCTGCAGGCCATAGCCCACGCCCAGGCACACCAGCACGTCGGAGAGCCGGTCCGGCGCATCGTTGTAGACGGCGCCGGCGCGGCCGACCATCTGCGCCTGCCGCGCCATCAGCCCGTCCAGGCGGTTGCACAGCAATCGTCCCTGCAGGCCGAACGCGGCCAGCACCAGCAAGCCGGCGGCGGCGCGCGGCGGTTCGCGCCAGGCCAGCGCGAACATCAGCGCCGCCAGCACCGCGAAGCCCAGCGCGCTCCAGGACAGGCCGTTGGGCGTGGCGCCACGCGCGCGCAGCGCCGTCGCCAGGCGTGCGCGCCGCTGCGCGCGGCGTTCGCTGACCGTCGGTCGTGCCATCAATCGCCGCCTCCGCCGCACCCGCCGCAACCGCTGCTGCAACCGCTGCCGCCGCCTCCATCGCCGCCGCTGCTGCCGCTGGTGCAGCTGCTGCCGCCACCGTTGCCGCTGCTGGCGACGAGCGGCGTGCGCAACGCGTGGTAGTCCGCCCATGGCGTCCCCAGCAGTACGCCGGTTCCAGCCAGGGCCAGGGGCGCTGCCAGGTGCGACGCCTGCGGCGCGGGCGCCGATCCGGCGCCTGCGCGCCATGCCGCATCGCGCTCGGCGAGCACGCGCTCGCCGGCGACGCTGCGCCGCGGCGGCGTCAACAGGAAGCCGAGCGCGAGCATCGTCACCAGCACCATCGCCGCGACCAGGAAGCCGACCGGGCGCTGCAACTGCAGGCCGATGTCGATCTTCAGCGCACCGGCGCTCCACAGCGCCAGCAGCGGCGCGGCGCCGAGCAGGCGTGCGCACCAGGCCTGGCCGCGGCCGAGCAGCAGGCGCTTGCCGATCAGCGCCTCGCGCAGCGGCGACGCATCGTCGCGCAATGCCTGCAGCGCCAGCGGCAATTTCGGGTTGGCGCGCACCAGCAGCAGGGCGCGCTGCAGCGCCGCCGGCACTGCAGCGTCCGTGACCTGCAACTGGGCCGCGTCGCGGTGGCTGCCACGCAGGCTCGACGGCGCCAGCTGCAACTGGACTGCGTCGCACGCCAGCAGCAAGGCCAGTTGCATGTCCGCCACGCGCTCGCTGCCGCCGGCCAGGAACGCCAGTTCGGCGCTGTCCACCTGCCGGACCGCGCGCTGCTGGCCAAGGCCGCACACCGCGCGCCGCAGCCGCACGGCCAACGCGCTGGCCAGCCCGATCGCCGCCAGGAACAGCAGCAGGAACGAACCGCCGCGCCAGTGCAGCGGCGACGCGGCGGTATTGATCGAACTCAGCCATCCGCCCAGCAGCAGCGTCGCCAGCAGCCACCGCCACAGCGCTTTGCCGCCCTCGCGCGGCATCGGCCAACGCCGCGCCGGGACGTCGCTGCGCAGCCGCAGCTGCAGCGTCGTGGTGCCGCCCGGCGCCGGCCAGCATGCCGCCGGCGGTTCGCCGAAATGGCGGCGGTAGCGCGCCAAGGTGGTCCGGTACTGCAGCGCGTGGCGTTCGGCATCGGCGGCGTCGCCGCGCCCGGGCCGATGGTGCAGCGTGGTCTGCAACACCTGCGGGCAGAACCGCTGCCAGTATTCGTGGGTATCGGTGAGATGGGTATGCCAGACCTGGTCGATCAGCGCGCTGGGCGTCGCGTCCTCGCCTCCGCTGCAGGCCAGGAAGCAGAAGCGCCGGTATTCCTCCACCGCCTGCGCGGCCTCCGCCAGGGAGACCCTGGCTTCCTTGGCCACCCGGCGCACGAACGCCGGCAGCGCGTCGTCCTCCTCGCCGAAACGGTAGGCCTGCAAGCGCTGCCACAATGCCTGTTGCGCGGCATCGGCGTGGGGCAGCGGCGCCGGATCGGCGGATGCGGTCATGGCCTGCGCCCCATCATGCGCACTGCGCCGCGATCGGCGCCGCCAGCACCGCCGCCAGCTGCAACGCCAGGCTGGCGACCTGCCGCCGCAGCAGGCCGCGCATGCCGCGCCAGCGCGCCTGCCAGTCGCGCGGCGGCGGCAGGCGGCGCAGCAGGCCGAGCCGGTGCAGCGCGGCGTCAAGATCGGTGCCGGCCTGGTCCAGGTCCGCTTCGGCCAGCACCGCTTCGAGCAGCGCTGCATCCAGGCCGACGCGCGCGGCCCAGTAGCGCTGCACCACGCCGGCGAGCACGCTGAGCAGGCACAGCGTCGCCGCCAGTGGCGCGCCGACGCTGGCGTACCACGCGCCCAGCAGCAGTGCGACGGCGAACAGCACCAGCGACAGCCGGTCCAGCGGCGATGCCTGCCGCAGCAGCGCGGCCATCGTGCGCAGTTCCAGCCGCGTGCTCATGCCGGCAACTCCAGGGCGCGCGGCGGTGCGTGCGGCGCGGCGCATGCGGCGGCGATGGCCTCGCGCTGCGCAGGCCCCAGCACCACCCGCGCTGCGCGTGCGCGCAGCAGCGCGAGTGCGGCATCCAGATCGGCGGCACGGCCGCTGCGCAGCAGCCAGGTGGCGACCGCGGCGGCGCTGCGCGAATAGCCCAGCGCGCAGCACACCAGCACCGGGCCGTGGCCGCGTGCGGCCTCGATCGCGGCCGCGGCTTCGCGCAATGCCGGCGCGGGCGGCGCGACCAGATCCAGCATCGGCACCGTGCGATCGTGCGGGCCGGCCTCGCGCAGCGACAATTCGGCGCTGACGTCGACCACCGCAGCAAAGCGCGCGCGCTCGCCGCGGCCGGGAAGGCGCCCCAGCCAGACCCCGTCGGCGATGTCGCGCGGCGCCGGATCGCGCCGGGTCCAGGCGCGCGAATTGAGCCAGGCCCCGGCCAGGTACGGCGCATACAGCCAGCGCGCGGCCAGGCTGAGGCGGCCGTCGGCGCGCTTCTGCAGGCCGATCGCGCCGAGCAGCGCGTAGTCGAGCGCGACCAGCAGCAGCGACAGCGCCGGCCACAACAGCCACCACGCCGCACCCCGCGCCACCCATGCCAGCGCGACGCAGGCGGCGCTGCCGAGCAGGTAGGCGGCGGCCAGGCGCCAGCGCGCCGGATCGCGTGCCAGGGCCAGCGCGCTCCACGGCGGTGCGATGCGCTGCGGCCACAGCCACACGCACAGCCAGCCCGCGGCCAGGCCGGTGGGAATGTCCAGGAAATGGTGCTGGTAGGTGGTCAGCACCGACACCCCGATCAGCGCGAACCAGGCGTGCAGCGCGGCGCGCGCCAACCCGTGCAGGTGCTGCGCATAGCGCACCCACAGCACCACCAGCAGCACGATGTGCAGCGACGGCGCCTGGTTGAACGGCTTGTCGAAGCCGAGCAGCACCGCGAACAGCCAGCCGAACACGCCCTCGCTAGGGGGCCGCTCGAAACCGAAGCGCAGCGGCCACAGCAGGAAGCAGCCCACCGCCAGCAGCTGCGCGGTCAACAACCGCTTGGCGTGCGTGTCCAGTTCGGCGCGCGTGCGGCACACGAAGAAGGAGACCACGTAGAACAGGTCGATCGACCAGTACGGCACGATCGTCCACGGCCAGAACGGGATCTGCGTTTCCCACGCGAACGGCAGCGACGGCACGCCCGTGCGCCGCTCGGCCAGCGTATTGGCCAGGCCGTAGCTGAGGAAGAAGAACGGCCCCAGCAGCGCCAGCCAGAGCAGCGCACGCCGCCACGGCCGCGGCGCCGGCACGCTCACGGCGCGATCCGCTGCGCCAGCGACACGGTGAAGATGCCCCACTCGTCGATGCGCTGTTCGAGCTTGCGGAAGCCGGCCGCGCGCACCAGCTCGTCCATCTCCTGCTGGGTGCGGCGGCGCATCACCCAGGCCGCGCCGCCACGGTGGCTGGTCAACGCGCGGGCGATGAATTCCAGCTGCGGATGCCAGGGTTGGCCGGTGTAGGCGAGATAACCGCCCGGTTCGACCGCGGCGGCCACGCCCTGCAGCGAGCGCAGCACCTGGTCGTTGTCCGGGAACAGTTCGTACAGGCCCGACACCACCGCCAGCGTCGGCCGCGGCTGCAAGGCCGCCAGCGCGTCGCGGTCGAAGGCGTCGCCCTGCTCGAAGCGGGCGATGTCGGCGGCGCCGAGTTCGGCGATCAGCGCGCGGCCGCGCTCCACGTTCAAGTCGCTGAAATCGCGCAGGACGATCGCGTCGGCGCGCTGCTCGCCAGCGGCCAGCGCCTCCAGCACGTAGCGGCCGTGGCCGGCGGCGATGTCGAGCACGCGCACCGGCGCGCCGGCCGCGCGCAGGCGCTGCATGGCCAGGCGCAGCAGCTCGTGCAGGTGGGTGCGGCGCACGCGGATGCCGCGCCAGCCGATCGCATCCAGGTAGTTGCGGTCGATGAAGCGGCCCAGCGGGCCCTTGCCGGCGGCACGGTCGCGGTACACGTAGTCCAGCGTGCTGCCCGAATCGAAGCCGGTCTGCAGGCCCAGCGCCACGCCCTCGGACAGGGTGCCGCCGAAGCGCAGGTTGGCGCGCACGAAGCGCCAGCGCAGGTCCTGCAGGCTGTATTTCTCCGGCGGCCAGGCCAGGCGTTCGGCTTCCTCGAAGGTCGGCCCGCGCCGGTGCGCCTGCAGCAGGCTGGGCCGCGCCGGCGCCTCGGCGAAGCGCTCGCGCACGAAGCGGCGGATCTGCGCCAGCGCCGGCGCGCGGTCGCGCTCGCCCAGGGTGTCGTGGAAGAACCCGGGCAGCAGGTGGCGCTCCTTCACCGGCGAGGACAGCCGCTCGTAGAAACGGTCCTGCGGGCCGCGATGCACGACGAAGTCGTCGCCGGACACCAGCAGCTGGACCGGCACGGTGATCGCCTGCGCGTCGCCGACCACGCGGTCGGCGGCGGCGTACACGCCCAGCAGCACGCGCACCGAGATCGGCCGGGTGATCAGCGGATCGTCGCGGTAGCTGGCCACGCGCGCCGGGTCGTGGGTGAGCCACTGCGGCTTGACGTAGCTGTTGACGAAGAAGTTGCCGCGCAGCTTGTGCAGCAGGGCCAGCCCGGGCCGCGCGAACGGCACGTACAGCTTGACCTTGAACGCCGGCGAGGCCAGCACCAGCGCGCGCAGCGGCGGCGCGTAGTCGTGCACCCAGGTGCTGGCGATCACCGCGCCCACGCTCTGCGCGATCACCACGATGTCCTGCACCGCGATGCCGTGGGCGTCGCCGATGTGGGCGATGAAGCGGTCCAGGTCGCGCACCAGCGCCGGGAAACCGGGCGCATCGCCGCGCGCCCCAGGCGAGCGGCCGTTGCCGCGCGCGTCCCAGGCGAACATCGCGCACTCGTCCAGGCCCAGCTCGTCGGCCAGGTGCAGCACCCGCCCGGAATGCTCGTGGCCGCGGTGCAGCAGCACCACCGCGCGCGGCTGCGCCGCTGGCGCCGGGGCCGGCCAATGCCGGTAGAACAACCGTGTTCCGTCGAAACTGCCAAACTCGCTTTCGCTGACCTGCCGCATCCGTTGCCGATTCCCTGTCGTGATACCTGTTGCCGTGAGTGTCGCTGCCGCCGTCGTGTCGTGGCCGTGCCGCGCAGGCGGCTCAGCGCGCTGCGGCCTCGCGCAGGCCGGCGGCCACGCGCCGCAGCACCGTCGCCGCGCACAGCAGCGCCAGCGCGATCGCGAACCCGTCCACCGTCTTCGCCCCCACCCAGCCCGCGGCCAGCAGCAGCCCCAGCAGGCCGATGGCGAAGGCGCGATCGCTCTTGCCCATCGGTCCGTCGTAGCGCCGTCCGGCGCCGACCATCAGCCCCAACACCCCGGCATACTCGGTCAATGCCGCCGCCAGCGCCAGCGCCCACAGCCAGCCCGCGTTCGCGCCGGGCACGCTGGCCAGGCTCAGGTACAGCGCCGCGTCGGCGATCACGTCGCTCAGTTCGTTGAGGTAGGCGCCCAGCCTGGACTGCTGCCCGAACTCGCGCGCCAGCATGCCGTCGACCGCGTTCAAGGCCATGCGCAGCAGCATCCACGCCGGCAGCAGCGCATACCACAGCGGCTGCGCCGGCCCACGCCAGAACACCCAGGCGGCGACCAGCAGCGACACCGCGGCCGCGCCCACGGTGACCTGGTTGGCGGTCACGCCGAGCCGGTACAGGCCGCGCACCCCGGGGCGCAACAGGTCCTGGAAGCGTCCTTTCAATGCGTAGATCGAAACCATTGCGGGGTCCTGAGGGTCCATGCCGGGGCGGCGCAGCCTACAATATCGGCTCCCCGCTCCGATGTGTGCCCTGCCCCATGCCCTCCGATTTCCTGCCCGTTCGCCGGGCATTGCTGTCCGTTTCCGACAAGACCGGCCTGATCGACCTGGCCCGCGCGCTGGCCGCGCGCAACGTGGAGCTGCTGTCCACCGGCGGCACCGCCAAGGCGATCCGCGAGGCGGGGCTGGCGGTCAAGGACGTGTCCGAGCTGACCGGCTTCCCGGAAATGATGGACGGCCGGGTCAAGACCCTGCACCCGCTGGTGCACGGCGGCCTGCTCGGCCGCGCCGGCACCGACGATGCGGTGATGGCCGAGCACGGCATCGCGCCGATCGACCTGCTGGTGCTGAACCTGTACCCGTTCGAGGCGGTCACCGCCAAGGCCGACTGCACGCTCGCCGAGGCGGTGGAGAACATCGACATCGGCGGCCCGGCGATGCTGCGCTCGGCGGCGAAGAACTTCGCGCGCGTGGCGGTGGCCACCGATCCGGCGCAGTACGCCGACCTGCTGGCCGAGTTGGAGGCGCACGACGGCCAGCTGTCGGCGGCCAAGCGCTTCGCGCTGTCGGTGGCCGCGTTCAACCGCGTGGCGCAGTACGACGCGGCGATCAGCAACTACCTGTCCACGGTGGCCGACCCCGCGAGCGAGGTGCCGGTGCGCGCCGCGTTCCCGGCGCAGGCCAACGGCAGCTTCGTCAAGGTGATGGACCTGCGCTACGGCGAGAACCCGCACCAGCAGGCGGCGTTCTACCGCGACCTGTGCCCGGCCCCGGGTTCGCTGGCGACGTTCGAGCAGCTGCAGGGCAAGGAACTGAGCTACAACAACATCGCCGACAGCGACGCGGCCTGGGAATGCGTGCGCCAGTTCGACGCGCCGGCCTGCGTCATCGTCAAGCACGCCAACCCGTGCGGCGTGGCGGTGGGCGCGGGCTGCGGCGATGCCTACGAACTGGCCTATGCGACCGATCCGACCAGCGCCTTCGGCGGCATCCTCGCCTTCAACCGCACGCTGGACGCGGCCACCGCCAAGGTCATCCTCGACCGCCAGTTCGTCGAGGTGCTGATCGCGCCGGACTACGAAGACGGTGCGCTCGAGTACGCGAAGAAGAAGGCCAACGTGCGCGTGCTGCGCATCCCGCTGGCGCCGGCCTCCGTCGGCTTCATCGACACCAAGCGCATCGGCTCGGGCCTGCTGATGCAGACCGCCGACGACCGCGTGGTGACCCGCGACGAACTCAAGGTGGTCACCCGCCTGGCGCCGACCGAGGCGCAGTTCGCCGACCTGCTGTTCGCGTGGAAGGTGGCCAAGTACGTCAAGTCCAACGCCATCGTCTACGCCAAGGACCACCGCACCATCGGCGTCGGCGCCGGGCAGATGAGCCGGGTGTATTCGGCGCGCATCGCCGGCATCAAGGCCGCCGATGCGGACTTGGTGGTGGAAGGCTCGGTGATGGCCTCCGATGCGTTCTTCCCGTTCCGCGACGGCATCGACGCGGCCGCGGCGGCCGGCATCAAGGCGGTGATCCAGCCCGGCGGCTCGATGCGCGACGCCGAGGTGATCGCCGCCGCCGACGAGCACGGCATCGCCATGGTGTTCACCGGCGTGCGCCATTTCCGCCACTGAGCGGCCAGGAACCCGGACGATGACATCCACTTCGCTGCGCCACGGCCTGCCGTTGCTGCTCGCGCTCGGCATGGCCGCGTGCAAGCCGACCGCGGCGCCCGCCCCGGCCGCGGCGCCGGCCGCACCGGCCACCACCGCTGCGCCGGCGCAGGCCGCGCACGTGCCACGCACCGAGCGCCTGCAGGCCTTCCTGCAGACGCGCTACGGCAAGCAGGCGCGCCTGTCGGAAGGCTGGTCCGGCCAGGCCGATGGCCAGGCGGTGCAGAGCGAGGTCTGCGCCGAACAGCCGGTGGTGGTCGGCAGCCAGGTCCAGCAACTGCTGGCGGTGTGCCACCGGCTCGACGGCGGCGGCCATGCCAACCCGGGGCTGATCGACTTCCTGATCCTGCGCGACGACGGCCAGGGCCTGGCGGTGGTGGCCGAGAAGCTGGCCGACGGCTTCGGCAGCGACGGCGACCCGGGTGCGGTCGACATCCTGCGGCTGGGCAGCGATTTCTACGGCTTCGTGGTCTACAGCAGCTGGATCGGGCAAGGCCTGGTGCTGGAATCGCAGGACCTGGTGCTGCCTGGTCCCAACGGCCTGGTCAACGCCGGTTCGGTACGCCAGCACATCGACAACCAGGGCGCGCTGGACTGCAGCGACGAAGGCCGCGACCCGCAGCAGACCGCCGCACAATGCCAGGCGCAGCTGTTCGACGTGGACTTCAGGCTCGCCGTGGACGACAGCGACCCGGCCGCGCGGGTGTGGCCGGTGACCATCGAGGAAACCGGCATCTCCTGCGGCAAGAAGCTCGGCACCACCCAGGTGTTCGCGTTCGACGCCAAACGCTGGGCCTATCCGTTCCCCGATGCGATGCAGCGCGAAAGCTGCGAATAGCCCTTCCTTCGACATTACGAGACACGCCTTGAAAATCCTCGTCATCGGTTCCGGCGGCCGCGAACACGCCCTGTCCTGGAAGCTCGCCCAATCCCCGCGCGTGGACGCAGTGCTGGTCGCCCCGGGCAACGCCGGCACCGCCACCGAGGCCAAGTGCCGCAACGTGGCGGTCAAGGTCGACGACCTGGACGGCCTGCTGCAACTGGCCCAGGACGAGGCGGTGGCGCTGACCGTGGTCGGCCCGGAAGTGCCGCTGGTGCTGGGCGTGGTCGACCGCTTCCGCGCCGCCGGCCTGCGCATCTTCGGGCCCAGCGCCAAGGCCGCGCAGCTGGAAGGCAGCAAGGCCTTCGCCAAGCAGTTCCTGCAGCGCCACGGCATCCCCACCGCGTTCTACGAAGTGCACACCGAGGTGGACGCGGCGCTGGCCTACGTGCGCGCCAAGGGCGCGCCGATCGTGATCAAGGCCGACGGCCTGGCCGCCGGCAAGGGCGTGATCGTGGCGACGACCCTGGACGAGGCCGAAGCGGCGGTGCGCGACATGCTCTCCGGCAACGCCTTCGGCGACGCCGGCGCGCGCGTGGTGATCGAGGAATTCCTCGACGGCGAGGAAGCCAGCTTCATCTCCATGGTCGATGGCGCCACCGCGCTGCCGATGGCCACCAGCCAGGACCACAAGCGCGTCGGCGACGGCGACACCGGTCCCAACACCGGCGGCATGGGCGCGTATTCGCCGGCGCCGGTGGTCACCCCCGAGGTGCATGCGCGGGTGATGCGCGAAGTGGTGGAGCCGACCGTGCGGGGCATGATCGCCGACGGCGTGCCGTTCACCGGCTTCCTGTACGCCGGGCTGATGATCGACGCCAGCGGCGCGCCCAAGGTGATCGAGTTCAATGTGCGCTTCGGCGACCCGGAGACGCAGCCGGTGATGCTGCGCCTGCAGTCGGACCTGGTGGAGCTGGTCGAGGCGGCGATCGACGGGCAACTGCACGCGATCCAGGCACAGTGGGATCCGCGCCCGTCGCTGGGCGTGGTGCTGGCGGCGGCGCCGTATCCGGACAAGCCGGTGGTCGGCGAGGCGATTTCCGGCCTGGACCAGGTGCCGGCCAGCGCCAAGGTGTTCCATGCCGGCACCGCGCTGGACGCGCAGGGCCGCGTGCTCAGCGCCGGCGGGCGCGTGCTGTGCGTGGCCGCGCTGGGCGACAGCGTGTCCGACGCGCAGCGCAATGCGTATGCCGGCGTGGCGCAGATCCACTGGCCCAGCGAATTCCACCGCAGCGACATCGGCTGGCGCGCCATCGCGCGCGAACGCGGCGCATAGGCGCACAGCCACGTCACTGTGCGCCTTCTGTAGGAGCGGCTTCAGCCGCGACAGGCACGACCGGTAAAGCCGGTCGCGGCTGAAGCCGCTCCTACAGGACAGCATCCGCAGCGCGGATGCTCTAGCCTGTATCGCCATCGGCCTCCGAGGAGATCCCATGGCACTCGCTCCCGCCATCCGCAAGCAGTTCCGCGAACTGGCCGCGCACACCGACGGCATCGACAGCGCGGTCTACGCGAAATACGCCAAGGATCCGCTGGAGCCGATCATCGGGCTCGGCCGCAAGAATGCGCGGCTGTGCTTCTTCGGCCGCGATCCGGGCCGCACCGAGGTCGAATACGGCGAGCCCTTCGTCGGCAGCGGCGGGCAGCTCGTGCGCGAGGCGCTGTACCGGCACCTGCACGACGGCCAGCCGCTGCCGGATTTCGACGCCTCGCTGAAAGTGGGCCGCGACTTCTTCTGGATCAACACCGTGCCGTACAAGCCGCTCGGCAACAAGGCCTGGTCGATGCAGGTGAAGCGGCGTTTCCATCCGCTGATGCGGCAGCTGCTGATCGAACAGTGGCGCGGCCGCGACATCGTCACCCTCGGCCGCGAAGCCTTCCTGTGGTTCGGCATCGACCAGCCCAAGGACGTGCGCGCGCGGCTGGACGCGTTCTGGGCCGACGAGGCGCGCTTCACCGCGAGCACCGAGGTCGAACTACGGACCGAGCGCGGCACGTCGCGGCGCTTCGCCCTGCATCCGCTGCCGCATCCCTCGCCGCTCAACCAGACCTGGTTCAAGCGCTTTCCCGCATTGCTGGACGCGCGCCTGCGCCAGCTGGAGATCTGAGCGGCGCCCGCGCTCGGCCGCAAGGCCGTACCGGGCATGGCGCGCGTTCCGGCAGCCGGCGGCAATACGGCGCGCCACCGTTGCGTTATCGTGTTGCCGTGCCGAAACACTCGATCGAATCGCGCCTCAGCCGCCTGTGGGCCCACGAAAAGGCCAGCTATGGCCTGCGCGTGTTCATCGCCCTGGGCGCGGCGATGGGCGTGTGCTGGCAACAGCAGCAACTGACCGCGCTGCCGGCGATCTTCCTGGGCACCATCGCCAGCGCCATCGCCGAGACCGACGACAACTGGCTGGGCCGGATCAAGTCGGTGCTGCTGTCGCTGCTGTGCTTCGCCGCCGCGGCGGCCGCGGTGGTGCTGCTGTTCCCGTATCCGCTGGCGTTCGTCGCCGGCATGGCGCTGTCCACCTTCGCCCTGACCCTGCTCGGCGCGCTCGGCGAGCGCTACGCCTCCATCGCCCAGGCCACCGTGGCGCTGGCGATCTACGCGATGATCGGCATCGACCATGGCGCCCGCGCCGGCCACGTCGGCGGCAACGCCTGGCACGGCATCGCGCTGTTGCTGCTCGGCGCCGCCTGGTACGGGCTGCTGTCGATCCTGTGGACGCTGCTGTTCGCCAACCGCCCGGTGCGCGAGCGGCTGTCGCGGCTGTTCTTCGAACTGGGCCGCTACCTGCGGCTCAAGGCCGCGCTGTTCGAGCCGGTGCGGCAGAGCGACCTGCACGCGCGGCGGCTGGCGCTGGCCGAGCAGAACGCGCAGGTGGTGGCGGCGCTGAACGCGGCCAAGACCGCGATCATGAGCCGCTTCGGCCGCTCCGGCCGGCCCGGCGTGCAGTCCGGCCTGTACTTCCGGCTGTACTACATGGCGCAGGATTTCCACGAACGCGCCAGCTCCTCGCACTATCCGTACGAAGCGCTGACCGACGCGTTCTTCCACAGCGACGTGCTGTACCGCTGCCAGCGCCTGCTGGCGCTGCAGGGCAAGGCCTGCGCGGCGCTGGGCGAGGCGATCCGCTTGCGCCAGCCGTTCGAGTACGGCGAGCAGACCCAGCAGGCCACCACCGACCTGCGCCAGTCGCTGGACTTCCTGCATGCGCAGGCCGATCCGCGCCAGGCGCGGCTGCTCGGCTCGCTGGAACTGCTGGTCACCAACCTGCAGAGCATCGAGCGGCGGCTGTCAGAATCCGCGCAGTCGGACACCACCAGCGACAACCTCGACACGCGCCTGCGCGATTCCTCGCCGCACACGCTGCGCGAGATGCTGGTGCGCGTCGGCCAGCAGCTCACCCCCGGCTCGGTGCTGTTCCGGCACGGGCTGCGCATGGCGATCGCGCTGGTGGCCGGCTACGCCGTCATGCAGTCGATGCACGCCAGCAACGGCTACTGGATCCTGCTCACCACCGCGTTCGTGTGCCGGCCCAACTACGGCGCCACCCGGCTGCGCCTGGCGCAGCGCATCGCCGGCACCCTGATCGGCCTGGGCGCGACCTGGGCGCTGATGCAGCTGTTCCCCGGCACCGAGCTGCAGCTGCTGTTCGCGCTGTCCGGCGCGCTGCTGTTCTTCGTCACCCGCACCGACCGCTACATGCTGGCCACCGCCGCGATCACGGTGATGGCGCTGTTCTGCTTCAACCTGCTCGGCGACGGCTTCGTGCTGATCTGGCCGCGCCTGCTCGACACCCTGATCGGCTGCGCGATCGCCGCGGCGGCCTCGTTCCTGATCCTGCCCGACTGGCAGGGCCGGCGCCTCAACCAGGTGATGGCGACGGTGCTGGCCAGCTGCGCGCGCTACCTGGCGCAGGTGCTGGAGCAGTACCGCAGCGGCATGCGCGACGACCTGCCCTACCGCATCGCCCGGCGCGACATGCACAACGCCGACGCCGCGCTGTCGGTGGCGCTGTCCAACATGCTGCGCGAACCCGGCCGCTACCGCCGCAACCTGGATGCGGGCTTCCGCTTCCTGGCGCTGTCCAACACCTTGCTCGGCTACCTGTCGGCGCTGGGCGCGCACCGCGCGGCGCTGGCCGGGGAGGCCGACCCGGCCATCGACCGCGCCGGCGGCTACCTGCAGGACGCGCTGGGCGCGATCGCCGAGGCGCTGGTGCAGCGCCGGGCGCTGCCGCCGGCCGACGAATCGGCCGAACTCGCGCTGGCCGATGCGCTGGAACAGGAAGAAGGCGTGGACGAGGCCAAGCGGCGGCTGGTGCGCAACCAGCTGGCGCTGACCCTGCGCCTGCTGCCCAAGCTGCGCGCCGCCGCGCATGCGGTCACCGCTCCGGCAGCGGCGCCAGCGCCGCCTTCCGCGCTGCCGGCCGCACGCTGACGCCCATCCACAGCAGCGCCGCCACCGCCAGCGCCGCGCCGCCGACCACCACCCCGCGCCAGCCGGCGTAGGCGTAGGCCGCGCTGCCCAGGCTGGAGCCGATCGCCCCGCCGATGAAGTAGCAGGTGACGTAGGCCGAGGTGATGCGGTTGCGCGCCTTCGGATCCAGCTGGTAGATCACGCTCTGGTTGCCGATGTGCACGCCCTGCACCGCCACGTCCAGCAGCAGCACGCCGGCGATCAGCAGCCACAGCGAGTGCGGCGCGGCGGCCAGCAGCAGCCACGACAGCAGCAGCATGGCCAGCCCGCCCCAGCCGACCCAGTGCCCGGCGCCGCGGTCGGCGAGCTTGCCCGACAGGTTGGCGGCGAACGCGCCGGCGGCGCCGATCAGGCCGAACAGGCCGATCGTCGCGGTGCCGTAGCCGTAGCCGGGGCCGGACAGCAGGAACGCCAGCGTGGTCCAGAACATGCTGAAGCCGGCGAAGATCAGCCCGCCCAGCACCGCGCGCGAGCGCAGCACCGGCTCGTCGCGCAGCAGCGCCAGCACCGACCCGATCAGGTGCGGATACGACAGCCGCGGGTTGCCCGGGTGCCGCGGCAGCGCGCGCCACAGCAGCGCCGCCACCAGCAGGATCAGCGCCGCCGCCACCCAGTACACGGTGTGCCAGCCGCCGGCACCGGCCAGCAGCCCGGACACAGTGCGCGCCAGCAGGATGCCCAGCAGCAGGCCGCTCATCACCGTGCCGATGACCCGGCCGCGCTCGTGCGGCGCGGCCAGCGTGGCGGCGAACGGCACCAGGGTCTGCGCGGCCACCGAGCTGAGGCCGGTGATGAGGGTGCCGAGCAGCAGCAGCGCGAAGCTGGTCGAGGCGGCGCTGATCAGCAGGCCCACCGCGCTGAGCGCGTACAGCCCCACGATCAGGCTGCGGCGCTCGAAGCGGTCGCCCAGCGGCACCAGCAACAGCAGGCCGGCGGCATAGGCCAGCTGCGCGGTGGTGACCACCGCGCCGGCGCTGCGCACGTCGATCGCGAAGGTCTGCGCCAGCACCTCCAGCAGCGGCTGCGCGTAGTAGTTGCTGGCCACCGCCAGGCCGGTGGCGGCGGCCATCAGCAGCACCAGGCCGCGGTGCATCGGGGGGTGCGGGGAGGTTTCCATGAGCCGGATCCAGGGGAGCGAAGGAATGGCGCCAGTCTGGTCGGGCGCAATCGATCTTTCCAATGTATTGTTTTCACTCCATCCATCTTGTTTGCAGATGCCATGCTGACCCTGCGCCAGCTCGAATTCGCGGTCGCGGTGGCCGAGGAAGGCAGCTTCACCGCCGCCGCGCGCCGCTGCCATACGGTGCAGTCGGCGCTGAGCCACCAGATCGCCAAGATCGAGCAGGCGCTGGGCGCGCGGCTGTTCGAGCGCGGCGCGCGGCAGGTGCGCACCACCGCCGCCGGCGAGGTGTTCCTGCACAACGCCCGCGAGACCCTGCGCGCGGCCGAGCGCCTGCACGAGGAAATGGCGCAGACCCTGGGCACGGTGCGCGGACGCCTGCACATCGGCCAGATCTCCTCGCTGAGCACGGTGCAGGTGCCGGCCCTGCTGCGCCGTTTCCGCCAGGCGCACAGCGCGGTGGACGTGCATCTGCGCACCGGCATGAGCGATGCGCTGCTGCTCGAGCTGGCCGAGGGCCGGCTGGACGTGGCCCTGGTCGGGGTCGGCCCGCACATCGTGCTGCCCGAGCAGCGCCTGCTGCTGCACGAGGAACCGCTGGCGCTGATCGCCGCGCCCGGCAACCGCTTCGCCGCGCGCGCCGAGGTGGCGCTGCACGAACTGGAGGACGCGCCGATGGCCGGACTGATCGCCGGCGCCGGCGTGCGCGGCATCATCGACCGCGCCTTCGCCGAGGCCGGCCTGCGCCAGCGCCTGCAGTACGAGGTCACCCATGCCGATCTGCAGCGGCAGCTGGTGGCCGAGGACCTGGGCCTGGCGATCGTGCCGCAGACCATGGCCGCGGCGATGCACGGCGTGGCGATGATCGCGCTGCGCGAGCGCTTCCGCTTCCTGACCTATGCCACCTGGCGCGCGGACCCGACCCCGGCCGCGCGCGCGCTGATCGCCCTGCTGCGGCAGGGCCGCGCGGGCAGCGACGACACCGGCTAGCCGGAGCCGCATCAAATACACGGCTAGCCTTCCCCGCCCTGCGCCCCTGTAGGAGCGACTTCAGTCGCGACGAACGGAGCAAGACACCATGGTGCCTCTTCCAAAACGGCAACGCTCGCGCGCCCCCCGCAGACAGCACCGCCGACACAGGCCGCATCGCCGCACCGCCTGCCCCGCCGCCCCGCCTCCGCCGCGCAACGAACCTGCTAGGCTGCGCGCGTTCGCAAAGGAGCCTGCATGTCCGGCCACAGCCAGTTCGCCCTGCTCAAACAGCGCCGCTTCCTGCCGTTCTTCGTGGTCCAGGGATTGGGCGCATTCAACGACAACGTGTACCGGCAGGCGATCATCGGCCTGCTGTTCTACCTGGGCGTCACTCCCGAGCAGCGCACGCTGTACACCAACCTGGCGCCGGCGCTGTTCATCCTGCCGTACTTCCTGTTCTCCGCGCTGGCCGGGCAGATCGCCGAGAAGCTGGAGAAATCGCGGCTGGTGGTCATCACCACCACAATGGAGATCGCGATCATGTCGCTGGCCGCGGTCGGCTTCCTGACCGAGAACATGGCGGTGCTGCTGGTCGCGCTGTTCTGCACCGGCCTGCAATCGACCCTGTTCGGCCCGGTGAAGTATTCGATCCTGCCCTCGGTGCTCAAGCCGGAGGAACTGACCGGCGGCAACGGCCTGGTCGAGATGGGCACCTCGATCTCGATCCTGTGCGGCATGATCCTGGGCGGGCTGATCTTCCAGATCGCCGGCAGCCACGGCCCGGTCGCCGCGGCCACCGCGGTGGTCGCGCTGGCGGTCACCGGCAACCTGGTCGCGCGGCTGATCCCGAAGGTCGACGCCGGCGCGCCGGCGCTGAAGATCAACTGGAACCCGCTGCCCGAGTCGCTGGCGATCATGCGCCTGACCCGGCGCCAGCTGGCGGTGCGCAACGCGGTGCTCGGCGTGTCCTGGTTCTGGTTCATCGGCACCGTGCTGACCGCGCAGCTGCCGACCTACGCCGAACTCAACCTCGGCGGCGCGCAGGACCTGTACATCTTCGCGCTGGCGCTGTTCTCGATCGGCACCGGCACCGGCTCGCTGCTGTGCGAGAAGCTGTCCGGGCGCACGGTGGAGATCGGCCTGGTGCCGCTGGGCGCGTTCGGCATCAGCGCGTTCATGCTCGACCTGTATTTCGCCCGCCCCGGCGGCGCGCTGCAGGCCGGGCTGGGCATCGGCCAGTTCGTGCACCAGGCCGGCAGCTGGCGGATCATGCTCGACCTGGTCGGCATCGGCCTGTGCACCGGCCTGTTCGTGGTGCCGCTGTTCGCGCTGATCCAGAGCCGCACGCCCAAGGCCGAGCTGTCGCGGGTCATCGCCGGGCTCAACATCCAGAACTCGATGTTCATCGTCATCGCCGCGATGGTCGGCATCGCGCTGCAGATGCAGCAGCTGACCCTGTTCGGCACCCGCATCCCGATGCCCGGGCTGAGCATCCCGCAGGTGTTCCTGGCGCTGGCCATCGCCAACGCGGTGGTGGCGATCTGGATCTTCAGCATCGTCCCCGAATTCCTGATGCGCTTCCTCAGCTGGGTGATGGTGCGCGCGCTGTACCGGCTGCGCCTGCACGGCATCGAGCGGCACGTGCCCGACGAGGGCGCGGCGCTGATCGTGTGCAACCACGTTAGCTACATGGACGCGCTGGTGCTGGCCGCCTCGATCCCGCGCCCGGTGCGCTTCGTCATGTACTACCGCATCTTCAACATCCCGGTGATGCGCTGGATCTTCCGCACCGCCAAGGCGATCCCGATCGCCGGCGCGCGCGAGGACCCGGCGCTGATGCAGCGCGCCTTCGACGAGATCGACGCGGCGCTGGCCGAGGGCGAACTGGTGTGCATCTTCCCCGAGGGCGCGTTGACCAAGGACGGAGAGATCGCCAAGTTCAAGTCCGGCATGGAGAAGATCGTCGAGCGCCGCGCGGTGCCGGTGCTGCCGATGGCCTTGCGCAACATGTGGACCAGCATGTGGAGCAAGCGCGATTCGCGGCTGCGGCGCATGCGCGTGCCGCGCCGCTTCCGCGCGCACGTGGAGGTGATCGCCGGGCCGCCGGTGCCCGCCGCCGAGGCCAGCGCCGAGCTGCTGGAAGCGCAGGTGCGGCAGCTGCGCGGGGATGCCGCGTGAACCTGCGGGGTGCCTGGAAACGCCGCTTCAGGTAGATTAGGCGCCGGGGAGACGCCTGCATGCTGCGGCGGCGTCCATTTCAGGGGTCGATCAGTGAGTCAGGTTTTGCCACCACCACCGCCCAACGGCGCGGGCATCTACGTCCCCAACAATCTGGTGTGGGCGATCCTGTCCACGCTGTTCTGCTGTCTGCCGCTGGGCGTGGTGTCGATCGTCTACGCCTCGCAGGTGGACGGCAAACGCGCCGCCGGCGATGTCGCCGGCGCCCGCGAGGCCTCGCGCAAGGCCGGTCTGTGGGCGATGTGGTCCGCGCTCGCCGCGCCGATCCTGATCGCCCTGTGGTTCCTGCTGTTCGGCGGCATGGCCATCCTCGGCAGCCTGCTCGAGCAGTGAGCACGCCCGCCTTTTCGTTTTTTTCTCGTTCCACCACGCAACCGGAGTAACACGGATGAATACCACCGCACCGCAAGTGTCCAACAACCTCGTCTGGGCGATCCTGAGCACGCTGTTCTGCTGCCTGCCGCTGGGCATCGTCTCGATCGTGTTCGCCTCGCAGGTCAACACCAAGCTCGCCGCCGGCGACATCACCGGCGCCCGCGAATCGTCGGAGAAGGCCAAGAAGTGGGCGATCTACTCGGTCATCGCCTGGGTCGTGCTGGTCGTGCTGTACCTGATCTTCATCTTCGCCCTGGGCGGCCTGGGCATGATGCAGCAGTCCACCACGTCGTACTGATCGCGCCGGGCCGCCGCTGCCGCGCGCAGCGGCGGTCCTTGCCGATCGCTTGCGTTCCTTTCCGAACACGATGCTTCCGCGCGGCCGCCCCCTGCCCCGCTGGCTGCCGCTGGCCGCGCTGAGCGCCGCCGCCGCGGCGGCGACGCTGGTGCTGCGCCGGGTCGATCCCAACGTGCCGGGCAATCCGTTGCCGGCCTGTCCGTTCTACGCCCTCACCGGGCTGTACTGCCCCGGCTGCGGCAGCACCCGCTGCCTGCATGCGCTGGTGCACCTGGACCTGGCCCACGCGCTGGCCAGCAATCCGCTGCTGGTGGTGGCCCTGCCGCTGCTGGCGATCATGGCGCTCAATGCCGCCGGACTGCGCATGCGCCCGCTGGCGCCGCTGCTGAAGATCCTCGCCGATCCGCGCCTGTGGCTGTGGCTGCTGCTCGGCTACGCCGTGCTGCGCAACCTGCCATGGTTCCCGTTCGTGCTGCTCGCGCCGCATTGAGCGCGACACCGCCATGCCCAACGATGGAGGCCAGGCGGCCACCTCGTCTAGACTCCCTCCCATGCCCAGCGCATAGCCACTCAAGGAGATCCACATGAGCACCGTCAGCCCCGTCACGCCCCCGCCCGCCCCCACGCCCGGCGCGATCCCCAATCACCTGGCCTGGGCGATCATCGCCACGGTGCTCGGCTTCTGCCTGTGCTGCCCGGCGATCATCCCCGGCATCGTCGCGATCGTGTACTCCAGCAAGGTCAACGGCCTGCTCAACCAGGGCGACCTGGAAGGCGCGCGGCGCGCTTCCAACAGCGCCAAGACCTGGTGCTGGGTGACCACCGCGCTGGCCATCATCGGCCTGCTGATCAACATCGGCATGGTCGCCACCGGCGGCATGCAGAGCTACATGGAATACGTGAACCAGATGCAGCAGATGAGCTGACCGGCATGCGCGCCTGGCAACAACGGGCGTGCCTGGGCGCCGGCGCCGCGCTTGCGGCGGCCGGCGCCACGCTGCTGTACCGGTTCGATCCCAACGCCGCGGACAATCCGTTCGCGCCGTGCCTGTTCCACGCGCTGACCGGCTACTACTGCCCCGGCTGCGGCATGACCCGCGCCTTGCACGCCCTGGTGCACCTGGATCCGCTCGGCGCGTTCGCGATGAATCCCGGGGCGATGCTGGGCCTGGCCGTGCTGCCCGGCCTGATCGCATGGAAGGCCGGATGGCGCGCGGCGTGGTTCGCGCCGGTGGTGGCGCTGGTGGCGCGGCCGAACTTCTGGCTGCTGGCGCTGCCCGGCTACTGGATCGCGCGCAACCTGCCGTGGTTCCCGTTCACCCTGCTCGCGCCGGGCTAGCTCACCCAGCCGGCGATCACCAGCAGCGCCAGCACCACCAGCCACAGCAGCAGCACCCGCCAGATCTGGCTCATCGCATCGCGCAGTTCCGGCAGCCGCCGCAGCAGCGGCACCGCCATGCCGGCATCGCTGTAGTCGTGCGCCTCGTCGTCGAGTTCGCCGCGCACGCTGGCGCAGGCCACCGGGCCGAGGAAGCCGCTGTCCAGCTGCCAGCGCTTGCCGCCGGCCGCGCGCCAGGCGCCGAACACGCTCTCGAAATTGCCGACCAGCGCCAGCGAGAAGGTCATCAGCTGCGCCACCGGCCATTCCAGCGCCGCCAGCGCGGTGCGCGCGCCGAGCGCGGTGGCCAGCGGCAGCCGCGGCGCATACGGCCCGACCGCGGCCAGCGCCAGCAGGCGGTAGCCGAGCGCGCCGACCGGCCCCAGCAGCAGGAACCAGAACAGCACCGCGAACCAGCGCCGCAGCGCGCTGAACGCCACCGCCTCGACCAGCCCGGCCGGGTCCTCGCGCAACGGCCCGCCGTCGGCCTGCAGGTGCGCGACGGCGACGCGCCGCGCGGCCACGTCGTCGGCCTCGATCACCGCTTCCACATCGGTATCCAGATCGCGCGGCCCCCAGCTGAAGGCCAGTACCAGGACGCCGAACAGCAAGGCCAGCAGGCCCAGCTGCGGCGCGGCCAGCAACCACTGCAGCAGGCCCATCAGCAGCAGCGCCGGCAGCAGCGCCAGCGCGATGCCGTAGCGGCCGCGCCAGGCGCTGCCCGCGCCGGTGTGCGCATCCAGCCACGACAGCCAGTCGCCGTACGCGTCGAAGCGACGCAGCGAGGCCACCATGCCGGGCGCGACGTGGCCCAGCACCAGCGCAACGATCACAGCGACGAGGGTAGTGAACATGCAGGTCCTCCGGGACCGGTTCTGAAGCGTGCGCGCAGCGGCCGCAGCGCCGGGACGGTGCGCGCCGGCCTAGCCGTGCTCGCCGGCGCGGCGATACCAGTCCGCCACCAGCGCGCGCGCGATGGAAATCCGCGGCGGCAGGCGCAGGCCGTGGCCGTCGTCGGCGCCATCGCCCAGCGTCGCCGCGCGCTCCAGGGCCGCGCCGATCTCGTCGCGCCCGAACCAGCGCGCATCCTCCAGTTCGCCATCCACCTGCGGCGCATCGGGCTCGGCCAGCGCGCGGAAACCGAGCATCAGCGCGCCGGGGAACGGCCACGGCTGCGCGCCGTAGTAGCGGCAGCTGCCGGGGCGGACCCGCACCTGGGTTTCCTCGGCCACTTCGCGCGCCACGGTCTGCTCCAGCGACTCGCCCGGTTCGACGAACCCGGCGATCACCGAATAGCGCCGCGCCGGCCAACTCGCCTGGCGGCCCAGCAGCAGCCGCTGGCCGTCGCTGACCGCGACGATCACCGCCGGATCCACGCGCGGATAGTGCTCGCTGGCGCACTGCGTGCAGGTGCCGAGGAAGCCGCCGCGGCCGAACGCGACGACGCCGCCGCACACGCCGCAGAAGCGGGTGCGCGACTGCCAGTGCAGCATGCCGCGCGCATAGGCGAACAGGCTCGAGGCGGCGGCCGGCCACTCGGCCGCGGCGCGGCGCAGGTCGATGCGCTGCGGCGGGTCGAGCTGGGCATCGAGCGTGGTCGCGGCCAGCGCGAACCAGGCGCTGCCGTCGCGCAGGCCGAGGAAGATCGCCTGCGCGGCGGCGTCGCCCAGCGCCGCGCCGGTCAGCGCCAGCGGCTGGCCCTGCGCGTCGGCGTAGGCGTTGCCGTCGGCATCGAGCAGCAGCAGGCGCGCCTCGGGCCAGGCGCGGCGCAGCGCGTCGGGATCGTTGCGCAACGCATCGGCGCGGTCGATGACCGCGTCGGCGAACACGAAGGAGGGGGAAGTCAGGTCGGACATGCGGCGCAGGGTGCAGGCAAACCGCGCATCCGGCAAGCCGCAGCGTGTCTACACGCTGAAGCTGCTGCCGCAGCCGCAGGTGGTCTTGGCGTTGGGGTTGCGGATCACGAACTGCGCGCCGTGCAGGCCCTCGCTGTAATCCACTTCCGCGCCCATCAGGTACTGCAGGCTCAGCGGGTCGACCAGCAGGGTGACCTCGTCGGTGCGCACCGACAGGTCGTCCTCGGCCCGGTTCTCGTCGAACTCGAAGCCGTACTGGAAGCCGGAACAGCCGCCGCCCTGGATGTACACGCGCAACGCCAGCGCGTCGTTGCCTTCCTCGCGGATCAGCTCGCGCACCTTGGCCGCGGCGGCGTGGGTGAAGTTCAGCGGCCGCTCCAGCGACTGGTAGTCGGGCGCGGGCGCGGCACTGGGCAGGGAAACGAGAGTGCTCATGGCAGCAGGATGGGGGCGGCCGCGGGCCGAATCAAGCGTCCGCCTTGGCCAGCACGCGCTGCGCCGGCTCGGCCTGCGGCTCCTCGTGCAACTGCTCCGGCGGGGCCAGCGCGGCCATGCTGCCGGCATGGATCAGCCGCCCGGTCAGCTGCGCGCCGGCGTTCATCTCCACCACCTGGTAGTGCACGTTGCCCTGCACCCGGGCCTTCGGCGCCAGTTCCACGCGCTCGGCGGCATGCACGTCGCCGATCAGCTGGCCGTTGATGACCACCACCGGCGCACGCACCTCGCCCTCGATGCTGCCGTGCTCGGACAGGGTCAGCGTCGCCGGCGCGCCGTCCTCGGCCAGCACCTTGCCGAGGATGCGCCCTTCCACGTACAGGCCGCCGCTGAACACCAGATCGCCCCGGATCACCACCTGCGCGCCGATCAAGGTATCGACCACGGTCTGGCCGCTGCTGCGACCGTTCTTGTTCCCGAACATAAGCTGCCTATTCCCCTTTGCCGTTGCCGGCCAGTGTCCAATCGAAACTCTGGGTGACCGACGCCCCTCCGCCGGACAGCGATACTCGCACCCGCTGCGGGGTGAAATCCTTGGGCAGGATCACGCTGCCGTCCAATTGCTGGAAATACCGGAACGAATAGTCCTGGCCGGGCACGCCGCTCTTCTGGTGCAGCTCGTCCCAGCCCACGCTGGTCAGCTTGCCGCCGCGCACGCCTTCCACCGCCAGGCGCATCTGGCCCTGGCTGATCGCGCCGCGGTTGAGGTTCTGGGTCAGCACCACGTTGTAGTGCCAGGTGCCGCCGGCCTCGGCCGAGAACTCCGCCGAATGCACGGTCAGGCCCTTGCGCTGGCTGGTCGCGCCGACCAGGCGCTCGTAGAAGGCCACGTCGGCGCGCAGCCCGGCGATCTCCTCGTCGCGCTCGGCCAGCGAACTCTGCACCGCGTTGTTGGCGGCGCGGCTGATCTGGTCCGAACGCGCCAGCGTGGCCTGGCGCTGGTCGAGCGCCTGGATCTGCCGCTGCTGCGCCTGCAGCTTGCGTTCGGCCTCGCGCAACTGGTCCCGCACCTCGCCCAACGCGGGCGCGGCCTGGCGGCTGGCCAGCAGCCAGGTGCCGGCCAGCGACAGCAGCCAGGCCACGGCGACCAGCAGCCACAGGCCACGGCCGCGCGCCGGCGCGGCGCCGTTGGGCACGATCTGGAAACGGGGGACGGGTCGGTTCATCGTCAGAGCGCGCCACCGGGACGGCGGCGGCGTCGATCCTCGCGGGGGTTCGGGCCGGCCAGCTAGTGTAAGCCACGCTCCTGACCGGCGCCGGAGCGTCCGCCGTCGGCGCGGACGGCGCCCTCCTGCTGGCCTTCGCCGCACGCTTGGCCGATAGTGGCCGCCACACGCGCATATGCGGGAGCGCCTCGCCATGACCGACGCCCATCTGTTCGTAATCGGCATCCTGCTGGCCTGGCTGGCCGGCATCCGCGTCTACCTGACCGTGTTCGGGATCGGCATCGCCGGCCTGCTCGGCTGGCTGGAACTGCCGCAGGCGCTGCAGGCGACCGAGTCGTGGTGGGTGCTCGGCACCTCCGGCGCACTCGCGCTGGCCGAGTTCTTCGCCGACAAGATCCCCGGCGTGGATTCGGTGTGGGACCTGCTGCAGACCCTGACCCGGATCCCGGCCGGCGCGTTCCTGGCCGCGGCCACGCTGTCGCCGGACGGCCAGCTCGGCGCCGGCGCCCTGGCCACCGGTGCTGGCGTGGCCCTCACCAGCCATGTGCTGAAATCCGGTACGCGTGCATTGCTGAACACCTCGCCGGAACCGGCCAGCAACTGGATCGCCTCGCTGACCGAGGATTCGGTGGTGATCGCCGCACTGGCGCTGGCCCTGGCGCACCCGTGGCTGGCGTTGGCCGTGGTGCTGGGCGCCAGCGTGCTGGGAGCGCTGCTGGTGTGGTGGGTGTGGCGCACGCTGTGGCGTGGCGTGCGCCGCCTGCTGGCGGTGCCCGCCGATGCCGCCGTGGCCAGGCCGAACCGGGATGGTTCCCTGCCTTCGTGAACTTCATCGCATAATCGAACGTGCACCAGGATAAAACCGCGATGGCCGCCAGAGACACCGCACCGCTTTCCAGCCGCGACGAAGCGCGTTCGCGCAACGTCCGCGCCGAGACCCCGCCGCCGCACTACTGGCGGCGCTGGGCCGCCGACGCCGTGCCCGATGCGCCCGCGCCCGACCCGGCGCCGCATGCGCAGGACGATGCAGCGCCGGCCGCCGACGACCGGCCCGCTGCCGACCCGGCGCCGAGCGCGCCGAGCGCGGCGCCCGACGGCGGCGCGCCGCCGCAGCCGCTGGACGCGCCGTACCGCGTGCTGATCGTCGAGGACGACCGCTCGCAGGCCCTGTTCGCGCAGAGCGTGCTGCACGGCGCCGGCATGCAGGCGCAGGTGGAGATGCAGGCCGAAGGCGTGCAACAGGCGATCGCCGAGTACCGGCCCGACCTGATCCTGATGGACCTGCACATGCCCGGCCTGGACGGCATGCGCCTGACCGCGCTGATCCGCCAGCACCCGCAGCACCAGCTGCTGCCGATCGTGTTCCTGACCGGCGACCCGGATCCGGAGCTGCAGTACGACGTGCTCGACAGCGGCGCCGACGATTTCCTGACCAAGCCGATCCGGCCGCGGCACCTGATCGCCGCGGTCTCCAACCGCATCCGCCGCGCGCGCCAGCAGGCGCAGCAGAGCGCCAGCGACGGCACGCCGCTGAACAATCCCGAGACCGGCCTGCCGACCCGCAGCCATGTGCTGCAGCTGCTCGGCGAGTCGCTGCGCGCGCGCAGCGGCGGCGGCCTGTTCTTCATCGAGATCGCCAGCGCGCTGGGCCTGCGCGAACGCTACGGCTACGCCTCGTTCGAGCGCCTGATGACCCAGGCCGGGCGCCGCCTGGCCAGCGTCACCGCGCCGCAGCCGCTGGCCCGGCTCAACGACAACAGCTTCCTGCTGCTGGCCCAGGACAGCGACCTGGACGCGCTGCGGCGGCGCGCCCAGGCACTGCGCACGGCCCTGGCCGACCATGCCTTCCCGCTGCGCGAGGACGAAGCGGTGCACCTGCGCTGCGCGATCGGCTACGCCGACCTGGCGCAGGGCTTCGAGGACGCCGGCAGCGCGCTGGAGGCGGTCGAGCGCACCGCGCTGCAGGCGCGCCTGCATCCGCAGGGCGTGGCCGCGTACGCGCCGCCGCGCGAGGAAGAGGACCTGGGCCGCCTGGCGATGTTCGAAGGCCAGCTGGAACCGGCCTACCAGCCGATCGTCGCCGTCGCCGGCGGCGACACCGCGCAGTACCAGGTGCTGCTGCGCCTGCGCCAGCGCGACGGCACCCTGCTGTCGGCCGGGCAGGTACTGCCCGCGGCCGAGGCCGGCGGGCGCATCGCCGACCTCGACCAGCAGGTGCTGGACCACGCGCTCGGCCTGCTGCACCTGTACCAGCACGCCACGCCGCCGCTGCGCCTGTTCGTGTCGCAGTCCTCGCGCACGCTGGCGCGCGGCGCCTTCGCCGACTGGCTGGTCGAGGCGATCGGCCGCCGCGGCGTCACCGGCACCTCGCTGGTGATCGACCTGCGCCTGGACGACGCGCTGATCCACACCGTCACGCTGCAACAGTTCTGCGCGCGGCTGATGCCGCTGGGCGTGCAGTTCTGCCTCAGCCAGTTCGAACCCGGCGCCGAGGCCGAGGCGCTGCTCAACCAGCTGCCGCTGGGCTACCTGCGCCTGTCGGCGCGCTTCGCCACCGCGCATGCCGATCCCGTGCTGCGCGACCAGCTGCGCGCCACCATCGACCTGGCGCACCGCGCCGGGCTGCTGATCATCGGCCAGCAGATCGAGGAAGCGCAGGCCGCCGCGGCGATGTGGATGGGCGGGGTCGATTTCATCCAGGGCAACCTGGTGCAATCGGTCGGCGACGAACTGAACTTCGATTTCCAGAACGCGGTGCTGTAGCGATGCCCGCACGCCGGCGCCGGCCCCTGCCGTGGCTGGCCGCGTCGAGCGCGGCGCTCGCCGCCGCCGCCGCGCTGCTGGCGGTGCCGGCCCTGGCGCCGCCGCCGCCGTGGCAGCTGCTGGCGCCGGCCTGCATCGGCGCCGCCGCGCTGCTGGCCGCGCTCGCCGCCTGGCGCGCGCGGCAACAGGCGCGCGCGCTGGACGCGGCGCTGGCGCGCGCGGCGCTGGCCGAGTCCGAACGCGACGCGCTGCAACGCGACGTGCACCTGCGCGAGCGGCTGGAGCGCGAACTGCTGCAGGCCAAGCAGGCCGCCGAAGCCGCGGTGATGGCCAAGGGCGAATTCCTGGCCACCATGAGCCACGAGATCCGCACCCCGCTCAACGGCATCATCCCGATGCTGGAACTGATCGCGCGCGGCCAGCTCGGCACCGAGCAGCGCGAGATGCTGCGCGCCGCCAACGACTCCTCGCTGCAGCTGCTGCGCATCGTCGACGACATCCTCGACTACTCCAAGCTGGAAGCGAACCGGCTGGAGCTGGAGATCACCAGCTTCCACCTGCGCGAACTGCTCGACGGCGTGCTGCAGCTGATGCAGCGCTCGGCCGAGGCCAAGGGCCTGCGCATGGCGCTGCAGCTGGACCCGGCGGTGCGCCTGCCGGTGCGCGGCGACCCGCTGCGGCTGCGGCAGGTGCTGAGCAACCTGATCGGCAACGCGATCAAGTTCACCGCGCGCGGCGGCGTGGACCTGCGCGTGCGCCGCCTCGGCGAGACCCCGGCGCAGCACCTGCTGCGCTTCGAGGTGCGCGACACCGGCATCGGCATCAGCCCCGAGCAGCAGGAGCGGCTGTTCCGCTCCTTCACCCAGGCCGACGCCTCCACCACCCGCCTGTACGGCGGCACCGGCCTGGGCCTGGCGATCTGCAAGCGCATCGTCGACCTGATGGGCGGGCGCATCGGCGTGGAATCGGGCAGTGACCAGGGCGCCACGTTCTGGTTCGAGATCCCGCTGCTGAAGGTGATCGGCGACCTGCCGCAGGCGCAGGGCAGCCTGCCGCGGCTGCACGCGCTGCTGGTCGGCGCCGACCAGCGCCTGTACCAGCGGCTGAAGCTGCTGTTGCCGAACTGGGGCATGCAGCTGAGCAAGGTCGACTCGACCCAGGAAGCGCTGGAGCGGCTGCGCGCCGGCACCGCCGCGCGCCTGCCCTACGACCTGGTGATCGGCGACCTCGACGGCCTGCGCCAGAGCGCGCGCGCGCTGCAGCGCGCGGTGACGCGGCTGCCGGCGCCGCACGCGGTGCGGCTGATCTGGCTGTACGGCGAGGCCGAGATCCCCGAGGAGATCCGCGCGCATGGCGCGCTGCTGTCGCGGCAGGCCGCGGACCTGGACCTGCGCGGAATGCTCGCGCTCGCACCGGCGCCGGTCGCGACCATGCAGACATCGCTCGAATCCACATCCCACCTCCAGCACGATGCCGACGCAGCACAGGCGCCGGTCTCGCCCCCCACACCGGACTCGCACGCCCCGGACCCGCACGCCGCGGCGACGCCGGCCTCGCCGGCCGCCGACTACCGCCTGCTGCTGGTCGAGGACAACCCGGTCAACCTGCTGGTCGCGCAGAAACTGCTCGACGTGCTCGGCTACCGCAGCGACAACGTCGCCGACGGTACCGCCGCGCTGGCGCAGCTGGCCACCCAGGCCTACGACCTGGTGCTGATGGACTGCCAGATGCCGGTGCTCGACGGCTACGCCGCCACCCGCCAGTGGCGCCAGTCCGAAGCGGCGGCGGGACGGCCGCGGCTGCCGATCGTGGCGATGACCGCCAACGCGATGGCCGGCGACCGCCAGCGTTGCCTGGAGGCCGGCATGGACGACTACCTGTCCAAGCCGGTCGACCGCGAGCGCCTGCTGCAATGCCTGCAACGCTGGCTGCCGCACCGTGCCGCCCAGGCGATGCCGGCGGAGGCAGAGGCCGCGCCAACCGGCGGCGGGCTGCCGGCGGCGGCGCAGACTCCGCAAGCCGCGTCGATGCCGATGCCGGCGCCGACGCCGACGCCGTTGCCATCAGCGGAAACCGCTGCGCCCGCGCCCGACGCCAGCGTGGCCGATCCGGCGCCGATGCCGCCGCTGCCGCCGACGCCGCTGCCGGTGCTGGACATCGCGGTGCTCGACGAACTGCGCGAGCTGGCCGGCAGCGCGACCACCGCGCAGATCGTCGACCTGTTCCTGGGCGATGCGCCGCAGCTGATCCAGCGCATGGAACAGGCCGCCGCGATCCCGCAGCTGGAGCCGCTGCGCGCGGCGGCGCATACGCTGAAGTCCTCGGCCGCCAACGTCGGCGCGCTGGCGCTGTCGGCCGCGGCCTCGCGCATCGAGACCGGCGTGCGTGCCCACCAGCTGGAGCGCCCCGCCGTGGCGGTGGCGCTGGTCATCGCCGAATTCGCGCGCGCGCGGCTGGCCTTGAACGGCTACCGCAACACCTTGCGCGACACCGCCGCTTCCTAGGCAGCGCGCGCCCTTGCGACGGCGCGATCCTGACGTCTACGTAGGTCCGCGATGCGTTTGTAGGAGCGGCTTTAGCCGCGACAGATCCTGTCGCGGCTAAAGCCGCTCCTACAAAAAAGCTGACGAAATTCCGATCGACACCATCCTACGCGCCGGTCTCCCGTGCCCGAGCGCTCGCGCCTCGGCCGGCGCTGGCCGCGTGGGCGACGGCATGTCCCGCGCGCCTGCGCACAGCGGTGCTGAAGATGCGCCGCTGCCGCTCAATCCTCGAGCTTGGTCAACAGGTAGTTCGGTTCGCCGATGCGGCCGATCAGGTCGAGCTGGGTTTCCAGCCAATCGATGTGTTCTTCCTCCGACTCCAGGATGTCGGCCAGCAGCTGGCGGCTGACGTAGTCCTGGATCGACTCGGCGTAGGCGATGCCTTCGCGCAAGGTGGTGGTGCCGTCCTGCTCCAGGGCCAGGTCGCACTCGAGGATTTCCTTCGGGTTCTCGCCGATGCGCAGCTTGCCCAGCGCCTGGAAGTTGGGCAGCCCCTCGAGGAACAGGATGCGGTCCGCCAACTTGTCGGCGTGCTTCATCTCGTCGATCGATTCCTTGTACTCGTGTTCGGCCAGCTCCTTCAGCCCCCAGTTCTTCAGCATCTTGGCGTGCAGGAAGTACTGGTTGATCGCGGTCAGCTCGTTGTAGAGGACCTTGTTGAGGAACTCGATGACCTTGCTGTCGCCCTTCATCGCACCGCTCGCTGAATGCTGGAAAGCGCAGACTTTAGCGAATCGGCCGCGGCCGTGAAGGAACGCGAATCGTGATCATCCCGCTGCGCATCCGCACGGCGGAAGCCGCGGCTTCAGGCGGCTTGGGCCAGGCCGCCCAGCATGGGCAGGGGCAGGTCGCGCAGCAGCGCGCGTTCCAGCAGGTCGCCGGCCATGTCCAGGCACGAGCCGCAGGTGGCCCCGCAACCGGTGCGCATGGTCAGTTCGGACACGGTGCGGCAGCCGGCGTCGGCGGCTTCGCGGATCTGGCGATCGGTGACCCCATTGCAGATGCAGACGTACACAGTGGCGTTGGCGGCAGGCGGCGCGGACTGCGCCTGGCGCCATTCAAACCAAAGTGAGAATGGTTGTCAATTCCGGGCGTTAATCGTTATTAATACGGGCGGCCCAGGGCCCGCCGCGCTTGCGGGGCCGCTTGCGCGGGCGCTCGTGGCCGGCGGTGTTGCCGGGCATCCACGCCTCCTGCGCCAGGGTCGGCATGGCGCGGATCCCAGGCCCGGCGATGCGTTGCGCCAACGGCGCCAGGTGGCGCAGAGCGCGCGCGTAGACGCCGCGCTTGAACAGCACCACGTGCTCCACCGGGTACCAGAAGTCGACCCAGCGCCAATGGTCGAACTCCGGGGTCTCGGTCAGCTCCAGGTTCAGCTGGCTCTCGTCGCACTGCATCTGCAGCAGGAACCAGACCTGCTTCTGGCCGATGCACACCTGGCGTTCGTTGCGGCGGATGGCGCGGCTGGGCAGCCGATAGCGCAGCCAGCCAGGCGTGGCGCCGAGCACTTCGACGTGCTCGGGCAACAGCCCGGTCTCTTCACGCAACTCGCGGTACATGGCCTCGACCGGGGTCTCGTCGGTATTCATGCCGCCTTGCGGGAACTGCCAGCCATCCCGGCGCACGCGACGTGCCCAGAACACCTGACCGTCCGGCCGCATCAGCACGATGCCCACGTTCGGTCGATAACCGTCCGGATCGATCACGATGCGGACTCCTGAAAAATCTACTGGCTCCGACTCTGCCATGGCTGCGCCCGGCCCACAAGCGCGGCAAAAACCCGTTGACAGCCGCCCGATTTGCTATAAGAATTGGCGGTTCACCAAGGCTATGTAGCTCAGCCGGTTAGAGCACAGCACTCATAATGCTGGGGTCGGTGGTTCGAGTCCACCCATAGCCACCATGGTGTCCACGCAGCAGGCGTGCGATAATTGCGATCTGCGACATTGCCCCGTCGCCAAGCGGTAAGGCACCTGACTCTGACTCAGGCATTCGGTGGTTCGAATCCATCCGGGGCAGCCAAACACAAAAAAAAGGCCGATCGAAAGATCGGCCTTTTTTTTGTGTTTGGCTACGGGTTCGCGCAGGCGCTTTGCGCCTGCGCCCCACACCTTGCTGCGCAAGGTGCGGGCCCCGGCCTTCCCTCTCCACATCCCCGCGCCTGTCGGCGCGCGCCCTTGGACTCCAAGGGGGCTTTTCACCAGACCCTTTGATGCAGGCTGAGGTAAAGCCCCGACCCTCGTGCGGGGCGTGCTCGACTGCCGATTTTGAAGACGCATTGCCCTGGACGCCACGCTCGGACGCGCGCGATCCGGGCGACCGCCATCGCCCGACTCCATTCGACCGCGCGCCAACCACCAAGGCGCAGCACCCATTCCCCCAAACGACAAAAGCCCGGCCAGGGCCGGGCTTTTGCGTGCTTCCCAGGGGAATCCCGAAGGATTCCGCGCCAGGCGCGGTGGATCAGCGCTTGGAGAACTGGGTGGCGCGGCGGGCCTTGTGCAGACCGACCTTCTTGCGTTCGACTTCGCGGGCGTCGCGGGTCATGAAGCCGGCCTTGCGCAGCTCGGACTTCAGGGTCTCGTCGTACTCGACCAGCGCGCGGGCGATGCCCAGGCGGATCGCACCGGCCTGGCCGGTGGTGCCGCCGCCGGCGGCGGTGACGAAGATGTCGAAGCTTTCGGTGTTCTTGGTCAGCTCCAGCGGCTGGCGCACGATCATGCGCGCGGTCTCACGGCCGAAGAACTCGTCCAGCGGACGGTTGTTGACGGTGATGTTGCCGGTGCCCTTGCGCAGGAACACGCGGGCGGTGGAGGACTTGCGGCGGCCGGTGCCGTAGTTTTGCGTGATCGCCATGATTAGATATCCAGAACTTGCGGCTGCTGGGCGGTATGCGGATGCTCGGAGCCCTTGTAGACCTTGAGCTTGCGGTACATGGCGCGACCCAGCGGTCCCTTCGGCAGCATGCCCTTGACCGCGATCTCGATGACGCGCTCGGGGTGACGCTCCAGCGCCTGCGCCAAGGTCTCGGTCTTCAGGTTGCCGATGTAGCCGGTGAAGCGGTGGTACTTCTTGTCGTTGAGCTTGTTGCCGGTGACCGTGATCTTCTCGGCGTTGATCACCACCAGGTAATCGCCGGTATCGACGTGCGGGGTATAGACCGGCTTGTGCTTGCCGCGCAGACGGCGGGCCAGTTCGGTGGAAAGCCGGCCCAGCGTTTTGCCGGCGGCGTCGACGAGATACCAGTCGCGCTGGACGGTCTCGGACTTAGCGGTGAAGGTGCTCATTAGAAGACTCGGTTGGTCGGGCGGATTCCTGCAGTTGCCTGCCTGAACTTTGCCACGCGTTGTGAATTGCAAAAACGCAAGAGGCGAAATTCTACGCGCCGCCGCCGGCGCATGCAAGCCCACCCCTGCCCGGACCGCCCCGGGCGGCGGCCGCGCTTGGCATCGCGGCGACCCGAGGGGAAAATCGGGTCCCCACCGCGTCCCAGGCCCTTCGATGACGGCTCCCCGCCTGCACACCCCGCTTGACCGCGCCCTGGTCGAAGCCCAGCGCGCCCTGGAAACGGTGTTCGGCGATCCGCCGGCGCAGCGTCCCTATCCGGCGGCGGCGACCGCCGACGTGGTGCTGGCGCCGGACGAGCGCCGCCATGCCGCCGGGCTGATGCGCATCAACCATGTCGGCGAGGTCTGCGCGCAGGGCCTGTACTTCGGCCAGGCCGCGGTCGCGCGCGACCCGGCGACCCGCGCGCACCTGCTGGAAGCGGCACAGGAGGAAACCGACCACCTGGCCTGGTGCGCGGCGCGGCTGCGCGAACTGGACAGCCGCCCGAGCCTGTTCAACCCGGTCTGGTACGCCGGCAGCTACACCATCGGCACCCTGGCCGGGCTGCGCGGCGACGGCTGGAACCTGGGCTTCGTGGTGGAGACCGAACGCCAGGTCGAGGCGCACCTGGACGAGCACCTGCAGACGCTGCCGCCGGCCGACCTGCGCAGCCGCGACGTGCTGCGGGTGATGAAGGCCGACGAGGCCCGCCATGCCGAGCACGCCGAGCAGGCCGGCGCGCGGCGGCTGCCGGCGCCAATCCCGTCGCTGATGGCGGCGGCCTCGCGGCTGATGAAGGCGGTCGCCTACCGGCTTTGAGTATGCCGCGGCGCCCGGGCGACGGGCGCCGCGCTGGCATTGCGACGGCATTCGGGTTAAAGTGAACGAGCGCTGACTGGTTTCCACGTCTGCCTATCCTGTTCAGCGACCGGCGCTCCGCTCCCGGTGCCGTCCGATTCCGCTGCACCACTGCGCCGAGCCAGGCCGCTCGCGCCCGCCTTCATGACCGACATGCCCGCACGCGCCACCCACCTGCCCTCGCCACGGACCCGCTGGCTTTCGCGCCTGCTGTTCGCGAGCCTGTTCGCGCTCGGCGGCGGCGGGCTGCTCTACCACCTGCTCGGCGACTACCGCCATGCCAGCGCGATCCTGCGCGACCACTCGGTGGCGACGGTGCCGGTGATCGCCGACGGCGCGTTCGGCGCGCATGCCGAGCCGCTGGTGCGCTACCGCTTCCACTATGTGTTCGAGAGCAAGGGCCGGCTGCACCGCGGGGCGTTCGAGGCCAGCGGCGCCGAGGCCGGGCCGCTGCTGCTGGACGGCGCGACCGTGGAGATCGCCTACGCCAACGCCGACCCGTCGCGGTTCGGCCGCCTCGACCAGTTGCAGCACGCCGGCAACCTGGGCGGCATGCTCACCCGCCTGGCGATCGCGCTGTCGATCGCCGCGCTGCTGGCCGCGGCCGCGCACCAGCTGCTGATCGGGCGCGTGCTCGGGCCGCGCCGCACCGCCACGGCCTGAGCCGCAGGCAAGCCCCCACGCCGCTGCGGCCGGCGTGGCGCGTGCGCGTCACGGCGTTCCCGACGCCGGAAAGGCCGCCACTGCGTTCGTCGCGACTGAAGTCGCTCCCACAGGGGCCTGCGGCAAGCGCGCCGGGTGCGCTGTGGGAAGTCGTTGCCCGCCCCGAACCGCCAGCGCTCAGGACTGGACCAGCTTCAGCCCGATCACCCCGGCCACGATCAGGCCGATGCAGGCCAGCCGCGCCGGCGAGGCGCTGTCGCCGAACAGCGCGATGCCCAGCGCGGCCGTGCCCAACGCGCCGATCCCGGTCCAGATCGCATACGCCGTACCCAGCGGGATGTCCTTCAGCGCCTGGGTCAGCAGCCACAGGCTGATGCCGGCGCCGGCCAGGGTGCCCAGCGTCGGCCAGGGGCGGGTGAAGCCTTCGCTGTACTTGAGGCCGAGCGCGAAACCGATCTCGAACACGCCGGCAAGCAGCAGGTAGAGCCATGGCATTGTCTTTCTCCGTAGACAAATGAAAACAAAAACGGCCCGATGTCTGCACATCGGGCCGCCGTCGGCAAGGGTCGCAGCGCAAACGCCGCGGGGCGGGCCGTCCCGCCGAATGTGACGCGCTACTCGGCCAGGTTGCGACCGTGGAACAGTTCCTCGATCTCGCGCTTGAGCAGCGCCTCGATGCGCATGCGCTCCTTGAACGAGAGGTTCTTGGCCTTTTCCTCGAACAGGTATTGGTCCAGGTCGAAGTCCTTCAGGTGCATCTTGGTGTGGAAGATGTTCTCCTGGTAGACATTGACGTCGAACATCTCGTAACGCGCCTTGATGTTCTTGGCCAGGAAGTTCTGGATCGAGTTGATCTTGTGGTCGATGTAGTGCTTCTTGCCCTTCACGTCGCGGGTGAAGCCGCGGACGCGGTAATCCATGATCACGATGTCCGATTCCAGCCGCTCGATCAGGTAGTTGAGCGCCTTCAGCGGCGAGATCACCCCGCAGGTGGCGACGTCGATGTCGGCGCGGAAGGTCGCGATGCCGTGCTGCGGATGGGTTTCCGGGTAGGTATGGACGGTGATGTGGCTCTTGTCCATGTGCGCGACCACCGCGTCGGAGATGATCTCCTTGCCCGCCAGCTTCTTGTCGATCACCGGCTCTTCGGAGATCAGGATGGTCACCGAAGCGCCCTGCGGATCGTAGTCCTGGCGGGCGATGTTGAGGATGTTGGCGCCGATGATCTCGGCCACGTCGGTGAGGATCTCGGTCAGGCGGTCGGCGTCGTACTGCTCGTCGATGTACTCGATGTAGCGCTGGCGCTCCTCTTCGGACACCGCGTAGCAGACGTCGTAGATGTTGAAGCTCAACGCCTTGGTGAGGTTGTTGAAACCTTGCAGCCTCAGGCGAGGCAACGGCTTGACCACGGCGTGATCCTCTAAAAGATGGATGGGGGAGAAAGGGCAGCAATTATGGGCCAAACGCGCCCATAGCGAAACGTGGGGACTGGCGCTGGTTTGCCGCAGGCAACGCGTCCCGTTAAGCTTCGGGACTCACGCAGTAGCGAAGCCGCCATGAGTCCCGGAAACACCTCCACTGCAACACCTGTGCGCATCGCTCCAAGTCCCCTGACGTTGGACACGGCCACGATCGACCGTTTCCTGGCGCACAGCCACCGCCGCCGCTATCCGGCGCGTACCGACGTGTTCAGGCCGGGCGATCCGGCCGGCACCCTGTACTACGTGGTCAGCGGCTCGGTCAGCATCATCGCCGAGGAAGATGACGATCGCGAACTGGTGCTGGGCTATTTCGGCAGCGGCGAGTTCGTCGGCGAGATGGGGCTGTTCATCGAGTCGGACCAGCGCGAGGTGATCCTGCGCACGCGCACCCCGTGCGAGCTGGCCGAGATCAGCTACGAGCGGCTGCACCAGCTGTTCCTGGGCTCGCTGTCGGCCGACGCGCCGCGGGTGCTGTACGCGATCGGCGTGCAGCTGTCCAAGCGCCTGCTCGACACCTCGCGCAAGGCCAGCCGCCTGGCGTTCCTGGACGTCACCGACCGCATCGTGCGCACCCTGCACGACCTGGCGCAGGAGCCGGAAGCCATGAGCCACCCGCAGGGCATGCAGCTGCGCGTGTCGCGGCAGGAGCTGGCGCGGCTGGTCGGCTGCTCGCGCGAGATGGCCGGCCGGGTGCTGAAGAAGCTGCAGGTCGACGGCATCCTGCACGCCCGCGGCAAGACCGTGGTGCTGTACGGCGCGCGTTGAGCGCAAGCCGCGCGCCTGCCCGCCGCGCTAGCGGCGGCCGCGTTCCCTTGCGATGGTCCTGAGCGAGACGTTCTATTGGTTCGTGCTGGTCGGCCTGGCGGCGCAGCTGGTCGACGGGGCGCTGGGCATGGCCTTCGGCCTGGTGTCCTCTTCCGTCCTGCTGAGCATGGGCCTGCCGCCGGCGGCGGTCAGCGCCAGCGTGCACAGCGCCGAAGTGTTCACCACCGGCGCCTCGGGCCTGTCGCACCTGGCGCTGGGCAACGTCGACAGGCGGCTGTTCCTGCGCCTGGCGCTGCCGGGCATGGCCGGCGGCATCCTCGGCGCCTACGTGCTGACCCAGTTGCCCGGCGACCTCATCCGCCCCTTCGTGCACCTGTACCTGCTGGGCCTGGGCGTGCTGATCCTGCTGCGCGCCGCCGGCCGCGCGCTGCCGCGGCAGCAGGTGCGGCGGGTGCCGCTGCTCGGCTTCGTCGCCGGCCTGCTCGACGCCAGCGGCGGCGGCGGCTGGGGTCCGGTGGCGACCTCGACCCTGCTGGCCCACGGCGGCCAGGCGCGCACCACGATCGGCACGGTCAACGCCGCCGAGTTCCTGGTGACGCTGTCGATCTCGCTGACCTTCCTGCTGGGCATGGGCGTGCAGCACCTGGAGATCGTGCTCGGCCTGCTGGTCGGCGGCATGCTGGCCGCGCCGCTGGCGGCGGTGCTGGTGAAGCGGGTACGCGAACGCTGGGTGCTGGTGGCGGTGGGCCTGCTGGTGCTGGGGATCAGCCTGTACCAGATCGGCGGCGCGCTGTACCGCTGGCAGGCCTAGCGCGGCGCGCCGGGTCCAGCCGCGGCGTCGCCGCCGCGATCGCGGCAGCCCCAGTTCAGGATCGGCGTGCCGGACGGCAGCTCGCGCTGGAAACGCGCCACCGCCGAGGTCTTGGGATTGACCACCACCGGCGCGGCGGCGGCCTGCAGCAGCGGCAGGTCGGCGGTGCTGTCGGAATAGGCGATGGCGATGTCGGCGTAGCCCAGCTCGCGCAGCATGCGCATCTTTTCCTGGTTGTGGCAGTGGCGGGTGGCGGTGACCGCGCCCAGCCGCGGGCCGATCAGGCTGCCGACCACGGGTACGTCCTGGTGCGCGACGAAGCCGAGGATGGCGCGCGCCAGTTCCGGCGGCGCGCCGGTGGCGACCACCACCCGGTCGCCGGCGGCGCGGTGCCGGGCGAACACCTCCAGCGCCTGCGGCAGCAGCCGTTGGCGGATCTGCGCCTCGTGGCGCAGCACGTACTGGTCGATCACCCGGTTGAACTCGCGCGCGCGGTGCAGGCCGAAGCTGGCGATCCACACGTAGCCGGAGATGCCGGTGCGCCGGGTCGGCAGCATCGCCACCAGCGGCCCCAGCAGCGGCGTGGCCAGCAGCGCGGCGGCCAGGCGCAGCGGGTTGCGCCGGATCAGCCAGGCGAACAGATGGCTGCCCGAATCGCCGTCGTACAGCGTGTGGTCGAAATCGAACACCACCAGCGGCGCGTCGGCGCGCGGGGCGGGATACGGGCCGCTCATGGTTCGAAGAACAACTGGCGCAGCGCCTCGCCGGGCTCCTCGGCGCGCATGAAGGTCTCCCCGACCAGGAACGCGTGCACGCCCGCCGCGCGCATCGTCGCCACGTCGGCCGGGCCGAGGATGCCGCTCTCGGTGACCAGCAGGCGGTCGCGCGGCACCGCCTCGCGCATCGCCAGCGTGGTCTGCAGCGATACCTCGAAGGTGCGCAGGTTGCGGTTGTTGATCCCGATCAGCGGCACCGGCACCTGGAGCGCGCGCTCCAGCTCGTCGATGTCGTGGACCTCGACCAGCACGTCCATGCCCAGCTCCAGCGCCAGCGCCGACAGCTCGGCCAGCTGCATGTCGTCCAGCGCGGCGACGATCAGCAGGATGCAGTCGGCGCCGAGCGCGCGCGCCTCGTACACCTGGTACGGATCGACCGTGAAGTCCTTGCGCAGCACCGGCAGCGTGCACGCCTCGCGCGCCTGCTGCAGGTAGGTGTCGTGGCCCTGGAAGAAGTCCTCGTCGGTCAGCACCGACAGGCAGGCGGCGCCGCCGAATTCGTAGCTGACCGCGATGTCGGCCGGGTGGAAGTCGGGGCGGATCACGCCCTTGGACGGGCTGGCCTTCTTGACCTCGGCGATCACCGCCGGCGCGCCGTCGGCGATCGCGGACTGCAGCGCGCGGGCGAATCCGCGCACCGGCGGCGCGGCGTGGGCGCGGGCGACCAGCTCGGCCAGCGGCACGCGCGCGCTGCGCGCGGCGATCTCTTCGGCCTTGCGGGCGAGAATGGTGCGGAGGATGTCGCTCATGCGCTCGGGATCGTGGGGGACGCGGCATTATCGGCCATGTGGGGCTGAACGGGCCGGGATCGGGGATTGGGATTGGGGCTCGGGAACAGCGTAGGGTCTGGCGCGATCGGCAAGGGCAATGGGATGGACTCGCGCGCGCCTCGCGCCGGTCGGCTCAGTCCTTGGCCTCGCGCGCGTCGAATTCGGCCTGATCGGACAATTCGAAGTACAGCACCTCGGACCAGTTCGTGAGCCCCAGCGGCCGCTCGGTGGCGCCGGTCCGGGTGCTGTCGCAGTCGTCGTCGAAGCGCAGGCCGTGGAAGGCGTCGAGCGGCGGCGCGCCCTCCTCGGCCGCCAGGCGACGCAGCAGGCGCGCGGCATCGTGGAGGTCGGCCGGCAAGGCCTCGAAGGTGGCGCCGACCGCGCGGCATCGCGCGATCTCCTCCTCCACGCAGTTGCGCAGATCCTGTTCTCCGACCGCCGACATCATGTCGAGCTCGATGGTCTCCAGCAGCAGGAACGCGTCGCGGTTGGCCTCCAGGAAGGCGACAGTTTCGTCCAGCCAGCCCGGCAGCTGTTCGACCGCCGCGGGTGCCTGGACCGGCGCTTCGACCGGTGCGGGCGCCGGCAAGAACAGTTGCCTGAGGCGTCCCATCAGGGACACCGGCGGCGCCACGGCCGGCGCGGGCGGCAGCGGCACCGAAGGCGCGGCCGCGATGACCTTGACGATCTCGGCGAAGCGCTTGACCCGTTCCAGGCCCGGGGCGAACGGGCTGCTGATCGCATGCAGGCGCGCGGGCTGGTCGGCGTCGGCTTCTTCGCCGGCTTCTTCGTCCCCGTCTTCGTCTTCGTGCCCGTCCACGGCTTCGGCCCCACTCTCGGCTTCGTTTTCGCCCTCATCCTCGTCGTCGTCCAGGCCTTCGGCCACCAGCGACGCGCACAGCTGGGGATCGGCCGACAGCAGCAGCCGGTACACGAACGGCACGTCGTATGCCCACTCCGAGAGGCTGGAAATCGTGTCGGGCCGATCGCCATACGAGGCCGGCCGGTTGCTGAGGCTGTAGAGATAGGATCGGTTGGCCATGCAAACCCTTTGTAGTCGTGCGCCGCCGACGCGGCGCAGCAGGCAGCTTAGCGCGGCGGCCGACGGGCCGACCGACCGGGACGATCCTGGCATCGTCCCGCAATCAATGAACGGAGGCGTCCGCCCGGCACCACGACGCGAACGACGCGCCCATGCACGCCGCATGGCCGGTGGCGGCGATTGGATGACAGCGGCGAGGAAACCGGCACTGCGCACCGCGACGCCGGCGCCCTCAGGCGGGAAGGTTCCGTGCCGCCTTCAGTCGCGAACGCCCGCCAGCCGCCGCGTGCACGCCACATACGCCTCCAGCTTGGCGCGCGCGCGGCCGTCGGCGATCGCCGTGCGCGCCAGCGCGATGCCGGCGCCGATGTCGGCCGCCACGCCGGCCACGTACAGCGCCGCGCCGGCATTGAAGGCGACGATGTCCAGCGCCGGGCCGGGCACGTTGTCGAGCACGCCACGCAGCATCGCCATCGACTCGGCGGCGTCGGCCACCTTGAGGTTGCGGCTGGCCGACATGGCGATGCCGAAATCCTCCGGATGCACCTCGTACTCGCGCACCTGGCCGTCGCGCAGCTCGCCGACCATGGTGCCGGCGCCGAGCGAGAGCTCGTCCATGCCGTCGCGGCCCCACACCACCAGCGCGCGCTCGGCGCCCAGCTCGTGCAGCACGCGCGCCTGGATGCCGACCAGGTCCGGATGGAACACGCCCATCAGGATGTTGGGCGAGCCGGCCGGGTTGGTCAGCGGGCCGAGGATGTTGAAGATCGTGCGCACGCCCATCTCGCGCCGCACCGGCGCCACCACCTTCATCGCCGGATGGTGCACCGGCGCGTACATGAAGCCGATGCCGGTGGCGGCCAGCGCCTGCGCCACCTGCTCGGGCTGCAGTTCGATCGCCGCGCCCAGCGCCTCCAGCGCATCGGCGCTGCCGGACTTGGAGGAGACGCTGCGGTTGCCGTGCTTGGCCACCTTGGCGCCGGCGGCGGCGGCCACGAACATCGCGCAGGTGGAGATGTTGAAGGTGTGCGAGCCGTCGCCGCCGGTGCCGACGATGTCGACCATGTGGGTGCGGTCGGCGACCTCGACGGTGCGCGAGAACTCGCGCATCACCGCGGCGGCGCCGGCGATCTCGCCGATGGTCTCCTTCTTCACCCGCAGCCCGGTGAGGATCGCCGCGGTCATCATCGGCGAGACTTCGCCGCGCATGATCTGCCGCATCAGCCCGACCATCTCGTCGTGGAAGATCTCGCGGTGCTCGATGGTGCGCTGCAGGGCTTGCTGGGGGGTCAACGTCATTGCGGTTCCTGGGACGATCAGAGGCTGGCGTGCTCGAGGATTTCCTGGCCCATCAGCACGCAGTCGCCGTCCCGCATCCGGAAATAGAGCAGGCGCATGCGGTACTCGCCCTTGTAGACGTAGCCCATCACTTCCAGGACGTCGAAGCGTTGCTTGGCATTGGCAGGATTGGCGATGGACGGCAGCGGCCGGGCCGGGCCGGGCACCTGCGCACGCTCGTCGCCACCGACATGGAAATCCAGCAGGCGCTTGGCTTGCGCCACGGCCTGTTTGGCGCACTGCGTGGTCGAGGGCACCGGGGCGGCGCGGACCGGCGCCACGGCCAGGATGGCGCTGGCGGCCAGCAGGAGCGACAGGCATCGGTTCATCGCGGGCGCTCCAGGAAATTGCTCAGCAACGCGTGGCCGTGTTCGGTGAGGATGGATTCGGGATGGAACTGCACGCCCTCGACCGGGAACTGGCGATGGCGCAGGCCCATGATCTCCTCGACCGTGCCGTCCTCGTGCTCGGTCCAGGCGGTGACTTCCAGGCATTCCGGCAGCGTGGTCTTCTCCACCACCAGCGAGTGGTAGCGGGTGGCCTCGTAGCGGTCCGGCAGGCCGGCGAACACGCCGCGGCCTGCATGGCGGATGCGCGAGGTCTTGCCGTGCATGATGGTGCCGGCACGCACCACCTGCCCGCCGTAGGCCTGGCCGATGCTCTGGTGACCCAGGCACACGCCCAGGATCGGCGTGTGCGCGCCGAGCCGCTCGATCAGCTGCAGCGACACCCCGGCCTCGTTCGGCGTGCACGGGCCGGGCGAGATCACGATGCGTTCCGGCGCCAGGCGCTCGATCTCGTCCACGCTGAGCGCGTCGTTGCGCACCACCTTGACCTCGGCGCCGAGCGCCTGCAGGTACTGCACGAGGTTGTAGGTGAAGCTGTCGTAGTTGTCGAGCATCAGCAGCATGCGGTGTATCCAGTTGATTAGTAAGGCGCAGAACCCTGGAATCCGGATTCATCCCCGCCTGGATGCCCGCGATTTTAGTCGATACCCCGCGCCGCCAGTCGGGCGACTGCAGGGAGGCCATAGTGGCATGGGCACGAAAACCCGGCCAAGGCCCGTCCCGGCCGCGGAGGTCCGCCGGTATTCGATGTCTGCCGGCGGCGCGCGGACGTGCGCGGCGCGAACGGCATGCGTCCCGCCAAGCGCAAGGCAAGCGGATGCGTGGCGGCTGCATGCCGCCTTGGGCTGCGGCGGCGCGGCTACGGCGCGGCCACCCGTCCGTCGCGCACCGGGACGAACAGCAGGTCCTGGTAGTCGTAGCTGAAATCGGCCAGCGGCGAGACCGGCTTCATCGTGATGCGCGCGACCTTGCCGTCGGCGTCCAGCGCGAAGGTGACGTAGGCCGGCTCGAGGGAGCGGTCGTCCCATTCGGTGCGGAAGGTGTCGTACTGCCAATGGCGCAACGTCCCGGCCATGTTCGGGGTCTGCTTGAAGTCGATGCGCAGCTTGCCCGCGCGCTCGGCGATCTCGATCGGCCCGTACCATGCATCGGCATAGCCGCCTGCGTAGCCGGCCGCGGGCAACGAGGGGCGCGACGCCTGGCGCGCGCCCTTGCCGGCGGCCTGCAATGCCGCCAGGCCGCCCTCCAGCCGCTGCCGGTTCCAGGTGTCGAACGCCGCCACCCAGTCGCGCGGCTGCAGGCCCAGATAGTGGTCGAGCAGTTCGTAGCCCAGGCCGCGCATCACGCCGACGTCCTCGGCATTGATCTGCAGCGAAATGCCCAAGTTGCGCTCGGGCACCAGCACGATGAAGGTCAGCACGCCGAACACCGCGCCGCCGTGCTGCACGACCTTGACGCCGCGATAGTCCTGCACGTTCCAGCCCAGCGCGTAACTGGAGAACTGCGGCGTGATGTCGGCGATCGGCGCCGGATAGGCATTGATCGGCACCGGCACCTGCGGGGTCCACATCGCCTGGGCGGACGCCTCGCTGTAGAGGCGCTTGCCGTCGCCGCCCGGCAACGCGCCGAGCGCCAGCTGGATCTGCAGCCAGCGGGCCAGATCGTTGGCGCTGGAGGACAGGCCGCCGGCCGGCGCGCCCACCTGGCCCAGCCCTTCGCGCTCGGGCAGCGCCTGCTGCGGGCCCAGCCCGCGCATGCGCGGATCCAGGCGCGCGTGCGGCTGCGCCCGATTCGGGTTGGCGAAACGGTCGCGTTCGTCGCTGACCGAACTGGTCATGCCCGCCGGCTTGAACACGCGTTCGCGCATGAAGCTTTCCCAGTCCTGGCCGCTGGCCGCGGCGATCACTTCGCCGGCGACCACGTACAGGATGTTGTCGTAGGCGTAGGCGCTGCGGAAGCTGGTGGCCGGCTTGAGGTGGCGCAGCGCGCGCACGATGTCGCCGCGGCTGCGCGAACTGCGCGGCACGAACAGCAGGTCGCCCGCGCCCAGCCCCAGGCCGCTGCGATGGACCAGCAGGTCGCGCACGGTCATCTCGCGCGTCACCCAGGCGTCGTACATGCGGAACTCGGGCAGGTGGTCGATGACCTTGTCGTCCCAGCCGAGCTTGCCCTCGTCCACCAGGATCGCCAGCGCCGCGGCGGTGAGGGCCTTGCCGGTGGAGCCGGTGGGGAAGAGGGTGTCGGCATCGACCGGCTCGCTGCCGCCCAGGCGGCGGACGCCATAGCCCTTGGCATGCACGATCCGGCCCTGCTCGACGATGGCGATCGCCATGCCGGGCACGTCGTGTTCGGCGAGCACGCGCTCCACGCGCGCGTCGAAGCCCGGCGGCGGCGCGGCGGCGGCGGTGGCGGCCAGGGCAAGGCCGGCCACGACGAACGCGGCCTGCAGGCATTTCGGAATGGTGGCCATCGTGTGCTCCCGGAAAGGTGCGCTAGCGGGGATCGGCGCCGAGGCGCTGCGGACGACGCCACAGCAGCCACACGCCCCAGGTCATCAGCGGCAGCGCGTACACCGCCAGGAACAGCCAGGTCAGCGTGCCGTAGCCCTTGGCGATCAGCCCGACCAGGCCGACCGCGCTGGCGGCGTACACCGCCAGCAGCATCGAGCCGACCGCGATCGCCGGGCGCAGCGCGCGCGGCATCGGCCGCTGCCGCTCCTCGAAGGTCTTGGCCACGCGTTCGTTGATGGCGTGCAGCAGCGCCACGCCGGTGTCCACCAGGGTCAGCAGCACCGCGATCTGGAACGCCCACTCGAACCACGGCGCATGCAGCTTGCCGAGCAGGAACGCCGACGGCAGCGCCTCGGCGCCGATCTCGTGGGAGTAGCCCATCATCGCGATGTAGAACACCACGCCGGGCAGCATGCCGAGCGGGCCGGCCAGCGCGCCGGCGGTCAGCGCCTCGCGCCGGCTGTGCAAGTGGCGGATGCAGAACAGGACCGCGGGAATGGTGGCGACGTTGTAGCCGGCGTAGCGCAGCCCGGCGCCGAACCAGCCGCCGGCCAGCGGCACGGTGGCGAAGTTGCCCTCGATGCGCTCGCCGAAGGCGACCACGCTCCAGACCAGAAACACCAAGTAGACCAGGTACAGATAGCCCACCGAGGCGGTGAGGAAGGTCTCGATCGCCGCGCTGCTGTAGACCAGCATCAGCCCGGTGGCGGCGATCATGCCCAGCGAACCGGCCAGCTTCGGCAGGCCGAACAGGCTGTGCGCGATTTCGCCGGCGGCCGCGCCCATCACCGCCAGGATCACGATCATCAGCGCGAAATAGCCGATCTCGAACAGGAACCAGGCGCGGCCGAGCAGCACCTTGAAGAACGAGCGATAGTCGTAGGCGCGGGCGACCCGGGCCAGCTCGAAACTGACCATCAGCACCGCGCTCCACACCAGCATGCTGACCGCCATGGCCAGCAGCCCGCCCCAGGGGCCGGCCGGCAGGAAGAACTCCACCAGTTCGCGCCCGGTGGCGTAGCCGCCGGCGATCACCGCCGCCTGGAACACGAATCCCGGCAGCAGATAGCGCTGGAACCACGTGGATGCCCCGCTCACCGCACGCACCGTTGCGGGTGGACGCGACACAGGGCGGGAGCATGGTCGATGGGGTTCATCTCAGGCATTCCTCCACCAAGGTGTCGAACGCCGCGCCGCCGCGCACCGGGTCGGCGACCGCGCAGCCCAGGCGCCGGCTCTCCGCCGCGCACAGCGCCTCCGCCGCGGCAGCGTCCAGGTGCGCGGTGTTGAGGCTCACGCCCGCGCACCGGATCGACGGGTTGGTGCGCCGCCCGAGCTGCAAGGCCAGCGCGATGGTGTCCTCGATGCTGGGCAGCGCGAACTGCGGATGGCCCAGCACGCGCGCGCGCCCGGGCTGGTGGCAGACCACCACCACGTCGGGTTGGCTGCCGTGCAGCAGCGCCAGCGAGACGCCCGCATAGGCCGGATGGAACAAGGACCCCTGCCCTTCGATCACGTCCCAGTGGTCGTCGGCGGCCGCGGGCGACAGCAGCTCGGCCGCGCCGGCGGCGAAGTCCGCCACCACCGCGTCCATCGGGATGCCGCTGCCGGCGAGCATGATCCCGGTCTGGCCGGTGGCGCGGAAATCCGCTGCGACGCCGCGCCGCGCGAACGCCCTGGCCAGCGCCAGCGCGGTGTACTTCTTGCCCAGCGCGCAGTCGGTGCCGACCGTCAGCAGCCGCTTGCCGCTGCGCGGCGTGCCGCTGGCGACACGGAGGCCCGGCGGCGGCTGGCGCACGTCGATGAGCTGGCGCCCCAGCGCGGCGGCCGTCTCGCGCAGGCGCTCGATCTCGCCCATCCGCACGTGCATGCCGCTGACGATGTCCAGGCCGGCCTCCAGCGCCTGCACGATCGAGTCCACCCAGCCCTGCGGGATGACGCCGCCGGCATTGGCCACGCCGATGACCATCGAGCGCGCGCCGCGCGCCGCGGCCTCGGCCGGCGTCAGCCACGGCAATCCGGCGCTGACCGTCGCGCCCGCGCAGGCGAATTCGCCGACGCAACGCTCCGGCGCCCAGTCGCGCAATCCGAACGCGGTCTTGGCGTAGCCGGGTTCGGTGACGTCGCCGAGGAACAGCAGATGCGGCCCTGGCAGCGCCTTCACCGCCGGCGGGGATGACACGTGGGTCTGTGGCATACGCGGTCGTTCACCTGGAAGATCGTGGGCGCGGGCCGCCGCTGCATGGCGGCCGATGCGAAGGCTGCCGCCGGAACGCGGCCCTGCGACTAGAACCGGTAGTCGAGTTCGACGCCGACGGTGCGCGGGCGGATCGGCACCGCCGTCACCTGCACGGGCGTACCGCTGACCTCGCTGTCCAGCGACGTCAACGAGGACCAGGCGTCTTCGTCGGTGACGTTGTTGGCGTACAGGCGCAGTTCCCAGTTGTTGCGGCCGATGCCGGCGTACAAGTCCAGGACCCGGTAGCTGTCCAGTTGCAGCGGCGCGGTGATCGTCTCGTCCAGCACGGTGGCCGGGTCGCCCGGGGCGGTGATGCGCTGGCGTTCGGTCGTCGCGTTGACCTGCGAGCCCACGCCGCGCAGCGAGGCGCCCACCTGGCCGTTGAAGCCGCCGGCGGTCGCGAACGCATATTCGGTGTTCAAGGCCCACGACAACCTGGGCGCGTACGGCATCCGGTCGCCGGCGAGGCCGCTGTTGAGGACCACGTCGAAGCCGTCCTGCGGGATCACCGTGGGCTCGAAGTCGTTCTTGATGCGGGCCTTGGTGTAGGCGACGTTGACGCCCACGCTCCAGCGGTCGGTGGCCAGGAACAGCGCGGACAGTTCCGCGCCTTCGCTGCTCGCCTCGCCGCCATTGACCAGCCCGCCGATGCCGTTGAAGGACGCGCCGACCTGGATGTCGTCCCACTCGATGCGGAACGCGGCCAGGTCCAGCTGCACGCGGCGGTCGGCGAGCTGCGACTTGAGCCCGAGCTCGTAGCTGGTGAGCATCGAGGAATCCACCTTGGGCGGGATGCCGGGCAGCGCCACGTTCGGCCCGCCGGGCTGGTAGCCGGTCGCCACGCGCGCGTAGAGCATGCTGTCCTGGCCCAGCTTGAACTGCGGGCTCAGGCTCCAGGTGAACACGTCCTCCTCCGACTCGCCGGGCGTGTCGCCGAGCGGGACCAGGATGCCCTCGCTCACGTTCTGGCTGAACCATTGTTCGTTGCGCGCCTGGCGCACGCCGGCATCGAGCTTGAAGCGCTCGCCGATGCGCCAGGAGCCATTGGCGAACACCGCCAGCTCCTTGTAGGTGCTGGGCATGCCGAGCAAGGTCAGCGTCGAATACGATTGGTCGTAGGGCGCCGGCAGCGCCGCGCCATCGCGCTGCCGCAGCGTCGCCAGCTGGCTCTGCAACGCGTCCTCCTTGGTGTAGAAGGCGCCCAACAGCCACTCGAAGGCGCCGCCGCTCTTCGAACTCAGCCGCAGTTCCTGGGTGATCTTGTCCAGGTCGAAGGTGTAGCGCACGAACGAACTGCCGGGCTCCGGCAGGCCGAGCAGCAGGTTGGCGACCTCGCCGAACTGGATGGTCGCATCGGTCTGGGTCATGGTGTCGGTCTGCGACCAGCCGGTGGCCGACACCAGGTCCGCCCAGCCCAGGTCCCAGTCCAGGCTCAGCGAGGTCAGCGTCAGTCGCTTGGAAAACGGCTGCGGCTGCCAGGTCCTGTCCACGCGGTCGCCGAACAGCGGCGCGAGCGTGTCCGGGTCCAGCGCGGTGCCGCCGCGGTCGTCGGCATCGATGCGCTGCTGCAGCACCGACAGGTTCAGGTCGACGGCGTCGCCATCCCAGAACAACGCCCCGCGCGCGCCAATTTGCTCGCCGCCGTTGATGTCCTTGCGGCCGTCGGTGGCGTTGTCGGTGTATCCCGGCAGCCCGTTGCGCGCGAAGCTCATGCGCAGCCCCAGCCGATCCTCCTGCAGCGGCACGCTGGCGCCGAAGCGGGTGTTCCAGGCGTGCTCGCCGCCGGCCACCGAGCGCAGGCCGACACCCAGGCGCAACTCGTCGCCGCTCAGGTCCGGCGCCCGCGCCACGTACTTGAGCAGGCCGCCGATGGCGCCTGCGCCGTACAGCGTGCCTTGCGGCCCGCGCAGCACTTCCACGCGGGTGATGTCGTAGGGCAGCACGTCCAGCATCAAGGTGTTGGCGCCCTGGTAGATGCCGCTCGATCCCACCGGCACCTCGTCGATGTAGGTCGCCACCGTGGCGCCGGAGGACAGCGCCGAGATGCCGCGCAACGACACCGAGGTCTGCCCGGGGCTGCCGTTGTCCTGCACCTGCATTCCCGGGATCAGGCTCGCGTAATCGGCCAGCGAACTGGCGCCGAGGTTTTCCAGTTGCCGCTCGCCGAGCACGCTGATGGACGCGGCGACGTCGCGGACGTTCTCCACGCGCTTGTTGGCGGTGACCTCCACCTTGTCCAGCGTCGCCAGGCGTTCGGCCGTGGCCGCCTGGGGCTCTGGGCGCTGCTGCGCCGGGACGGGGGCCGCGACCGCCCACGCCAGGCTGCCGGCGATGGCGATGGCGAGGGACAACGGCGAGCGGTACCACGGGCGGGCGGACGGAAACGCGTTCATCTTGTTCTCCCCGGATGGCAATCCATGCGTTGCGAACGGCCCGCTGTGGGCGTCGCGGCGGTCGGCCATGCTCTGATCAGGGATAATGGTCCTAATCAGAGAATTGTCAATACATCTGGAAAACACCTGCAGCCGCCGGTGCCGGCGCACGGCGCCGGCCACCGGCTCAGTTCCGCGCTGCGTCGCGCCAGCCCGGCCCGCGCACCACGCGTCCCGGTTTCGCGCCGGTGTGTTCGCCCTGGCGCAGCACCTGCACACCGTTGACGAACACGTCGCTGACGCCGGTCGCGTACTGCTGCGGCGCCTTGTAGCTGGCGCGATCGGCGATGCGGGCCGGATCGAACACCACGATGTCGGCAAAACACCCAGGCTGCAGGCAGCCGCGGTCGCGCAGTTTCCAGTTCGCCGCCGGCAGGCCGGTCAGGCGGTGGATGCCCTCCTCCAGCGGCATCAGCTTGCGGTCGCGCACGTAGTGGCCCAGGAACCGGGCGACGTTGCCGTAGGCGCGCGGATGCGTGCTGGACTTCAGGAAGACGCCTTCCGGCGCCGACGATTCGGCATCCGAGCCCAGGCTGGTCCACGGCTGCTTCAACCCCAGCTCGACGTTGTCCTCGCTCATCAGGAAATACGCCGCGGCCGCGCGCGGCGAGCCGTCCTCGACGATCAGGTCGAGCAAGGTCTCCTCCGCGGGTTTGCCGCGCGCCTTCGCCACTTCCGCCAGAGACTTGCCGAGCAAGGGCTTCAGCGCTTCGTTCTTGAACTCGGTCAACAGCACGCGCTCGTCCGAGCCGGTGAGCAGGCGGATATTCTCCCAATCGACATTGGGATCCTTCATCTCGGCGAGCACGCGCGCGCGGATGGCCGGATCCTTGAGCCGGGCGATCATCGCCGCGTTGCCGCCGGCCTGCACCCACGGCGGCAGGCCCGCGCTCAGCCCGGTGCCGCCGGCGGTGTAGGCGTACATGTTGGCGCTGACCGCCAGGCCCTGCCTGCGCGCCGCGTCGATCTTCGCGATCGCCTGGGCCATCTTCGGCCAGTTCTTCTCGCCCGCGGCCTTGAGGTGATAGACCTCGGCGCGCTGCCCGGTGGCGCGGGCGATGCCGATGGTCTCGTCCAGCGCTTCCAGGAACCGGTCCGCTTCGCTGCGCATGTGCGCCACGTAGCCGCCGCCGGATTCGGCCGCGGCCTGCGCGAGCGCGGTCAGTTCGCGCGTATCGGCGAAGGCGGCCGGCGGATAGATCAGCGAGCTGCCCACGCCCAGCGCGCCTTCGCCCATCGCCTGCCGCACCAGGTCCTGCATGCGCACCAGCTGCGCCGCATCCGGCGCGACGTCGCCCTCGCCCAGCTCGTGGATGCGCACCGTGGTGGCGCCCACGAACGAGGCGACGTTCGGCGTGACGCCGCGCTCGTGCAGATGGTCCAGATACTGGCCCAGCGTGGTCCATTCGATCGGGTAGCGGATGTCGCCCTGCTGCTTCAGCGCGTCGGCCTTCATCGCCGCGTTGTACGGGCCCATCGACCAGCCCTCGCCGAAGATCTCCAGCGTCACGCCCTGCTTGGTGTCGCTCATGCCGCGGCCATCGGCGATCAGCGATTCGTTGGCCCAGCTCAGCACGTTGATGAAGCCCGGCGCCACCGCCTGGCCGCGCGCATCGACGGTGTGCGTGGCCGTCGCCGCGCTTCCCGCCGGCAGCAGCGCGGCGATGCGGTCCCCGCGCACGGCCACGTCGACGCTGCGGCCGGCCGCGCCGCTGCCGTCGTAGACCACGCCGTTGCGGATCAGCACGTCGTACGTTTCGCCGGCGGCCGCGGCGGCGGGTGCTGGCCCGCCGCCTGCGAGCGCCAGCATCAGAACGGAAAGTCGCAATCCGGACATCGGTGTGCTCCTGTGGAAACCGCGACGCCGACGGGCGGCGCCGCATGGTGGAAACCGGCAGACGTCAATGCGGGATGCCCTTCGGCAGTGGGTCCGCGGCGGCGGGCGGCGGCGATTCCGCCGACGCGGGGCGGCGCGCCCGTTCCGCCTGGCGGATGGGCCGGTCCAGCATCCACAGCAGGCAGGCCGCCAGCGCGGCCAGGCCCGCCAGCAGCACGAAGAACCCGGCGTGGCCGATCCGCGACCACAACGCGCCCACCGCGCCGGCCAGCAGGCTGCCGGTGAAGATCGCCAGGAACCATGCGGCCACCGTGGTCGCGCCCAGCCGCGGCGGCGCCAGGCGCGCGAACAGGCCCAGTCCGGTCGGCAGGATGTACAGCTCGCCCAGGGTGAGGATCGCGAAGAACGCCAGCAGCCATGGCCAGCCGACGCGCCCGCCGCCGGCCGCCCCGTCCAGCGCCGCCAGCAACAGGTAGGCCAGCGCGACGATCACCGCGCCGATCGCCATCCTGCGCGCCGGCGACGTGTCGCGGCCGGCGTCGGCGCGGCGCCGCCAGTGCAGCAGCAGCAGCGGCGTCATGCCGATGACCAGCAGCGGATTGAGCGACTGGAACCAGGTCATGGGAATCACCGCATCGCCCCAGGCCCGGTCCACGCCGACGTCGATCCACAGCGACAGCGTGTTGCCGATCTGCTCGTAGGCGCCGCGGAAGATGGTCGCCGCAAGGCCCACGCCCAGCAGCAACAGCCACACCCGCCGGCCGTCGCCGGCAGGTTCGTCCGCAGCGGCCGGCACATGCGTGCGCGTGCGGCTGTCGGGCGGAAGGTAGCCGCGGCCCAGCACGTAGATGGCCAGGCCGACGAACATGCCGATGCCGGCGGCGCCGAAGCCGTAATGCCAGCCGTAGACCTCGCCCAGGGTGCCGCAGATCAGCGGCGCCATGAAGCCGCCGATGTTCAGGCCCACGTAGTAGACGTTGTAGGCCCTGCCGCGGCGCGGGTCGTCGGCGGCGTACAGGTCGTTGATCTGGCTGGGCAGGCTGGGCAGGAACAGCCCGTTGCCCAGCGCGATGGTCGCCAGCGCGACGTAGAACAGCGGTTCGAACGCCATCAGGAAATGGCCCAGCGCCATCACGCTGCCGCCGATGATCACCGCGTTGCGCTTGCCCAGCCAGCGATCGGCGATCGCCCCGCCCAGGATCGGCGTGAAATACGCCATCGCGGTGTAGCTGCCGTAGATGAAGGAGGACTTTTCCTGGCCGAACAGCAGCTGCTTGGTCATGTAGTAGACCAGCAGCGTGCGCATGCCGTAGTAGGAGAACAGCTCCCACATGTTGGTCAGGAACAGGATGGTCAGCCCGCGCGGCTGGCCGAACCATGTCTTGTCCGCCGCCTCGCTCATGCGCCGGCCCTGTGACCCCAGACCTCGTCGCCGCAGGCGATGTGGCCGTCCTCGTAGCGCACCGACGGCACGCGGTCGCGGGCCAGGAAGATCGGCCCGTCCAGGTCGACCACATCGCAGAACTGCCCCAGCACGAACGCCGGCGCCGCGGCCAGGCTGGTGCCGCACATGTTGCCGACCATCACCCGTTTGCCCAGCTCGCGCGCGCGCTTGGCCATCAGCAGGCCCTCGGTGAGCCCGCCGCACTTGTCCAGCTTGATGTTGATCACGTCGAAGCGGTGGTGGCGCGCCTCCAGTTCGGCCAGGTCGAGGATGCTCTCGTCCGCGGCGAAGGGCAGCGCGCGGTCGATGCCGTCCAGGTCGCTTTCCCGGCCGCGCGCGCACGGCTGCTCGAGCAGCGCGACCTGCGCGGCGACCAGCGCCGGCAGCAACCGCGGCAGGGACTCCGCATCGTAGCCCTGGTTGGCATCGACCCCGATCCAGGTCCCGGGGCAGCGTGCGCGCACCGCACGCACGCGTGCGCCGTCGAGCTCCGGGTCGCCGGTCAGCTTGAGCTTCAGCGCGCGCGCCTGCACGTAGGCGGCCGCGCGCTCGGCCATGACCGCCGGCGCGTCGGCACCCACGGTGAAGGTGGTCAGCAATGGGCGCACCGCCTGCAGCCCGGCCAGCGCCCACACCGGCACGCCGCGGCGTTGCGATTCCAGCTCCCACAGGGCGCAGTCCAGCGCATTGCGCGCGCCGCCGGCGGGCAGCAGCGCGCGCAGCGTGTGCCGGTCGATGCCCGCTTCGATGCGCGGCCGCAACGCTTCGAGCGTGGCGATCATCGTCTCGGGACGATCGTCCGTGTAGTACACGCCCGCCGCCTCCCCGCGCCCGCGGTGCGTGCCGTCGCGCAGCGTGACCACCGTCGCCGGCATCGCGTCGAACACGTGTCCGGCGATGCGGAACGGCGCCGACAGCGGCAGCGGTTCGTTGTGCAGATCGAGTTCGATGGGGCCGGCGATGGTCACGCGCACCTCGCGAAAGACATGCAGGGAAGTGGCGGGCAGCGGGTGCCGCCCGCCTCGCTCAGTAGTACGCGCCGTAGCCGATCAGGTGGTGGGCCAATCCCACCCACAGCAGGTACAGGCATGCCAGCGCCAGCAGCACCGCCCACAGCTTGGCCAGCCAGCGGCGCCTGCCGCGCAGCACCTGCCATGCGTTCCACAGCGACAGCGCCGCGCCGACCGGGAGCGCCACCAGGGCGAACAGCCGCAGCGCGTTGATCATCGCGTCCGAACCGGCCCCGGTCATTTCCAGGTCGCTGAGCATCGCCACCACGAAGCCGAGCGCACCGCCGATCGACAGCAGCACCGCCAGGGCCGCCAGCCGCACCACGCGATGGGCGCGCGCGTCCTGCCCCGACAGCGCGTAGGCGACGCCATAGTGGCGGCGCACCAGCGCCGAGACCGGCCACGCCAGCACGGTCAGCAGCAGCACCGCCAGGCTCGCCGCCAGCAACGGCAGCGCGAGCGAGCGCCACAGCGACAGGCGCTCGAACACCATGATCGCCGCGTAGGGCTCCATGCTGAAACGCACGACCTTGCCGTCGACCACGTCGGCGGCCAGGCGGTCGCCGCCGGCGACGTCCTGCCACAGGTACGGCGCGATCTCGCGCCACTTCTTCGGCGCGCCGCTGGCGTCCGTCGCCATCGACACGCTGATCGTGCCGTCCTCGTTGGCCGTCACCTTGACCTGGCCCAGCAGGTTCACCAGCGACAGCAGATTGCTTTGCGGACGGCGGCTGCTGTCGTAGTGCCCGACCATCTGCTGCGCATGCAGCCTGGCCTGCTCCGGCGCGACGCCGACGGCGGCGCGCGCCGCCGGTCCCGGCAGGTAGCGGTCGGCGAATCCGCGCACCAGCGCGCCGCGGATATGGCCGGTCGCCCCATCGCGGCCGCTGCTGTTCATGGACACGAAGATGCCGATGCCGTCGTCCAGGAACAGCTGCAGATCGCTGTGGAACCACATGGTGTCGCCGCCGTGCGCGATCGCGCGGTGGCCGTTCATGGTGGTTTCGTAGAAGCCGAGCATCATCCGGTTCAGCGGCCCCACCGACGCCTGCCCGGTGGAATGCATCTTGCGCGCGGTGTCCGCCCCCAGGATGCGCGCATCGCCGTAGGCGCCGTCCTGCAGGTGCGCGATCATGAAGCGGCCCATGTCCGCACCGGTGGCCGCCAGGCTGCCCGCCGGCGCCAGGCTGATGAACTCGTAGTCCTTGGGCTTGCCGTCGGAGGCCTTGTCGTAGCCCTTGGACACCTTGGCCAGCAGGGCCGGCGGCAGCGGTTGCGCGAAGCTCGAATGGGCCATGCCCAGGGGCTGGAAGATGTGGCGCGCGATGTAGGCGTCGAACGGCTCGCCCGACACGCGCTGCACGATGTAGCCGGCCAGCGCCGTCGCATAGTTGGAATACGCCGGCGTGGCACCGGGCACGTGGATGCGTTCGGGAACCCAACGCTTCAGCGCCGCCTCCAGCGGCACGATCTGGTCGGCATGCGAGGTGATCAGGCCGCGGATCTGCTCTTCCAGGCCGGTGGTGTGGGTCATGATCTGGCGCAGCGTCATCGGCTTGCCGTCGCGCGGCGGAATCTTGAAGTCGATGTAGCGGTTGACGTCGGCGTCCAGGTCCAGCTTGCCTTGCTCGACCAGCTGCATGACCGCCGTCCAGGTGAACAGCTTGGACACCGAGCCGGGCCGGAACAGGGTGCCGTCCGGGTCGACCGGCGTGCGCTTGTCGATGTCCGAGTAGCCGTAGCCCTTCTGCAGCAGCACCTGGCCGTCCTTGACCACCACCACCACTGCGCCGGCGATGTCGCCGCTCTCCAGCGCGTAGGGCAGGTAGCCGTCCAGCCAGGCCTCCACGTCGGCGCGGGCCAGCACGGGCGCGCCGGTGGTCGCGCTGCCGGTGTCGGGCAGCGGCGAAGCGGCCGCGGTGGCCGGCGCCGGCGCCGGCGGAACGGCGGGCGGGATTGAAGGCGCCTGCCGCGCACTGACGGGCGCAAGCGATGCCACGAACAACAGACAGCCGCACAACGCGAACGGGATGACGCGCATCGCTTCTCTCCGAGCTGGTGATGAGCAATCCCGCGGCCTCGAACACCGGCGGATGCGGGCTGTCTTTGTCCTGATTTGGTAATAATGATCCCAATCGGAGAATTGTCAACCATGTCAAAAGACCCGGCCCATCCCGCTGGGGCCCTTGGCCTTCGGCCTTTCCAACCTCATCCACTAAGGCGATGATGATCCTGCCCAGGACGCTTCCCCAGGCACGGGCATTCCCTCAGGAGAGCAGGTAAGGATGAATTCGCACCACCCCACCATCGGCGGACTGCTGCGCTCGCTGCGGGCGCGCAAGGGCTGGACCCTGAAGCAGATGAGCCAGCATTCCGGCATTCCGCTCTCCACCCTGTCCAAGGTCGAGCACGACCGCCTGACCCTCACCTACGACAAGCTGCTGCAGCTCAGCCAGCGCCTGCAGCTGCGCATGTCCGAATTGTTCGCCGAGCAGGACGACACCCCCGAACCCGCGGTGACCGCGCGCCGCAGCATCGGCCGGATCGAGGACGCGATCCGGGTCAACACGCCCAACTACGATTACTACTACCTGTGCCCCGAGCTGCGCCGCAAGCGCATGATCCCGGTGCTGACCAAGGTGCGCGCCAAGAGCATCGAGGAGTTCGGCGAACTGGTCCACCACTCGGGCGAGGAGTACATCCACGTGCTCGAGGGCCGCGTGGAAGTGCACACCGAGTTCTACGACCCGATCGTCCTGGATGCGGGCCAATCGGTCTACATCGACTCCAACATGGGCCACGCCTACCTCGCCGCCAAGGGCTGCAAGGAAGCCCTGCTGCTGGGCGTGTGCTCCAGTTCCGACGAGCAGTTGCTGGAATCGCTGATGACGCTGCACGGCGACGAGACCGCCACCGGGCGCGTGCGCCAGAAGGCCGGGGCCATTGCGACGAAAACCGCTGCGGCCAAGCCGAAGGCAGTCCGTCGCAGTCCGGCCGCGGCCAGGAAAAAACCCTGACGCAGGCAACGCCAGGCGCGCGTCGCGCGGATGCTGCCGAGTGCCGATGCTGGCGGTCAGCACCGGCAACATGGCGCGGGCTCATGAGCTCGCCTTCATCCTTCCTCTCCTTGGTGAATGTCAGCCGGTCGCGCGTTGCGTATCGGAGTGCACGAGCGCGGCGAAATCGCGGCACAGCGTATCGACCGCGTCGGCCTGGGTGGCCCACGAGGTCACGAAGCGGATCACCCAGCGGCCGTCGCCCAGCCGTTGCCAGCGCTCGAAGTCGTAGCGCTGCGCCAGCGCCTCGACCGCGGAGGACGGCAGCGCCACGAACAGCTGGTTGGTCGGCGACTCCGAGGCGAACTGCGCGCCGGCCGCGGCCAGGCCGTCGCGCAGCCGCGCGGCCATGCGGTTGGCGTGCGCGGCCAGCTCGTAGTACAGGCCGTCCTCGAACAGCGCAGCGAACTGCGCCCCCAGCACCATGCCCTTGGCCAGCAGCGCGCCGCGCTGCTTGAGCAGGTAGCGGAAGTCGGCCTGCAGCGCCGGGTTCACGATCACCAGCGCCTCGCCGAGCAGCGCGCCGTTCTTGGTGCCGCCGATGTAGAACGCATCGGTCAGCGCGGCGACGTCGGCCAGGCCCAGGTCGTTGCCCTCGGCGGTCAGCGCGCTGCCGATGCGCGCCCCGTCCAGGAACAGCCACAGCCCGTGCGCGTCGCAGACCTCGCGCAAGGCCTGCAGTTCGCGCTTGCGATAGACGGTGCCGAGTTCGGTGGTGTTGGACACGTACACCAGCCGCGGCTGCACCATGTGCTCGTTGTCGTGCTCGGCCAGCAGCGGCGCGATCAACTCCGGGCTCAGCCGGCCATCGGCCGCTTCCACGGTCAGCACCTTGTGCCCGGTGGCCTCGATCGCGCCGGTCTCGTGGATGGCGATGTGTCCGCTGGCGGCGGCGATCACCGCCTGGTGCGGACGCAGGAACGCGCCGATCGCGGCCAGGTTGGTCTGCGTGCCGCCGACCAGCAGGTGCACGTCGGCGTGCGCGCAGCCGATCTCGCGGCGGATCAGCTGCGCGGCGCGTTCGCTGTGCCGGTCCAGGCCGTAGCCGCCGTTCTGCTCGGCGCTGGCCGCGGCCAGCGCGGCGAGCAGGCGCGGATGCGCGCCTTCGCTGTAGTCGTTGCGGAAGCTGATCCGCGGGTTCGGCGCGGACACGCTCACAGCCCCCTCGCCGCCTCGGCCACCGCGCGGAACAGCGCGCGGCCCTTGTTCATGGTTTCGTCCCATTCGGTCTGCGGATCGGAGTCGTAGACGATGCCGGCGCCGGCCTGCACGTGCAGGCGGCCGTGCTTGATCACCGCGGTGCGGATCGCGATGGCGGTGTCGGCGTCGCCGTGCCAGCCCAGATAGCCGATGCTGCCGGCGTAGACGTTGCGCTTGATCGGCTCCAGCTCGCGGATCACTTCCAGCGCGCGGATCTTCGGCGCGCCGCTGACCGTGCCGGCCGGGAACGTGGCGCGCAGCACGTCGGCGTAGCTGAGCCCGGGCAGCAGCGTGCCGGTGACCTCGCTGACGATGTGCATGACGTGGCTGTAGCGCTCGATCACGAAGCGCTCGCCGACTTCGACGCTGCCGGCCTGCGACACGCGGCCGGCGTCGTTGCGGCCCAGGTCGATCAGCATCAGGTGCTCGGCGCGCTCCTTCGGGTCGGCCAGCAGCTCCGCCTCCAGCGCCAGGTCCTCTTCCACGGTCTTGCCCCGCGGGCGGGTGCCGGCGATCGGCCGCACGGTGACCTGGCCGGCTTCCAGCCGCACCAGGATCTCCGGCGAGGAGCCGACCACCTGGGTGTCGCCGACGTCGAGGAAGTACATGTACGGCGACGGGTTCAGCGCACGCAGCGCGCGGTACACGTCCACCGGGCGCGCGCTGAACGGCACGCTCAGGCGCTGGCTCAGCACCACCTGGAAGATGTCGCCGGCGCGGATGTATTCCTTGGATTTCTCCACCGCGGCGATGAAGCCATCGCGGGTGAAGCCGGACACGAAGTCGCTCTCGTCGAGCACGTCGCGCGCCAGCGGCGCCGGATAGCCGGCGCCTGGCTGGCGCAGCGTGGCGGTCAGCGCGTCCAGCCGCGCCTGCGCCTGCTCCCAGGCGCCGGCCTCGCGTGGATCGGCGTGCACGATCAGGTACAGGCGGCCCTTGAGGTTGTCGAACACGGCGACCTCCTCGGACAGCATCAGCAGGATGTCGGGGGTATCGAGTTCGTTGCGCTTGTCGCCGCTGGCCAGGCGCGGCTCGATGTAGCCGATGCATTCGAAGCCGAACCAGCCGACCAGGCCGCCGGTGAAGCCGGGCACGCCGTCGAGCTTGGGCACCGAATGCGCCGCGCGCAGCGCCTCGACCTCGGCGAACGGATCGGCGACGTCGCGGCGCTCGATCAGCGCGCCGTGGTCGCGCACCTCCAGCGTGTGCCCGCTGAAGGTGTACACGCGGCGCACCGGCAGGCCGATGATCGAATAGCGGCCGAAACGTTCGCCGCCTTCCACCGATTCGAACAGATAGGTGTGCGGGGCATCGGCGAGCTTGAGATAGACCGACAGCGGCGTGTCCAGGTCGGACAGCACTTCGCGGACGACGGGGATGCGGGTGTGGCCTTCAGCGGCGTAGCGCTGGAACTGCTCGCGGGTGATCAAGACGGCTTTCCTTCCGGGACTCGGTGGCGGGGCGGACGACGGCTGCAGGCCACCATCGCCACGCACGGCGAGCGGAAGTGAGGGAAAGCGGAGTCGTCAGGCTGGACACGGCGGCTACTTTACCGCAACTGCGATGGCTGGCAACGGTTGCAGGCGGCACCATCGGCGTTGCGTTGCGTGGGGTGATGCGCGGCCTGGATGGAGGACCGGGGAAAAGGCGTCGGGATTGCCTGGACTGGAAGCAGTCGGGACTGAAGTCCCTCCCACAGTGCACCCAGCATTCTCGCCCCGAGCCCCTTGTAGGAGCGACTTCAGTCGCGACGAACGAAGCGGCGGAGCAGGCGGCTTCGGAAGCAGTCGGGACTGAAGCCTCTCCTACAGTGCACCCAGCATGCTCGCCGCAAGCCCCTTGCAGGAGCGACTTCAGTCGCGACGAACGAAGCGGCGGAGCCGACGGCTGCGGAAGCGTCGGGACTGAAGTCCCTCCTACAGTGCGCCCCAACATGCTCACCGCAAGCCCTTGTAGGAGCGACTTCAGTCGCGACGACAAAGCGGCGGAGCCGGCGGCTTCGGAAGCAGTCGGGACTGAAGTCCCTCCTACAGTGCACCCAGCACGCTTGCCGCGAGCCCTTGTTAGGAGCGACTTCAGTCGCGACGAACGAAGCGGCGGAGCCGGCGGCTGCGGAAGCGGTCGGGACCGAAGTCCCTCCTACAGTGCACCCAGCACGCTTGCCGCGAGCCCTTGTTAGGAGCGACTTCAGTCGCGACGAACGAAGCGGCAGAGCCGGCGGCTTCGGAAGCGGTCGGGACTGAAGTCCCTCCTACAGTGCACCCAGAGTGCACCCAGATGCTCGCCGCGAGCCCCTTGTGGGAGCGACTTCAGTCGCGAGGCGATAACCACGCGACAAGCTGCCCCGCCGCCGCGCCGCTACCCCGCGCGGCCGCGCAGCAACGCCGAATCCAGCGGCAGGTGCATGCGCAGGCGGCCGGGCACGCAGTCGATGCGGAAATGCCGCGAAGTCTCCGGCTCGCCATCCAGGTTCAAGGTCAGCGGGATGGCCGCCTCGATGCGCAGCCACGGCAGCCGCGCGCGCACCGCCACGCGCTCCAGCGCGGCCTGCTTGCCGGAGGTGACCAGCGTGCCCAGCGTGGCGGCGACTTCGCCAGTCATCTCCGGGACGATGGTCAGGTCGAGCAGGCCGTCGTCGAGCAGCGCGTCCGGGCACAGCGCCTGGCCGCCGCCGGCCTGGCGCCCGTTGCCCAGGCCCAGCGCGATGAATTCGCCTTCCCAGGAAAACTCCGGCCCCTCGAACCGCGCCTGGATCGGGTCGATCTGGCCCAGCTTGCCCATCCCGGTGATCAGGTAGGCCAGCCCGCCGAGCATCTTCTTCAGGCCCTCGTCGGTCTCCACCGTGACCTGGGTGCCGAAGCCGCCGCTGGCGACGTTGGCGCACCAGTGCGGGCCGTGCTCGGCCTCGATGCGCAGCAGGTCGATGGCCACTGCCGGCGCCTGCGCGATCAGCTCCAGCGCGTCCAGCGGCGTGTCGGGGATGCCGGCGGCGCTGGCGAAATCGTTGGCGGTGCCCAGCGGCACCAGGCCCAGCGCCGGCAGCGCCGCGGCCGCGGCGTCGCGGTGGGCCAGCGCGCTGGCCACTTCGCTCAGGGTGCCGTCGCCGCCGGCGGCGACGATGCAGTCCGCGCCATCGGACACGGCCTCGGCCACGTAGCGTTCGGCGTCGCCCTCCTCCCAGGTCACCCGCACCTCCAACCGGATGCCGCGCGTGCGCAGGTCGGCGACGGCCTCGCGCAGGGCTTCGTCGCCCGCGGACTTGCCGTTGAGGATCAGACGCCAGTGCGGTGTTGCCATACGGACCTTCCCGGGATCAGGCCCGCAGCCTAGCCGGCGGCGGATGCGGGGCTCGTGAATGCGCCGTGCACCGACCGCGACCGCGGCGGTACCTCAGCGACGCTGCCCGCGCCTTCGCACACCCCCGGCACGAACGCCGGCGCCGCTGCCGCACCGGCGAAAGGGCGAGGACCCGCCCCTGTTGGCCGAGCGCGGCGCCACTTCCGGGCCGCGCTCCGGTCGCGGTCGGCGATGCGTTCTGGCACGCGGGAGCGCCCAGCGGCGAGGACGTGGCGCATGCGGGCCGTGCGCCACGCGGCGCATGAGGCAGCGGCGGCGCCCATCGCATCGCCGCTCCAACCCCGGCGACGAGCCCCGCGCTGTCTGCCGCCGTGTCATACGCCCGTCACCGATCGCCCGGACCATGGGAGTCCATAGCAAGGACGACGGATGGAGGCAGGATCAGCCTCCGATTTCTCCCAGGGGCCGCACTGGCGACAGTGCGGTTCTTTCTTTTGCGTCGGCGCCGCCGCTCAGCCGGCCGCGAACCTGGCCAGCGCCTCGCCCTGCAGCCGGTACACGGTCCATTCGTCCTGCGCCCGCGCGCCGGCGGCTTCGTAGAAGTCGATCGCCGGCCGGTTCCAGTCCAGCACCGACCATTCGAACCGGCCGCAACCCTCGGCCACGGCCTGCCGGGCCAGGTGCCGCAGCAAGGCCTTGCCGGCGCCGCCGCCGCGGTGTTCGGGGGCCACGTACAGGTCTTCCAGGTACAGGCCGTTGCGGCCGAGCCAGGTCGAGTAGTTGTAGAAGTACACCGCGTAGCCGATCGGCTGCGCGTCGGCTTCGCAGATCAGCGCATGCGCGGTGGCGCCCGGGCCGAACAGGCTGGCGCGCAGCCCGGCCTCGTCGGTCTGCACCGCGTCCTCGGCGCGCTCGTAGCGGGCCAGGTCGCGGATCAGGCGCAGGATCAGCGCCGCGTCGTCGGCGGTGGCCGGGCGGATGTGCAGCGCGGCCATCTCAGCGCCCCGCCACCGCCGCGCGCATCTGCGCGATCACCGCGGCATAGTCCGGGGCGTTGAAGATCGCCGAGCCGGCGACGAAGGTGTCCGCGCCCGCCGCGGCGATCGCGGCGATGTTGTCCGGCTTGACCCCGCCGTCGATCTCCAGCCGGATCGGCTTGCCGCTGGCGTCGATCCTGCTGCGGACCGCGCGCAGCTTGTCCAGCGCCGCGGGGATGAAGGCCTGGCCGCCGAAGCCCGGGTTGACCGACATCACCAGCACCAGGTCCAGGTCGTCGAGCACCCAGTCGAGGATGTCCACCGGGGTGGCCGGATTGAGCACCAGCCCGGCCTTGCAGCCGTGCGACTTGATCAGCTGGATCGTGCGGTGCACGTGGCGGCTGGCCTCGGGATGGAAGCTGATGAGGCTGGCGCCTGCCTCGGCGAAATCCGGGATCAGCCGGTCCACCGGCTCGACCATCAGGTGCACGTCGATCGGCGCGGTGACGCCGTGCTTGCGCAGCGCCTGGCACACCATCGGGCCGATGGTCAGGTTCGGCACGTAGTGGTTGTCCATCACGTCGAAATGGATCCAGTCGGCGCCGGCCGCGAGCACGGCGTCCACTTCCTCGCCGAGGCGGGCGAAGTCGGCGGACAGGATGGACGGGGAGATGATGCAGTCGGACATGGCGGAGGTCTCAGCGCTTGCGCAGGGTGCGGATACGGTCGTAGGCGGTGTTGAGCTGGCTGGCCTTCTTCTCGGCCCGCGCCCGCAGCTCCGGGCTGGCGCCGGCGACCTTGTCGGGGTGATACTGGGAGATCAGCCGGCGATAGGCCAGCTCGATCTCCGCATCGGTGGCGTCGCGGGTCACGCCCAACTCGCGGTAGGGGTCCTCGCGCTGGCCGAGCTTGAACCAGTCGGCGTCCAGCGCATGCCCGACCAGCAGCCCCAGCGCCGCGCCGAACACCGGATTGGGCCGGAACAGCAGCGCCCCGACGATCGCGCCGAGCAGTTTTCCGTACCAGTGCATGGGCGAGGGCGGGCTCGGCGGACAAGGCCTCGTATTTTACGGCACAGCGGGCCTTTCCGGCCGTACACTACGCGGCCCGCTGTCGAGCCGCGGGCCCGCCGGGTCCCGGGACAGCCGCCATTGCGAAGTCCGTAGGAGTGCCTGTGTCCACCACGCTGTTGCAATCCGATCTGCCCGGCCTGCCGTTGCGTCACCGGGGCAAGGTCCGCGACGTATTCGATATCCCCCGCGACCGCCTGCCTGCCGACGCCCCGCCCGGGGACTACCTGCTGATGGTCGCCACCGACCGCCTGTCGGCGTTCGACGTGGTGCTGCCCGACCCGATTCCCGGCAAGGGCGAGATGCTGTGCCAGGTCTCCAACTTCTGGTTCAAGAAGACCGAGCACCTGATGCCCAACCACCTCACCGGCATCGACGTGGCCGCGGTGCTGCCGGCCGGCGTGGACGCGCAGTTGTACGCCCGGCGCGCGGTGGTGACCAAGAAGCTCAAGCCGGTGCCGGTGGAGGCGATCGCCCGCGGCTACCTGATCGGCAGCGGCTGGAAGGACTACCAGCGCACCGGCAAGGTCAGCGGCATCGAACTGCCCGACGGCCTGCGCCAGGCCGAGAAACTGGCCGAGCCGATCTTCACCCCCTCGACCAAGGCCGCGGTCGGCGACCACGACGAGAACATCGACTTCGACGCGATGGTCAAGACCGTCGGCGCCGAACTGGCCGAGCGCGTGCGCGACGCCACGCTGCGCATCTACCGCTTCGCCGCCGACTTCGCCGCCGAGCGCGGGATCCTGCTGGCCGACACCAAGTTCGAGTTCGGCACCGACGCCGACGGCCGCCTGTACATCATGGACGAGATGCTGACCCCGGACTCCTCGCGCTACTGGCCGGCCGACGAATACCAGGTGGGCACCAGCCCGCCGAGCTACGACAAGCAGTTCGTGCGCGACTACCTGGAGACGCTGGACTGGGGCAAGACCGCGCCCGGCCCGCGCCTGCCGCAGGACGTGATCGACCGCACCCGCGCCAAGTACGCCGAGGCGCTGCAGCGGCTGGCGGGGATTTCGATCGACTGACCGCAGCGGCGCGCGGACGCGCGCTGCGGCGGCGCGCGCGCCGGCAACGTGCAGGCGCTCGGGTGGCGGGCATCGCGTCCGCCGCGCGCGCGTCAGCCCGCCGCGGCGCCCTGCAGGTCCGGCTCGCGCTGCATGCTCCGCTGCAGCCCGCGCAGCAGCGCCCAGGCCAGCAGCGATACCGCGACCACCACGTAGCCGACCACCGCGAAGTGCTGCAGCCGGCCGTCGGCCCCGATCGTGACGATATGCCCGGCGACCAGCGATGCCAGGCCGCCGGACAGTTGCTGCACGGAGGCGCTGATCGCGTTGAAGGCGCCGCGCTGCGGCAGTGCCGGCACCGACGCCGCCAATGCCTGGAACGGAATCATGCGCGAGAAGATCGCGGCGAACAGGAACACGTTGACCACGATCAGCACCGGCAGCGGGACCGGGCCGAGATGGGTGTAGACCAGCACCATCACGCTGGACAGCAGCGTGCCGAAGGTGAACACAGGCAGGATGCCGAACCTGTCGGTGGCCCTGCCGATCAACGGGCCGAACACGATCGCGCACAGCCCGGTGATCAGGTAGATGGTCGGCAGGCTGTGCAGAGCGATGCCGAGATTGCCGACGATGTAGGCGCTGCTGAACGGCATCAGCATGAATCCGCCGGTGCTCAGCAGCGCGGTCGCGGCGAACGCCAGCAGATGGCGCGGCACGGTCAGCGTATGCAGCAGATGCCGCCACGCGCCGTGTTCGCGCGGCGCCTGCAGGTGTCCGGTGACCGGCTGCAGCCGCCACGCCACGACCAGCCCGGCGAGCAGGCCGAACGCGGCCATCGCCAGGAACGGCGCGTGCCAGTCCCAGCGGTTGGACAGGTACAGGCCGATCGGGATGCCCAGCACCTGGCTGGCGGCGAAAGCGGTCTGGATCAATCCCATCACCCGCCCGCGCAGTTGCGCGGGAAACAGGTCGGTGGCGATGGCCAGCACCACCGAGCCGATCACGCCGCCGAACAGCCCGGTGACGATGCGCGCCAGCAGCAGGCTCTCGAAGCTCCGCGCCAGCCCGCACCACGCGGTGCCGACGATGAAGCCGGCGTAGAAGAACAGCAGCAGCCGCTTGCGGTCGAACCTGTCGGCGAAGCCGGCGGTCAGCAGCCCGGAGAGGGCGGCGCTGAACGCATACGCCGACACGACCAGGCCGAACTGGGTCGGGCCGATGCGCAGCGCGGGCATGATCGTCGCGCCCAGCGGCGACATCAGCATGAAATCGAGGATGACGGCGAACTGCAGGAAGGCCAGCATGCCGGCCACCACTTTCTGGTAAGCGCTGAAGCCCGGGGGCGCGGCGGAGGTCTGCGCGCTCATGCCGGTTGCACCCGGCGCAGCACGATCGCGTGTTCCGGGCACGCTTCCACGCACAGGCCGCAACCGCGGCAGGCGTCGGCGTTGGGCGCGTATGCGACGCGCATGCCGTGCACGCGCAGCTTGAACCGCTGCAACAGGCCAAGGCGCAGATAGTCGTCGGCATCGATGCGGCGCAGTTCGAACACCTGCTCCGGGCACACCCGGACGCAATCGCCCTTGCCCTCGCAGCGTGCCAGTTCCACGCTCGGCGCCACGGCGCCGGGCGGCTGCTTGCACACGGTCTTGGCAGCGTGGATGGGCGTCATTGGCGCTCGCCCCGATGCCGGCGGCGATGCATGCCGTGGCGGAACTGCTCGCGCTCTTCCGGGGTCATCGCCTGCCACTTCTCCCAGTGGCGATGCCGGCGCCATCCTCCGTGGCCGCGGAATCCGCCGAACAGGATGCGGCTGAGCACCAGCAATCCCACCGCGTGCGGATAGTCGATCGGGCGTGCGCCGCTCAATGCCAGCGGCACCACCGCGTTCCACAGCAGCATGACCACCGCGCCGAGCACGGCGACCGCCGCGAGGGCGATCACCGGCTTGCCCACGTACCAGATTCTGGAAAATGCCATGTCGTTCACTCCTTCATGATTCGAGTTCGTCGTAAGCCGCCTGCAGCCGCGCGCGCAGGTACAGCACGGCGTAGCGCTTGCGCGCCAGCAGGGTGTTGATCGCGATGCCGCTGTCGTCCGCCATCTGCCTGAAGCTGCGGCCCTCGAATTCGTGGGCCACGAACACCTCGCGCTGGGTGTCCGGCAGTTCGTCCAACGCCTGTTGCAAGGCCGCCAGCAGGCTCGCCCGCGCATACGCGGCCTCCGGCCCGCCATCGGGCGCGGGCAGTTCCAGGTCCAGGCGCAGCGTGTCGTCGTCGCCGTCCTCGTCTGCGCCGCCGATGCGCGCGTCCGGCGGCTGCGCCCTGCGCTTGCGGAAGCGGTCGATGATGCGGTTGCGCGCGACCTGGAACAGCCACGCGCTGGCCTGCTCGATCGGCGCGGGCAGCCGGTAGGCCTGCACGAACTCGGAGAGCACGTCCTGCAGGATGTCCTCGGCGTCGGCCCGGTCGAGCACGCGGCGGCGGATGAAGTTGCCGAGCCTGGAACGCTCGCGCAGGACCGTCGCGGCGATGTCGCGGTCGGTCTCGGGCGCTGGGTGCGATGGGCTCATGCTGTTGCAGACGTGACAGCGCGGCCGATATTGTGGCCGGCCAAGATGTTTTTTGCGCTGCCCGGCGCGTCGCCCTGCGTGGCGGCGCTGGCGCAGGGACGCGCGAGGCCGCCGTTGTCTCCGCGCCGGTCCCGGGATGGCGCTATGCTGGCCCGGTTCCTGGGAGGGAAGATGGATACCACCGCCTACGCGCGCCCGATCGACCGCTACTTCGCCAGCTATTCCGACGATCACCGCAATGCCGCCAACCAGCGCATCCACGTGGTCGCGGTGCCGGCGATCCTGTGGTCGGTGGTGGCGCTGCTGTGGTGCATCCCGGTCGGCGGCAGCTGGTTCCAGAGCGGGCTGTGGGCGGCGCTGGGGATGTTCGCGGCATGGATGTACTACAACCGGCTGTCGCGGCCGCTGGGCTACGGCATGCTGGCGGCGTTCTTCTTCTGCGGCTGCCTGTGCCGGTTGCTGGAGGCGCGCATCGGCCTGCCCGGCCTGCTGTGGCTGGCAGTGGGCGTGTTCGTGGTGGCGTGGATCGCGCAGTTCGTCGGGCACAAGCTGGAAGGCCACAAGCCCAGCTTCCTCACCGACCTGGTGTACCTGCTGATCGGGCCGGCCTGGGTGCTGGCCAAGCTCTACCGGCGCATGGGCTGGCGCTACTGAACCGGGCGCCGCCCGCGCTTCAGCGCGACACGCCCAGCATCGCCGCATCCGGCGCGAACGCGCGCGGCGCATAGCCGAAATCGCGCTGCGCCGGCGCCAGGTCGAACACCAGGTCCTCGCCCATGCGCTGCAGCGCGGCGCGGTTCATCCCGCGCAGGCGGCCGCCGGCATGGGCGACGGACAGGGCCAGCGCGAACAGCGCATGCGGCAACGGCAGCAGCCGCGCCGGCGGCTGCAGCGCGGCCAGTACCCGCCGCACCATCTCGCGGTAGCTGAGCACCTCGCCGCCGCCCAGCGCATAGCTGCGGCCGTGCGTGGCCGGATGCGCCAGCACCGCCAGCGCCGCGTCGGCCAGGTCCTGCACGTGCACCGGCTGGCGCAGGCCGCGGGCGCTGCGCGGCAGCACGAACCAGCCGCTGCGCCGCGCCAGCGCCGCGATCGCGCTCAGCGTGCGGTCGCGGCCGGCGCCGTAGACCAGGGTCGGGCGCAGCACGGTGACCGCGGCGGCGCGCTCGGCGGCCACCGCGAACAGCGTGGCCTCGGCCTCGCGCAGGCGCCGCGCGACGTCGCGCTCGGCGGCATCCAGCGAATCGCGCTTGACCTCCAGGCTGGTGGAGCCGAACGCGACCACGCGCGGCGCGCGCAGCGGCGTGCGCCGGTACCAGGCGGCGAACGCATCCAGCGGCCCGCAGCTGAAGATCGCATCGGCCTGCACCGGCGGCGCCTGCAGCGCGCCCAGTTCGCCCAGGTGCCAGTGCACGCCGGCGCGCGGCGGCTGCGCCGTGCGCGAGACCGCGTGCACCTGCCAGCCGGCGGCCAGCAGGCCTTGCAGCAGGCGCTCGCCGATCTGGCCGCTGCCGCCGAACAGCAGCGCGGTGCGCCCGCCCGCGGCGTCGGCAGGCGTGGCGGAAACGGCGGCGGCGGCGATGGCGGGCGTGTCGGTCATCGCGCAAGCATAGCGAGCGCACGCCGCCGCGCCCAAATCCCGGGCGCCGTTGCGCACTCGCAGGTGCGTCACCCGGCGTGCGCTACGCTGCAAGAATGACCTTGCATGCGCCGACCACCATCGCAGGCCAGCGTCAGGACACGCCTGTTACACTCGGGCTCCTGCTCGCGAATCTCGCATTCCCTGCATGATCCCCGTCCTGGACATCCTGCTGGCCTTGCCGTTCCTGATGGCGGCGGCCGTCGTCGCCCTGCGCCATCGTTCGCGCGCCACGCTGGCGTGGATCGCTGCGGCGGCGCCGTTGGCCGGGCTGGCGCTGCTGGGCGCGCTGACCCCGACCGTGCTGGACGGCGGCATCGTCCGCGCCGACCACGCCTGGCTGCCGCAGATCGGATTGCTGTTCTCGCTGCGCCTGGACGGGCTGGCGTGGATGTTCGCCGGGCTGGTGCTGGCGATCGGCGCGCTGGTGGTGATGTACGCGCACTACTACCTCGGCGCGCGCGAGAACGTGGCGCGCTTCTACGGCTATCTGCTGCTGTTCATGGGCGCGATGCTGGGCATGGTGATCGCCGGCAACCTGCTGCTGCTGATGGTGTTCTGGGAACTGACCAGCATCAGCTCGTTCCTGCTGATCGGCTTCTGGTCGCAGCGCAAGGACGCGCGCGACGGCGCGCGCATGGCGCTGGTGATCACCGGCGGCGGCGGCCTGGCGCTGCTCGGCGGAGTGTTGCTGCTCGGGCGCATCGTCGGCAGCTACCAGCTCGATGCGGTGCTGGCCGCTGGCGCGACGATCCGCGCCAGCGCGCTGTATCCGTGGGCGCTGGGGCTGATCCTGCTCGGCATCTTCACCAAGAGCGCGCAGTTCCCGTTCCATTTCTGGCTGCCGCATGCGATGGCCGCGCCGACCCCGGTGTCGGCGTATCTGCATTCGGCGACGATGGTCAAGGCCGGCGTGTTCCTGCTGGCGCGGCTGCATCCGGCGCTGGCCGGCAGCGAGCTGTTCTTCTACGCGGTCAGCGGCGTCGGCGCGGTCACGCTGCTGGTCGGCGCCTGGTACGCGATCTTCCAGCACGACCTGAAGGGCCTGCTGGCGTATTCGACGATCTCGCACCTGGGCCTGATCACCATGCTGTTCGGGCTGTCCACGCCGATGGCGGTGGTGGCCGGCGTGTTCCACATCCTCAACCACGCGGTGTTCAAGGCCTCGCTGTTCATGGCCGCGGGCATCATCGACCACGAGACCCACACCCGCGACATGCGCCGGCTCGGCAACCTGCGCCGCTGGATGCCGTTCACCAGCGCGCTGGCGATCATCGCCTCGCTGTCGATGGCCGGCATCCCGCTGCTCAACGGCTTCCTGTCCAAGGAGATGTTCTTCGCGCAGGCGCTGGACGCCGACGGCCCGGCGGCGATGCGCGCGTTCACCGCCACCGCGGCGCTGCTGGCCGGCGTGTTCGGCGTCGCCTACAGCCTGCGCTTCGTCTATGAGACCTTCTTCGGCGACGGGCCGCGGCAGCTGGATGCGATGCCGCACGAGCCGCCGCGCTGGATGAAGATCCCGGTGGAGATCCTGGTGCTGGTGTGCGTGGCGGTCGGCATCGTGCCGGCGCTGACCGTGGCGCCGGTGCTGCGCGCCGCGGCCGGGGCGATCCTCGGCGACGCGCTGCCCGACTACAGCCTGGCGGTCTGGCACGGCTGGAACGCGCCGCTGGCGATGAGCATCGCCGGGGTGGTCGGCGGCGTGGCGCTGTACTTCGGCCTGCGCCGCCTGACCGTGCTGTACACCGAAGTGCGGCGCTCGCTGGGCAAGCGCGTGTTCCACTGGCAGGTGGATGCGCTGTTCGGCATCGCCGTGCGCTTCACCCGGTTGCTGACCAACGGCAGCCTGCAGCGCAGCCTGCGTTGGCTGCTGCTGAGCGCGGTGGTGGTCGCGGCGGCGCCGTTCATCGCCGCGCCGCCGCTGTGGAGCCAGTGGCCGGCGCCGCAGCCGATGCCGCTGCTGGGCTGGGGGCTGTGGCTGCTGATCGTCAGTTGCGCGCTGGCCACGCTGTTCCTGTACCGGCAGCGCCTGCTGGCGGTGCTGGTGATCGGCGGCAGCGGGCTGGGCGTGAGCCTGGTGTTCGTGTTCCTGTCGGCGCCGGACCTGGCGCTGACCCAGTTGCTGGTGGAGATGGTGACGCTGGTGCTGATGCTGCTGGCGATGAACTACCTGCCCAAGGCCTCGCCGGTGGAACCGCAGCGCTGGCGCAAGCTGCGCGACGCGACGCTGGCGATCGCCGCCGGCACCGGCATGGCGCTGCTGGCGTATTCGGTGATGACCCGGCCGGCGTCGACGATGGCCGGCGAGCTGTTGCAGCGCGCGCTGCCGGAAGCCTACGGGCGCAACGTGGTCAACGTGATCCTGGTCGATTTCCGCGGCTTCGACACCTTCGGCGAGATCACCGTGTTCGGCATCGCCGCGCTGGTGGTGCATGCGCTGCTGCGGCGCGCGCGGATGGCGCCGGAGAAGGTGATGCCGGGTCCGCCGATCAAGCTGCCGGTGCCGGCCGACCTGGCGCAGCTGATGTTCCCGCTGACCCTCACCGTGTCGATCTTCCTGTTCCTGCGCGGCCACAACGCGCCCGGCGGCGGCTTCATCGCCGGCCTGGTGCTGGCGGTGCCGCTGCTGATCCAGTACGTGATCCAGGGCGCGGCGTCGGTGGAATCGCGCTTCGGCTTCGACTACATCCGCTGCATCGGCCTGGGCCTGTTGCTGGCCGCGCTCAGCGGCATGGCCTCGATGGCGTTCGGCGTGCCGTTCCTGACCAGCGGCCACTACGACCTCTACATTCCGCTGATCGGCGACATCCCGCTGGCCAGCGCGCTGGGCTTCGATACCGGCGTGTACCTGGTGGTGTTCGGCGGCACCATGCTGACCCTGTCGATGATGGGCACGATCAAGCCCTCGCGCACGCGCGAGTCGCAGCGCGGGCAGATCGATCCGGCGCAGCGGTCGGCGCGTACCGGGGAGATGCGCTGATGGAACTGGCCCTGGCGAGCGCGATCGGCGTACTGACCGCGGTCGGCGTGTACCTGCTGCTGCGCGCGCGCAGCTTCGACGTGATCCTGGGCATGACCGTGCTGTCCTACGCCACCAACCTGCTGATCTTCGCCGGCGGGCGGCTGGTGCAGGGCAAGGCGCCGGTGCTGCGCGACGGCATCGCGCCGACCCTGGCCGAGCACGCCGATCCGCTGCCGCAGGCGCTGGTGCTGACCGCGATCGTGATCGCCTTCGCGATGACCGCGGTCAGCATCGTGCTGGCGATGCGCAGCCGCGGCGACAACCGCAGCGACCACGTCGATGCGCGCGTGGATCCCGACGGCGGCAGCGCGCTATGAACCACCTGGTGATCCTGCCGATCCTGATCCCGCTGCTCGGCGCCGCGCTGTCGCTGTTCGTCGAGCACCGCCGCTACGGACGCCACGTGCGCCGCGCGGTGGCCTGGACGTCGATGGCGGCGCTGGCGGCGGCGGTGGTCGCGCTGTTCGTGCGCGCCGGCGACGGCCAGGTGCAGGTCTACCTGCTCGGCGACTGGCCCTCGCGGCTGGGCATCGCGCTGATGGCCGACCGCCTGTCGGCGTGGATGCTGCTGACCACCACCCTGCTCGCCGCGGCCTGCCTGCTGCACGCCTGCGCCGGCTGGGACCGGCGCGCGCCGCACTTCCACGCGCTGTTCCAGTTCCAGCTGGTCGGGCTCAACGGCGCGTTCCTGACCGGCGACGTGTTCAACCTGTTCGTGTTCTTCGAGGTGATGCTGATCGCCTCCTACGGTCTGCTGCTCAGCGGCGGGCGCGGCCTGCGCCTGCGCGTGGGCTTCCACTACGTGGTGTTCAACGTCACCTCCTCCACCCTGTTCCTGATCGCGCTGGGCCTGCTGTACGCGCTGCTGGGCTCGTTGAACATGGCCGAGCTGTCGCAGCGCATCGCCCAGGCGCCGCCGGAGAACCTGCGCCTGATCAAGGCCACCTTCGGCCTGTTGCTGCTGGTGTTCTGCGCCAAGGCCGCGCTGCTGCCGCTGTACCTGTGGCTGCCGGAAACCTATGCGCGCGCGCCGGCGCCGGTGGCGGCGCTGTTCGTGGTGATGACCAAGGTCGGGCTGTACGCGGTGCTGCGGGTGAGCACGCTGATCCTCGGCAGCCAGGCGCAGGCGCTGGCCGGCTACGGCCGCGACTGGCTGCTGTGGCTGGGCATCGGCACGCTGCTGCTGGCCGCGCTCGGGGTGTTGGCCGCGGTGCGCCTGCGGGTGCTGGTCGGCTACCTGGTGATCGTGTCGGCGGCGACGCTGTTCGTCGCCTTCGCGCTGGACGCGCCGGGCACGCTCGGCGCCGGCCTGTACTACCTGGCGCACAGCAGCTTCGTCGCCGCGGCGCTGTTCCTGATCGCCGACCTGATCCGGCGCCGCCGCGGCGACGCCGGCGACCGCAAGGAAGTGATCGCGCCGCTGCCGGGCAAGACCGTGCCCGGCGTGCTGTTCCTGATCGCGGCGATCTCGGTGGCCGGGTTGCCGCCGCTGTCCGGGTTCCTGGCCAAGGTCGCGATCCTTGGTGCCACGCCGGCGGCCAACGTCGGCCCGGTGTGGGCCGCGGTGCTGCTCAGCAGCCTGATGGTGATCATGGGCCTGACCCGCGCCGGCGTGCGCCTGTTCTGGCGCGTGCCGGGCGACCAGCACCTCGACGACGACGGCACCGAACGCCTGCCGCGGCCACCACCGCGCAAGGCGCGCGCGCGGCCGCTGGAAACCGCGGCGACACTGCTGCTGCTCGGCTACGGCGTGGCGATGAGCGTCGCCGCCGGGCCGCTGCTGCGCTACACCGAGGCCGCCGCCGCGCAGCTGCTGCGCCCGACCGACTACGCCACCCAGCTGCGCGCCACCGCGCCGGCGCTGCGGGAGCCCTGACATGCGCCGTCCCTGGTTGCGCCGCCTGTTCCCCTCCTGGCCGCTGAGCGTCACCGTCACCGTGTTCTGGCTGCTGATGAGCGACAGCTTCAGCCTCGGCCAGGTCCTGCTGGGCGCGCTGCTGGGCGTGGCCGTGCCGCTGTTCGCCGCGCGCCTGGACCGCGAGTTCGCGCGCATCGGCTCGCTGCGCTCGGTGCCGAAGATGCTGTGCGTGGTCGCCTGGGACATCGTGCGCTCCAACGTGGTGGTGGCGCTGCAGGTGCTGGGCCCCGAATCCCGGATCCACCCCGGTTTCATCTGGGTGCCGCTGGACATCGCCAACATCCACGGCATCGCCGCGCTGACCAGCATGATCACGCTGACCCCGGGCACGGTGTCGGCGGCGCTGTCGGACGACCGCAAGTACCTGTTGGTGCACGTGCTGCACCTGGACGACGCCGAGACCGTGATCCGGCAGATCAAGACGCGCTACGAAGCGCCCCTGATGGAGATCTTCCCATGACCAGCCACATGTTCATCGAAGGCACCATTGCCGTGTGCATGCACGTGGTGGCGCTGGCGATGCTGCTGGCGCTGTGGCGGCTGCTGCGCGGGCCGACCGTGCCCGACCGCATCCTGGCGCTGGACACGCTGTCGGTGACCGCGATCGCCGAGCTGATGCTGTTCGGCATGTACCTGGATTCGCCGGTGTATTTCGAGGCCGCGCTGGTGATCGCGATGCTCGGCTTCGGCAGCACCGTGGTGCTGAGCAAGTACGTGCTGCGCCGGGACATCGTCGAATGATCGGGCTGCTGCAGGTCGGGCTGTCGCTGCTGCTGATCGTCGGCTGCTTCTTCATCCTGCTCGGCGCGCTGGGGCTGGTGAAGCTGTCGGACTTCTTCAAGCGCCTGCACGCGCCGACCAAGGCCAGCACTCTGGGCGTGGGCTGCGTGCTGCTGGCCTCCGTCGGCTATCACCTGTTCCTGGGCCAGGACCCGCAACCGCGCGAACTGCTGATCACCGCGTTCCTGTTCATCACCGCGCCGATCAGCGCGCACATGATGGCCAAGGCCGCGCTGTCGCTGATGATGGAGCAACGCCCGCAGGTGCCGGGCAGCGACCACGCCGACAAGGAAGGGCTGCCGCCGCCGGCGCAGCACGACGAGCGCTAGGCGACCAGGCCGCAGCCGACGCAATGTGGTAGGAGCGACTTCGGTCGCGACGGGCGTTGTCGCGAGCCCACCGCGACGTGTGGCTCGCGGCGACCCGGAATCCTCCCCCAACCGACATCTTCCGAATCGAGCCCCGACCGCACCGGCAATGCTTTTCCGATTCCCGATTCCCGATTCCCGATTCCCGAGTCCCGACGCTCACCCCACCAGCACCACTTCCAACCCGATCCAGGCCAGAAACGCCACCAGCAGCACCGCGCCTTCGCCGCGGCTGATGCGCATGTCGCCGCGCAGCATCGGATACAGCACCACGCTGAGCGCGACCGCCGCCGGCAGTTCCAGGCGCACGAACGAGGCCGGCAGCGGCAGCGGCCGCAGCGCCGCCATGCCGCCGATCACCACCAGCAGGTTGAACAGGCTGGAGCCGAGCACGTGCCCGACCACCATGTCGCCCTGCCCGCGCCGCGACGCGGCGATCGCGGCGGCGGCTTCCGGCAGCGCGGTGCCGATCGCGACCGGCAGCAGCCCGACCAGCAGCGGCGACAGGCCCCAGGCGGCGCCGAGCCGCGGCGCCGCATCGACCACGAGCTTGGCGCCGAAATACAGCAGCACGATCGCGATCAGCAGGCGCAGCAGGTTCAGGCCAAGCGCAGTGCGGGTCACCGCATAGCCGGACACGCCGAGCTGGCGCGCGGCGTCCTCGCTGCGCGCGCGGCGCAGCAGGAACACCAGCACGCCGACGAAGCCCAGCAACAGCAGCACGCCTTCCAGCCGCGAGATCGCCCCGTCCAGGCCGAACCCGATCAGCGCCAGCGTCGTCACCGCCAGCAGCACCAGCAGCGGCGACAGCATCCGCGTGCGCACCAGCAGCGGCGCCGCCAACGCGGCCAGCGCCAGGGTCAAGCCCAGGTTGGCCAGGTTGCTGCCGACCGCGTTGCCCAGCGCCAGGTCCTGCGCGCCGACCGCGTAGGCGCGCGCATTGACCGCCAGCTCCGGCAGCGAGGTGCCGAACGCCACCAGCAGCAGCCCGGCGACGAACGGCGAGGCGCCGCAGCGCTGCGCCAGGCCCGAGGCCGCCTTGACGATCGAATCGCCGCCCAACGCCAGCAGCAGCAGTCCCACCAGCACCAAGCCGATCGCGCTCGCCATCGCCCACCCCTCGCCAATACGATGCGCGATTCTATGCGCAGCGCGGATGATGCGGCCGTCATCGTGGCGACGGCGGGCCGGGATGCACCGCCGGGCGGTTGTTCGGCGGCGTCGAGCGTTGGCGGCATGGATCGCGGCCGAGGGTCGAGCCGCTTGGGGTCGCCCCTGGATGGGCTCGCCGCCAGGTTGGGTGAGAGCGTGCGGGAAGATGAGCCCCGGGCGTTTGGGCCATCGGCCCCGACAGCCAACCGAAACCGGTGAGGCCACTGCGGCGTTCGTCGCGACTGAAGTCGCTCCTACAAGGGGCGTGCAGCCGGATAGCCGGCGAACTGCGGCGGGAGTTTGGGCGTGGCTTGGGACCGTCGGCTCCGGCGGCTATCCGAGCCGTTGAGGCTGCTGCGGCGTTCGTCGCGACTGAAGTCGCTCCTACAGGGGCGTGCAGCCGGATAGCCGGCGAACTGCGGCGGGAGTTTGGGCGTGGCTTGGGACCGTCGGCTCCGGCGGCTATCCGAGCCGTTGAGGCTGCTGCGGCGTTCGTCGCGACTGAAGTCGCTCCTACAGGGGCTTGCGGAGACCAGCTGGGCATACTGCAGGAGAGGCTTCGGCCCCGCCCGCTGCTGCCGAACCCACCCTCTCACCGTTGCGCCTGCCGCGGCTGAAGCCGGTCCTACAGAGGATGCGGTGCCTTGGCCGGGTGCACTGTGGGAGCGGCTTCAGCCGCGACGCGTTCCGCCGACCGCACCCGCTGGTTCAACGCCATCGCCGCCGAAGGCAACGGCAATCCGCTAGCCGCAGCCTTCGACATAATCCACCTGCGGCGGCAGGCCGACGCGCCAGGCGCTGGCCTTGCCGGCGGCGTCGATCTCGAACGCCAGCACGCCGGACTGGGCGGTGGCACCGGCGATGCGCAGGACCTTGCCGCCTTCGATGTACTTGTGCGGCTGCTCCTCCACGCGTCCGGCGTACAGCGCGCGCAGTTGCGCCAGGTCCATGCCGACCTTGCCGCCGCCCGGCGCGGTTTCCTTGGCATTGCGTACGTCGTAGCGCACCAGCTTGTCGGCCTCGAACATCAGGCCGAAGTCGTTGCCGCCTTTGGCCCAGCGCGGCCTGAGGACATAGCAGCCGCCAGCCTCGCCGGGCTGGCCATCGAGCTCGCCGCCCCACGCCGCGCGCGCCTGCGCCGCGCTCATGCCCAGGCGCAGGTCGCCGTAGCCGTCCTCGCGCGCCAGCTGGCGCGCGGCCGGCGCCATCTCCGGCGGGATCGCCGCCGCCGGGGCCTGTGCCGGGGGTACGTCGGTGTCCGGTTGGTCCAGTGCCGGCGGCGGCAAGGCCTCGTCGCGCGCCGCGGCAGGCGCGGGCGGCGGGGATGCCGGCGGCGCCTTGCCGCAGGCGCCCAGCGCGAGCAGCAGCAACGCGGCGGCGGGCAGGGTCGGCTTCATCGCAGTTCCTCGCAGGAGCAGCGCATAGGCTAACGCGCGTGCGGTGCGCATGCACTGACTGGCGTTGCGGAATCGCGATGCAGGCCGCCGTCGCTATCGCTGCCGGCTCGGCGTTGGCTTCGGCATCCGGGCCGGAATCGGCCCGAAGCTGGCATCGCGTCGGCGTCGGTATTGCCATTGGCGATGGCAGCGGTGGCGGTCGCAATGGCGCAGACAACGCCTCCGTGCGATCCGCCCGCCACGTACCGTACGCGTCGCATGGTGCGAGACACGACAAGCCGTTTCCACAAAAGGCCAATTCTTCGCCGCCGCAGCCCGAGGAAGGCCAGGAAGAGTCGCGCAACGCATCCTGCGCGATCGTCGCGGCGTTCCCATCGACATCACGGCGGCCACGAAGTTCGCCCCTCGCCGCGCTCGCGTCCGCTCTCCTCGCCGCGCAGGCGGCCCGCAGCGCCTGTCGCCTGCCGCTGTCATCAGCGTTTCACCGCCGGCGGCGAAGCTGCGCACCTTCCGGTATCCCGCCATGCACCCGCGCAAGACCGCCCTCGCCCTCGCGGCACTGCAATCCCATGCCGCGCCGCTGGACATGCGCCAGCGGCGCGTGCTGATCCTGGCCGATGGCCAGCGCAGCGTCGAGGAACTGGTCGCGTTGGGCGGCAGCAACGCCGCGGCGATCGTGCAGGCGCTGTTGCAGCAGGGTTACCTGGACGACGGCCGCATGCCCGCCGCGCCGGTCGCGGCACCGGCGGCCCCCGCCGCGGCGCCGGCGGATCCGCGCCGCGCGCTGCTCAACGCGCGCATGTATCTGCTCGACCTGCTGCAGCTGCAGCGCCATCCGGCCTCGCGCCCGCTGCAGCAACAGTTGCGCGACGCGCGCGAGGACGCCGCCACGCTGCAGGCGATCGCGCACGCGCTGCGCGCGATGCCGGAGATGACCTCGGAGCGCTATGCGCAGCGCATCCGCGAGCGCGTGCTGGAAGTGCTGCCGGCACCGCTGCACGCGTCGCTGGAAGCCGCCTGAGCGCACGGTTGCAGGGCCGCCCGCGCGCGGCACGGGCCGCGGCACCCCGCGCCACGCACGCTCAGGGCGCGCGGAAATGGCGGCGCAGGCCCTGCCAGCACTGCTGGTAGTCGCGCTGGCGGTGCGCGGCGGCCAGCGCCTGCGCGGTCGGGCGCAGCACCGCGCGGGTCTCGAACATGAAGGCCATGGTGTCGGCGATGACGTCCGGCCGCGACAGGTCCGCCTGCGAGGCCTTGTCGAAGGTGGCCGCATCCGGGCCGTGCCCGCTCATGCAGTTGTGCAGCGACGCGCCGCCCGGCGCGAAGCCTTCGGCCTTGGCGTCGTAGACGCCGTGCACCAGGCCCATGAACTCGCTGGCCACGTTGCGGTGGAACCACGGCGGCCGGAACGTGTGCTGCGCCACCAGCCAGCGCGGCGGGAAGATGGCGAAATCCAGGTTGGCGGTGCCTGGCGTGTCGCTGGGCGCGGTGAGCACGGTGAAGATGCTCGGATCCGGATGGTCGAAGCTGATCGAGCCGATGGTGTTGAAACGGCGAAGGTCGTACTTGTACGGGGCGTAGTTGCCGTGCCAGGCGACCACGTCCAGCGGCGAATGCGCGATCGGCGCACGCCACAGGTGGCCCTGGAACTTGGCGATCAGTTCGAACTCGCCCTCGTCCTCCTCGTAGGCGGCTACCGGGGTCAGGAAGTCGCGCGGATTGGCCAGGCCGTTGGCGCCGATCGGGCCCAGGTCGGGCAGCCGCAGCAGCGCGCCGAAGTTCTCGCACACGTAGCCGCGCGCCTGTCCGTCGGGCAGCGCGACGCGGAAGCGCACGCCGCGCGGGATCACCGCGATCTCCTGGGGCTCGACCTCGAGCGTGCCCAGTTCGGTGCACAGCTGCAGGCGGCCGAGTTGCGGCACGATCAGCATTTCCGCGTCGGCGTTGTAGAAGAACCGCCCCTGCATCGAGGCGCTGGCCGCATACAGATGCACCGCCACCCCATGCTGCGCGGCGGCCGAGCCGTTGCCGGCCATCGTGTACAGGCCGTCGACGAAATCCACCGCGGCCTGCGGCAGCGGCAGCGGGCTCCAGCGCAACTGGTCGGGCGACACCGGCCCGGCATTGACGTCGTTGTGGAAACCGCCGGCCTGCGCATACGCGGCGAAGGTGCCGTGCACCGCCGCCGGACGGATCCGATACAGCCAGCTGCGCCGGTTCACCCCGCGCGGCGCGGTGAACGCGGTGCCGGACAGCTGCTCGGCGTACAGGCCATGGGCGACGCGCTGCGGCGAGTTCTGCCCTTGCGGCAGTGCGCCGGGCACGGCTTCTGTGGCGAATTCGTTGCCGAAGCCGGATTGATAGCCGTTGTGCGAGATGTTCATGGCGTGGGCTCTTGCTCTGAAAGCCCCTCTCCCACCGGGAGAGGGGTTGGGGTGAGGGTACGGACGAAGACAGGATCGATAGCACCAGCAACATCCAAGATCGACGCGACCACCGCATCCGCGTGCAGGAGTACGTCGTCGTTCCAGAACCGGAGCATGCGCATTCCTTGGGACTCCAGGTAGCCAGACCGCTCGGCATCGATCTTTGTCGAATGTTGTGAGCCGTCCAGTTCAACGATCAGCTTCAATGCCTCGCAATAGAAATCGACGACATAAGTGGGACCGGATGCTGTCTGCGAAACTTCAAACCGTACAGACGCTCACCGCGTAGATGCTGCCAGAGTTTTCGTTCCGCATCGGTCATGTCGCGGCTCAGCTTGCGCGCGCTTCTCAGGGTCGTTGTGGGCAAGGGCGGCTTGGGCTTCATGACCCCACCATACCCTCACCCCAACCCCTCTTCCGTCGGAGAGGGCTTTTGCCGCATCGGCATTCTCCGCGACGTAGCCTCAGAGCACGCCGCGCTTCATCTGGTCGCGCTCGATGCTCTCGAACAGCGCCTGGAAGTTGCCTTCGCCGAAGCCCTCGTTGCCCTTGCGCTGGATGATCTCGAAGAAGATCGGGCCGATGCAGTTCTGGGTGAAGATCTGCAGCAGCTTGCGCTGCTTGGTCTCCGGGTCGGCGTCGATCAGGATCTTGTTGCGCGCCAGCCGCGGCACGTCTTCGCCGTGGTTGGGAATGCGCTGGTCGATCACCTCGAAGTAGGCGTCCGGGGTGTCCAGGAATTCCACGCCGGCCGCGCGCATCCGCTCCACCGTCTCGTAGATGTCGTCGGTGAAGCAGGCGATGTGCTGGATGCCTTCGCCATGGTAGGCGTCGAGGTATTCGTTGATCTGGCTCTTCGGATCGGAGGATTCGTTGAGCGGGATGCGCACCACGCCGTCCGGCGCGGTCATCGCCTTGGAGGTCAGCCCGGTCTTGGCGCCCTTGATGTCGAAGTAGCGGATCTCGCGGAAGTTGAACAGGCGCTCGTAGTAGTCCGACCAGCGCTGCATGTTGCCGAAGTACAGGTTGTGGGTCAGGTGGTCGATGAAGGTCAGGCCGAAGCCGGCCGGGTACGGCTCGGCGCCGGGCACCGGTTCGAAGTCGGCGTACACCGAGCCCTTCTCGCCGTAGCGGTCGACCAGGTACAGCATGCAGTCGCCGATGCCCTTGACCACCGGCGCCGGCACCGCGCGCGTGTCGGCCTTGTCGGCGATGGCTTCGCCGCCGTTATCCAGCACCTTGGCGAACACTTCCTCGGCCGGATGCTGGAAGCGGATCGCGAAGCCGCAGGCGCAGGGGCCGTGCGCGGCGGCGAAATCGGCGGCGAACGAATCGGGTTCCTCGTTGACCAGGAAATTGACCCCGCCCTGCCGGTACACGGTGATCGCGCGGCTGCGGTGGCGCAGCACCGCGCTGAAGCCCATGGCGCGGAAGTAGGCGTGCAGCTGCTCGCCCTGGCCGGCCGGCGCGGCGAATTCGACGAATTCGAAGCCGTCGATGCCCATCGGGTTCTCGAAGGTGGTGACCTGCATGCCCAGGTTGGCCGGCTGGGACGGATACTGCGGTTGTGCGCTCATGGCTCGTCTCCTGGAGGACGCGGGCCGGAGGCCGCCCGAAATTTCGGATGCGGACGGACGCCAGACTCGCGAGAATGGACAGTAGTCTCCTCCCTTATAGTTACAAATGAAACCACCAGCAAGGTGCAATGCAGCATGACGATCGCCCCCTCCGCGCCACCGCCTTCCGAGCCCTCCCTGGATCTGGAGCAGTTCCTGCCCTATCGCATCAGCGTGCTGTCCAACCGGATCAGCAGCAACATCGCCCGCGTCTACGGCGAGCGCTACGGCATGGCGGTGACCGAGTGGCGGGTGATGGCGGTGCTGGCGCTGTACCCGGGGCTGTCGGCCGGCGAGGTGTCCGAGCGCACCGCGATGGACAAGGTGGCGGTGAGCCGCGCGGTGGCGCGCCTGCTCGAGCGCGGTTTCATCCAGCGCGAGACCCATGGCGACGACCGCCGCCGCTCGGTGCTGCACCTGTCGGCGGCAGGCGTGGAGGTGTACCAGGTGGTGGCGCCGATGGTGCTGGAGTGCGAGCGCCGGCTGCTGGCGCCGTTCAGCGAGGAGGAGCAGCGCGTGCTGAACCGGCTGATCGACCGCCTGGCGGCCGAGGGGCTGCCGAGCATGACCGGAAAGTGAGACGACGGCACGCCACGCCCTCAGCGGGCGTGGCTTATGCGTACTGCACAACCGCGACCGCCTCGCCGACCTGCGCGGTGGACGCGGTACCGGACACGGTGGCCGACTCGGGCACCGCCTGCGCGGTACTCGCCGTCGCTGCCGGTGCTCGTGTAGGAGCGGCTTCAGCCGCGACAGGTTCTATCGGTAACGCCCGTCGCGGCTGAAGCCGCTCCTACAGGGTGCACGGCGGCTTTCGGCATCCCGGGAAGACGCCCTGGGCTTGGCCTAGGTCTTCGGCGGCGCCCACTGCTTGAGGAAGTCGAAGAACTTCTTGCGGTCGTAGCCCTTGCCCTTCTCCAGCTCGCCGGTGAACTGCGAGTGCAGCAGCTTGCCGTCGGCGTCGAGCACCAGCAGGTGCGGGTAGGCCTCGATCTTCGGGTACTGGGCCAGGAACGCCTCGTTCTTGTTCTCGTCGCTGTAGTTGACCTTGACCCACACGTAGTTGGCGTCGCGGAAGCTGCGCACCTCGGCGTCGCCCTCGATGAATTCGTCGAGGATGTGGCACCACGAGCACCACTGGCCGCCCACGTCCAGCAGGATCCGCTTGCCGCCGCGCTTGGCTTCCACCTCGGCCGTTTCCAGGTCGTTGGCCGGGTCGCGCGCCGGGTCGAACTGCGCGCCCAATGCCGCCACCGCGGCCACGTCGGCGGCGGCGGGGGTATTGCCCGAGGCCACCGGCTGGTTGGGATCGGCCACCGGCGGCTTCTGCACCGAGGTGTCCAGCGGCTTGGCCGGCGCCTGCTCGGCCTCCGGCGCGACGGCCTTCTCGCAGCCCGCCAGGGCCAGCAGCAGCGCCGCCGCGCCGCCCATCGTCTTGATCGTCTTGTTCGACATTGCGATCTACCTCACGTCATTTGACACCGTGCATCAGCTTGTTGATCAACGGTGCAAGCAGGAACAACAACACACCCGAGCCGAGCAGCGCCCAGAAACCGAAAGTGTAGCCCTTCAGCGCCGAGGCCACGGTCATGCCGGTCTCACCGCTGACGCCCGCGGCGAAGATGCCGGACAGGTTGTTGCCGATGGCGGTGGACAGGAACCAGCCGCCCATCGCGAAGCCCACCACCTTGGTCGGCGCCAGCTTGGTGGTCATCGACAGGCCGATCGGCGACAGGCACAGCTCGCCCACGGTCTGGATCACGTAGACCATGAACAGGGTCCAGAACGGGATCTTGCCGGAGCCGTCGACCAGCGAGGACAGGGCGAACATCAGCAGCGCGAAGGCCAGGCCGTTGAAGATCAGGCCCAGGCCGAACTTGCGCGGGATCGACGGGTTGGCCGAGCGCAGCGCCACCCACAGCCACACGAACACCGGGCCCAGCACCAGGATCGCCAGCGTGTTGACCGACTGGAACCAGCCGACCGGGAACATCCAGCCGCCCAGGTCGCGCTCGACGATGTTCTGCGCGAGGAAGTTGAACGAACTGCCGGCCTGCTCGAAGAACATGAAGAACATCACGTTGAACACGAACACGATCAGCATGGCGATCGAGCGGTCGCGCGGCACGCGGCCCTCGCGGATGCCTTCGACCAGGATCATCGCGCACAGCGCCACGAACAGCGCGGTGAGGATCCAGCCGAGGATGCCGGCGTCGATCAGCAGCAGGCCATAGGCCACCGGGATCACCACCAGCGTCGCCAGCAGCACGCCGAACGTGCGGCCCATGCCCTCGCCGCCGGCCGGCGGCTGGCCGACCGCGCCGAGCTGGTGGCGCCCGATCCAGAACCAGACCAGGCTGATCAGCATGCCGATGCCGGAGGCGATGAACACGTACTTGTAGGCCGGCATCGCTTCGGTGCCGAACAGCTTGTCGGCCAGCAGGCCGGTCAGGATCGGCGCGACGAAACCGCCGGCGTTGATGCCCATGTAGAAGATGGTGAAGCCCGAATCGCGGCGCGGATCGTCGAGCGGATACAGCTTGCCGACCATGGTCGACACGTTCGGCTTGAACAGGCCGTTGCCGGCAATGATCGTGGCCAGGCCGATCTTGAACACTTCTTCGTTCGGCACCGCGATCAGGAACAGGCCCACCGACATGACCACCGCGCCGATCAGCAGCGAGCGCTGGTAGCCGATCAGCCGGTCGGCGACGAAGCCGCCGAACAGCGCCGAGGCGTAGACCAGCGCCAGATAGGCGCCGTAGAGCCGGTTGGCCGGGGCCTCGCCCGCGCCGGAGCCCTGAAAGAACTCGGCCACGATGTAGAGGGTCAGCGCCCAGCGGATGCCGTAGAACGCGAAGCGCTCCCAGAATTCGGTCATGAACAGCATCCACAATGGCCGTGGATGGCCCAGCAAGGTCTTGAATTCGGGCGGTTGCGCCGGCTGCGGCGAGGCGGGGGGGTGCGACGCGACGTCGTCAACGCTCATGCGGTGTCCCTTGCGTATTCAGTATGGGCTGGGCGACTCCCGGCCGGGCCGGGCGAACGGGCGAGCATCACCGACAGTTGGCGGTCGCGTCAAATGGCCGGGATTGGGGATTCGGGATTCGTGGGAACCTCTGGATCTGACCCCGTTGCTCGAGACCAGTGCCCGAACGCGCTAGGGCGCCTGTAGCCCTTCATCGGGTCCCGCGTCCGGGGTCACGAGCCCCGGCTCGGCATCGCGCCCATCCGGCAGGCCCACCGAGGTGCGCACCTCGAACAGTTCGGGGAAGAAGGTCAGCGCCAGCGCCTGCTGCAGGAAGCCCACGCCGCTGGAGCCGCCGGTACCGCGCTTGAAGCCGATCACCCGCATCACCGTGCGCATGTGGCGGAAGCGCCACAGCTGGAACTGCGTCTCCAGGTCCACCAGGTCCTCGCACAGCGCGTACTCGCGCCAGTAGCGGTCGGTGTTCTCGTAGATGCGCTCGAACACCGGGCGCAGCAGCGGGTCGCTGACGTGCGGCTGGCGCCAGTCGCGCGCGCGGTACTGCTCGGGCACGGCATGGCCGAAGCGGGTCAGGTAGCGCAGGAACTCCTCGTACAGGCTGGGCGCTTCCAGCACCGCCTGCAGCCCGGCCTGCGCGTGCGGGTCGTGGCCGAACACGCGCAGCATCTGCGCGTTCTTGTTGCCGAGCAGGAACTCGATGGTGCGGTACTGCAGCGACTGGAAGCCGGACGCGGGCCCGAGCACGTCGCGAAAGCCCATGTATTCGGACGGGGTCAGCGTCTCCAGCACCGACCACTGCTCGGTCAGCAGGCGCAGCACCTGCTTGCTGCGCGCCAGCACCTTGCGGCACTGCCATACCTCGTCGCGCTGCAGGTGCGCGATCGCCGCGCGCAGCTCGTGCGCCAGCAGCTTCAGCCACAGCTCGGAGGTCTGGTGCTGGATGATGAACAGCATCTCGTCGTGGTGCGGCGGGTCGGACAGCGGCTGCTGCGCGGACAGCAGCTGGTCCAGCCGCAGGTAGCCGCCGTAGGTCAGCCGCCCCTCCAGGTCGGTGTGGATGCCGGCTTCGAGCGGGCGCTGGTTGTGTTCGACGGGCATGGGCGGGTACGGCGGTCCGGGCCGGCAAGGGTACCGCAGCGACGCCTGTCACATCCCGGTCAGCGGCCGGCGGCAAACTCGGGCAGAATCGGGCCAGCGCCTTGGGGGGCGCCCGGTCGTCGTCCGCGGTATTCCACGTCTTCAAGGATTGGGGAGAGTCTTCGTCATGCGAACCATGCTGCTTCGTGCCGCAGTGTTGTCGTGCGCGCTTGCCTGTGCCGGAACCGGCCAGGCCCAGGTCGTCATCAGCCAGGTCTACGGCGGTGGCGGCAACAGCGGCGCCACCTACAAGAGCGATTTCATCGAACTGCACAACAACGGCAGCGAGGCGGTGAGCCTGGCCGGCTGGTCGGTGCAGTACGCTTCGGCCGCCGGCAGCAGCTGGCAGGTCACCCCGCTGGCCGGCAGCATTCCCGCCGGCGGCTACTACCTGGTCAAGCAGGCCGACGGCAGCGGCGGCAGCACCGCGCTGCCGGCGCCGGACGCGACCGGCACCATCGCCATGAGCGGCACCGCCGGCAAGGTCGCGCTGAGCAGCGCGGCGGCCGCGCTGAGCGGCGCCTGCCCCGCGGGCAACGTGGATTTCGTCGGCTACGGCAGCAGCGCCAGCTGCGCCGAAGGCAGCGCGCCGACCGCCGCGCCGAGCAACGCCCTGGCGGTGCTGCGCGGCAACGGCGGCTGCAGCGACAGCGACAACAACAATGCCGACTTCGCCACCGGCGCGCCGACCCCGCGCAATGCCGCGGCGCCGGCCAACCTGTGCGGCGGCGGCAACCAGCCGGTGGCCAGCGTGGCCAACGTCAGCCGCGGCGAAGGCGACGGCGGCAGCACCGCGTTCGTGTTCACCATCGCCCTGAGCCAGCCGGCCGGCAGCGGCGGGGTCGGCTTCAGCGTCGCCACCCGCGACGGCAGCGCCAGCGCCGGCAGCGACTACCAGGCCCTGGCCGCGACCAGCGTGACCATCCCCGCAGGCGAGAGCAGCGCCCAGGTCAGCGTGCTGGTCGACGGCGACACCGCCAACGAGCCCGACGAGACCTTCTATCTCGACGTCAGCGGCATCAGCGGCGCGCTGCCGGCCACGCTGACCGCCAGCGGCGTGATCCTCAACGACGACTTCAACCTGGTGCCGATCCACAGCATCCAGGGCAGCGGCGCGCGTTCGCCGCTGGTCGGGCAGATCGTCGCCACCAGCGGCATCGTCACCGCGCGGCGCAGCGCCGGCTTCTTCCTGCAGGCGCCCGACGCCCAGGCCGACGCCGACCCGCTGACCTCCGAAGGCATCTACGTCTACACCGGCAGCGCGCCGCCGGCCGAGGCCGCGGTGGGCAACGCGGTGCGGGTGCAGGCCACCGTGCTCGAGTACGTGCCCAGCGCCGACCCGACCCAGCCGCCGCTGACCGAACTGGGCACGCCGACCGTGCTGCTGCAGTCCACCGGCAACCCGCTGCCGGCCGCGGTCACGCTGACCACGCAATTCCCCGACCCGACCGGCGCCTACGACCAGCTCGAGCGCCTGGAAGGCATGCGCGTGGCCGCGCCCAGCCTGACCGTCAACGCGCCCACCGGCGGCAACGTCAACGAGACCAACGCCACCGCCAGCAGCAACGGCGTGTTCCATGCCGTGGTCACCGGCCTGCCGCGCGCCTGGCGCACCGCCGGCGTGCAGCAGCCCGACCCGCTGCCGGCCGGCTCCCCGGCCGGCGTGCCGCGCTGGAACACCAACCCGCAGGTGATCGCGGTGGGCAGCGCCGGTCTCGGCGGCGAGCGCATCGACGTGGCCGGCGGCTGCGTGGTGCTCGGCGTCAGCGGCCCGCTGGACTACAGCTTCCGTCGCTACACGATCTATCCGGACACCGCGCCGACCGTGCAATGCAACGGCGCCGACCAGCCCAAGCCGGCGCCCGCGCCGCAGGCCGACGACGTCAACGTCGCCACCTACAACATGGAGCGCTTCTTCGACGACCAGAACGACCCGGCGATCGGCGAACCGGTGCTGACCGCGGCCGCCTACCAGGCCCGGCTCAACAAGGCCTCGCTGGCGATCCGCAACTACCTCAACACGCCCGACATCCTGGGCACGGTGGAAGTGGAGAGCCTGAGCGTGCTGCAGACCCTAGCCGCGCGCATCAACGCCGACGCGGTCGCCGCCGGCCAGCCCGACCCGCAGTACGTGGCCTATCTGCAGGAAGGCAACGACGTCGGCGGCATCGACGTCGGCTTCCTGGTCAAGACCGGCGCGGTGGGCGCCGGCGTCGCCCGCGTCGAAGTGCTCTCGGTCAGCCAGGAAGGCAAGACCACCACCTGGACCGAGCCGGCCGGCGGCACCAGCCTGCTCAACGACCGCCCGCCGCTGGTGCTGAAGGCGGTGGTGCATTTCGCCGACGGCCGCACGCTGCCGCTGACCGTGGTCGAGGTGCACCAGCGTTCGCTCAACGGCGCCGAGACCGACGACGCCAGCGGCCTGCGCATCCGCGCCAAGCGCCAGGCGCAGGCGGTGTTCCTGGCCAACCTGCTGCAGGCGCGGCAGGCCGCCGATCCCGGCGAACAACTGCTGGTGATGGGCGACTTCAACGCCTTCGAGTTCAACGACGGCTACGTCGATGCGATGGGCACGGTCACCGGCCTGCCCTCGGCCGACGCGCAGACCGTGGTCGACGGCGACGGCGCCGACCTGGTCGAGCCGGACCTGTACAACCTGACCCTGCTGTCCACGCCGGACCAGAGCTACTCGTACGCCTACGACGGCAACGTGCAGTCGCTGGACCATATCCTCGCCAACCGCGCGCTGATGCAGTCGGCGCAGGTCGCCAGCCTGGTCGAGGGCCATGCGCGGCTCAACGCCGACTTCCCGGCCACCGCGCGCAACGACGCCAATTCACCGGCGCGGCTGTCCGACCACGATCCGGCGGTGGTGCTGCTCAAGCTCAAGCCGCTGCAGCGTGCCGACCTGGGCGTGACCGCGAGCGCGGCCAATGCCGCGGTTTACGCCGGCGACACGATCCGCTACAGCGTCGAAGTCGGCAACGCCGGTCCGGACGCGGCGCGCTTCGCCGCGGTCGCCTTCGCCCTGGACGCGGCGGTGACGCCGACCGTGACCGCCGCCCCGGGCTGGGCCTGCGCCGCGCCGGACGTGGCCGCGCAGACCGTGGTCACCTGCACCACGACCGAGTTCGCCGCCGGCGCGGCGCAGCGCTTCGAGCTCGCGGTGCCGGCCGGCGCCGAGCTGGTCGGGCGCACGCTGACCCTGGCCGCCTCGGCCGCCTCGCAGACCGAGGACCCGAACGCCGGCAACAACGGCGCCAGCGCCGCGGTGGCGGTGCAGGCCGCACCCGCCGGCAACCTGGCGCTGCGCATCGATGGCCCGGCGACGCTGCCGCTGACCGCGTTCGGCGCCAACTACCGCATCGCCCTGGTCAACCGCGGCAATGCACCGGTGCGCCGCGCCAGCCTGACCGTCAGCGGCAACACCCTGTCGGTGCTGTCGGCGCTGGTGCCGCCGCGCGGCTGGCAATGCGTGCGCCAGGCCCACGGCCTGCGCAGCGCACAGTTCCAGTGCAGCACCCGCGCCGACCTGGCCCCGGGCGCCGGCACCGCCTTCACCCTGGCCGTGGCCACCCGCCCGCTGCCGGCCGACCGCACCATCGTGATCGAAGCCAGCGCCAGCTCGGCCTCGCCCGATGCCGACCCGTCCGACAACGCCGCACGCTTCAGCACCCGCATCGGCCGCTGATCGCAACCGCCTGAGGGAAGCACAAGGGCGCGGCCACAAGCCGCGCCCTTTTTTTTTTGCCGCCGCTCCAGAAGCAGCAGTGGCCCTCGAAACTCCACGGTCGAAGCCCCTCTCCCCACGGGAGAGGAGTTTGGATGAGGGTACGGGCGCAGCCTCATGCACCCAAACGCTGCGAGACGCTTCGCGCCGTACCCTCATCCGCCCCTACGGGGCATCTTCCCCCGAAAAGGAAGCCATGGTCCCGGTGGGAGAAGGGAACAGCCGACGGGCATAGCCACCTCGCCCTCCATTCAAATGCAGTCTTCGCTCCCGCTTCGAGCCTTTCGCTGTCGCTCTTGAGCTTTTGCTTTTGCCTTTTTGCTTTTGCCGTTAGCTGTCGCTGTTAAAACTTCCCGCCTTAAAGCGAGCCGAGCACTACAGGCGCGAGCGGCCGAAGAAGCGCCCCTGTCTGAGCGAAGCGAGTTTGGGCGCCGTCCCGAAAGGGGATGAATGCCGCTCGCGCCGAGGAGCGCAGGGCACCGGTGCGGCTTCATCGCACCGGATCGCGTCGGGCGGGAGCGGTTTTGGTTGCTTTTTGCCAAGACAAAAGTAACGCGCGCCAACAGGCGCGAAAGCTCTTGATCCTGATCTTGCTCCAGCCGTTGCTTTTGCAGTCAAGCGAACACGCCCAGCCCGCAGCATCGCCTGCACTCCGGGCGCCAGGCCACCGCGAAGCAAAACGTCCACCGCTGGACATCCACATCCGCTGCCCACCCGCTGCGCACATCGCACCGCACCGCAGCAATCCCCCAAGTGAACGCCAGCAATGCAACCCACGCCCGCCCCGCGCGTTTTTGCTGCAATCCAGCAAGATACTGTGCTGCGGTGCAGGACGGCTTTTGTGCACGCCTTCCTTAACATGTCGAGTCTTATCATTTGAAACTTGTTGTCGAGAGTGCCGCCGTCATGACCATCGCCGCGCAATTCGAAATTGAATACCTGCAGTACCTCGACGCGAGCGGCCAGCCGGTCCGCGACGCGCTTCCGGCCGATTCGGCCAACCCGCAGACCCTGCTGGCCCTGTTCAAGCAGATGCTCTACGTGCGCACCTTCGACAGCAAGGCCGTGGCCCTGCAGCGCACCGGCAAGCTCGGCACCTACGCCTCGTGCCTGGGCCACGAAGCCACCCACATCGGCATCGGCGCCTCGATGCGCAGCGGCGACGTGCTGGCGCCCAGCTATCGCGAGTACGGCGCCATGTTCATGCGCGGCGTGCGCCCGCGCGAGGTGCTGCTGTACTGGGGCGGCGACGAGCGCGGCAGCGATTTCCTGCGCGAGACCGACGCGGTCAAGGACTTTCCGATCTGCGTGCCGATCTCCACCCAGTGCCTGCACGCCGCCGGCGCGGCGCTGGCGTTCAAGCTGCGCGGCGAAGGCCACGTCGCGGTCGCTACCTGCGGCGACGGCGGCTCCTCGAAGACCGATTTCTATGCCGCGCTCAATTCCGCCGGCGCCTACCAGCTGCCGCTGATCCTGTGCGTGATCAACAACGGCTGGGCGATCTCGGTGCCGCGCGCGGCGCAGACCGGCGCGCAGACCCTGGCGCAGAAGGGCCTGGCCGGCGGCCTGCATTGCCTGCAGGTGGACGGCAACGACCTGATCGCGGTGCTGGAGGCGATGCGCCAGGCGCGCGAGCGCGCGCTGTCCGGCCAGGGCGGCTCGGTCATCGAGTTCATGACCTACCGCCTGTCCGACCACACCACCGCCGACGACGCGCGCCGCTACCGCGACGAGGCCGAGGTCAAGCAGGCCTGGGAGCGCGAGCCGCTGACCCGCCTGCGTGCCTGGCTGACCGCGCAGGGCCTGTGGAGCGAGGCCGAGGAAGCGGCGTGGAAGCAGGAGTGCGCGCGCCTGGTCGACACCGAGGTCAACGCCTACCTGGCCACGCCGGTGCAGCCGGTGGAAGCGATGTTCGACTACCTGTACGCCGATCCGCCGCCGGAGCTGCTCGCGCAGCGCGCCGAGGCCGTCGCCCTGGAGCAGCGCCATGGATGAGCTCGCGCCCCGCCTCGCCGACACGGCCGCCGCGCACGCGGCCGGCACCGCCCACAACGCCGCCACCGCGCGCGGAGACACCAGCATGACCAGCACGCCCATCACCCTGATCGAAGCGGTCACCCAGGCCCTGGCCTGGGAACTGCAGCACGACCCGTCGGTGCTGGTGCTGGGCGAGGACGTGGGCGTCAACGGCGGCGTGTTCCGCGCCACCGCCGGCCTGCAGCAGCGCTTCGGCGCGCAGCGCGTGCTGGACACCCCGCTGGACGAGACCACCATCGCCGGCCTGAGCGTCGGCCTGGCCGCGCAGGGCATGAAGCCGGTGGCCGAAGCGCAGTTCGACGGCTTCGTCTACCCGATGGTCGATCACCTGATCTGCCACGCCGCGCGCCTGCGCAACCGCACCCGCGGCCGCCTGCACTGTCCGATGGTGCTGCGCGTGCCGTGGGGCGGCGGGATCCGCGCGCCGGAGCACCACAGCGAGGCCAACGAGGCCATCTTCACCAACGTGCCGGGCCTGCGCGTGGTGCTGCCGTCCTCGCCGCAGCGCGCCTACGGCCTGCTGCTGGCGGCGATCCGCGAGCCGGATCCGGTGATCTACATGGAGCCCAAGCGCCTGTACCGCCAGTACAAGGAAGTGGTCGCCGACGACGGCGAGGCGCTGCCGCTGGACGTGTGCTTCGTGCTGCGCGAAGGCAGCGACGTGACCCTGGTGGCGTGGGGCGCGCAGGTCAAGGAAGCGCTGGAGGCGGCCGACAGGCTGGCCGCCGACGGCATCAGCGCCGAGGTCATCGACGTGGCCACGCTGCGTCCGCTGGACTTCGACACCATCGCCGAATCGGTGGCGCGCACCGGCCGCTGCGTGATCGTGCAGGAGGCCCCGCGCAGCGCCGGCTTCGGCGCCGAGATCGCCGCGCGCCTGGCCGAGCAGTCGATGTATGACCTGGTCGCGCCGGTGCAGCGGGTGACCGGCTACGACACGCACATCCCGTTGTTCCGGCTGGAGATGAAGTACCTGCCGAGCGTGGACAAGATCGTCGCGGCGGCCAAGCGTGCCGTCGCCGCAGGCTGACATGCGCGCGCGCCTGCTCAGCGACTACCGCGCCGCCTACCCGCACCCGATCCGCTTCGCCGCCGGCGAGCGGGTGGCGCTGGGCGTGCGCGACGAGGAATGGCCCGCGTTCGTCTGGACCACCACCGCCGCCGGCGGCGCCGGCTGGGCGCCGCTGGCCTGGCTGCGCGCCACCGGCGACGGCCATGCCGAAGCGCTGCGCGACTACGACGCGCGCGAACTGACCGCCGCGCAGGGCGACACCGTGACCCTGCACCACGAATACGGCGACTGGTGGTGGGCCGAGCGCGCCGATGGCGTGCAGGGCTGGCTGCCGGCACGCGACCTGGAACTGCTGGAAGAGACCACATGAGCGAAACCAAGAACTTCAACCTGCCCGACCTCGGCGAAGGCCTGCCCGACGCGACCATCGTCGAATGGTTCGTCAAGGAAGGCGACACCATCCAGCTCGACGAACCGCTGGTGTCGATGGAGACCGCCAAGGCGGTGGTCGAGGTGCCCTCCCCGGTCTCGGGCAAGGTGCTGAAACTGGCCGGCGCGCCGGGCGACATCGTCGTCACCGGCGCCATGCTGGCGCAGTTCGCGCCCGACGCCAGCATGCCGCAGCGCGCCGAAGGCCAGGACACCGGCCACCACCATGGCGGCGCCGCGCCGGCCAGCCCCGGCAAGGGCGCCGGCGCCGATGCGCCGGGCGACAACGACCGCGTCGTCGCCTCCGACGACGGCGGCGAACTGCGCGATGCCGACGCCGCGCAAGCCGGCGGCGAACGCGACGACGCCGGCACCGTGGTCGGCGCGATGCAGAGCTCCAACACCGTGCACAGCGAGCGCACGGTCTCGGTCGGCGGCGTGCGCGCGATGCCGGCGGTGCGTGCGCTGGCCAGGAAACTGGGCGTGGACCTGGCGCGGGTGCGCGCCAGCGGCGGCGACGGCGCGGTGACCCTGGCCGACGTGAAGCAGGCCGCGGCCGACGGCTCGGCCGTCGCGGGTGCGGCGGCACGTGGCCCAGGGCCATCGGCCACGGCTGCACGCTCCCCGCAGGTCGCCGCTGAAGCCGCTCCTGCGCCGGCGCCGGCAGCCGCGGCGCCGACGCGCACGCCGCTGTCCGCCGCCGGCAAGCCGATGCGCACGCAGCCGCCGGGCACCGCGGTGCAGGGCCAGCCCGAGCAGCTCAAGGGCGTGCGCCGCAACATGGCGCGGGTGATGGCCGACGCGCACGCCAAGGTGGTGCCGACCACGCTCAACGACGACGCCGACATCCACGCCTGGGCGCCCGGCAACGACATGACCGCGCGCCTGGTGCGCGCCATCGTCGCCGCCTGCCGCGCGGTGCCGGCGCTCAACGCCTGGTTCGACGGCGACGCGCTGACCCGCACCCTGCACGCGCAGGTGGACATCGGCATCGCCGTGGACACCGACGACGGCCTGTTCGTGCCGGCGCTGCGCAACGCCGACATGCTCGATGCGCGCGGCATCCGCGAAGGCATCACCCGCCTGCGCCAGCAGGTGGAAGCGCGCAGCATCGCCGCCTCGGAACTGAGCGGCTACACCATCTCGCTGTCCAACTTCGGCATGTTCGCCGGCCGCTACGCCACCCCGGTGGTGGTGCCGCCGTGCGTGGCGATCGTCGCCGCCGGTCGCGCCCGCCACCAGCTGGTACCGGTGATGGGCGGCATCGAGACGCACAAGCTGATCCCGCTGTCGGTCACCTTCGACCACCGCGCCTGCACCGGCGGCGAAGCGGCGCGCTTCCTGCGCGCGATGATCGACGACCTGGCGCTGGCGGGCTGAGCGACGCCGCGCGGCGTCGCCACCGCGCGCTCGGCCTGCTTTCGGCGCCGCTGCGGCGTAAGCTTCGCCGCAGCCTGGCGGCGCGATCGGCTCCGTTCGGATGTCGCGAACCCGCCGGCCGCGCTCCTCCTCCTTCGGATACCGCTTCATGCCATTCGCCTCGCTGGGCTTTTCGCCCGAGCTGCTGCCGTTCCTCGCCCGCGCCATGGACGAGGCCGGCTACGCCGCGCCCACCGCGGTGCAGGCACAGGCGATCCCGGCGATCCTGCAGGGGCGCGACGTGCTCGGCTGCGCGCCGACCGGCTCGGGCAAGACCGCCGCGTTCGCGCTGCCGTTGCTGCAGCACGCGGCGCAACGCGCGGCGCCGCCCGACGGGCAGGTGCGCGCCCTGGTGCTGGTGCCCACGCGCGAACTGGCCGCGCAGGCCAGCGACACGCTGGCCGCGCTGGCGCGGCACCTGCCGCGGCGCATCAAGGTCGTCGCGCTGGCCGGCGGCGTGTCGATCAACCCGCAGCTGATGCAGCTGCGCGGCGGCGCCGACCTGGTGGTGGCGACGCCGGGGCGATTGCTCGACGCGATCGCGCACAACGCGCTCGGCCTGGGCGGCGTGGCGACGCTGGTGCTGGACGAAGCCGACCGCCTGCTGGAGCTGGGCTTCGCCGACGAACTGGGCCAGATCCTGGCGCGGCTGCCGCCACAGCGGCAGACCCTGTTGTTCTCGGCCACCTTCCCGGCGCCGGTCGAGCGCCTGGCGCGGCGCCTGCTGCGCGAGCCGCTGCGCGTCGACGTCGCCGCCGGCGCCGGCGCCGAAACGGAAGCCGCGCCGGCGATCCGGCAGCGCGCCATCGAGGTCGATCCCGCGCAGCGCACGCAACTGCTGCGACACCTGCTGCACAGCGAGGCATGGCCGCAGGCGCTGGTGTTCGTCGCCAGCCAGCGCGCGGCCGAGAACGTGGCCGAGAAGCTGCGCAAGGCCGGCCTGGCCGCGCAGCCGCTGCACGGCGAACTGAGCCAGGGCCGGCGCCGCCAGACCCTGGACGCCTTCAAGGCGGGCCAGCTGCAGGTGCTGGTCGCCACCGACCTGGCCGCGCGCGGGATCGACATCGCGCGGCTGCCGGTGGTGGTCAACTACGACCTGCCGCGCGCGACCGTCGACTACACCCACCGCATCGGGCGCACTGCCCGCGCCGGTGCCGCCGGCATGGCGGTGAGCTTCGTCGGCGCCGACGCCCAGGCGCACCTGCGCCTGATCGAGAAACGCGAGCGGCTGCGGGTGCCGCGCGAACGCATCGCCGGCTTCGAGCCGACCCAGGCGCCGGCGGCGAATCCGGCCGATCCGCAGGGCAACGGCGGGATCAAGGGCAAGCGCCCGAGCAAGAAGGACAAGCTGCGCGCGGCGAACGCGCAGGGCGGCGGCGCGCCGGGTGGGCAGGGTTGAGCGCATTGCCGCGGCATCGGATGCGCGTCCTGCGCTGATCAGAGTGTGCGAGGGCTGGTCCCGGAAAGAGGACAAGCGCCGTTCCTATGGGCCGGCGACTGGCGGTGCACTGTAGGAGGGCTTCAGCCCCGACTGGTCCGGCGCCTGAACGTCTGCCGCTTCGCTCGTCGCGACTGAAGTCGCTCCTACAAAGAAGCCGGGACGCCTGTTGCGTGCCGCGGGAGGAACTTCGGTCCCCTGGTCCGGCGCCGGGAAGCTCGCCGCTTCGCTCGTCGCGACTGAAGTCGCTCCTACAAAGAAGCCGGGACGCCTGTTGCGTGCCGCGGGAGGAACTTCGGTCCCGCCTGGGTCCGGCGCCGGGAAGCTCGTCGCGACTGAAGTCGCTCCATAGCGCATCCGGCCGGCATTCGGTGTGCCGCTTCTTGTGGGAGCGACTTCAGTCGCGACGCGACGGTCCGTCAGCGGCCGGCTTCGGAAGCCGTCGCGACTCCTGACACTGCCCGGATCGCCTGGCGCGCAGTTCGGGGCGATTCCCTCGGGTTCGCCATTGCGTCCGTCCCACCCTCGGCCAGCGCGGCAAGCGCACCGTTTCGCGCGGTTCCGGCTGGCCGAAACCATCGCTCGCGCAGGAGCCGCCTGCCTCAGTCGTCGAATGGATCGGCCACGGCAGCGCCGCCGTTCGGGCGTGGCGTGCGCTTGCCCGGCTTGCTGCGGATCTCGACGTAGAACTGGGTGGCGCCGGTCGCCACCAGCGCGTCGATCGCGCGGATCAGTTCGGCCGGCGGCAGCACCGCGGCGCTGGCTTCGTCGGCGCCGAACAGCGTGTCGAAGTCCCAGTAGTCCGCGCCGGCCGGCAGCGTCTTGCGGCGCTCGCGGCGGATGTACTTGCGGATGTCGTGCTTGCTGGCGTCGAGCAGGCGGTCGGGGTGCTTGCCTTCGATGCGGAGCTGGTAGGTCTTCTTCACTGCGGGAGGATCCTGGAAAAGGGGGAACGCGGCCGCCGGACGCGACGCGTCGGCGCTCGCTGGCGGACAGGCCGGGCCCGGCTCGGGCCTGCCTGCCGTCGGCGGCAGGCGGGCGCGGCGGGCCGCCATGGTGCCAGAACCCGGCCCCGCGCTGCGGATTGGCCGACAATCGGCGCCTGGCGCACTCCCGCGCCGCCGCAGGAGCCGCCGATGACCGATCCTTCCACCTTCGCGGGCTACCGCGTGCTCGTCGCCGGTGCCAGCCGCGGCATCGGCCTGGCGATCGCCGACGCCTTCGCCCGCCGCGGTGCGGGCGTGGCGATCTGCGCGCGCAACCCCGGCGACCTGGCGGATGCGGCCGAGCAACTGCTCCGCCATGGCCATCCGGTGGCGCGGCTGACCTGCGACCTGGCCGATCCGGCGCAGATCCAGCAGTGGGTGGCGCATGCGGCCGGCGCCCTGGGCGGCATCGACGTGATGGTCAACAACGCCTCCGGCTACGGCCACGGCGACGACGACGCCAGCTGGCAGGCCGGCTTCGACATCGACCTGATGGCCGCGGTGCGCTGCAACCGCGCCGCGCTGCCGGCGCTGCGCGCCAGCGCCCACGGCTGCATCCTCAACGTCAGTTCGATCAACGCACTGCGGCCGACACCGCGGGCGCCGGCGTACTCGGCGGCGAAAGCGGCGCTGAACTACTACACGACCACCCTGGCCGCGGAACTGGCGCGCGAGCGGATCCGGGTCAACGCGATCGCGCCCGGTTCGATCGAATTCCCCGGCGGGCTGTGGGACCAGCGCCGCGAGCAGCAGCCGGAGCTGTACCGGCGCATCCGCGCCGGCATCCCGTTCGGCAGCTTCGGCGCGCTCGAGGACGTCGCCCACGCCGCACTGTTCCTGGCCTCGCCGCAGGCACGCTGGATCACCGGCCAGATCCTGGCGGTGGATGGCGGGCAGTCGCTGGGGGTCTGAACCGCGCCGCGGCATTCCCGCCGGCCTGCAGCGGGCACTGCGGCCACTGGCCGAGGGCACGCCGGGCGAGACACCGGCGCGGGCAGGCAGGCGACCCCGTTCCCCAACACGCGGGCTGCCAGTCGCATGCCGACGCGCGGCAGCGCACCGTCGGTGGGCGATCGTTGCGCGCTGCTGTGCAAACACGTCGCGGGCAAGCGTCGGCCAACGCCGCCGGTTGCTGGCGGCGCGACGACTGCTGCCGGGCCGGCCCGGCTGGCGACCATGCCATGCCCGGAAGCGGCCTGCCGCCGTCCCGGCAGTCTTCGGCCCGCCGCTCCACGCTGCGGCGCACCAAATTCCCCAATTCGCCGATGCGCCGCCACGCGCCGGCGCAGCGGCCTGCTGCCCGTCCGAGCCGCGCCCAGGCAGGCAGAAACCCCGCCCGATCAAGGCCGCCACCCGAAGCCGAGCGCGCGCACCTGACCGCACACCTGAATAAATAACAACAAGAAAGTTCCAAATCGAACAATAACGAACATCAAACGAGCATCGCGACGATATGCTCCGGCCGCACAGGGGTTTGCATCGACTTTCATCCGCCCGTCGACACGCGTGGCGACAGGCGACCTGGAGGCCACGTGTTCCATCCGCGCACCGACGTCGTTACCAGCCCCGTTCCCCGTCACCGGGCCAGCGCGGCAGGCCGCAGGCCCTGTTTCCGCCGTGCCCCGGACCGCGCCGCGGTCTACGCCGGCGTCGGTGCGGCCGCCGTCCCCGCGGCGGTCGTCCTGCTCCACGCGGCAACCGTCGCGCCGGAGTCCTTCTCCATGAACGGGCCGCGCAGTTCGGCCCCCCGCAAAGCGAGTCACTCATGAACAAGACCCCATGCATCGCCCTGGCGGCGCTGTCGGCCGCGCTGTGCTGCGCACCGGCCGCGGCCCAGGATTTCGACCCGGCCAAGACCCTCACCGGCGACTGGGGCGGCGCGCGCACCCGGCTGGTCGACAGCGGCGTGGACCTGCGCCTGTCCTACACCGGCGAGTTCGCGCACAACAACTCCGGCGGACGCCGCGACGACACCTATGCCTACGCCGACCAGTTCTTCCTGGCCGGCACCTTCGACCTGGACAAGCTGTGGGCCTGGCGCGGCGCGACCTTCAAGGTCGAAGTGGCCAACCGCAACGGCGAGTCGCTCAACGACACGGCCGGCTTCCCGACCCTGCTGGCGGTGCAGGAGATCCACGGCCGCGGTTCGGTGACCCGTTTGAGCCAGTTCTCGCTGACCCAGGAACTGTTCGACGACCGGCTCAGCATCAAGCTCGGTCGTTTGTACGCCAACGGCGATTTCTTCTCGTTCTCCTGCAAGTTCCAGAACCTGAGCTTCTGCGGCGGCCTGCCCGGCTACGTCAGCAACGGCTGGTACGTCGACCCGATCAGCCAGTACGGCGCGGTGGTGGCGTTCAAGCCCAACGATGCCTGGCGCTTCAAGGTCGGCGCCTACGACGTCAACCCGAACAACCTGGACCGCGACCAGGGCCTGAAACTACGCACCGACGGCGACAGCCAGGGCACGCTGCTGGTGGCCGAGGTCGAGTACCTGCCCAGCTTCGGCGACGGCCTGCAGGGCCACTACCGCGCCGGCGGCTGGCGCAACAGCGCCAACTACCGCAACACCGTCACCACCAGCGGCCTGCCGTCGGACCTCAGCGACGACGCCACTGCGGTGATGGACAGCGAAAGCGGCTACTACGCCACCGCCGAGCAGGTGCTGTGGCGTGCGCCCGGCGGCGGCACGCTGCGCCTGTTCGGCAACTGGGTGCAGGCCGACAAGGACACCGACCGCATCGACCAGATGCTGCAGCTGGGCGCCTGGCTGGACGCGCCGTTCGCCTCGCGCCCGTACGACCGCATCGGCTTCGCCGCCGGCCGCACCCGGGTCAGCGAACGCCTGGGCGATGCGCAACGCCGCTACAACGCCGCGCTGCCGGCCGGGGCGGCGGCCGTGGGCGTGCAGGAATACGAATATCCGCTGGAACTGAACTACCAGTACGCCATCACCCCGGCGCTGTCGCTGATGCCCAACCTGCAGTACATCCGCAACGCCAACGGCATCAAGGACAACAACGGCGTGGTCGGCGGGCTGCGGGTCAGCATGAACTTCTGATCGGCGGCGGCCGCCGATGGCGCCAGTCGCATGGCGCCATCGAGGGATCCCTGAGAACCCCGATTTGCAAACCTGACGCGCTGCGCATCGATGGTGTGCGAGCGCTTCGATCGAGTTTCTCAGGGTTGGAGGTTCCCGCAAGGCGGTGGTGCGGCGGGAGCGGTTCGGCGATCAGGTCGCCGCCTTCTTCCGATGCACCGCGGTGCGGTCGGTTGCCAGGTGTCGCGATGCAGGCACAGCAAGCGCAATAGCCGGTGCATGCGGCCAGCGCAGCGACGCGGTCATGACGGACGCGGCAGCGGCAGTGCCTGTCTTCGGGCAAGCCGCCGCCGCTGCGCCGGCGCAGCATCGCCCAAGCGCGCGGCTGCGCCGGGCCATCCGCGCTCCGCAGTGCTCAGGCCAACTGTTCCGACCCGACCACATGGACGCCGGCGCGTGGCCGCAATGCGTTGTCCACCAGCGCGGCGGCGACGTGCGCGGCGGGATTGATCCGGTAGCGTCGCGGCAGCAGCGGGCCCAGCGCCTGCAACACCGTGCCTGCCAGGCGCTCGGCGCGGCGCGGCTGCGCGCGTTCGCCTCCGATCAGGCCCGGCCGCACCAAGGCGAGCGAGGCGAAGCCCAGCGCCTGCAGCTCGCGCTCCAGCTCGCCCTTGACCCGGTTGTAGAAGAAGCGCGAGCGCGGATCGGCGCCCAGCGCCGAGTTCAGCGCGAACGCGGCGGCGCCGTGCCGCTGCGCCAGCCGCGCGATCGCCAGCGGATAGTCGTGGTCGACACGGCGGAACGCGGCGCGCGAACCAGCCTGCCGCAGCGTGGTGCCGAGCGCGCAGATCACCGCGTCGACCGGCCACCACGACGCCTGCGCCGGCAATTGCTCGAAGTCCACGAGCGGGTTGTGCAGCTTGGGGTGGACGAGGTCCAGCGCGCGCCGGGTCGGCGCCACGACCGCGCTGCACGCCGGCGCGGCGAGCAATTGCGCCAGCGCCTGGCGGCCGACCAGGCCGGTGGCGCCGGCGAGCAGGATCTTCATCGAAAGCGCCCTTGCGCGGTGGAAAGAGGAAGCTAGGACGATCGCAGGCGCCTGGCAAGGCGCTGTCGGCGCGCGCGTGCGACTGGCTACCGGAGCCGCGAGTCGCTGCGCGCCGTACCTCACCCCAACCCCTCTCCCGGCGGAGAGGGCCAGGCCGCCCCTTCTCCCATCGGGACCATGGCCCCCTTTTGGAGGGAAGGTGGCCCGCAGGGCCGGATGAGGGTCCGGGCGAAGCCTCGCACGCCCAACCCACAAGCCCCTGGCTCGCACACCAACCGCGATCCCACATCGCCGCACGCGGTCGCCGCGCTGCGGCTTGTACGCCACAATAGCCGGCCATCGCGCCGACCGGCGCCGCAGCAGCCAACCGAGGAGCCGTTCGATGTTCGTGGTGTGTGGAGAGGCCTTGTACGACATCTTCATCGACGGCTACGCCGGCACCTCGGTCGGCATGACCGCGCGCCAGGGCGGTTCGCCGTTCAACGTGGCGATCGGCCTGGCCCGCCTCGGCACGCCGTCGGCGCTGTTCACCGGCCTGTCCACCGACCCGCTCGGCCGCCAGTTGCGCGCCACCCTGGAACGCGAGGGCGTGGCGCTGGACCACTGCGTCGACAAGGCCGAGGCGACCACCCTGGTGATGGTCGCGCTGGACGCGCAGGGCGTGCCCAACTACTCGTTCTACGGCACCGGCTGCGCCGATCGCGCGCTGACCGCGGCCGACCTGCCGGCGCTCGGCGCCGCGGTCGGCGGCCTGCACTTCGGTTCCTACACCCTGGTCGCCGAGACCACCGCCAGCACCTTCCAGACGCTTGCCGAACGCGAACGCGCGCAGCGGCTGATCTCGCTGGATCCGAACGTGCGGCCGACGGTGGAGCCGGACATGGCGGTGTGGCGCGCGCGGCTGGATCGCTGGATCGCGCTGGCGCACGTGGTCAAGGTCAGCCAGGAGGACATCGAGCTGCTGTACCCCGACCAGGATCCGTTCGCGATCGCGCGCGGCTGGCTGCAGCGCGGCCCGTCGCTGGTGGTGATGACCCTGGGCGGCGACGGCGCGGTGGCCTGGAGCGGTACCGCCGAGGCGCGCGTGGCCGGGCGCGCGGTGCAGGTGGCCGACACCGTCGGCGCCGGCGACAGCTTCCAGGCCGCGCTGCTGCACCAGCTGCCCGACCTGGCCGCGCTCGCCGCGCTGGGCCGGTCGGTGCCGGCGCTGCAGCGGCTGCTGGAGTTCTGCGTGGCCGCCGCGGCGATCAACTGCACCCGCGCCGGCGCCAATCCGCCGCGCCTGGACGAGGTGCGCGCCGCGCTGTAGGCCGGGCCGCCGTCGGCTCAAGCACGCGCCGCCGGCGCCGATATCCTGTTCCTGGGCGTCACCCCGGTGGCCGCGTTCGCGGCAGGGCGGCGCATTCACTGGAAAGGAAGCGTGCGCATGCCGGATAAACGCGACGAGCCATCTGCCGGCGGGCTGCGCAAGCTGTTGTCGCCGCGTCGCCGCGAGCCGGCGGCCGCCTCGGCGCTGGCGCCGCGCGGGCATGGCCATGCGCACGCGCAGGGCGCCGCGCCCGCGGCGCCGGGCGCGCCCGCCGATCCGGCCGCGGCCACGGCGGCGCTGATCCGCCTGTTCAACCACGCCCACGAGCCGCTGGACCTGCTCGGCGCCTTCGCCGAGGGCATGGCCGGCCTGCACGGGGAGCTGGGCGACATGGGCCGGCGCCTGCAGTCGGCGGCCGCCGCCGGCGACTGGCCCAGCTATGGCCGCGCGCTGCGCCAGTTGATCGACAAGTACATCCGCACCATCGACGTCGACGATCCGCTGGCCGGGCCCAGCGACACCGAGCGCCTGCGCGACCTGCTGCGCCAGGCGGTGGCCGGCGCGCTGGCCTCGCTGCTGCACAGCCTGCCCGAGCTGGCCACCGAATCGGAGGCCACCGGCGAGGCGTTGCGGCAGTGGCGGCCGGGCCAGCCGCTGGAACCGCTGGCGCAGCGCGTGCGCGAGCTGTGCCACCAGGTCGCGCTGCGCGCCAGCGACAGCCAGGAGCAGCAGACCCTGCTGCTGGGCCTGTTCGACCTGCTGCTGGAGAACATCGGCGAACTGCTCGACGACACCAGCTGGCTGCAGGGCCAGATCGCGGTGGTGCGCGACCTGATCAGCGGCCCGCTGGACCGCTATTCGATCGAGGAAGCGCGCGGCAGCCTGCGCGAGGTGACCTACAAGCAGGGCCTGCTGAAACAGGGCATCGCCGAATCCAAGGAAGCGATGAAGGACATGATGGTGTCCTTCGTCGAGAACCTGGACGGCATGGCGATCAGCACGAGCGAGTTCCACGACCGCATCGCCGACTATTCGCAGACCATCCGCGACGCGCGCAGCATCGGCGACCTCAACCGCCTGCTGCAGGAAGTGCTGCAGGACACCGGCCACGTGCAGCAGCAGGCGCTGCGCGCGCGCGACCACCTGATCGCCGCGCGCCAGGAAGTGGAAGCGGCCGAGCAGCGCATCCTGCGCCTGGAGCAGGAACTGCAGGACGTCAGCGGGCTGGTGCGGGTCGACCAGCTCACCGGCGCGCTCAACCGCCGCGGCCTGGACGAACTGTTCGCGCGCGAGCTGGTGCGCACCGAACGCGGCGAGCAGCCGCTGTGCGTGGCGATGCTGGACCTGGACGACTTCCGCAAGCTCAACGAGACCTATGGCCATCCCGGCGGCGACGCCGCGCTGCGCCACGTGGTCGAGGTGGCGCGCACCACGCTGCGCGGCAGCGACGCGATCGCCCGCTTCGGCGGCGAGGAATTCCTGCTGCTGATGCCCGACTGCACCATCTTCGAAGCGGCCGCGGCGGTGACCCGGGTGCAGCGCGCGCTGGCCCAGCGCGCGGTGGTGCACGAGGACCAGCGCGTGTTCGTCAGCTTCAGCGCCGGCGTGGCGATGCGCCGCGCCGGCGAGACCCAGGACGTGGTGGTCAGGCGCGCCGACCGCGCGCTGTACGAGGCCAAGAAGGCGGGCAAGAACCGGGTGGTGTCGGCGGATTAGTGCCGGCGCATGCGCCGGCGCGGGATTGGGGATTGGAGAGTCGGGATTGGCAGGCGCGCAGGCGCGCTGCGTTCTTGCGAATCCCCACCCCCGAATCCCTAATCCCGGATCTTCTTGAACAGCAACACCGCCCCCAGCACCACCGCGCCGGCCACGATGCCGACCAGCGCATTGCCCAGGTTGAGGATCACGCTGCCCCAGGCGCCCTGAGGCGCGAGGCCCTCGATGGCGTGGTGCAGCGGGCCGATGCTGTGGACCAGGATGCCGCCGCCGACCAGGAACATCGCCGCGGTGCCGGCGATCGACAGCGCGCGCATCAGCCACGGCGCCAGCCACAGGATGCCGCGGCCGATCGCCGCGGCGGCGGCGCCCTTGCGGGTCAGGTACAGGCCCAGGTCGTCGAGCTTGACGATGCCGGCGACCAGGCCGTACACGCCGACCGTCATCGCCAGCGCGATCGCCACCAGCACCGACACCTGCTGCACGAACGGCACGCCGGCGACCACGCCCAGCGACAGCACGATGATCTCCGCCGAGAGGATGAAATCGGTGCGGATCGCGCCCTTGATCTTGTCCTTCTCCAGCGCGACCACGTCCACCTTCTCATCGGCCAGCGCCTGCAGCTGCTGCGCGTGGTGCTGCGCGTCCTCTTCCTTGGAATGCAGGAAGCGGTGCGCCAGCTTCTCCACGCCCTCGAAGCACAGGAACGCGCCGCCGATCATCATCAGCGGCGTGATCGCCCACGGCAGCCACACGCTGATCGCCAGCGCCGCCGGCACCAGGATCGCCTTGTTGAGCAGCGAGCCCTTGGCCACCGCCCACACCACCGGCAGCTCGCGGTCGGCGTTGACCCCGGTGACCTGCTGCGCGTTCAGCGCCAGGTCGTCGCCGAGCACACCGGCGGTCTTCTTCGCCGCCACCTTGGTCAGGATGGACACGTCGTCCAGCAGCGTGGCGATATCGTCGAGCAGGGTGAACAGGCTGGCGCCGGCCATGCGGGGATTCCGTTCGGAGGTGAAGGGGGATTCTCGCCGATTCCCCGCGCCCGGTGCGTGAGCGGCGCCGCGCCCCGGCCTCAGCCGCGCATAACGCCGGCTCGGTTACCGTGCGCGGCAGACCCCGCCGTTCTGCGAAGGAGACCCATGGACCAGTTCCTCACCGCCCCGCGCGCGATCGTCGACGACGTGCTCGACGCCGTCGCCGCGCTGCAGCCGCTGCTGCGCTCGGACCCGGCCAGCGGCGCGCGCATCGTGCTGCAGGCCGAGCGCGATCCCGCGCAGGTCGCCGTGCTGTCCGGCGGCGGCGCCGGGCACGAGCCGGCGCACGCCGGCTTCGTCGGCCCCGGCATGCTCAGCGGCGCCATCGCCGGCGACCTGTTCGCCTCGCCGGGCGTGGAAGCGGTGCTGGCCGCGATCCGCGCCTGCGCCGACGCGCCCGGGGTGCTGCTGGTGATCAAGAACTACACCGGCGACCGGCTCAACTTCGGCCTGGCCGCCGAGCGCGCCCGCGCCGAGGGCATCGACGTGGCCAGCGTGCTGGTCGCCGACGACATCGCCCTGCCCGACGCCGCCCAGCCGCGCGGCATCGCCGGCACCGTGCTGGTGCACAAGTACGTCGGCCACCTGGCCCGCGCAGGGCTGCCGCTGGCCGAGCTGGCGCAGCGCGGCCAGGCCTTCGCCGACCGCCTGCTGTCGCTGGGCATGGCGCTGTCCAGCTGCACCGTGCCGGGCCAGCACGCCGGCCGCCGCGCGCCGGAGCTGGGCCTGGGCATCCACAACGAACCGGGCACGCGCAAGGTGCAGCCGGGCTCGGTCGAGGAGGCGCTGGCGCTGGTGCTGGACCCGCTGCTGGCGCAGGCCGACGCGCGGTACGGCGCCGACGCGCCGCTGGTGCTGATGCTCAACGACCTGGGCGGCTGCTCCACCCAGGAACTGGGCGTGCTGACCCGGCTGGCGCTGCAGCGCATCGGCGTGGCGCGGATCGCGCTGATGACCGTGCCGGCGGCGCTGATGACCTCGATGGACATGCACGGCTTCTCGGTCACCCTGGCCCCGGCCGATGCCGACGTGCTCGCCGCGCTGCAGGCGCCGGTGCAGACCCTGGGCTGGCCCGGCGTGCGCGTGCCGCATGCGCCTGCCCGTTTCGCCCCGGCGTTGCTGCGCAGCGAGGCGCACCGGCAGGGTGCCCGCGACGCGCAACGCGGCGCGGCGCTGGCCCGGGTCGCGCAGGCGCTGATCGGCGCGCAGGCGGAGCTGGACGCGCTCGATGCGCAGACCGGCGACGGCGATGCCGGCAGCACCTTCGCCGCCGGCGCCCGCGCGTTGCAGCAGGCGCTGGATGACGACGCGCTGGCGACGGGCGAGGCCGCCGCACTGGCGCACGGCCTGGCGGCGACGATCGAGCGCAGCATGGGCGGCTCCAGCGGCGTGCTGCTGTCGATCCTGTTCACCACCGCGGCCACCGACCTGGAGGCCGGGCGCGGCTGGGTGCCGGCGCTGCAGGCGGGCGTGGCGCGCATGCAGCACTACGGCGGCGCGCAGCCGGGCGACCGCACCATGCTCGACGCGCTGCTGCCGGCGCTGGACGCGCTGGCGCGCGGCGGCGGCCTTGACGACGCGGCGCGCGCGGCCCGCAGCGGCGCCGACGCCACCGCCCAGCTGACCCAGGCCCGCGCCGGCCGCTCGGCTGCGGTGCCGGCGGACGCGCTGCGCGGCGTGGTCGACCCCGGCGCCGAGGCGGTGGCACGCGCATTCGCGGCATGGGGCCGGTAGCCGTCTTGCTCTTGCCCTTGTAGGAGCGGCTTCAGCCGCGACAGGCACTCTCCGGTAAGACCCTGTCGCGGCTGAAGCCGCTCCTACAGGGAACATCGATGCGCGGCGCCGGCCCTACTCCGCCGCAGCTGCCTGCGCGGCCCGCAGCGCCTGCGCCACCGCCTGCAACGAGCCGCGCACCGAACCGGGCTGCAGCGCCAGCGGCTGGGTCTTGCCGCGCACGACGACCTCCATGCGCTGCGGCACGCCCCGCGCATCGCCGACGATGCGGTAGGTCGTGTCGCCACGGCCGAAGCCGAGCACGTGCCGCTCGGCGTCGTAGTCGAAGCCTTCGCCCGCGCTGTCCGGATACAGCAGGTCCACCCGCTGCTGCGCGCCGATCGCCGCGTAGTACGGCGTGCCGGCGACGCCGTCGCCCTGGTTGGCGAACACCACGATGCGCTTGCCGGCGGGCGCGAGGCGGAATTCGAGCAGGATCGTGCGCGCGCCCAGTGCGGTGCCGCCGTCCTCGTCCCACAGGTAGCGGCTCTGCCCCACGCGCTTGCCGCCCTGGTCGCGGTAGCGCGTCTCCTGCGCCAGCCCCGATGCGGCGCCGGTGGCGTCCTCGACCACTTCGCGCTCCAGCAACGGCTCGCCGCCGCGCACCGTGTACACGGCGAACTGGTGCCAGCAGCAGCCGCTCTTGGTCATGGTGTGCAGTTCGCGCGCCTGCGCGTCCACCTGGAACAGGCCGCAATTGCTCTGCGCCAGCTCGGTGAATGCCGGGCTCGGCGCGAACCCGTCGGCGGTGCCCACGTACACCTGGTACGAAGGGCCGTGGTAGCAACTGTTCTGCCCGTCCATCAGCGCCAGGTCCTTGATCCCGTCGAAGTTGAAATCGTCGTAGATCAGCACGCTCTGCTCGCCGTACGGCAGCTGGTGCACGTTGGCCTTGGCCTTGCCGCCCTTGGCATCGGTGTCCAGCACCAGCTCGGGCGAGGCCACCTCGATCAGCGGCGTGGCGCTGCCGCGCGCGAATACGCGCACGACGCCGGGGCGGAACACCTCGCCGCTGTCCTCGACCTCCAGCGTCGCCCGGAAGCGCTCGGAAAAATCCTGCACCTCGTAGCTGCGCCGCGCGCTGGCGGCGAAGGCCTGGGCGTCGAAGCCGTCGCTGGCATAGCGCTGCGGCGCGGCCGAGGCCGACGCCGACAGCAGCAGCGCGCCGAACAGGGCCAGGCGATGGCGCCAGGCCGCTACGCGCACGCGAGGAACGACGCTCGGAACAACGGATGGCATGGCGGCGGTCCTGGAGGGTGGCGGCGGGGCGCCAAGGGTAAGGCCGGACGCGGCGCCGGAACAGGGGCCGCTTGCCGCAACCCGCCCGCGGCGTCGGGGCAAGGCGCGCGCGGCGCGGCGCCTCGGCGGCGCACTCGCCGCCATGCCAGGTCCACGCGCGCGGCGCGGGCAACGGGTTCACCGCGCGACGACCCGGCCGTCGCCACACTGGCCTCCGCCCTTTGCCCTGCCCGGAGCCACCATGAGCGCGACGCCTGACGCTGCGGACACCTCGCACGTAATCGGCGGCCTCAGCCGCCGCACCCAGATCCTGCGCCTGCTGCTGCGCTACCGCAGCTCGGGGGTGTTCTCCGGCATGGACGTGGAGGCCGCCGACGGCGAGCACGCGTTGCCGCCGGAAGGCACGCCCGAGCAGTTCGTCACCGACCTGGAGGCGCTGGGCCCGACCTTCGTCAAGCTCGGGCAGATGCTGTCCACGCGCCCGGACGTGGTGCCGCCGGAATTCGCCACCGCGCTGGAGCGCATGCAGGAGAACACCGCGCCGATCCCGGTGGAGCGCATCCGCGAAATCGTCGAGGCCGAACTCGGCGTGGCGGTGAACAAGGCCTTTTCCGAATTCGACGACACGCCGCTGGGCACCGCCTCGCTGGCGCAGGTGCACCGCGCCGCGCTGCGCGACGGCACGCCGGTGGCGATCAAGGTGCAAAAGCCCGAGGTCGCCGCGCAGGTGCGCTCGGACCTGGAAGTGCTCAGGAGCTTCGCCAGCGCCGCCGACAAGCTGACCGGGCTGGGCCGGCGCATCCGCTTCGTCGACTGGCTGGCCGAGTTCGGCAAAGCGCTGCTGGCCGAACTGAACTACGAGGCCGAGGCGGAGAACCTGGCGCGCTTCGGCGAGCACCTCAAGCCGTTCCCGCAGCTGTGGGTGCCGCAGCCGATCTGGGACCTGAGCAGCCGCAAGGTGCTGACCATGCAACTGGCCGAAGGCGTGCGCGTGGACAAGATCTCCGGGCTGCGCCGCACCGAGCAGCCGATGGACGACCTGGCCGCGGCGCTGGTGCGCGGCTACCTGGACCAGATGTTCGTGCACGGCGAGATCCATGCCGATCCGCACCCGGGCAACCTGCGCGTGCTGAGCGACGGGCGCCTGGCGATCTTCGACCTGGGCATGGTCGCGCACGTGCCGCCGAAGCTGCGCGAGCGCCTGCTCAAGCTGCTGTTCGCCGCGGTCGACGGCCGCGGCGAGGAGGTGGCCGAGGAGACCATCGCGCTGAGCACGCGCCTGGAGGATTTCGACGAGGACCACTACCAGCGCGAGACCGGGCAGATGATCGCCCGCTACGCCGCGCACGACGCCACCTCCGAAGGCCGCGTGGTGCTGGACCTGGTGCGCATCGCCACCGCCTACGGGCTGCGCACGCCGCCGGAGCTGAGCCTGCTCGGCAAGACCCTGCTGAACCTGGAGGCGGTGTGCCGCGCGCTGTCGCCGAACCTGGACACGCGCAGCGTGGTCGAGGACCAGCTGCAGCACGTGATGCGCGCGCGGCTGAAGAAATCGCTGTCGGCGGCGAACCTGGCCAGCGAGGCGATGGAGATGCAGGCGCTGCTGCGCGAAGGCCCGCGCAAGCTGTCGGACATCCTGTCGCTGGCCGCCGACAACCGCCTGCAGGTGCGCGTGGCCGGGCTGGAGGAATCGCGGCTGATGGAGAGCCTGCAGAAGATCGCCAACCGCGTGGCCGCCGGCGTGGTCACCGCCGCGCTGATCCTGGCCTCGGCGCAGATGATGCGCATCGACACCGGCAGCAAGCTGTTCGGCTACCCGACGATCGCGATGGTGCTGTTCCTGCTCGGCGTGGCGCTGGGCCTGGGCATCGTGGTCAGCGCGGTGCTGTTCGACCGGCGTGCGCATGCCCGCGAGGAGCGCGGGCGGCGCTAGGAGCCGGGATTCGGGATTCGGGATTCGGGATTCGGGATTCGGGATTCGGGATTCGGGATTCGGGATGATGTCTCGGGGCAAATCGCCGTCAAGCGATGTGATGAAGAAAGTGCCGGAAAAGCGGCCTTTCTGCGATCACTGCGCAGCGCTTTGTGTAGGAGGGGCTTTAGCCCCGACGCCTTACCGGTAAGGCGTCGGGGCTAAAGCCCCTCCTACAGAAAGCAAAAGCTGCGCACCTGCGAATCCCCAATCCCCAATCCCGAATCCCGGCCCCACCTACCCCCGCGGATCGCGCAGCAGCTTGACCTCCTGCGGCGTTTCCAGCGCGATGCCCTCTTCGGCCAGGCGCTGCAGCAGGCTGAAGAACAGGTCGCTGCGGATGCCGTAGCTGAGCCGCGGGTTGCCGACGTAGGCGAAGCTGTTGAGGGTGACGTGGCCGCTGGCGATGGAGTCGATGAACACCGACGGCGCCGGGTCTTCCAGCACGCCCGGATGCGCGGCGTAGAGCTCCAGCAGCAGCGCGCGCAGCTTGACCACGTCGGTGCCCAGCGACACCGCGAACTGGATCTGCACCCGGCCCAACGGCCCGGCCAGGGTCATGTTGCGCAGGGGTTTGGTGATCAGTTCGGAGTTGGGCACGATCAGCGTGGAGCGGTCGCCGATCTGGATCTCGGTGGAACGCACGCTGATCTTGCGCACGTCGCCCTCCTGGTCGCCGATCTTGACCCAGTCGCCGACCTTGACCGGGCGCTCGGCCAGCAGGATCAATCCGGACACGAAGTTCTGGATGATCGACTGCAGGCCGAAGCCGATGCCCACCGACAGCGCACTGACCACCAGCGCGATCTGCGCCACCTCGATGCCCGACGCCGCCAGCGCGCACAGCGCCGCGAACAGGATGCCGGCGTAGCGCGCCACGGTGCTGACCGAATTGCGCGAGCCGTCGTCCAATTCGGTCTTCGGCAGGTAGGTCTGGGTCAGCCAGCCGTGGATGTACTGCATCGCCAGCAGGCCCAGGCCCAGCACCAGCACCGCGCGCACGACGTCGCCGAGGTACAGGTGGCCCTTGCCGATCGGAATGCCCTGGGTCAGCACCGAGAACCAGTCGGTCAGGGTCGACACGTTGGTCCCGAACGGCATCAGCAGCGCGCCCAGGCCGATCAGCAGCAGGACCACGCGCAGCACGGCCGAGGTCAGCACCCCCGCCTGCTCCAGGCGGCTGGCGCGCACGCCGAACGCGCCGCTGGCGGCGCGGCCGATGCGGCCTTCGCTGGCGAACAGCCACAGCGCGAAATCGTCGGCGAAGGTCATCAGCAGGCGGATCGCGCCGACGATCATGGTGATCCAGATGATCTGCCGGGTGATGAACAGGCCCAGGTACAGATAGCCCAGCAGCGAAGCCAGCAGCGCCACCACCACCGCCACCCGCACCAGCACCCCGACCAGCGCCAGCGCGCCGCCGTGCTGTCCCGGCGGCGGCGGCTGCGCGTTGGCCAGCGCCTGCGCCGCGGCCTCGGCGTACTGGCGCCGGCGCAGCCGCGACAGGCTGGTCAGGATCGCCAGGATCAGCACCGCGTACACCAGCGCGATGATGCCCTCGGCGGCGAACGTGGCCGACTCGCTGGTGAGGCTGGCCCGGTTGATCACCAGCAGCATGCTGCTGAGCCAGGCTAGCGTCGCGGTGGCCCAGGTGAACTTGCGCAGGCGCCGCGCGGTGGCGTCGTCGATCGGGAACAGCCGCCACGACGGCTGGTTCGGCAGCAGCACGCTGGCGCCCAGCGAGCCCATGAACGCGGCGGCGAAGCTGTACACCAGGAAGCCGTGCACCACGATCTCCAGCTTCGCCGGCACCGCGCCGATGCTGCGCAGGCTCTCGGCCAGCACCAGCGCGGCCAGGCCCGGGGTCAGCGTGCCCAGCAGCAGGAACCACAGCGCCAGCCCGGAGCGGCGCAGGCGGCTGCCCGGCGCGCGCGACACCGCATAGCGCTTGCCCAGCCAGCGCAGCAGGTAGCGCAGCGGGAACAGCAGCACGAACGCGATGGCCACGCCGATGCCCAGGCCCCTGGCGCCGTTCTTGGCGATCGCCGCGTCCAGCGACTGCGCACCGAGCCGGTACAGGCCGAGCAGGCGTTCGCGGTCGTCGGGGAAATCGCTGGCGATCTGCCGCCACAGCGCCGGCGACAGCGGCGAGGCCGAGCGCAGCGACAGCTCCTGGCTGAAGTGCTCGGCCTGCACGCCCTCGATCTGCTCGCCGAGCTGCTTGGCCTCCACCGCCAGCAGCTTGCCGCGCTTGATCCCCGAATCCAGCGGCGCGCGCTGCTTGGCCAGGTCCTTGCGCTGCGCGGCGATGTCGCTGGCCTCGCCCGCGGCGGGCTCGCCGAGCTGCTGCAGGCGCGCATCGACCTGGGCCAGTTGCGGGGTCAGCGCCGCGACCGCGGCATCGGCATCGCGCTGCGCGTCGGCGACCTGGCCGATCAGCTTGCGCAACGTTTCCTGGTCGGCGGCCGCGTCCATGCCGCGCCGCGCCTCCTGCAGCGTCTGCTCGGCGCCTTCCAGCAAGGCCTGCGGGTCCGGCGCCTGCGGCGCGTCCTGCGGCTGCGCGGCCGCGGCCGCGCTCAGGCACAGCAACAGCGCCAGCAGCGCGCAGCGCAGCAACGGCATCGGCAGGGCGGAACGGAACGGAAAGCGCACGCGGGGACCGGCAGTCAGGCGCGGACCACCGCGCGTGCGGCGCAATATACGGGGTGGGGCTTGAACAGAGCCAGCGCCGGGCGGGCACGGGGATGGCGCGGTGGGCGTTCTGTCGCGGCTGAAGCCGCTCCTACAAGGACAGCCGCGCGGTGTACCCCCTGTAGGAGCGGCTTCAGCCGCGACAGGCACTCACAGCGCCCCGTTCACTGCGTCGCGCCCGCCGGCGTCCGCAGTACGGTCTTGCCGATATGCGCACTGGCTTCCATCCCCATGTCCCCCGCACCGCCTCGACCAGCGCAAGAGCGAAGGACAGACGGGTGTGCCCCCTGTAGGAGCGGCTTCAGCCGCGACAGGCACTCACGGCCCCGCGCTCACCGCGCCGCGCCCGCCTCCGTCAGCAGCACGATCTTGCCGATGTGCGCGCTGGACTCCATCCGCGCATGCGCCTGCGCCGCCTCGGCCAGCGCGAAGCAGCGGTCCAGCTGCGGCTTGATCCGACCCTGTTCCAGCAGCGGCCACACCTGCTGCTCCAGTTCGCGCGCGATCGCCGCCTTCTCCATCACCGAGCGCGCGCGCAGGGTCGAGCCGGTGTGGGTCAGGCGCTTGGCCAGCAGCGGCATCAGGTCCAGTTCGCGGACCTTGCCCTGCTGGATGCCGATCTGCACGATGCGCCCGTCCAGCGCCGCGGCCTGGTAGTTGCGCGGCAGGTAGTCGCCGCCGAGCAGGTCCACGATCACGTCGGCGCCGCGGCTGCCAGTCAGGCGCAGGGTTTCGGCAACGAAGTCCTCCTCCCGGTACAGGATCGCCGCCTCCGCGCCCAGCGCCAGGCTGGCCGCGCGCTTGTCGGCCGAGCCGACCGTGCTGATCACCCGCGCCCCGAAGGCCTTGCCCAGCAGCGTGGCGACGCTGCCGATGCCGGAGGTGCCGCCGTGCACCAGCATGGTCTCGCCGGCCTGCAGGCGGCCGCGCTGGAACACGTTGGCCCACACGGTGAAGAAGGTCTCCGGCAGGGCCGCGGCCTCGGCCAGGCTCAGCGGCGACGGTACCGGCAGCGCGTTGCGCTCGTGCACCACCGCGTACTCGGCATAGCCGCCGCCGGCGACCAGCGCGCACACCGCATCGCCACGCCGATAGCGCTCCACGCCCTCGCCCAGCGCCACCACCTCGCCGGCGAACTCCAGCCCCGGCAGCGGCGAGGCGCCGGGCGGCGGCGGGTAGCTGCCGCGGCGCTGCATCACGTCGGGACGATTGACCCCGGCCGCGGCCACCCGCACCAGCAATTCGCCGCGGCCCGGGTGCGGCAGCGGCAGGCGTACCGGCACCAGCACCTCGGGATCGCCGGGCTGGCGGATCTCGATCGCGGTCATCGAATCGGGGAGCGAAGCGGCGGAGGTCGGGGACATGGCGGGAACCTGGGCAAAGGCGCGGCGCCACGCGGGCGCGAAACGCGGGGGAAGCGCGATGATCGGCCTTCGCCGCGTTGCGATCCGTGACGGCGCGCGCAGCGTTCTTCCAGAGCCGGCACGGCCCACCCGGGAAATGGAGGATGCCGTGAAACAGTGTGGGAGCGACTTCAGTCGCGACGGGCGTTACCGGGAGAGCCCGTCGCGACTGAAGTCGCTCCCACAGTTGCGTAGCCGGCTTGGAGGGAGCCTGCCGCTTGGCGCTACCGCCTGGCCCGGTCACGGCGTCAGCCCGGGACCGCGGCTGCACCTCCCGCGCGGCACCGCGATCGGCAACGGCAGCGCAGGCGGACGTGGCGACCCGGCAGAGACAGCGCTGTCCGCCCGGCCCTCGCCATCGAAGCGGTCGTTGCGCAGCGCCTGCAGCGCGAGCGCGGCGCCACATCCAACGTTCCACGTGCGGGACAGGATGTCCCCGCGACCGGCCTTCCATTTCGCCGCTCCCGCTCCATATTCAAGGAATTGCCGCGCCCATCCAGCCGGCGCCCGCGAAGGACCTCCTCATGACCGACCCCGTCGTCCAGATCAAGCCGCTCGGCTTTCCATGGGAAACGATCGACCCGTTCCTGTTCTGCGTCCATCACGACGACGCCTACCCCGCCGGCAACGGCGCGATGGGGCCGGCGGCATCGCTGCAGGGCCGCGACATCGGGCAGGACTTCAGCCGCAAGGACGGCTGGAGCATGTATCACGGCCGCGACATCCCCGGCTTTCCCGGCCACCCGCACCGCGGCTTCGAGACCGTGACCATCGTGCGCCAGGGTCTCATCGACCATGCCGACTCGCTCGGCGCGGCCGCGCGCTTCGGCGCCGGCGACGTGCAATGGGTGACGGCCGGTGCGGGCATCGTCCATTCGGAAATGTTCCCGCTGCTCGACACCCAGGCGCCCAACCCGCTGGAACTGTTCCAGATCTGGCTCAACCTGCCGGCGCGCAGCAAGCTGGCGGCACCGCACTTCACCATGTTCTGGGCGCAGGACCTGCCGCGCTTCACCGCCACCGACGCCGCCGGCCGTACCACCGACGTGGCCTGCGTGGCCGGCCGCATCGGCCCCGTCGACGCCGCGCCCGGCAGCGCCGGCGGCCCGCTTGCGCCGCCGCCGGATTCGTGGGCCGCGCAGGACGACGCCGACGTCGCCATCTGGACCATCCGCATGGCGCCCGGCGCGCGCTGGACGCTGCCCGCCGCGCAAGGCCGCGGTACGCGCCGCAGCCTGTACTTCTTCAAGGGCGCATCGGTGAGCGTAGGTGGACGCGGGGTGCCGCACCACGCCGCCATCGAGTTGCGCGCCGACCAGGCGGTCGAACTGGTCAACGGCGACGCGGCCGCAAGCGAGTTCCTGGTGCTGCAGGGCCGGCCGATCGCCGAACCGGTGGCGCAACATGGCCCCTTCGTGATGAACACCCAGGCCGAGATCGCACAGGCCATGGCCGACTACCGCCGCACCCAGTTCGGCGGCTGGCCGTGGAAGGACGAGGCGCCGGTGCACGGGAGCGACCCGAGCCGCTTCGCGCGGCATCCGGACGGGCGCGAGGAGCGGCCGGCGCCGCTCGCGACGGCCGCGGGCACCGCGAGCGGTTAGCGGTTGTTCCATGGCGAATGGCCGCGGAAAACCGCACATCGCAACCAACCCCTCTCCCTAGAGGAAGGGGCTAGCGGCTGTCCCCTTCTCCCATCGGGACCATGGTCCCGTTTTGGGGGAAGGTGGCCCGCAGGGCCGGACGAGGGCTACGAGCGTCGTGTAACTCCGCTCAATAACGCGCCGAGGCCAGCGCCTGCGCGCGCTCCAGTTGCTCGGCGATGCGCTTGCGCGCCTGCTGCAGCTCCTGCTTGGTCGCGTCCTGCTGCGCCGCCGGCACCAGTTCGGCGTCGATCACCGCCAGTGCATCGGAGTAGCTGCGCACCATCGTCGCCATGTAGGCGTTCATGTACGCCGAATCGTCCTTCTCCTGGCCCAGCGCCTGCAACTGCGCCTGGCCCTTGGCCGCCTGCGCGGCGATCTTCTCCGCGTCGCCCGGTCCGCCCTTGCCGGCGTCCGCGACCGTGGCGCCCTGGTGCGCGGCGACCACCTCGCGGGCGAAGTCGGCGACGCTGCCGCTGACGTTGCGCGACAGCGCCTGTTGCGACAGCGCCACCGCATTGCCTTCCAGCACCTGCAGCATCGCCTTGGCCGACGCGTCGCCACCGATCGGGGCGCGCCCGCTTTCGCCGCCGACCGGCGCGGCGGTGGGCGCGGGCGAGGTCGCCGGCGCGGTGCGCGAAGTCTGGTCGCCCGGCTTGCCGCAGCCGCTCAGCGCCACGGCGGCCAGCGCCGCGAGAATCGAAAGCCGGGTCGTGGTGAGCCTCGGGGTCATGGGGTGCTCCTGGTTTGCCAGTGCCTACCTTGCCCAGGCGGCGCGCAAACCCGCGTGAATCGCTGCGTTTTTTCGTGACGCGGCATTGACGCGGCCAGGCGCATGCAGTGGCCTGCCGCAGCGGCGGCAACATGGAGACCGCGCATGGCGAACAACGAAAAAACCGGCGACAGGGCCGGCAAGGCCGCATCCAAGGTGCTCAAGGACGGACGCACCGGAAAGGACAGCAAGGCCGCCGCAGCATCGGCGCTGTCGCAGCGCCCGGACACACGAAGCAAGGCAAATAGGCCATGCCGGCGGGAAACGCCTCACCGGCGGCGTTTCCCGCCGGCCGCTAGAATGGTTGCATCGCCGTTGCAGGCTCCAGAGCGTTCCGATCCGCCGATGACCCTCGCGCCCGACACCCGCACGCCGCGCAAGCGCGTGGCGCTGTACGAAGACGTGGCCGAGCGGCTGCGGCAGAAGATCTACGACTACGTGCTGCCGCCGGGCGAGTGGATCGACGAGCCGGCGCTGGTCGCCGAACTAGGCATCAGCCGCACCCCGCTGCGCGAGAGCCTGAAACTGCTCGCCGCCGAAGGCCTGGTGCAGATCGAGCCCGGCCGCGGCGCGCGCGTGACCCGGCTGAACCTGGAAGACCTCAACGAGCTGTTCCCGGTGATGGCGCTGCTGGAAGGACGCTGCGCCTACGAGGCGGTGCGCAAGGTCGACGCTGCCGGCCTGGCGCGGCTGGAAACGCTGCACGCGCGCATGGAGCAGGCCGCCGATGAAGGCGACCTGGCCGAGTACTACCGGCAGAACTACCTGATCCACGAATCGGTGCAGGAATTCGCCGGCAACCCATGGCTGATCCGCGTCACCCACGACCTGCACCGCATCCTCAAGATGCACCGCGGCCGCCAGCTGCTCGCGCCCGGGCGCATGCAGCAATCGCTGTCCGAGCACCGCGAACTGATGGACTGCTTCCGCCGCGGCGACGCCGAAGCCGCCGAGCGCACCATGAACCGCCACCTGCAGAGCCAGGGCAACGCCCTGGCGATGTACGTGGCCGCGGGCGGCAAGCTGAACGTGCCGGCGCCCTTGCCTAGGGGCCGGGATTCGGGATTGGGGAGTGGGGATTCGCTGGACTGCGGGGATTCGGGATTGGGAATTGGGGATTCGTAACAGCGGCATCTGCTGCGCCGACATGCCGATACGCGGGTTTGAGACCCTGCAAAAAAAAAGCGCCGACCCAGGGCCGGCGCTTTTTTTGTGCGACGCATTTGGGTTCAGCAAACGAGATCCGCTTTAACCAATCCCGGATCCCGAATCCCCAATCCCGGCCTCACAGCCACCCCGGCACCACCAGCAGCAACCACGCCAGCAGCGGGCCGAACAGGACCACCAGGCCGCTGTAGATCAGGAAGCGCTTGTACAGCGATTCGCGTTCGTCCGGGGCGGCCGAGGCCACCACCAGCGCGCCGTTGGTCGAGAACGGGCTCACGTCCACCACCGTGGAGGAGATCGCCAGCGCGCAGATCACGCCGGCCGCGCCGAGGTGGCCCTGCAGCAGGAACGGCACCGCCAGCGGGATGGTCGCGCCCAGCACCGCCGCCGAGGAGGCGAACGCGGAGACGATGCCGCCGACGTAGCACACCAGCAAGGCGCCGAGCAGCGGGATGCCGATGCTGGACACGCCGTTGCCGATGTAGTCCACCGCCCCGCTCTCCTGCAACACCGCCACGTAGGTGACCACGCCGCTGATCAGCAGCACCGTGGACCAGCTGATGCCGTCCACCGCGCCCTTCTGCGCCTTCGGCGACAGCAGCGCCAGCACCACCGCCACGGTGATCGAGACCAGGCCGACGTTGAGGTTGTAGATCAGCGAGGCGATGCCCAGGCCGAGCAGGCCGAGCAGGGTCAGCACGCGGTCGCGGTTCAGGCTCACCGCCTCCAGCGCCACCGGGTCGGTCGACAGGGTGCCGCCGCCGGCCGACAGCAGCGCGCCATGGCCTTCGATCGCGAACTGGCGGTGCGAGGCCTGGTCGCCCACCGGCACATACTCGGCCGTGGCCAGCGACGGCGCCTGGCCGCGGCGCAGCAGCGCCAGGCCGCCGAAGGCGAAGAAGCAGATCAGCGCCATCAGCAGGTTGAAGCCGAGGCTGGTCAGGAACACCGCCATCTCGGTCACGTCCAGCCCGGCCTTTTCCACCACCTTGTTGGTGATGCCGCCGTACACGCTGATCGGCGAGAAGCCGCCGGCCTGCGCGCCATGGATCACCAGCAGGCCCATCAGCAGCGGATTGATCCTGTACTGCTTGGCGAAGCGCAGCGCGACCGGGCCGATGATCGCCACCGCCGCCGGGCCCAGCGCGCCGAACGCGGTCAGCACCGCGGTGACCACGAACATCACCCACGGGATCGCCACGATCCTGCCGCGGACCGCGCGCACCGCCCAGTGCACCAGCAGGTCGATGGTGCCGTTGTTGCGCGCGATCGCGAACAGGTAGGTGATGCCGACCAGGGTCAGGAACAGGTCGCCGGGAAACCCGGCCAGGACCTCCTTGCCATCCATGCCGACCCAAACGCCACCGACGATGAAGGCCAACGCGAACGCGACTGCGCCCATGTTGACCGGCAACGCCGTGGCCACGATGAACATGACGATCAAGCCGATGATCGTCGCGATTTGTGGACTCATGCGCCCTCCCGAGCTTGCTGGATCCGTACCACTGCCGCGAATGGCCACCCGCCACCCTGGGTCGATCGCCAACTGCCAACCTCCGCTGCGGCGCGGCGGCTCCCATCGCCGCCCCCCGTCGCCGCCGCGGCTGCATCACTGCATGCGTTGCTCCGCCTGCCGCACCCAGGCCGCCGCCGCGGCCAGGCTGCCGAACTCTTCCACCGAGCGCGCCTGGCAGTCCGGCAGCAGCGCGCGCGCGATGCGCGCCAGCGCGCCGCCCGGCCCCAGTTCCAGGAACACGCGCGCGCCGCGCTCGGCGGCCTGGCGCAGCGTCCCGGCCCAGTCCAGCGTCGTCGCCAGCTGCGCCGACAATGCGGCGACGGCGTCGTCGCGGTCGCCGATGCGGTGCCCGTCGATGCCGGCCAGCAACGCGGCGCGCGGCGCGGCCAGCGGCGAGGCGCGCAGGTCGCCGGCGAACGCCTGCGCCGCGCTCGCCAGCAGCGGCGTATGCGCGGCCACCGCCACCGGCAGGCGTGTGGCCCGCGCCCGCAGCGCACGCGCCTGCCGCTCGCCTTGCGCCAGCGCATCGGCATGGCCGCCGAGGATCAGATGGTCGTCGCCGTTGACGATCGCGATGTGCAGGCCGGTCTGCGCGCACAGCGCCTCGGCCGCGTCGCGCAGCAGACCCTGCACCGCGATCAGGCCATCGCCGTTGCGGCTGGCGGCATCCATGCGCTGCGCGCGTTGCACCGCCAGCGCCAGGCAGGCGGGCGCGTCCAGGCCGCCGCCCAGCGCATGCGCGGCCAGTTCGCCGATGCTGTAGCCGAGCAGCAAGGCCGGCGCCGGCAACTGCGGCAGCAGCGCCGCGGCATTGGCCAGTGCCGCGGTGCAGACCAGCGGCTGCGCGATCGCGTTGTCGTAGCGCGCGTCGTCGCCGGCCAGCACGCGCGGATCGGCACCGAGCACCTGCGCCGCCGCGGCCAGCACCGCCTCGGCCGCGGGATCGCCGGCGATGTAGTCGAACATCGCCGGGTGCTGCGCGCCCTGTCCCGGGCAGAGCAGGGCCAGGCTCATGGCTGCTCCTGGCGATGCAGGAAGCAGGTGCAGGCGAGCAGGTCGGCGCTGCCGCCCGGACTCAGCCGGCGCGCCACGAACGCATCGCCGAGGCGTGCGAGTCGCTGCTGCCAATCCTGCTGCTTCACGCCACCGGCATCGAGGAAGGCCTGCGCGCTGCGTTGCGCGAAGCGCAGGCCGTCGCGGCCGCCGCGGTGCAGCAGGTTCAGGTCGTCGGTGTGCGCGATCAGCTGCAGCAGGGTCTGGGCCATGGCCGCGTCGTGCGCGAGGCCGGCATGCAGCGCGCCGCGCAGCGTCGGCAGCGCAATCTCGCGCAGCAGCGGGAATCCGTCGGCAGCCTGTTCGCGCACGCCGGCGACGCCATGCGCACGGCGCATGCGCTGGCCATGGCTGTGCGGATCCAATGGCGCGTCCAGCAACGCCTCACGCCACAGGGCGACCGCGTTGCAGACCGCCTCGCCGGTCGGTGCCGCGGATGCCTGGTTGCGCAACCGCGCCGCTGCGGCGACCAGCAGCCCCAGACTGAAGATCGCACCACGATGGGTGTTGATGCCGCCGGTGGCGCGCAGCATGGCGCGCTCGGCGCCGATGCCGAGCTGGCGCAGCATCGCGAACGGCGCCTCGGCCGCGCCGGCGGCGGCGATCGCGACGAAGTAGCCGCGCAGCGCGAACAGGCTGCGCAGGAAGGTGCCCGCATCCATGTCGTCGTGGCTGCCGCGATCGAACGGCGTGACCAGCCCGGGCTTCGGCGCGCAGGCCAGTTCCGCATGCAGGCTGGCGACGGCGAGACGGCCGAGGCGATGCGGGGTGGGACCGCAATCGGCGTGAGCATGCTGCCGGGTTGCGCGAACCCGCCGCGTTTCGGCGGCGGCATTGGCAATGGTCGCCGCGGTCTTCGCCGCTGCACGTGCCGATTGCGGGTTGCTTGCGCGTTGCCCTGCGTGCGACGCATCGGTGTGGACCGATTCCGATACCGGGAGGCCCCCCGCTGCGTTCGTCGCGACTGAAGTCGCTCCCACAGGACGTGACGCGCGGCTGGATGGTTCCGCTGGGGAATGGGCGTCGGCGCCGACTGCTTCAAAGGTCGGAAGGATCCCCGCTGCGTTCGTCGCGGCTGAAGCCGCTCCTACAGGATGCGGAGAGGGGCTGGCTGGATTCGCCTGGAAACGGGTTTCGGTGCCGAAAGCTTCCGACTCCCGGGAGCTCGCTGCTTCGTTCGTCGCGACGGAAGTCGCTCCCGCAGAGATTCGCGGATCGCTGGCGACCTGCACTGTGGGAGGGACTTCAGTCCCGACGGCTTCCGAAGCCCGGAGGTTCGCCGCTGCGTTCGTCGCGGCTGAAGCCGCTCCTACAGGGGGCGGTGAATGATCGGCTGGCTTCACTGCAGGACGGGCTTCAGTCCTGGCCGCTTGTGGCGCCTCCCTGTCCGCGGCGGCGGAAGCCAACGCCGCAACGCTGTCGTCCTCCATGCTGCGCTTCGCCTGCAGGTCCATCACGCCTCCCATGCCTGCAGCAGCGCCGCGCGCGGCTGCAGCCGGCAGTCGCGCAGCGCCTTGACCAGCAGTTGCGCGCTGTCGCCGGCGAGCTCGCGCCAGCTCACCGCGCTGCCGTCGGGCAGCAGCACTTCGCCGTCGGCGCGGCGGCCGTGGCGTTGTTCCCAGCGCGCCAGGTCGGCGAGCAGCGCGGTGGCCTGCGCCGGCGTGGGCAGCTGCCACAGCAGGTCGATGTCCGAGCCGGCATGCACGTAGGGCAAGCCGGTCAGCGCCTGCCAGGCGAAGGCGCCGAACACGCGCGGCGTCAGGCCGTGCGTGGCGGCCAGCGCCTGCAGGTCGCGCAACGGCTGTTGCCATTCGGGGGGCGCCTGCAGCTGCGCGCAGACCTCGTCCAGCGTCAGCGGCGGGCGGTGCCGCACCACCGCGCCGCGCTCGGCCGACAGCGACAGGCGCTGCTTGCCCTCGGCCGGCGGCAACGGCACGCCGAGACGCAACAGCTCCGGATCGTCGCCGCGATCGCCGCGCGCCACGATCGCCGGGTGCCCGGCCGCGAACCACGCGCGCAACCGCGCCTGCGCGCCCGGCGTGCGCGCCTGCCACGGCGCATCGGCCGCCAACCAGACCAGGTCGTGCCGGGCAGGCGGCTCATGCATGGCCGGCAGCGACCTCCGCGGCGATCGGCGCCGCCAGCAGGCGGCCGTTGCGCTCGGCGCCGCGTTGCGCGCGTTCGTCGCCGTGCAGCGGTTCCTGCAGCGCGGCGAGCAGCGCTGCGGCCAGGTCGCCCTGCCACAGCGCCTGCACCGCGCCCATCGCCACGTAGTTCTCCACGCCCGGCGCGAACACCGGCGAACTCTTGCTCAGGGCCTGCAGCTTCTCCAGCGGCTGCTTGGTGACCCGCGCCATCGCGCGCAGGTCCATCACCCGCACCTGCGCCTCGGGCAGCGCGTAGATCGCATCGGCCATCAGCCCGAACGCCAGGAAGCCGCCGCTGACCGATTCGCCGTAGACCAGCGTCAGCAGCCGCGCGCCGCGCCGCCGCGCCAGGTCCAGACACTGCGCCAGATGGCCGAAATAGCCGTTGATGCCAAGCAGTTCGTCCTTGCGCGAGGGCCGCTGGCCGGCGGTATCGACCAGCATCACGATCGGCCGCTGCGGCTGCGCGCGGGTGCTGTCCAGCACCGCGGCGGCCAGCGCCAGTGCATGCTCCACGCCGACCTCCAGCTTGTCCGCGCTGCCGATCACGGTGACCTCGCCCAGCGCGGTGGTGGCGCTGCCGACGATCACCCCGTCGCGCACCTCGACGCGGTGACCGAGCGGAAACAGTTGCTCCAGCAAAGGCGTCAGTTCCATCACGGACTCCGGTCGGCGACGGCGGCAAGGAAGGCGGCGGTGTCCAGCAGCGGCAGCGCCTCGGGATCGGCGATGCCTTGTCGGCGCCAGATCTCCACGCCGTCGCGGCAATCGCCGTAGGTGTCCAGGCGCCGGCGCAGTTCTGCATGTTCGGCGGCGATGCGCGCCAGGCCGTCGTCGTCCTCGGCCGGCGCCGGCGCCGCCAGCGCGGCGATCGCCGCGGCGCGGAAGTCCTCGATCGCATCGGCGACCAGGGCCTGCGCCTCGCCGAGCAGGTAGCGGTGCTTGCCACCAGTCACGCGCCACACCAGCGCGCGATCGCGCGAATCGAATTCCTCCACGCCGCGCACGGTCTCGATCACTTCCGGGCCCGACAGGCCCAGCCGCCCTTCCTCGGACATGACGATGCGCGAGCAGCAGCGGCTGACGATGCCCATGCCGCCGAAGCAGCCGTTGCCGCTGCCGATCAGCGCCAGCACCGGCACGCCGGCGGCGCGGGCCTCCAGCGTGGCGCGCATGATCTCGGAAATGGCGATCAGGCCGGCATTGGCCTCGTGCAGGCGCACGCCGCCGGTATCGGGCAGCAGCAGCACCGCCGCCGGCCTGGTCGCGATCGCGCGCTGCAGCAGGCCGGTGAGCTTGGCGCCGTGCACCTCGCCGACCGCCCCGCCCATGAACTGGCCCTGCTGCGCGGCGATCAACACCGTGCGCCCGTCGAGCCGGCCTTCGCCGACGACGATGCCGTCGTCGAACGCGCCGGGCTGGTCCAGCTGCGCCAGGTGCGGGCTCATCGCGCGCTGGCGCGGGCCGACGAATTCGCGGAACGAGCCGGGATCGAGCAGGCCGGCGATGCGCTCGCGCGCATCGGCTTCATAGAAGCTGCGCGGGCGGCGGTGGGTGGGGACGGCGCTCATGCGCTCCTCCGGAGTGGACGGTAGACGTGCGGGATGGGCGATGCAAAAGAATCGTTCGCTGCGGCATCGGCTTGGATTGCGACAGGCGCCGTCCAAGCGGCGGAGGCGGATCGCGTCGGGGCTGAAGCCCCTCGCACAAGGTTTCGCGCAAACGTGACATCCACTGTGGGAGCGACTTCAGTCGCGACGAACGAAGTCCGAATGGCGCCCGCCGCGCATGCCGTCGGAGCCGAAGCAACTCCCACAAGCGCGCGGCCCTCTGTAGGGGCGGCTTCAGCCGCGACGAACGGAGCCGACATGTCCCAGGCTGCGCGCACAGCCGGGGCCACAGCCCCTCCCACAGGAAGCACAGCGTGTGCGCCGCGGCTCCCGGCCGATCCAGAACGCCGACGCATCACGCATCCTCCTGCAAGGCTTCCACCGCCTGGTCCAGGCGCAGCCCGACCACCGCCGGCGTGGCGCCGACGTCGTTGATCGAGATGCGCACGTCGCGCAGCGGGTGGCGCGTGGCGAAATCGTCCAGCACCGCCTGCCAGATCGCGCCGAACCCGTCGGCGGCGGTGACGATCTCGATCTGCATCGCGCCGCCCAGCTCCTGCGGCTCGATCAGCACTTCCAGGTTGCCGGACGACACCACGCCGACCAGCACGTGGTCGCGCCGGCCGTTCGGCGCCAGGCGCCCGTCGTAGCGATAGCGAAGGGTTTCCATGGTGTCCCCTTACCAGTTGCGGAAGCGTTGCGGCGGCGCGTACAGGCCGCCGGACCAGCGCACCAGATCCTTGACGCTGCGCGCGGCCAGCAGGTCGCGGCTGGCGTCGCGCAGGCGGATGCCCAGGTCCTCGGGGCGGCGGATCACGCCGCGGTCGCGCAGGTTCTCGACCATGCGCTTGTCGCGGCCCAGGCCCACCGCGGTGTAGCCGGCCACGCCGCGGATCGCCTGCTCGCGTTCCTCGGCGCTGCGGCACAGCAGCAGGTTGGCGATGCCTTCTTCGGTCAAGACATGGCTGACGTCGTCGCCGTAGATCATCACCGGCGGCAGCGGCAGGTTCGCGCGCTCGGCCAGTTCCCACGCGTCGAGCCGTTCGACGAAGGCCGGCGCCATGTGTTCGCGGAAGGTCTCCACCATCTGCACCACCAGCTTGCGCCCGCGCGGCATCTCGCCCGGGCGCGCGGCCTCGCGCCCGGCCTTGAGCCAGGCGGCGCTGCCGTGGCGGCGCCCGCGCGCGTCCGAGCCCATGTTCGGCGCGCCGCCGAAGCCGGCGATGCGGTCGCGGGTGGCGGTGGAGCTGTTGCCCTGCAGGTCGATCTGCAGCGTGGAGCCGATGAACATGTCGCAGGCGTACAGGCCGGCGGTCTGCGAGAACGCGCGGTTGGAGCGCATCGAGCCGTCCGGGCCGGCGAAGAACACGTCCGCGCGCGCAGCGATGTACTTCTCCATGCCCAGTTCCGAGCCGAACGAATGCACCGATTTGACGAAGCCCGACTCGATCGCCGGGATCAGCGCCGGATGCGGATTCAGCGCCCAGTGCCGGCAGATCCTGCCGCGCAGGCCCAGCGACTCGGCGTAGGTCGGCAGCAGCAGTTCGATCGCCGCGGTGTCGAAGCCGATGCCGTGGTTGAGCCGGTCCACGCCGTACTCGGCGTAGATGCCCTTGATCGCCATCATCGCCATCAGCACCTGGATCTCGGAGATCTGCGCCGGGTCGCGGGTGAACAGCGGTTCGATGTAGTGCGGGCGCGGCGCCTGCACCACATAGCCGACCCAGTCGGCGGGAATGTCCACGCGCGGCAGCGTGTCCACGATCTCGTTGACCTGGGCGATGACGATGCCGCCCTTGAACGCGGTGGCCTCGGCGATCACCGGCGTGTCCTCGGTGTTCGGCCCGGTGTAGAGATTGCCGTGGCGGTCGGCGGCCTGCGCCGCGACCAGCGCCACGCGCGGGGTCAGGTCGACGAAGTAGCGGCCGAACAGTTCCAGGTAGGTGTGGATCGCGCCGATCTCGATGCGCTTGTCGGCGACCAGCCGCGCCAGGCGCAGCGCCTGCGGCCCGGAGAAGGAGAAATCCAGGCGCTGGGCGATGCCGCGCTCGAACACGTCCAGGTGCGCCGGCAGCGCCAGCACCGATTGCAGCAGGTGCAGCCCGTGCACCCGCGCCGGATCGACCTCGGTCAGGCATTGCGACAGGAAATCGGCCTGCTTCTGGTTGTTGCCCTCCACGCACACGCGGTCGCCCGGCTCGATCACCGCCTCCAGCAGCGCCACCGCGTCCTTGGCGTCCACCAGCCGCCCGCGCGCCAGCCCTTCGGCCCGCTGCAGGCGCTGCCGGCGATTGTCGGCGAGCGTGTTCCAGTCTTGAGACATGAGGCTTTCCGTCGGCGAAAGGGAGGCGGCAGCGCCTGGCGGCGCGGCCGGCCGAAAGTGTAATTACGATATAATTATGAAGCGGTGACAATGCACGCTGCACTGCACCAGCGCATTTCCGATGGCCGGATGGCCCCCCTGCCCGGCAAGGAGGAACCGGCCTGGCGGCGCTGTCGGCCGGACCGGAACGCGCTTCGATTCAGGGTTCGCCTCGCCGCCCGCGAGCCTTCAACGCCTTCGGCTGCCGGTGCGATGACCTCTTCGCCCAGGCAGCACTCGCGGTGCCCATGCAGCGCTCCAGGGTGCGCCGCATCGACCGTCGGATCCGCCACCGCAGGCGACGCAGCGGCGGCCTAGCTGGAGCCGATCAACCGGTCGAACACCTGGCCAAGGAGCTGGGCGAGCTCGGTCTCGTCGGCGTCGGCCAGCGCGGGCAAGGCGATCATCTGCCGCATGACCTGGAAGCCCGAGATCATGGCCAGGATCAGCGCCGCGCGTTCGGCGGGAAGCGCGCCGTCCAGGGCGGCGGTGACCGTCTTCAGATGATGGGCGGCGATCTTGTCGCGGCCTATGTGCGCCGCCAGCGGGCTGGATGCGGAATGGAAGGTGATGAGGAAACCGTCCAGCGGCGTGGCATCGGCGCGCGTCATCCTGACCAGCGCTTCGGCCAGCGCCTTGCCGGGATCCGGCCGATCCATGATGCCGCCTGCGATCAGGCTGCCCTGGGTCATGGTCGCTTCGACCACTTCGGCGAACAACTGCTCCTTGGAGCCGAAGTAGCGGTTCACCATCATCGCCGTCACCCCGGCGCCCGCCGCGATCTCGCGCACCCCTGCGCCGTCGTAGCCGGACTGGGCGAACGCGCGGCGGGCGGACGCGAGGATCGCCTCGCGCGTGGCTTCGGCATCGCGCGGGCGGGGCTTGGGGGCGCTGGCGGCGTTCTTCATGGCCCAAGTATACGCGCGTAGACAAACGTCCGCACCGGATGTATACAGGTGTATACATGCCAGCTTCGAGCGCCGGATCACCCACGCGGCGGCATGGAGGACACGACATGAACAAGACCGTGCTGGTCACCGGAGGCACCGGTTTCATCGCGCAGTACTGCATCCTGGCGCTGCTCGGCGCGGGCTATCGGGTCCGCACCACCGTGCGCACGCTGGCGCGCGAAGCGGAAGTGCGGCAGCAGCTGCAGGCGGGCGGCGCCGAGCCCGGCGAGCGCCTGTCCTTCGTCCAGGCCGACCTGGACAGGGACGAGCACTGGGCGGACGCGGCGGCGGGATGCGCCTACGTCATGCACGGCGCCTCGCCGACGCCGACCGGCCAGCAGACATCCGAGGACGACTGGGTCAGGCCCGCCGTGGACGGGAACCTGCGCGTGCTGCGCGCCGCGCGCGCGGCCGGCGTCGCCCGCGTCGTGCTGACCTCCGCCTTCGGCGCGATCTGTGCGGGACACGGCAAGAGGGACAGGCCGTTCGACGAGACCGACTGGAGCGACCTGTCCGGCGATGTCTGGCTTTACCAGAAATCGAAGACGCTCTCCGAGCGCGCCGCGTGGGACTTCGTCGCGCGCGAAGGCAACGGGCTGGAGCTGTCCGTGGTCAATCCGACCGCGGTGCTCGGCCCGGTACTGGGCGCGGACTACTCGCACTCGATCCGCCTGATCAAGCACCTGCTGGAAGGGCAGCCCGGCTGCCCGAAGATCAACTGCGGCTTCGTCGACGTGCGCGATGTCGCAGACCTGCACCTGCGCGCGATGACGGATCCGGCCGCCAACGGCGAGCGCTTCATCGCGATCGCGGGCGACAGCCTGTGGCTGGGCGAGGTGGCGCAGGTGCTGAAGCAACGCATGGGAACGGCGGCGCGCAAGGTCAATACGCGGGTGCTTCCCAACTGGGTGGTGCGCCTGGGCGCGCTGAAGGATCCGGCCATGCGCGGCTCGGTGCCGTTGCTGGGGCGGAACATGAACGCCACCAGCGAGAAGGCCAGGCGCCTGCTGGGCTGGACACCGCGTCCGCGCGAGGACGCCATCGTCGCCACCGCCGAAAGCCTGATCCGGCTGGGGCTGGTGACCGGGGTGGAGCAAGCGGCATGAGGACGAGGCCGATCCGGCCGCTTCTGGCCGGTGTCATGGGTCTGGCGCGATGACAGCGAACGGCTCGGCACCGCAACCGACGCCCTGCATCGCCGCCGCCGGTGGCCGGACTGCAACGCCATCCCGCGCGGGTCCGGTGGCGATTGCCGCGGCGCCGCTTCGGCGACGCCGCGTCGCCATGGGCGACCGACGCAGCCTCCTCCCGCTGGCCTTCGCACCGGCCGGCGGCAGGATCGAACCGGGGTTCAGCCCGCGCCGTTGCGCGGCGGGCTGTACATCAGCGCGCGGGTGATCTCCGCCGCCGCCGCGCACACCGCCTGCATCGCGGCTTCCGCGTCGATTTCCTGCGGGCGGCGTTCGATGAAGGGCACGGTCAGCGTGTAGATGGCGCTGCCGTGCTGCAGGATCGGCGCGGTCAGGTCGATCACGCCGACCACCGCTTCGCTGGGATGGATGCTGTAGCCCACCGCATGCACCTGCCGCGCGGCGGCGACGAACGCGTCGCGGTCGTAGGCCACGTCGCTGGCGTCCAGGCGCTGCAGCAGCCGCGCCTGTGCGTCTTCGTGCTGGAACGCGAACAGCACCAGGCCGGAGGTGGAATGGGCGAGCGGGCGGCGGTGGCCGGGGCGCACCACCAGGCCCAGGTCGCTGGGCACGTCCACCTGCGCGATGACCACGATCTGGTCGTCCGACGGCGCCACCAGATGGCAGGGCTGGCGGATCGCGTCGGCCAGCCGGCGCATCACCGGCAGCGCCGCCTCGGTGACGTTCTGCACCTGCGGCTGCTGCATGCCCAGCATGAACAGGCGGTTGGTCAGCACGTAGCCGCCCTCGCCCGCCCCGCCCTTGCTCAGGTAGCCGCGCTCTTCCAGCACCTGCAGCATGCGGAAGATCTCCCCGCGCGAGCGGCCGATGCCCTGCGAGATCTCGCTCATGGTCATCGGCCGCGCATCGCGTGCCAGCAGTTCGAGGATGTCCAGGCCCTTGTCCAGGGCGGGAGCGCGGTATTTGGGCGGGGGCGTGGTCATTCCGTCGAGGCCCGGCAAGGTGGAAAGGGCGCTAGGGTACAGGGAATGCCGTGGACGCAAGCGCAGCGCGAACGGCCTGCCCTGGCGCGAAGGCGACGCGCCGAGCGGGCGCGACCAACCTGCCAAAGACAGCGGATGCCGTCCCTTGGACAATCCGCACGCCCGGCCATTCCATGCAAATATAAACACGGATTTTATATTTGCATGGCGGCCGCGGGCGCAGTACGCTCCGGCCACAACTCAACGCGACGCGGCACATCCTGGGAGGGGTAGGCGGCATGCACTACAGCAGCGACACCGCGCCGGCGGCGCCCGGCAGCCTGGCGCGTACCGCCCTCGTGCCCCTGGTCCTGATCGTCAGCCTGTTCTTTCTCTGGGGCATGGCGAACAACCTCAACGACATCCTGATCAAGCAGTTCAAGAAGGCGTTCGAGCTGTCCGACCTGCAGGCCGGGCTGGTGCAGAGCGCGTTCTACCTAGGCTACTTCGTGTTCGCGATTCCCGCGGCGATGTTCATGCGCCGCTTCAGCTACAAGGCCGCGGTGGTGCTGGGGCTGCTGCTGTACGCGGCCGGCGCGTTCCTGTTCTACCCGGCCGCGCAGGAGCACACCTACGGGTTGTTCCTGCTGGCGCTGTTCGTGATCGCCAGCGGCCTGGCGTTCCTGGAAACCACCGCCAATCCGCTGGTCACCGTGCTCGGCCCGGCCGAGGGCGCGGCGCGGCGGCTGAACCTGGCGCAGGCGTTCAATCCGCTGGGCTCGATCACCGGCGTGCTGATCGGCCAGCACTTCATCCTGTCCGGCGTGGAACACACGCCGCAGCAGCTGGCGGCGATGACGCCGGCCGCGCGCGAGGCCTTCTTCGCCGCCGAATCGGCGGCGGTGCAGACCCCGTACCTGATCCTCGGCGCGGTGGTGGTGGTGTGGGCGCTGCTGATCGCGCTGACCCGCTTCCCGGCCACCCGCGACAGCGGCGCCGACGCCAGCGGCGGCAGGGCCTATTTCGGCCCGCTGCTGCGCAACGGCCGCTTCGTGTTCGCGGTGGTCGCGCAGTTCTTCTACGTCGGCGCGCAGGTCGGCATCTGGAGCTACCTGATCCGCTACCTGCAGGACGCGGTGCCGGGCACGCCGGAGAAGACCGCGGCCAGCTTCCTGACCATCTCGCTGGTGCTGTTCATGGCCGGCCGCTTCATCGGCACCGCGCTGTTGCGCTACGTGGCGCCGGCGCGGCTGCTGGGCGCGTTCGCGCTGCTCAACCTGCTGCTGTGCGGCGTGGCGATCGCGCTGCCGGGCTGGACCGGGCTGTACGCGCTGGTGGCCAGCAGCCTGTTCATGTCGGTGATGTTCCCGACCATCTTCGCGCTGGGCCTGGACGGCTTGAACGACGACGCGCGCAAGCTCGGCTCGTCGCTGATCGTGATGGCGATCATCGGCGGCGCCGCACTGACCGCGATGATGGGCGCGGTGTCCGACCGCGCCGGCATCCACTGGGCGATGGCGGTGCCGGCGCTGTGCTTCGCGGTGATCCTGGGCTTTGCGTTGCACGCGCAGGGCCGCGCCGCGGCCCTGCGCGCCACCGCCGCAACCGGAGCCTGAGATGCCGCGCCATTGCTACCTGCTGGACCTGCACGACGACCCGGCGCTGATCGCCGAATACGAACGCTGGCACCGCCCGGACACGGTGTGGCCGGAGATCGTCGCCTCGCTGCAGGCGGCCGGCATCCGCGAACTGGACATCCACCGCTGCGGCGACCGCCTGGTGATGCTGATGGAGGTGGACGAAGACTATTCGCCCGCGGCCAAGGCTGCCGCCGACGCGGCCGATCCGCGCGTGCAGGCCTGGGAAGAGCTGATGTGGCGCTTCCAGAAACCGCTGCCGGGTTCGGCGCCGGGCGAGAAGTGGCGCGAGGCGTTGCAGATTTTCTCGCTGCAGGCGGCGGTGGCGGAACAGGCGCGGGCGCAGGCGAGCGATTGAGGTCTCTGTTAGCGCTGCGGCCCTACCCTGCCGAGGCATCATTCTGTAGGAGCGGCTTCAGCCGCGACAGTCTGCGTGGGTAGAGCGTGTCGCGACTGAAGTCGCTCCTACAAAATCGTCATGTGACGTAGGCCGTGGACACTGTGGGAAGGACGTCGGTCCCGATGGCTTCCGAAGCTATCAGGTCCGCCACTTCGTTCGTCGCGACTGAAGTCGCTCCCACAGGGGCTTGCGGCAGGCTTGCTGGGTGCACTGTAGGAGGGGCTTCAGCCCCGACTGTTCCCGAAGCCGGCAGATCCACCGCTTCGCTCGTCGCGACTGAAGTCGCTCCTACAGGGCTTGCGGCAGGCTCGCTGGGTGCACTGTGGGAGGGGCTTCAGCCCCGACTGGTTCCGAAGCCGGCAGGTCCGCCGCTTCGCTCGTCGCGGCTGAAGCCGCTCCTACAGGGCGAGCGTGCGCGGCGCGGGGCCGCGCACGCCTACGGCGTCATGCCTGCTGCGCTGCCAGGTCCGCGCTCCAGAACGGGCCGTCCGGATACAGGTACTGGGTGACCGATTCCGCGTGCATCTCGGCCGAGAAGCCGGGCTGGGTCGGTGCCAGGTAGCGGCCGTGGTCGATCCGCACCGGATCGACGAAGTGCTGGTGCAGGTGGTCGACGAACTCGATCGCGCGGTCCTCCATCCTGCCGGTGATGGCGACGAAATCGGCCATCGCCAGGTGCTGCACCAGTTCGCACAGGCCGACGCCGCCTGCATGCGGGAACACGCGCACGCCGAACTTCGCCGCCAGCAGCAGGATCGCCAGGTTCTCGTTGACGCCGCCCACGCGCGCGGCGTCGATCTGGATCAGGTCCACCGCGCCGGCCTGCAGCAGTTGCTTGAACACCACCCGGTTCTGGGTGTGCTCGCCGGTGGATACCGGCACCGGCGCGATGCCGCGGCGGATCGCGGCATGGCCGAGCACGTCGTCCGGGCTGGTCGGCTCCTCGATCCAGGCGATGTCGAATTCGGCCAGCTGGCGCATCCAGGCGATCGCCGGGCCCACGTCCCAGCGCTGGTTGGCGTCCACCGCCATCGCGATGTCCGGCCCGATCGCCTCGCGCGCCAGGCCGCAGCGGCGGATGTCGTCCTGCACGTTGGCGCCGACCTTGAGCTTGATCGTGCGGAAGCCCTCGGCCACCGCTTCCCTGGCCAGGCGCACCAGCTTCTCGTCGGAATAGCCGAGCCAGCCCGGCGAGGTCGTGTATGCCGGATAGCCCTGTTCGAGCAGCGTCTGCGTGCGCGCGGCGCGCTGCGGTTCGGCCGCGCGCAGCATCGCCAGCGCTTCGTCCGGGGTCAGCGCGTCGGTCAGGTAGCGGAAGTCGATGGTGGCCACCAGCTGCTCCGGCGACAGCTCGGCGATGTAGCGCCACAGCGGCTTGCCGGCGCGGCGCGCGGCCATGTCCCAGGCGGCGTTGATGACGCCGCCGATGGCCATGTGCATCACGCCCTTCTCCGGGCCCAGCCAGCGCAGCTGCGAATCGTCGGTCAGGCTGCGCGCGAAGCCGCCGAGGTCGCCGATCACCTCCTCCACCTCGCGCCCGACCACGTGGTGCGACAGCGCCGCGATCGCCGCGCTCTGCACGTCGTTGCCGCGGCCGATGGTGAACACCAGGCCGTAGCCGGCCAGGCCGTCGTCGGTGTCGGTGCGCAGGCGCAGGTAGGCGGCCGAGTAGTCCGGATCCGGGTTCATCGCATCGGAACCGTCCAGTTCGCGCGAAGTGGGGAAACGCACGTCGAAGGTCTCGAGGGCAACGATTTTGCTCATGGGGATCCTGGTCGGTGAGGCGGTGGAAAAAAGCGCTGTGTGGGCCCCTCTCCCCGGAAGCGGGGTTGGGGTGAGGGTGCGGGCGATGTACCCACAACACCCTCCGGATGCGCGAACGCAGCGGACGCGGCTGTGCCCACGCATGGAATGCGGAAGAAGGTGGGGCGGAAACTGCCTGCGCATGCATTGCGAGGTGGCTTCGCCCCGTACCCTCACCCCAACCCCTCTCCCGATGGGAGAGGGCTTTGTCTTACTGCGCGTCGCGGGGGTGGGCGACGACGGCCTGGCGCTGTTCGCCCAGGCCTTCGATGCCCAGCGCCATCACGTCGCCCGGCTTCAGGTACACCGGCGGCTTCTGCCCCAGGCCCACGCCCGGCGGCGTGCCGGTGCTGATCACGTCGCCGGGCATCAGCGTCATGTAGCGGCTGATGTGGCTGACCAGCTCGGCCACGCCGAACACCATCGTGCGCGTGCTGCCGTTCTGGTAGCGGTGGCCGTTGACCTCCAGCCACATCGACAGGTTCTGCGGGTCCGGCACGTCGTCGCGGGTGACCAGCCACGGGCCGAGCGGGCCGAAGCCGTCGCAGCTCTTGCCCTTGACCCACTGCCCGCCGTGCTCGAGCTGGAACTCGCGCTCGGACAGGTCGTTGATCACCGCGTAGCCGGCGACGTGCCGCATCGCCTCGTCCACGCTCACGTCGCGGGCGACGTCGCCGATCACCACGCCCAGTTCCACTTCCCAGTCGCTCTTCTTCGAGCCGCGGGGCAGCGTCACCGTGTCGTTGGGGCCGCTGATCGCGGTGGTCGCCTTCATGAACAGGATCGGCATCTCCGGCACCGCCATCCCCGATTCGGCGGCGTGGTCGGCGTAGTTCAGGCCGACGCAGATGAACTTGCCGACGCGGCCCACCGCCGGCCCGTAGCGCACCTCGCTCTGCACCTTCGGCAAGGTGGCCGGGTCGAGCGCGCGCAGCGCGTCCAGGCCGGCATTGGTGAGATGGTCGCCGGCGACATCGTCGATCACCGCCGACAGGTCGCGCAGGTGGCCGTCGGCGTCGAGCAGGGCTGGACGTTCGTGGCCGGGTTCGCCGTAGCGCAGCAGTTTCATGGAGTGTCCTTGTGTGAGGGGAAGGCCGGCGCGGTCAGTTCGACCAGCCGCCGTCGATGATGTGGGTCTGGCCGGTGGTGAACGAGGATTCGTCCGAGGCCAGGTACACCACCAGCTGCGCGATCTCGCGCGGGTCGCCGAGGCGGCCCATCGGCTGGCGGTCGGTGAAGCTCTTCCATACCGCCTGCTCGTCGCCGCCGAGCGCCTGCACGCGCTGCGCCAGCGACGGGGTCCTGATCGTGCCCGGGCAGATCGCGTTGCAGCGGATGCCCTGGGCCACGTAGTCGGCGGCGATGGCCTTGCTCAGCCCGATCACCGCGGCCTTGGTCACGCCGTAGGCGAAGCGGTTCGGCACGCCCTTGATGCTCGAGGCCACCGAGGACATGTTGACGATGCTGCCGCGGCCCTGCTGCAGCATGCCCGGCAATACCGCCTGGCACAGGTAGTACATCGCATCGACGTTGATCGCGAACGAGCGCCGCCACGCCGGCTCGTCGCAGTCCAGGATGCTGCCCTGGTGCACGTAGCCGGCGCAGTTGAACAGCACGTCGAAGGCCGGGTTGGCCGCGACCAGCGCCTGGATCGCGGCGGGGTCGGTGACGTCCAGCGCCTGCGTGACGATGGTCGGCGCCTCGGCGGCCAGCGCCTGCAGCGCGGCGGCATCGATGTCGGTGGCCAGCACCTGCGCGCCTTCGCGCGCGCAGGCCAGCGCGCTCTCGCGGCCGATGCCGGCGCCGGCGGCGGTGATCAGGCAACGCTTGCCGTGCAGCCGGCCGCTCATGCGCGGCTCCGGCGGTGGAATGCGGGCGTGTTCATCGTGGGGGTTTCCGGTCGGTGGAAGGAAGGGAATCGGGCAGCCGGTAGAAACGGCGCGCGGTGCCGGCGAACACGTCGGCGGCGTGGCCGGCGGCATGCCGCGCGACCAGCGCCTGCGCCAGCGCGAACCAGTCGCCATAGCCGGCGCGCTGGGTCAGCACCGGCCAGTCGCTGCCCCACATGACCCGTTGCGGGCCGAAGCTGGCGAACACCTGCGCCACGTACGGCTCGAGCGCCGCGGCATCGGCAATGGCGCCCGCAGGCACTTCGGTGAGCAGGCCGGACAGCTTGCACAGCACGTTCGGATGTTGCGCGAGGCGCGCCAGGCCGTCGGCCCAGGCGGCGAAACCGTCGCCGCCGATCGCCGGCTTGGCGGCATGGTCGAGCACCACGCGCAGCTGCGGGTGGCGCTGCAGCCGCGCCTGCAGCGCCGGCAGGTGCAGCGGCTTGACCAGCGCGTCGAACGCCAGTCCGTGGCGCAGCAACGCGTCGAACGCGGGGTCCAGCTGCGGCCGCGCCAGCCATTGCGGATCGGCCAGGTCCTGCACCATCGGCCGCAGGCCCTTGAGCAGGCCCTCGCCCTCGGCGCACAGCGCGGCGATGCGCGCGGCGGCGTCGCCGGCCTCGAAATCGACCCAGCCGACCACGCCGGCGATGCGCGGCTGCGCACGCGCCAGCTGCAGCAGGTAGCGGCTCTCCGCCTCGGTCTGCGCCGCCTGCACCGCGACGATCGCCTGCACGCCGTGCGCATCGAGCGTGGCGCTCAGGTCTTCGGGCACGAAGTCGCGATACAACGCGGCCAGATCGGGCGTCAGCCAGGCGTAGTCGCCGCGCGCCAGCTGCCAGAAGTGCACGTGCGCATCGACCACGTTCACGGCGTCGGCACCTGCGCCTGCAGCAGGCCCTGGTTGCGCAGGTCGCGCCACAGCGCGCGCGGGATCGGCGCGCGCAGGCGCGTGGCGGCGCTGGCCACCTCCGCCGGCGTGCGCATGCCGGCGACCACGGTGGCGACCGCCGGGTGCGCCAGCGGGAACTGCAGCGCCGCCGCGCCCACATCCACGTCATGCGCGGCGCAGGCCGCGAACAGCTGCTGCGCATGCTGCAGCGTGCGCGGATCCACCGGCGCGTAGTTGTAGGTGGCGCCCGGGCCGCGCGCGTCGCTGAGCAGGCCCGAACTGTACGGCCCGGCGACCAGGATGCCGATCTGCTGTTGCAGCGCCTGCGCCATGATCCGCTGCGCGGCGTGCTGTTCGAGCAGGGTGTAGCGGCCGGCCAGCATCACGCAGTCCAGCGGGAACAGCGGCATCAGCTCCAGCGCGATGTCTTCCTCGTTGACGCCGATGCCGATCGCGCGGCAGGCGCCGCCGGCCTTGAGCTCGGCCATCGCCGGCAGCGCTTCGTCCAGCGCCTGGCGCAGCATCGCCGGGTGGCGGTCGCCATGGGTGAGGCGGCCGATGTCGTGCAGCAGCAGCACGTCCACGTGGTCGGTGCCGAGCCGCTGCAGGCTGGCCTCGAACTCGCGCAGCACGCCGTCGCGGCTGTAGTCGAACGCCGCGCCGCGCCCGGCCACGGCGAAGCCGTCGCGGCCCGGCGCGGCGCCGGGGTCGTCGTAGACGCGGCGCCCGACCTTGGTCGACACCGTGTAGCTGGCGCGCGGCAGCCCGCGCAGGCCCTGGCCGAGGCGGCGCTCGCTGAGCCCGTAGCCGTAATAGGGCGCGGTGTCGAAATGGCGGATGCCGGCGGCATGGGCCGCGGCGACCGCGGCCAGCGCCACGGCCTCGTCCACTTCCGCGTACAGATTGCCGATCGGCGCAGCGCCGAAGCCGAGCGTGGCGATCTGTACCCCGCTGCGGCCCAGCGGGCGCCGGGCGATGGCGTCGGGCCCGGCGCTGACGGCGGCGGTCACCGACACCCGCGCGAGCCTCGGTCGATCGCCGACGCGGACCGCCCGCTCGGTCTGCCGGCTCGGGTGCTGCTCGGGTTGCGCATGCCACGCCTCCGCCCATCGGGGCCAGATCGGATGGTGCCGGATCGCGCGCCGCCCTGAAGGGCGTCGCTTGCCGGCTGTTCGTATATGAATATAGCAATCATAAGTGAACAATCAACGCCGCGGCGCAGCAATGGGGCTGGGAGACGGGAATAGGGAGTCGGGAATGGGAAAGCACCGTTCCTGGGGGCGGCCAGGCGCGCCCAGGCCGGACGCCCGGAGGGCTGGGATTCGCCGAGCCGGGAGGCGGGGCCGTGCTTGCTTGCGGCGACGCTGCGATCAGGCCGGAATCGCCAGGCCCAGCCGGTTCCACAGGTCGGCCGGGCGTTGCAGCAGCGGCAGCGGCGTGTGCGGTTGCAGCGCCGCCGGCAGGGTGTAGCCCCAGCCGACGCCGGCGAAGGCGATGCCGGCCTGACGCGCGGCGTCGGCGTCGCGGATCTCGTCGCCCACGCACAGGGCGCGCGCGGCCGGCACGCCGCAGGCCTTCAGCGCCGCGCGCAGCTTGCGGCGCTTGCCCAGCAGCGCGGCGCCGCAGCCGACGTGGCGGAAGCGCGCGGTCAGCTCGGTGCCGAGCACACGCTCGACGTTGTCGCGGCTGTTGGACGTCACCAGGGCCAACTGCACCCCGGCCTCCTCGAGCGCGCCCAGCAGCTCGGCCACGCCGTCGAACACCGCGATGCGCTCGATCTGCGCGGCCATCCGCGCGCGCATGCGCCGCGCCACCGCCGGCACCCGCCACCAGCGCAGGCCGCTGCGCGCCATCAGTTCGCGCGCGCTCAGGCCACGGATTTCCTGCAACCGCTCCGGTTCGAAGCGGCGGAAGCCGAATTCGTCGGCGACGTCGTTGATGGTGTCGAGGAACCAGGCGAAGGAATCGGCCAGGGTGCCGTCGAAATCGAAGATGACCAGATCGTAGCGGCGCATGCCCTGCCAGCATGCCGCAGTGGCCGCCCCCCATGCCACCACCTTGGCCATGGCCGGTGGCAGCACCTGTTCAGAAGCCGGAGCCGGCCGCGGCCGGCCCCGGCGCCGGTTCAACCGCAGCAGTAGCAGGTCAGCGGCTTGCCGGGGCCGCCCGGCCCCAGCTCGCCGCCGAACGGCGCGCACTCCTGCGCGCATTGCCAGGCGCTACACGATGCGTCCTTCTCGATCCCGTCGCCCGCGGTAGCCTGCATCGCGCCGAAGCCCATGCTGGCCAGGAACACGGCCGCGACCATCCCGTTGCGCAACGCTGTCCAACGCTGTTTCATGAGTTCACTCCTCGACAGTTGCCAAAGCCGCCGGCACTTCCGTGCGTCGCACTGCGGCCACCAGGTCCTGCACCCGCTCCGTGGTATCGAAGGCGCCGACGCGCGCGTAGCGCACCCGTCCATCGCGATCCAGCGCCAGCATCAGTGGCACGTTGCGCGCGCGGAACAGCATCAGCGCGCGGCGATCGGTGAGCGTGGTCACCGGAAAGGCGAAGCGGTGTTCGGCGGCGTACCGGCGCGCCTGCTCCGGACCGCAGTGGCATACGCCCAGCAGCTGCACGCGGCCCCCGCCCTGCTCGGCCAGGCGCTGCGCCGCCTGCACCACGCTGGGCGCCGAGCGCTTGCAGTACGGGCAGGTGGTGGTGAAGAAGAACAGCACCTGGAAGTCCGCCGCCGGCACGCCCAGGGTCAGCGGCGCGCCGTCCAGCGTGGTCGCCGCGATCTTCGGCACGTACATGCCCAGGTACGGTTCGGTGGTACGGGTCACCAACCAGCGGCGCTCCTCGCGCAGCTGGCGGTTCTGCCAGGCCAGCACCGCCACCAGCGCGCACGCGCCCAGCAAGCCCAACCACACCCAGGGAAAGCGACGTGCCATGCCGAACGCACCCGATGCCGTGACCGGAGTGCAGGCTGCGCAAGCCGGCGGCCGCGGTCAATGCATCGCGTGCGCGTTCATGCGACGCATTGCGACGCTGGGGAGCAGGTCACGCGGGGACTGGAATGGAAGCGGCGCTTGGATCGGTCCGATCCCGCCGGCGATCGCTGAATGCGACAGCGGCAACGGCTCGTGCCGCTTAAGCCCCGTGCCCCTGGGTCGATAACTCCTTGCCTCTGTCCGAAAGGTAACGCCCCCATGCCCCACACCTCCCCTCCCGGTTTCGTCAGCCTGCAGACCAAGCTGCTCGGCGCCCTTGCGCTGGGCCTGAGCGTGATCCTGCTGTGCGCGCTCGGCGGCCTGGCCAGCGCCTGGATGAACCTGTCCACGCAGGTGCCGCGCGAAGTGGCGCAGGCCTCGGCCAGCGAAGTGCTGAGCCGCGATTTCCGCATGCAGGTGCAGGAATGGAAGAACGTGCTGATCCGCGGCCACGCCGAGGACATGCGCGCGAAGTACCTCAAGGCCTTCGACGAGCAGGGCCGCAAGGTGCAACAGGGCAGCCAGGCGCTGGCCGCGGCGCTGGCCGATCCGCAGGCGGCGGCGCTGGCGCGCCGGTTCGCCGCCGAGCACGCCGACCTCGAACGCCACTACCGCAGTGCGCTGGAAGGCTTCGCCGCATCGGGCTACGACACCCGCGTCGGCGACGACGCGGTGCGCGGCCTGGACCGCAAGCCCAGCGACACGCTGCAGGCGCTGGTGGAACGCAGCACCGCGCTGGCCGAAGCGGCGGTGCTGCGCAATTCGCAGGATTCCCGGCGCAGCCTGGTGTATTCCGGGATCCTGACCATCGTCGCCGCGCTGACGCTGGTGGTGGTGATCGGCTGGTGGATCCGGCGCTCGATCGTGCGGCCGATCGAAGCGGTCGCCGACGCGGCGCGTGCGGTGGCCAGCGGCGAACTCGATACCCGGCTGCAGGTGCGCAATCGCGACGAGATCGGCGTGCTCGGCACGGCGATGCACCAGGTGGTGAGCACGCTCACCTCGGTGTCGGTGGCGCAGGCGCAGATGGCGCAGCGGCACGAGGACGGGCAGATGAGCTACCGCATGGACAGCGCCGCGTTCCCGGGTGCCTACGGGCGCATGGTCGACGACACCAATGCGCTGATCGGCGCGCAAGTGGCGCTGATCGAACGGATGCTCGACACCATGCAGCGCTACGCGGTCGGCGACCTGTCGCAGGACATGGCGCGGCTGCCCGGCGAAAAGGCGCAGATCACCGCGGCGATGGATGCGACCAAGCGCAATCTGGCGGCGATCAACGGCGAGATCCGCGCCCTGGTCGAGGCCGCCGCGGCCGGCGACTTCTCGCGCCGCGGCGACGCCGAGGCCTACCAGCACGACTTCCGCGCGATGATCCAGGGCCTGAACCGGCTGATGGCCACCGCCGACGGCAACCTCGATGCGCTGTCCAAGCTGCTGCAGGCCATCGCCGCCGGCGACCTGACCGCGCGCATGCACGGCGAGTTCAACGGCGTGTTCGCGGCCATGCGCGACGACGCCAACGCCACCGCCGCGCAGCTGGCCGACATCGTCGGCCGCATCCAGGCCGCGGCCCTGAGCATCAACAGCGCCGCCAGCGAGATCGCCGCGGGCAACGACGACCTGTCGCGGCGTACCGAACAGCAGGCGGCCAGCCTGGAAGAAACCGCCGCCTCGATGGAGGAGCTGACCTCCACCGTCAAGCAGAACGCCGAGCATGCGCGCCAGGCCAACCAGCTGGCGGTCGGCGCGGCAACAGTCGCCGCGCAAGGCGGCGCGGTGGTCGGCCAGGTGGTGCGCACGATGGACGGCATCGAGACCTCGTCGAAGAAGATCGCCGACATCATCAGCGTCATCGACGGCATCGCCTTCCAGACCAACATCCTCGCGCTCAACGCGGCGGTGGAAGCGGCGCGCGCCGGCGAGCAGGGCCGTGGCTTCGCCGTGGTCGCCAGCGAAGTGCGCACGCTGGCCCAGCGTTCGGCCAGTGCCGCCAAGGAGATCAAGGGCCTGATCGAGGCCTCGGTCGGGCAGGTCGCCGACGGCTCGGCGCTGGTGCGCCAGGCCGGCGACACCATGCAGGACATCGTGTCCTCGGTGCAGCGCGTCACCGACATCATGGGCGAGATCTCCGCCGCCTCGCAGGAACAGTCCGCCGGCATCGAACAGGTCAACCAGACCGTCACCCAGATGGACGAAGCCACCCAGCAGAACGCCGCCCTGGTCGAGGAAGCCACCGCCGCGGCGCGCGCGATGGAAGAGCAGGCGAACGGCCTGAGTGCGGCGGTGGCGGTGTTCCGCACCGGCGCCGGCAGCCCGACGCTGGCGGCAGCGGCGTAACGCGGCACGGCAGCGCGCGTCGCGGCCCGGAATGGGCCGCGACGCCAGGCCAGTTGGATCGATCGCCGGCCCGGTGGTGCTGAACCGGCCGGTCGGCGACTGGAGTCGGACCGGACGATTCCAGCGGCGCGCGACCGCTCCGGCGACGCGCGCAACGGCCACTTTTCATCCGCCCTTCCCGCTGGCTTCACGTGCTGCGTTCGCGGCGACGCGCACGGTGCGTATCTGAATCCCCACCGTGGAGACGCCCATGCAGATGCAGAATCCCAATCCTGGCCAGGACCCGCAGCAGCCGCCGAACGAGGTGCCGGGCCAGGTGCCGAATCCGGGCGTGGACCCGACCCCCGACCGCCCGGTGGATCCGATCCCGGACCAGCCGACCGATCCGACCATCCCGCCGATCAGCGATCCGGTCGGCGACGTAGACGCCCCGGTCCCGGGGCCGCGCGGGCCGACGCAGTACGTGTAGCGTCGTCGCCGAACACTGCAAACCCTGTAGGAGCGGCTTCAGCCGCGACCGGGCGTTACCGGGAACGCCCGGTCGCGGCTGAAGCCGCTCCTACAGGGAACACTGCAGCAACTAGCGAATCCGGAACCCCATCGTCGCTTCCACCGCCTGCTTCCAGCCGGCGTACAGTTCCTCGCGGCGTTCGGCCGGCATGCGCGGTTCGAAGCGGCGGTCCACCGCCCACTGCTGGGCGATCTCCGCGCGGTCCTTCCAGAATCCCGTCGCCAGGCCGGCCAGGTAGGCCGCGCCCAGCGCGGTGGTCTCGGCCACTTCCGGGCGCAGCACCGGCACGTCGAGGATGTCGCTCTGGAACTGCGCCATGAAGTCGTTGCTGATCGCGCCGCCGTCGGCGCGCAGCTCCTTCAGTTCGATGCCCGAATCGACCTGCATCGCGGTCAGCACGTCGCGGGTCTGGTAGGCCATCGATTCCACCGCGGCGCGGATGAAATGTTCCTTGGTGGTGCCGCGGGTCAGGCCGAACACCGCGCCGCGGATGTCGCTGCGCCAGTACGGCGCGCCCAGGCCGACGAAGGCCGGCACGAAGTACACGCCGTCGTTGTCGCCGGCGCGCTCGGCGTAGGCTTCCGAATCGCTGGCCTTGCCGAACATGCGCAGGCCGTCGCGCAGCCACTGCACCACCGACCCGGCGACGAAGATCGCCCCTTCCAGCGCGTACTCGACCTTGCCGTCCACGCCCCAGGCGATGGTGGTGAGCAGGCCGGTGTTGGAGGCGACCGCCTTCTCGCCGGTGTTCATCAGCATGAAACAGCCGGTGCCGTAGGTGTTCTTGGCCATGCCCGGCTCGAAGCAGGCCTGGCCGAACAGCGCCGCCTGCTGGTCGCCGGCGATGCCGGCGATCGGCACTTCGTGGCCGTAGAAATACTGGCCCTGGGTGGTGCCGTAGACCTCGCTGGACGAGCGCACCTCGGGCAGCATCGAGGCGGGGATGTCGAGCATCTGCAGCAGCTCCTCGTCCCAGCGCAATTCATGGATGTTGTACAGCAGCGTGCGCGAGGCGTTGGTGTAGTCGGTGACGTGCACCTTGCCGGCGGTGAGGTTCCAGATCAGCCAGCTGTCGATGGTGCCGAACGCCAGCTCGCCGCGCTGCGCGCGCTCGCGCGCGCCTTCGACGTGGTCGAGGATCCACTTGACCTTGGTGCCGGAGAAATACGCGTCGATCAGCAGGCCGGTCTTGGCCCGCACCATGTCCTCGTGGCCGGCGGCCTTGAGCTGCTCGCAGATGTCCTTGGTCTGCCGCGACTGCCAGACGATGGCGTTGTAGATCGGCTGGCCGGTGGCGCGGTCCCACACCACCGCGGTCTCGCGCTGGTTGGTGATGCCGATGCCGGCGATCGCGCTCGCGTCCACCTGCTGGTTGTTCAGCAGCTCGGTGATCGTGGTGTAGACGCTGGTCATGATCTCGCGCGGGTTGTGCTCCACCCAGCCCGGCTGCGGGAAGATCTGCCCGAACTCGCGCTGCGCCATGCCGGCGATGTGGCCCTTGCGGTCGAACAGGATCGCGCGCGAACTGGTGGTGCCCTGGTCGATGGCCAGGATGAATTTCTTTTCCATCGGTGACTCCTGCGGGGTCGTGAGGGCGCGCGCCGCGGCGCGCCCAAAATGATGGGGGACGTGCCGGCAGCGCCGGCACGAGAGGCGCGCCGGCTCAGGCCTTGCGCGCTGCCGCTTCTTCCTCCAGCGCCTTCACCCGCGCCGGCAGGAACGGATAGATCAGCAGCTGATAGGCGCCGCCGCCGACCACGCCGCCGATCAGCGGGCCGACGATCGGGATCCACCAGTAGCTGTTGGCCGACGGCAGCGCCGAGGAGCCCCAGCCGGCGAAGTAGGCGAACAGGCGCGGGCCGAAATCGCGGGCCGGATTGATCGCCCACGCTTCCAGGTAGCCCATCGAGGCGCCGATGGTCGCCACCAGCAGGCCGATGATCAGCGCACCGGAATTGGCGGTGGGCGCGGCCTCGTTGTAGCGCTCGGTGATGGCGAAGATGCCGAAGATCAGGAACGCGGTCAGGATCACCTGGTCGCGCAGCGCATGCATCGGCGTGATCGCCAGGCCCGGCGCGGTGAAGAACACGCCGGCCGCGCCGCCCGCGTCGCGGGTCAGCTGGTGGGCCTGGTTGTAGTGGTCGATCACCGGCGCGAACAGCAGGTAGACGATGCCCGCGCCGAGGAACGCGCCGACCACCTGCGCCGCCCAGTACGGCAGCACCTTCTTCCAGGCGAAGCCGCGGAACACGGCCAGCGCCAGGGTCACCGCCGGATTGGCGTGGGTGCCGGAGACCGAGCCGGTGACGTAGATGGCGATCGTCACCGCCAGGCCCCAGGCGATGCACACGCCCCAGTAGGCGTTCTGGTACGGGCTGGGGTCGTACAGCACGTACATGCACGCCACCGAGCAGCCGAAGGCGATGATGATCAGCATCGCCACCGCCTCGGAAATCAGTTCGCCAAGCAGTTGCCGGTTCATGCGCGCCGCTCCTGCGCTGCCGCCGTCGTCTTGCCGCTCATGCCGCTCGTCGTCTTGCCCATGCCTGCCACCCTCCACGGTCGTTTCCAGGTTCGCGCGCGGCGGCGGGTGCCGATGCGCGCGGCGATTGTGCACGCGCGGCCGGCGCCCGCGATGGGTGCGCCGGCCGCGCGTGCGTGCCTCATGCGGGCGCGGCGGCCACCGCGGCCGGCGCCTGTTGCAGATAGTCGGCCAGGCGCTGGTGGCCAGCCGCGTCGATGCGCAGGCCGAGCTTGCTGCGACGCCACAGCAGGTCGTCGGCCTGCGTCACCCATTCGTGTTCGCGCAGGTAGTCCACTTCCGCCTGGTACAGGTCGGCGCCGAAATGCTCGCCCAGCTGCTGCAGCGAGCCGGCCTGGCCCAGCAGCACCTCGGCGCGGGTGCCATAGTTGCGCGCCAGCCGCGCGGCGGTGGCCTCAGCCAGCCACGGCCGCGCCGCGCGCAGCTCCTGCGCCAGCGCGCGGATGTCGCGGCGTTCGCCGCCGGGCAGCGGCGCGCCGCGCACGGTCCACGCCGGCGCCTTGCGCCCGGCGTGCGCGACCAGCCGGTCCACCGCTTCCTCGGCCAGCTTGCGGTAGGTGGTGAGCTTGCCGCCGAACACGTTGAGCAGCGCCGCGCCGTCGTCCGCGTCCAGTTCCAGCAGGTAGTCGCGGGTGACCTCGGCGGCGTTGTCTTCCTCGTCGTCCAGCAGCGGGCGCACGCCGCTGTAGCTCCACACCACGTCGCCGGGCGCGATCTGCTTGAGGAAGTAGCGGTTGGCCGCCTCGCACAGGTAGCGCGTCTCCTCGGCATCGATCTTCGGCGCGGACGGATCGGCGCGGTAGTCCACGTCGGTGGTGCCGATCAGGGTGAAGTCGTGTTCGTAGGGAATCGCGAACACGATGCGCCGGTCCGGCTGCTGGAAGATGTAGGCGTGGTCGTGCTCGAACAGCCGCGGCACCACGATGTGGCTGCCCTTGACCAGGCGCAGCGCGTGGTCGTGGCCGACCTTGGCCACGTCGTCCAGGAACTGCACCGCCCACGGTCCGGCGGCGTTGACCAGCGCGCGCGCCTGCACCTGCTCGCGGCGGCCGTCGGCATGCTGCAGCGTCGCCTGCCACAGCCCGTCGACGCGGCGCGCGGAGACGCAGCCGGTGCGGGTCAGGATCCTGGCGCCGCGCTGCGCCGCATCCATCGCATTGAGCACCACCAGCCGCGCGTCCTGCACCCAGGCGTCGGAGTAGACGAAGCCGGTGCGGAACTCCTCGCGCAGCGGCGCGCCGACCGGGTCCGAGCGCAGCGCCATGCGCTTGGAGCCCGGCAGGGTGCGGCGGCCGCGGCCGAGATGGTCGTACAGGAACAGGCCGGTGCGGATCATCCACGCCGGGCGCAGGTGCGGCTGGTGCGGCAGCAGGAAGCGCAGCGGCCAGATGATGTGCGGGGCCAGGCGCAGCAGCACCTCGCGCTCGGCCAGCGCCTTGCCGACCAGCGCGAACTCGTACTGCTCCAGGTAGCGCAGCCCGCCGTGGATCAGCTTGGTGCTGGCGCTGGAGGTGTGCGAAGCCAGGTCGTCGCGCTCGCACAGGCACACCGACAGGCCTCGGCCCACCGCGTCGCGGGCGATGCCCACCCCGTTGATGCCGCCACCGACCACCAGCACATCGTAGATCTCGCTCATTGCCTGACTCCGGAAGCTCGTGTCCTGGCCGGCAGCGCGGGGCTGGCGTCGCGGGACGAAAAGATCGTAAACGAACATTTCCGAACATATCACGCTGCGGTGCAACGTAACGTGCAGGCGTGGCGCGGGAATCGGCTGTTACACAACCAATGTTGTCCGGATTAGTGCCTGTGCGCCGGTCTGGAGAGGGTCGGACGGCGCCTCTTTAACGTAACAATAACGAAATAATACGAACATAAACGTACACGAAACGTGTGCCCGCGACGCACCACGCCGCCCGCTTCCCCGGGCGCGCCAGCGCCGGGACGGCGCCTTCAGTCCGGATCGACGACGTCCCCGGCCGCCGCGTCCGGCGCATCGGCGCCTTCGCCATCGTCGGTGGCGACGAACACGCGGGTACCGGCCTCGGCCAGCACCGCGGCCAGCTCCGGCGGCGGCGCGCGGTCGGTGAACCAGGCCTGGACCCGCGCGATCGACCCCAGCCGGACCATCGCGTTGCGCCCGAGCTTGCTGTGGTCGGCGGCCAGGAACACCTGCCGCGAGTGCTCGATGATGGCCTGCGCCACCCGCACCTCGTGGAAATCGAAGTCCAGCAAGGTGCCGTCCGGATCGATGCCGGAAATGCCGATCACGCCGAAATCCACCTTGAACTGGCGGATCAGCTCGATCGTCGCCTCGCCGGTCACGCCCTGGTCGCGGCCGCGCACGCGCCCGCCGGCGACCATCACCTCGAAGCTGGGGTTGGCGCTCATCATCACCGCCACGTTGAGGTTGTTGGTGATCACCCGCAGCCCGCTGTGCCCCATCAGCGCGCGCGCCACGTCCTCGTTGGTGGTGCCGATGTTGATGAACAGCGAGGCGTCGTCGGGGATGTGCTGCGCCAGCAGCGTGGCGATGCGCCGCTTCTCCTGCGCCTGCAGCGTCTTGCGCGCCGTATAGGCCAGGTTCTCCACGCTCGAGGGCAGGCTGACGCCGCCGTGGTAGCGGCGCAGCACGCCGGCCTCGCACAGCAGCGCCAGGTCGCGGCGGATGGTCTGCGGGGTCACGTCGAAACGCGTGGCCAGCCCTTCCACCTCGGCGTAGCCCTGCTGCCGCACCAGCGCCACCAGCTGTTCCTGGCGCGGATTGAGCGCGGGCACCGCGCCCGCCTTGGGAATCGTGTTGTCCATGCGCCGATGATGGCGCATGCGCGCGCCGATGCAAACGCTCCGCGCGATGGAGGCGATCGCAGGCGTGGCCCGATCGCCGCGTGCGGCGGGCAGCGCACGTGATGGGCGATCGCATCGTCTCCGTGTCCAGGAGCCCGGACGCGCCGCGTCGGGCCACCGGTTCTGGGCGCGTGGCCCGCGCACGGCCGTTCGTGGCCGTTCGTGGCCGGGCGCGGCCTACTCGCGACGGGTGACACGGCCTAGACTACGCACCCCGCCGGACGCCACCGGCCACACCCGGACCGGCCATGATCGCCAACGACGTACTGCGCTCCATCCGCTACATGCTCGACCTGAGCGACCAGAAGATCGTGGACATCGTGCACCTCGCCGATCCCGCGTTCCCGATCGACAAGGCGCAGGTGCCGGCCTATCTGAAGAAGGAAGACGAGGACGGCTTCGTCGCCTGCAGCGACCCGGTCCTGGCGCACTTCCTCGACGGGCTGGTGTTCCACTACCGCGGCCGCGACGAGACGCTGCCGGCGCGCCCGGTGGAGACCCGGGTCACCAACAACGTGGTGCTGAAGAAGCTGCGCGTGGCGTTCCAGCTCAAGGACGTGGACATGCACCAGATCTTCGCCGACGCCGGTTTCCCGGTGTCCAAGCCGGAACTGTCGGCGCTGTTCCGCCAGCCCGAGCACAAGAATTTCCGCCTGTGCGGCGACCAGCTGCTGCGCAATTTCCTCAAGGGGCTGACGTTGCGGGTTCGCGGCGCGGGTTGAAGCCGTCGAGCAACGCGCGGCATGGCCGACGCGTGTGGTGGCGGCCGCGCGCAGCATGGCGCGGTGCGCACGCATGTGTAGTGCAGAGGCGCTTCAGCTCGACGGTGTCCGCGTCCGCGCTCTCGCTGCCGCCGCGGTCGCGGTTGAAACCGCTCCTACAGAAGGCCTGCTTGCTGACGTCGCCTGCTGGGCCCCGCTGTCCCGGCGTTGCCCGAGCCATCGGGCCCACCATTTCGTTCGTCGCGACTGAAGTCGCTCCCACGGGGCATTGCAGCGGCTGGCCGCGTGCAAGAACGATTGGGCATCATTGCCGCAGCGCGCGAGCGTGCCGCGCCTGCAGGAGCAATCGGCTGACGGGGCACTGTGGGGATGCCTGTCCCCAGACTTTCCGCAGCGTCAGGTCACCGCTTCGTTCGTCGCGACTGAAGTCGCTCCTACAGGGAGGATTGCAGCGGACCGGCTGTGCAGGAACGACCTGGCACAGGTTGCTGTGGCCATCACCTCTCACCTCTGGCGTGGCCGCAACCGCTCCTGCGGGCGAGGCAACGGACGCGGGCTTCAGCGGATGCGGTACACCCGCGCCTTCGGCAGGTCTTCGTCGACCTGCAGGAACCAGCGCCCGGCGATGCCCGGCACGACCGTGATCGCCGGCGAGGCCAGCGCGCTGCGCAGGGTCATGCTGCCCTTGAGCACCTTCCACTGCTGGCCGTTGTCCAGCACGAACACGGTGCCCGGCGCCCAACCGGAAACCTCGCCCTGCACGCGGGCGCTGATCGGGCCGTCGTCCAGGCCGATCATCATGCCCTGCTCGGGCTGGGGCTCGGCGCTGCCGGCCGCCGCCATCGCCGGTGCGGCCACGGGCCGCGGCGGGGCCTGCGCCGCGTCGCGCGCGTCGGCCTCGCGCAGCAGGCGATTGAGCGTGCCCAGCTGGGCCGGGGTCAGCCCGACCTCGCGCAACTGCTCGGCGCTCAGCCGCCGCTCGATCTCCACATACCCCGACTGCGCCCACGCCGCCGGCGCCATCAGGGCGCATGCCAGCGCCAGCACCACGTATTTCATCGTTCGATCCTGCCGCCTGTGCGGATGAGAAAAGACACGGTCCGACGGGACCGGCTCCCCAGTTCGGCAAGTTTGGGTCAGTTCGGTGACACTTGGATGACATGCGACGCCAGCTCCAACGTGGATCGCTTGTCCAGCTGCGAACGCCGCCACTGCCGCTGTTCGGCGCGGCGCGATGATGACCGCCCATGGTGATCGCATCGCAGCAGCGCTGCCGATGTTCGCGCTTGCAGCAGCCCGCCTCGCACAATGCTCTGGCGGCAGTGCGCACCGGGCGCAGCGTCGCGGCAGGACGTCGCCGAACGGCCAACGCACGTCGCCCAGCGCGAGCGCACACGCATCGTTCGATCCAGGCGTCGACCGAGCGGCGCTCGATCGCCGCGATTCCCATCGGCAAGTTCTAGCGCGCCGAGCGTGGTCCCGTCTCTGATTTCGCTGCCGTCTCTGTTGCAGGCCATGCGACCACCACACTGCGCGGCGATTGGCGGTGGCGATTGGCGACGACGGCGGATCGCCGACACGGCGGCGGAACAGCGCGGCGCTGTCCGACGCCCCCCGGTTCGGCAGAGCGTCCGCGGCGCCCACGGCCGCTCCCGCAGTGCGTCGTTCACACGCCTCGCAGCGTGTCCAGCCGGCACCATCAGGACGCACCATACCCCCAGGTGTGCACGCCGCCCGCCACGAATCGGTCTACGATGCGCGGGATTCGCCACCCATGGCGGGCGCCGCCCGCTCCCTGCGCGGCGGTGTCCCTTCCCGTTCCGTGTCGAGGTCTCCATGAAACTAGAGGTGCTGTTCGACCAGTTGCACACCCTGCCGACCATCCCCAAGGTGGCGCAGGAGCTGATCCTGCAATTCGACAATCCCAAGACCAGCCTGGACAGCGTGGCGCGCAGCATCGAGCGCGATCCGGTGATCGCGGCCAAGGTGCTGCGCCTGGCCAACTCGACCCGCTTCCGCGGCGCGCGCGACTCGACCAGCGTCGAGGACGCGGCGCTGCGCCTGGGCTTCAACACCTTGCGCACGCTGGTACTGGCCTCGTCGATGACCGACGCGTTCCACGCGCCGGCCCATTTCGACCTGCGCGGGTTCTGGCTGCACAGCTTCGAGGTCGCCGGCATCTGCCGGCTGCTGGCCAAGCAGAAGGGCCTGGACGCGGAGACCGCGTTCACCTGCGGGATGATGCACAACATCGGCGAGCTGCTGATCCAGACCGGCGCGCCGGACTATGCGGCGCAGCTGCATCCGGGCGCCTCCTCCAGCGGCCGCGCCGCCGACGAGACCGTGCAACTGGGCTTCGGCTATCCGGAAGTGGGCGCCGAGCTGGCCCGGCGCTGGCACCTGCCGCAGGTGATCCAGACCGCGATCGCCTACCAGGCGCGCCCGCTGCAGGCGCCGGACAACGAACCGATGCCGCGCGTGGTGGCGCAGGCGGCGCTGGTCGCCGATGCGCTGGAAGCCCATGGCGGGGCGACCCCGGAAGCGCGGCAGGCGGTCGGCGGCCCGCTGCTGGACGACGTGGACCTGGACGCGCTGTTCGCCGCGCTGCCGGAAGTGATCGAGGCCGACCGCGCGTTCACCGAGATGCTGCGCTGAGCGTTTTCGTTGCGCCTTCGGCAGCGAAGGCGATCGGCTTCCTTGTAGGAGCGGCTTCAGCCGCGACCGGGCGTTACCGGTAACGCTTGGTCGCGGCTGAAGCCGCTCCTACAGGGAATATGGAGGGCATCCGCTAGCCACCGCCCTCCGCCCGCAGCGCGCCGACCACGCTCGGCCACAGTTCCGACACGGTCGGATGGATCGGCACCGCCCATTGCAGCGTTTCGAACGGCTGCTCGGCGTTGATCAGGTCGAGCACGCCATGGATGGCTTCGTCGCCGTTGATGCCGAGGATCGCCGCGCCGAGGATGCGGTGGGTCTGCGCGTCGGCCACCAGTTTCATGAAGCCGGCGGTCTCGCCGTTCTCGCGCGCACGCCCGACCTGGGTCATCGGCCGCTTGGCCAGCAGCAGCGGGCGGCCGCTGGCGCGCGCCTGCGCCTCGGTCATGCCGACCCGGCCCAGCGGCGGATCGGTGTACAGCGCATAGGCGGGCACGCGCTGCGACACGCGGCGCTGGCCGCCGTCGAGCAGGTTGGCGGCGACGATCTCGTAGTCGTTGTAGGCGGTGTGGGTGAACGCGCCGCGGCCGTTGCAGTCGCCCAGCGCCCACACGCCGGCGGCGCTGGTCGCCAGCTGCTCGTCCACCTGGATGTAGCCGCGCGCGTCGGTGGCGATGCCGGCGCGGTCCAGGCCCAGGTCGTCGGTATTGGGCTGCCGCCCCATCGCCAGCAGCACATGGCTGGCCACCACGTCCGGCGCGCCCTCGCGGCACTCCACCTGCACCGCCACGCCCTGCGCGTGCGGCGCGAAGGCGATGCACTGCGCGCCGGTCCGCACCGTCACGCCCTCGCCTTCCAGCACCGTGCGGATGCAGTCGGACACGTCCTCGTCCTCGCGCGCGATCAGCCGTGGCTGCTGCTCGACCACGGTGACCTGCGCGCCCAGGCGGCGGAAGATCTGCGCGAACTCCAGGCCGATGTAGCTGCCGCCGACCACCGCCAGGTGCCGCGGCACCTCGCGCAACTGCAGAATCGAGGTGTTGGTCAGGTAGTCGATCCGCTCCACGCCCGGCAGCGCCGGCACGTGCGCGCGCCCGCCGACGTTGAGGAAGATCCTCGGCGCGGTGATGGCCTCTTCGCCCACGCGCAGCCGCTGCGGCGCCTCGAAGCGGGCATGGCCGCGCAACAGGGTCAGCCCGTGCATGCCGCCCAGCCACTGCTCCAGGTTGTCGCGCGCGCCGTGCGTGACCGCGTGCGCGCGCGCCATCACCCGCGCGATGTCGATGCCGACCTCTCCCTGCAGCTGCACGCCGTAGTCGGCGGCGCGGCGCGCCAGGTGCGCCACGCGCGCGCTGGCGACCAGGGTCTTGGTCGGCATGCAGCCGGTGTTGACGCAGGTGCCGCCGACCAGCTGCCGCTCGACCAGCGCCACCTGCATCCCGGCCGCGACCAGGCGCGCGGCCAGCGACGGGCCGGCCTGGCCGGCGCCGACCACGATCGCGTCGAACGCGCGGCTCATCGCAGCAGCGCCATGGCGAGCACGCCGAGCGCGAGCGCCGCAGCGTCCTCGAGCAGCGCGGCCGGCTGGTCGCGGCCGAAGCGGCGCGCCATCGCCGCGCGCGCCGCCGCGCCGCCGAACGTGCCGAACACCGCGCCCAGCGCACCGGCGACCATCGCCGCCACCCACAGCCCACCCGTCATGCCCACCGCCGCGCCGCACAGGCCGCCCATCACCAGGCGCGTGCCGAACTGCAGCGGCACCTTGCGGCTGGGCGTGCCCGGCAACTGGTCGGTCACCAGCTCGGCGATGGCCAGCAGCGAGACGATCCACGGCGTGAAGCGCCAGCCGAGGAAGGCCAGCGGCGTGCCGATCAGCGGCAGCACGCCGAGGCTGGCGGCCCAGCTGACCACGGCCGGCGCGGTCATCGCGCGCAGGCCGGCGACGATTCCGATCAACAGCGCGACGACGAGCAGGCTCATGAGGGCGACTCCAGCGGCTGAGGTAGGAAACCGGACGACCCGGCACGCGCGGCGCAGGGCGCGCGGCAGCGCCCCTCGAGTATAGGCAGCATGGCGCGGCGCCCGCCATGCACCGCCGAGATGCGCACGCGCATGCAATGCGGCTCAGGCGGGTGTAGCCGGCTTCGCGCGCCTGGCGGCCCTGGCCGGTTTCGCGCGCCGGGCCGGCGCGGTGGGATTGGCGGTGTCGGCGAGCTTGAGAGAACGCGCTGGTTTGGTCGGCTTGGTCGGCTTGACCGCCTTGGCGGCCTTGGTCGCCTTGGCCGGTTTAGCCGCCTTGGGCGCCTTGGTCACAGGGGGCGCCCCAGTCTCCCTGGTCGATTTGATCGCCTTGACTGCCTTGGTCGCCCTGGTCGACCCGACAGCACCAGGCGCCTTGGTCGCACCGGTCGCCTTCGCCGCTTTGGGCGCTTTCCCGGCCCTGGCGGAGCGCGTTGACCCGGCCGACGTCGCGGTGGCCGCAGTAGCCGCGACCTTCGCGGTCCTGGCGGTTTTCGTCGGCGCGGCCGGCTTGGCCGCTTTCCCGGTCCTTGCAGCGCGCGTCGACTCGGCCGCCGGTGCGGCCTTCGCGGCCCTGCCGGTTTTCTTCGCGGGCACTGCCTTGTCATCGGCCGCCGCGTCCCCGCCCTGCGCCGACGCCTTCACCATGACCCAGGTCGGCGCATGGTCGCTGGCATGCGGCAGGTCGCGCACCCAGCGGTCCACGTCGGCGTCGAGCAGGCGCGCGGCCAACGGCGGGTTCAGCAGCAGATGGTCGATGCGCAGGCCGGCGTTGCGTTGCCAGTGCTGGCGGAAGTAATCCCAGAACGTGTAGATCCGCGCATCGCCATGGCGCTGGCGCAGGCTGTCGGTCCAGCCCTGCGCCAGCAGGTCCGCGTAGGCCTGGCGGCTTTCCGGCTGCAGCAGCGCATCGCGCCGCCACGACTTGGGATCGTAGATGTCCTCGTCGGTCGGCACCACGTTGAAATCGCCGATCAAGGCCACCGGATGCGGCAGCGCGACCAGTTGCCGCGCATGCCGCTGCAGCCGCGCGAACCAGTCCAGCTTGTAGTCGAACTTCGGCCCCGGCTGCGGATTGCCGTTGGGCAGGTACAGGCAGCCGACCAGCACGCCATGCGCCATCGCCTCCAGGTAGCGGCTCTGCGTATCGCGCGCATCGCCCGGCAGGCCGCGCCGACTCTCCACCGGGTCGCTGCCCTTGGCGAGGATCGCCACCCCGTTCCAGGCCGACTGCCCCATCCACAGCGCGCCATAGCCGGCGGCATGGATCTCGTTGAGCGGGAAACCCGCATCCACGCTCTTGAGTTCCTGCAGCCCGACGATGTCCGGCGCCTCGCGCCGCAACCATTCCAGCAGCTGCGGCAGGCGGCTGCGGATGCCGTTGACGTTGTACGTGGCGATCTTGAGCGTCTTCATCGCATGCGCCGTTGCAGAACCGGTCATCACCTTGCCCAAGCTAGGCTCGGCGCATCGTGAAAATCGGGAGCGCGGCATGACCCCACTGGACAAACCGTTGCGCCGGGAACTGGAGATCGACGGCACGCCCTATACGCTGACCATCGACCCGGAAGGCCTGAAACTCACCGAAAAAGGCCGCCGCAAGGGCCTGGAACTGCGCTGGAGCGAGCTGGTCAGCGGCGACGCCGCACTGGCCACTGCGCTGCAAGCCTCCCTCGCCACCGCCAAGAAATGACGCCAGGGACGGCCGCGCCGCGTGGCCGCACAAAGCGCGGACCACGCAAGGGGCGCGGCCGCGGCCGGCCCGCCAGATGCCGTCGGCCCGCCCCGGTGGTATTTTCGCCCGACCGCCAACGGCAAGGAGCAGGCAGATGCAATCGAGCGACGGCACCGATCCTCGGGTGGGCCTGCGCCCGCGGTCCATGCGGCTGCCGCACATGGCCGTGCTGGCGCTGGCCGCCCTGGCCGGCAGCGCCAGTGCGCAACAGGACGCGTTGCGGATCGTGACCAGGACCGTCCATGCGGCGGGCACGCCGGAATGGCGCCAGATCCGCGAGTGGCTGCTGCAGCATCCCGAGACGATCAACGGCAAGCGACTGGGCGATCCCGACCAGCTTAGCGCGGTGAGCCTGGACTACAGCGCCGGCAAGCCGGCCGCCACCCGTACGGTGCCGCGGCCCGTGCCCTTGCCCGCGACCGGGACGCCCGGCGACAGCATCGCCATCGCGTCGTGCGCACAGGGGTATCTGCAGTCATGGAAGTACGGCGTGGACGACAGTCCGCAGCACCGCTGGAGCCTGCAGTCCTATTCGCTGACGTTGAGCGCCGCGTGTCCGGACGGTGCCGGCGCGGGCTGACGTCCGCTAGCGCGTGCGATCGGTTCGGGCGGCCGGCGCTTTCCAGGGCGCCGCAGCCACAATGGCCTGTTGGCCGGAAACCGCCACGGCGCTTCGATCGGCGCCAGAGCACCGCGCGGGCAGGCGGCCTTGCGCCCGGATCGCACCGCTTCACGCCGGGAGATCGCCCAGCGGCCGCACTTTCCCCGCTGCAACCGCTTGTCGATTCCGAACACGCTCGTACGTCGTATCCAGCAAGGCGCCCATCCCGGTGCGCCGGACTTCGGAGGTTCCCATGTCGTATGTCGATGGTTTCGTGTTGGCCGTGCCCACCGCCAACAAGCAGAAGTTCCTCGAACACGCGCGCATCGACTCGGTGTTCATCGAGCACGGCGCGCTGCGCGTGCTCGAATGCTGGGCCGACGACGTGCCGCACGGCCAGCAGACCGATTTCTACCGCGCGGTGGAGGCCAAGGACGACGAGACGGTGGTGTTCTCGTGGATCGAGTGGCCGGACAAGGCCACCCGCGACGCCGGCATGCAGAAGATGATGGAGGACCCGCGCGCGGATCCTGCCGTCAATCCGATGCCGTTCGACGGCAAGCGCATGATCTACGGCGGCTTCGTTCCGGTGCTGGAATTGAACAGATAGCGCGCAGGCGGCCGACGCGCGGCCATCGCTGCGCGGCCACCGCGGCATGTGGCCTGCGCGTGCCGCCGCATGCCGCGGCGACGGCGACGGCGACGCAGCGCGGCGGCGCGCTCAGAACCGGTAGCTGAAGCTCAGCGTCGCATTGCGCCCGGCGGCGTAGTACAGGTTGCTGTATTCGTCCAGCACGAAATACTTGCGGTCCAGCAGGTTGTTCGCGTTGAACTGCAGCGAGGCCTGCGCGTTGATGGCGTAGCGCGCCATCGCACTGAGCAGCGTCACCGAGGCCTGGTCCACGTGCTGCGGGCCGCTGGGGCCGTCCACCGCGGCATGGCTGGCGGACTGCCAATTGGCGCCGCCGCCCACGGTGAGCCGCTGCCATGCGCCGGGCAGCCGGTAGGTGGTGAACAGGCGCACCAGCGTGCGCGGCAGCGCGGTGCGCAGGTCGGCGCCGTCCGGGCCCTCCAGCTCGAAATGCGACCAGCCCAGCGACGCGCTCCAGTCCTCGCTCAGCTCGCCCGACGCTTCCAGTTCGAAGCCGCGCGAGCGCGTGCCGTCCACCGCGACGTAGGCCTGGGTCAGGCCGTCGGGCAGGGTCTGGCCGACGTCGGCCTCGGCCACGTTGTCCTGGCGGGTGTCGAACAGCACCAGCGCGGTGTTGAGCCGGCCGCCGAAATGGCGGCCCTTGATCCCGATCTCGCGGCTGCTGCCCAGCACCGGATCGAGGAAGCTGCCGTCGCGGCGGCGGTTGTCCTGCGGGTCGAAGATCTCGGTATAGCTGACGAACGCCGAATACACCGGGGTGATCGCGTAGACCAGCCCGGCGTAGGGCACGGTCTTGCGATGGTCGTGGCGGAACACGCCGCTGTAGAGGTCGTCGGTGTCGTTCTTCCAGCGGCTGTAGCGGGCGCCGGCGATCAGCGTCAACGGCTCGGCCAGCGACAGGCGCGCGGCGGCGTAGGCGCCCTGCTGGTCGGTGCGGATCGCGGTGACCTTGTCGGCGTCGGCGGCGAACTGCGGATACGGATAATCGCCATTCCACTGCAGGAAATCGCCGACCGGCGCCAGCGCCTCGGTGGCGTTCACCCACGAGGCCCTGGTGTAGCGCGATTCGCTCAGGCCCAGCACCAGTTCGTGTTCGCGGCCCCAGGCCTGGAACGGCCCGGACGCGTACACGTCGAGCATGTCCTGGCGGCCGCGGTCGCGGCTGCGGTAGGCGGACGGCTCCACGGTCTGCCCGGTGGCGCGGTTCGGGAACCCGTAGACGTAGAACAGCGCCATGTCGCCGTCGGTCTTGCGATGGCTGGCCATGGCCCGCAGCAGCCAGCCGTTGCCGAACGCGTGCCTGAGATCGGCGAAGGCGGTAGCGGTGGTGGTGTCCCAATAGGTCCAGTCCGCGGCGCTGCTGAAACCGCGCGGCCACTCCAGGAAACTGCCGTCGTCGTAGAACACCGGGTAGCTGCCCCAGGTGACGCCCTTGGGCCGGTTTTTCTGGTAGTCGTAGCCCACGCTCAGCGTGGTGGCATCGCCCAGGTCGGCGTCGACCACGCCGTACAGCACGGTCTTCTTCTTGCTGTAGCTGTCCAGGTAGGAATCGCCCTGCTCGTAGGCGCCGACCAGGCGGCCGCGCACGCTGCCGTCGGCGGTCAGCGGCGCGGCGACGTCGGCGCTGCCGCGCCAGGTGTCCCACGATCCCGCGCTCAGCGACGCGTCGGCCTGCAGCGTGCGGCTGTCGGCGCGCTTGCGCACGAAGTTGATCGTCGCCGACGGGCTGCCGGCGCCGGTGAGCAGGCCGCTGGCCCCGCGCAGCACTTCGATGCGCTCGTAGATCGCAGTGTCCAGGCTGGCGTCGGCGGACCCGGAATTCAGCCCAGGCGCGACCGGCACGCCGTCGTAGGCCATGTTCTCCACGGGGAAGCCGCGCGCATAGAACAGCACGCGCTCGGTGTCGTAGGCGTTGGACGACACCCCGGTGACGTTGTCGAGCACCTCGCGCACCGAGGTCAGGTGCTGGTCCTCGATCCGCTGCGCGGTGACGATGCTGACCGATTGCGGCGTCTGCTGCGGCGTCAGCGACAGGCGTGTGGCCGCCGCGGTCTGTTCGACCGTGTAGGAGCGTGCGCGTTCGCCCTTGACGTTGATCGCGTCCAGCGTGGTCGGATCGGCGGCGTCCGGCTGCGCCGCGGCCGACACCGCGATGGACAAGCCGACGGACAGCACGCTCAAACGCAGTGCGGCGGCGCGGAGATGGAAAACGGACATGGCAAAACCCCTGGATGAAGTGAGCCACAGGCAGGCGGCCTGTGCGGACTCTCACGACTGGGGCTGGCGGGGAACCACTGCTTGCGCGTCGTCAAGGCCGCCAGTTTAGCGCAGCGTGTGCCGCCTCTTACAGCGCCCGCACCGGCCTGCATGCCTGCGCCAGCATGCTTCGTCCCTTCTCCCATCGGGACCACGGCACTGTGGCGCGAAGCGCCGGATGCGGGTGCGCGCGGAACTCATGCGCCTGAATCGCACGAAGCTTCTCCCGTACCCTCACCCCCTACGCCTCTCGCGGCGGGAGAGGGGCTCAGCGCCGTTGCGCGCATCGGTGCCGCGGCGGCGCGGTAAACTGCGCGCTGCATCCAGCGGCGCCCGCGCCCCTTCCACGCCATGCACGTCGCCCACCCGCGGACCGCGTCCCGCCCCCTCCTCGCCTCCATTCGCCTGCTCGCCAAGCTCGCCGCCTTCCTGCTGGCCAGCGCGGCGCTGATCCCGCTGCAGTGGCTGTGCATGCGCTTCACCCGCGGGCGCGGCGCCTTCGTGCTGCCGCGGCTGTGGTTCGCCTGCCTGCGCGCGCTGCTGGGCCTCCGCGTGGAGACGGTGGGCGCGCCGCGACGCGGCGGCGGCACGCTGTTCGTCGGCAACCACGTCTCGCATTTCGACATCGTGGTGCTGGGCAGCCTGCTGCACGCGCGCTTCATCGCCAAGAACGACATGGAACGCTGGCCGGGGATGCGGCATCTCGGCGCGCTGGCGCAGACCGTGTTCGTCAGCCGCCGCCGGATCGACGCGGCCAACGTGGCCGCGGCCGTCGCCGCGCAGATCCGTCCCGACCACGACGTGGTGCTGTTCGCCGAAGGCACCACCTCCTCCGGCGAACGCGTCGCCCCGTTCAAGTCGAGCCTGTTCTCGCTGTTCCTGGGCGGCGACGCCAACGGCCGGCCGTGGACGCTGCAACCGTTCACGCTGGACGTGCTGTCGGTCGATGGCCGCCCCCTGGCGCACGGCGGCGACCGCGACGCCTACGCGTTCTACGGCGCGATGCGGGCCGGCGCCCACGTCGCGCGCTTCCTGCGCCTGTCCGGCGCCGTGGTGCGGGTGACCTTCCACGCGCCGATCGCCGTCGGCCACGGCGCGGACCGCAAGGCGCTGGCGAAGCAGGTGCATGCGATCGTGGCCTCGGCACTGGTGGCCGGCCGGGCGCCCGACATGTCGCCAGGCTGAAAGCGCGGCGAACCCTCCGCGTTGCAGGGCGGCGCGTGCGTCGGCGGCTGCGGGTGCGATCGACGTACGAAGCCGCGCCGCATCGCTGGCGTGCGTGGCGATTGCGGCTTGCTTCCGCATCGCGCGCAAGCCGCGTGCGATGCACTGGCGATTTTTTCGCGACGCCGGCGGCGCCAGTACAGAAGCGAATCGGAGGCACGTGCTTGGCGTGGTGGACGCGGCGTCCGGCTTGCCGTACCCGGTTCGTGTCACGCAGACGACATCGGGACTTCCTAGCCTGCTTCCAGCGCCGGCAGCCGACGCCGCGAAGGAAGCTCGCCATCGAAGTCCTGCTGTGGAGCGTGTTCGCCGTGGTGATGAGCGCCGTGCTGGTGACGGGCGTGTCGGTGGTGATCGTCGCCACCCGCGAGAACCGCATCTACTCCGCCGAAGCCAGGACCTGGCAGCGCCTGATGCACAGCGGCATCCCGGCCGAGGCCGAGATCCGTTCGCTCAAGCGTTCCGAGCACGGCCTGTCGCGCGGCGGCAGCCAGGGCCAGACCGTGCATGCGGTGGAACTCGTGCTTGAAGTGTTCGACGCGGCGGGCGGCGCGTCTTCGGCAACCGTGCGCACCTTGATCGACGAAGCGCTGTTGCCGCAATTCTGCATCGCCGGCACCCGCGTGCATCTGCTGCGCGATCCCGAGGATGCCGCGATCCTGGCAGTGGACCGCGCACGCACGCCGCTGGAGATCCCGCGCGTTGGCGGCTGATGGCGTGGGTGCGAGAGTGAGGAGCCTCGGGGTTGTGGCTATTGCCTTTCAATAGGGCCGGGGGACATTGCAGGGGGCTGCACCACTCTGGTCACCCGAGGTTTCTGTCGCGGCTGAAGCCGCTCCTACAGGTGCGGGCGGACTGGCTCGGTCGTCGCGGCCGATGGCCCAGGGCAGCCCGGAAGGCGCTTCCGCAGGAACGTGCGGACGCCTGCCGAGGGCGGCCCCCGCTACGGTTTCGCCGCCTCGCACAGCTTGCGGTTGAACCAGGTGGACTTGGCGATCGGCAGATAGCTGTCCCAATCGGTCGGCGGCAGCATGGTGCCGTTCTTGTCCAGTTCCTGCTGCAGCGACTCCTCGTCGCGGCTGGTGCCGGCGATGGTGCCGTCGAGCGCGGCCAGGCATTCCTTCGGGCGGCCCAGGCGCAGCAGGGTGATCGCGCGATCGTTGGCGAAGCGGTCGCGCTCCAGCCAGTGGAAGTACGTGCCGCATTCCTTGCCGAACGCGTCCATTCCCGCCAGCGCGGCCGCATAGCGCTTGCCGCGATAGTCGGCCAGGTACGCCGCGCGCCGCCGCGTGCTCGCCGCGGCGGTGCAGCCCGCCGGCAGCGCCAGGTATTCGCCGTCGAAGCCGGCGCGCGCGCCGCAGTAGTCGCGGCAGCTCTCCTCGGTCAGCGGCTTCACCGCGAAGCCGCCGGCCGTGCGCTTGAACGACACGCGGCACGGCGTGTCGCTGCCGTCGGTGGCCTCGGCGATCTCGCCCCGCAGCGTCCCCGACAGCCCGCAGGTATGGCCATTGGCGCCCACCGCCTCGATCTCGAACCGGCGCACGCCGCCCTGCTCGGTGATCTGCAGGCTGCCCCAGCCATCCTTGGTGCCGTACTCGACCGGCGCCGGCGCGGCCGCTGCGGCAGCGAACGCCGCGGCACACAACAGCACCGTCCATGTCCATCGTCCTGACATCGCGATTCCAAATGCGGGAAGGAAGAAGGATTGTCCGTCATCTGGCGCGCCGCGGGCCAGGACCAGGGAATTTTCGCGTGCGCGCTTTGGCACTGCCTGGACTGCCGCGGCGCTCGGGCCAACCCGAATGCCACGTGATGCACGTTGCGGGCGCAGGACGCGCGCACCGCTATCGCCGGCACCGCATCCAGGGCAGAATCACCCCATGCATCCCCTCGCGCTACCGCTCGCCACCATGCTCGCCGGCATCGCCGCGGCCGCCCCGGCGCCGGAGCGCATGCTGATCTTCAGCAAGACCGCCGGCTTCCGCCACGAGTCGATCCCCACCGCGGTGGCGACGCTGCGCCAGCTGGCGAGCGACGAGGGCCTGGTTGCCGACCACAGCGAGGACGCGAGCGACTTCACCGACGCCAACCTGGCCCGCTATCGCGTGGTGGTGTTCGCCAGCACCACCGGCGAGGTCCTCGACCCGGCCCAGCAGCGCGCCTTCGAAGGCTTCGTGCGCAACGGCGGCGGCTTCGTCGGCGTGCACTCGGCGGCCGACACCGGCTACACCTGGCCGTGGTACGGACGCCTGGTCGGCGCCTGGTTCCAGGGCCACCCGCCCGGCCTGCAATCCACTCGCGTGCAACCCGAACGCGACGGCCGCCCCGTCGGCACCCCGTGGCCGATCCGCGACGAGATCTACAACTACCGCAGCAATCCGCGCGCCCAGGTGCAGGTCGTCGCCACCGTGGACGAACGCTTGTACGAGGGCGGCACCATGGGCGCGGACCACCCCATCGCCTGGTGCCACCCCTTCGACGGCGGCCGCGCCTGGTACACCGGCCTGGGCCACGACGCGGCGGTGTACGCCGACCCGAATTTCCTGGCGCAGCTGCGGCAGGGCCTGCGCTATGCGGCCGGCCAGGCAGCGCCGTGTTGATCGGCGCGGCCTGCGCCACCAGGCCACATCGATACCGCGGTTGGTGACCGCATCGGCCGCGCGCTTCAAGGCTTCGGCCGCATTCCACGCACGGCGGACGGCATCGCCCTAGCGGCCACGACTTCTCGCATCGGCCCGCAACGGCTTGGCGTGCGGGGCACGTTGGGACACCCGCTCGCGATTCGCCCATGACGCTTCGGCGGGATCGCCGGCCGTGCATGCCGACGCTGTGCCCATGAGGTGGATTGCAGCCGCGCATGACGTTTGCTTCCGATCCAGGCCCGCGGCGCGCACCGTCGCAGGCGTGGCGCGGCGCCGTCGATCACCTGCAGGCCTGGGTCACAGCTTTCTCGACCGCCTGCATGAAGTCGCGATCGTCTTTCATGGCCGGATCGGCGCGGGCGCTGTCGCGCACGTGCCTGGCGCGCGTGCAGGCTTCCGGACCCGGCTGGCGCACCGAGCTGATCAGGCTCGCGCCGAAGCTGGGTTCCTGGCCGCTGCCGGCAGACGGTTCCGATGACCGTTGCGGACTTTGACTGCCGGCAGCCGGAGCGGGCGCCGCGGTCTCCCAGCGCTTCTGTTCGGTGCCGTTCGCGCAGGGCGCCGACTGGTACACCGTACCGAGCTTGGGATCCTTGCATTTGTAGGCCGACTGGGCCGACTGGGCCGACGCCGGCAGCGCCAGCACGCACAACAGTGCCGCAAGACTTCTGAGCATGGCGCCCCTCCCCCCAGGGAAAAACGCGAGCTTACACGACCGGCTCATGCGGGCAGCGCGTGCTTGCAGAGCGAACGCCCCGGTCTCCTCGCAAGGATTCCTGCGTGGCCGGCAAGCGGCTACCAAGCTGCATGGCCGCCCTATTCAGCTACCATATGAGATTAACTCTCATTCCGGATTGGCCATGCCCTTGCGTTCCCGTCCCCGCTCCCTGTCCCTGGCCATCGGCTGCGCGTTGGGCCTGGCAGGCCATTCGGCGACCGCGCAGGACGCGGGCGGCGATCCGGTCACGCTGGACCAGATCTCCGTCTACGGCCGCGTGACCAGCGAGACCACGCTGCAAATTCCGCAGACCGTGGACGTGATCGACCGCGCCATGATCGAAGCCACCGGCAGCGAGACCGTGGGCGATGCGCTGCGGTTCGTGCCGGGCGCCTCGCGCGACGGCTCCACCCTCGACGCGTTCGGCGACACCTACCTGATCCGCGGGTTCGCGGCGAACCAGACCGTCAACGGCATGACCGCCAACGCCCTGCGCCAGGCGCGCGATGCGGTCGGCATCGAACGCATCGAAGTGCTCAAGGGACCGGCCTCGGTGCTGTACGGGCAGTTGCAGCCGGGCGCCGTGGTCAACATCGTCACCAAGCAGCCGGAGAGCATCTGGGGCGCCGAGGCCACCGTGAAGTACGGCCGTTTCGACGATTGGCGCGGCACCCTGGACCTCACCGGCCCGCTCTCGGCCGACGGCGCCGTGCGCTTCCGCCTCACCGGCGCCGCCGACGACAGCAAGTCGTTCGTCGACTTCTGGAACCGCCAGCATCAGTTCATCGCACCCACGCTGGCCATCGACCTGAGCGAGCGCACCACGTTGACGCTGGAGGCCTTCCACACCCGCAACCGCATCGAAGGCTTCTTCAACGGCGTGCCGGCCGAAGGCACCGTGCTGGCGAACCCGAACGGCCGGCTGCCGCGTTCGCTCAGCCTGGTCGATCCCACCTTCGATCCGTCCGTGCGCAGCAACACCGACGTCAGCGCGCGCCTGGAGCATCGGTTCAGCGACAGCGTCCGTTACCGCGCCGCGGTCTCGTGGACGCGGGAAGAGGTCGACGAAGAGAACATCTTCGGCGTCCTCGGCTGGGACGAGCCGCAACGCACGCTGACCCGCGCGGTGCTGGATGGACGGAGCGCCGGCGAAGCATGGTCGGCCCACAACGACCTCGCCTGGCAGGCCAGCACCGGTGCGATCACCCACGAGGTCGTGGCCGGCGGCGACTACACGCGCTTCAAGCGCCACAGCGCGAGCACCACTGGGCTGGCCGACAGCCTCGACCTGTACGCGCCGGTCTACCAGCTCGCGCGCAGGCCCGAGGTGGTCCCGCTGCCGGCGCGCAGCAGCACCAGCGAGGAAGCCATCCGCACCCTGGGCCTGTTCGCGCAGGACCGCATCGGCCTGACCGAACGGCTGCGCGCCGTGGTCGGCGCGCGCTGGTCCACGTATCGGCAGGACACCACCTCATGGTCGGGCCGAACGGGCAACGGCAACTTCAGGCAGAAGCAGGACGCCTGGACCAGCCAGTTGGGACTGCTCTACACCCCGCACGAGCATCTCGCCCTGTTCGCCAATCGCACCGCCTCGTTCCTGCCCGTGTCCGGCCTCACCGCGAGCGGCACGCCGCTGGAGCCGGAAACCGGCGTGCAGTACGAAGTGGGCGCGAAGTCCTCGTTCTGGAACGGGCGGCTGGTGGCGACGGGCGCGCTGTTCCGGCTCGAGCGCGAACACGTGGCGGTCTCCGATCGCGACAATCCCAGCTCGCTCGCCGCCATCGGCAAGCAGCGCTCGGAAGGCGTCGACCTTTCCGCGCGGTTGGGCATGCACGGCTGGACCGTGCAGACCGGCTACGCCTACACCCGCGCCAGGACGGTGGAGGACACCAACACCGACCTGGTGGGTGCGCCCATCCGCAACGTGCCCAGGCACAGCTTCGTACTGCAGAGCGAGTACCGCTTCAGCGAGGGCGCCCTGAGCGGCCTGCGCCTCGGCGCGTCCTCCACCTACATCGGCACCCGCACCGGCGACGTGGAAGGCAGCTTCGAACTGCCGTCGTACTGGCGCACGGACCTGTCGATGGACTACGAGATCAGCCGCCAGCTCACGATGGGCATGCGCATCGACAACGTGGCCGACAAGCGCGGCTACACCCACGCCTTCAGCACCTTCGAGGTCTGGCCGGACATCCCGCGCACGGCCAGCATCACGGTGTCCTACCGCTATTAGGCCGCGGCGTGCGCCAGTTGTTCATCGGGCTGTATCGCGATGTCGGGCTGACGATTGCAGGCGCGCCGTTGGTCGTCGGCATCGCCGGCCACCGTCTTGCGTTCCAGGGAAACGACGCGGGCTGAACCCGGATGGGCAGCGATAGCCACCGTCGGGCGATCCCTTCGACATGCCGCTCTCGTCGTGGAGTGGCGGGCCAGCATCTACGGCGCGATTTTTACACGCGAGTTCGTTCGGTTGTTTCCCAGCCGACGCAGGAGTAATTTTTTGTCGGCGACACCATGTTCTGGCCCGCCGCCAAGCCAACGCATGCTCTATCTGCTCATGTAGATCACTCAAGTAGAGAAGGATTTTTATATGAGGCTGCAACCGATCATTGCCAGCGCAGTGACCAAGCCTGGAATTCTTCTGCGCAATTCCGCACGAGCGCAGGCAGCCCAGCGTAGAGGCAGCGCTGCCGAAGACCTACACGCGCAACTCGGCAACACGTCGTGCCTGCGACCGCTGGATGACCACAACACATACACTCTTCCTAATCGCGGCACATGCTCACGCAAGGTCGGCTCCATCTGCACGAGCAACTGCTGATGCGATTTACGACGTTCGCTGGTGCTGCCATCCTCTGGATGGCAGCACTTTTCACATCCCCTGCGACGGCTGCTCCTGAGGGCGTAGCTGCCGATACGCTCTATGAACGCCTGGCCAGCTTGAACGTGCAGTTGCGCGACGCGAGCGCGCAGGCGCGTGGGACAGCGGTCGTGCGGCGCTACCGGCAGCTGACGGCGGACACGCAACCTTGCACACCGGCAATGGCGAGCGGCTTCAGCGCCGACGACCTTTTCAGGGCGGCAGCGTTCGCCGAGCTCTACTCTCTCGAGACGAAGGACGTCGACACGCTCGGCTGCCTGTATCGCGCGCTGGTCGCGAGCGGAATCGCGACCGACTGGCACGCGCGCACCTATGCAGGCGCGCTGACGACCGTCTCGCGTTTTGCCGAGGCCAATGCATTGCGCGCGCAGACGACCGGGTCGAGCACGCCAATATTGCCGCAGCTGGAGGTTTCCCGGGACGCGACCGCGCCGGGCTGGCGCATGCTGTCGTTGAAGGACGCCGAACATGCCCGGGTGGAGACATGGCAGCCGGCCAGCCATCGTATGCATGTGGTCGCCGTGGTCCACCCGACCTGCGCCTACTCGGTGCGCGCCCTGTCGGAAATCGAACAGCGGCCGGAATTGCAATGGCTGCGCGACGACATGCTGCTGGTCGTGCCGCCGGACGCGTCCCTTCCGACAAGCGGTCTGCTCGCATGGAACGCGGCGCATCCCCGTCTCCAAATGCATCCGATGTATCTGCGCTCGGACTGGGAGGCATTAACCAGCCTGGATACGCCGACGTTCTATCTGGTCCGCGATGGCCAGGTCCTCAGCTCCTTCGAAGGGTGGCCGAACGCAAAAGGCCTCGCCGCGTTGCGGGCCGCCGCCGTGGCGCTTCATGGCCAAGCCAAGAGGTGACTCCTTGCAGGCGGAACGCGCACCAAAACACGCCGCGTCCGATTGCTCGACAGGCAACGTCATTCCATACGCAAGGGTCCGGGCAAGAACTTGATCCTGACCGGCGCGCCCAGCTTGCGCGTCAGGGTAGGCATCCGGCTGGCGTAATCGCGGTGATCGAGCGTTTCGCTATACACATCGAGCACGATATCCCCTGTGCGCTCATCGACAAAGATTCCTTGCAGTCCCGGAACCGTTTCGTACAGATCGGCGCGATGCCGTTTGATCTTTTCCCAAAGCTCAACGATGGTAGCGGGTGCTCCCATCTTTATCACGATGGGAAGTTCTCCCCTTGCAGTGGCCACGTTCGGTACGGGCGTCACTGGCGCCGAACCCTTGAGCCTTATCACGAAGTGCAGCGTTGGCACATCCTCCCAGTACGCGCCCGCCAGTCTGCTTTTGTAGCGATCGGCAATGCGGGACACCTCGGCCTGGGTATGCTCCTGCACATACAGCCTCCTGGCGGCTTCGTCCTGCGAGATTCCCACGCTTTTGGCATAGGACGCCGCCGCATCGTCATCGGAAGATTGCGCAAGGGCGGCACCCGACAGCGCAAGCGCTGCAGCCAGCATCCCGATCAGCGTTCTCATCTACAGTCTCCCTAGCGCGGCGCGGCAATCGATACCACACCTGCGCAGTGGCCCGGCTGACGAAGCAGTCCTGTGGTCCACGCGCTATGCATAAACCATCAACGCGAGCAGATCCATCAGGCCGTGGGCGATGATGGCCGGCCACAGCCGGCCCGTGCGTGCGAACCACCAGCCGAGGATCAGCCCCACCACGACCAATGCAATGGCGCCGATGGGGCCCTGGTACAGGTGATACGAGGCCCGGATCGCCACACTGACGTTCACTGCGAACGACCGGCCATGCCTTCGCTCCAGCACGCGTATCACGTAGGCGCAGACGAACACTTCCTCGAAAACCGGATTGATCAAGGAGATCGCCACGACCGCGGCCAGCGACAGGTTGCCGGCGACCATGGCGTCCCTGGAGGGATTCACACCCTCGGCCATGAATGCGCCGAGCAAGTTCACGGGATAGCACGCCGCGAGGCACGCGAGCACCAGGCCCAGTGCGGGCCAGATGTCCCGCCTCTGCCAGCGCAGGCCCAATGCCTGCGCGTTCCATCCACGCAACCGGAGCGCCGGACCAAGCACCGCCATGACCAGCAGCTCGTAGAAGACCATCGACCACAGGCTGGCTTCCGTAAAAGACGCATCGACGTCGGCCGTCAGCGCGGCCGAAAAACTCCAGTAGATGGGCAGCCCGAACGCGATCGCCACGACGACCAGCAACTCGCCCCAACCGGCAGATGACGTTTCGCGTCCTTGCATCGATGCCCTTTGTCAGACCCTGATCTGCAGGGAAGCGCTATCAGCCGTGCAAGGCCGTGCCACAGACTTGCGCGACTTCAGGCAGTGGACCTGCTGCGGGTGACCGGAAAGGCGGTTCACCGGGGTCGATCGCATCCAGGCCCATTGCAGTTCGTTCCCTTCCTTCAAAGTCTAAGAAATTTCACCGCGCCGTGCCGGCGTTGTCGCCCAGCGGGTACCGCGCTGTCCGCATGCAGCGCTTGCCGCGCACCGCATGCGACCACGACCTCAACAGGCGCCGCAATCCAAGCCATGCACCATGCGACAGCATGGCATCGCCCTCAGCCTGGGCGCCGCCCGACGCCTTTTCATGCTCCATCCCCCGGACGTCCGAACTTCTCTGCGTACAGCGTACTCAGCCAATCGACGAACACCCGCACCCGCGGCGACAGCTGGCGGTGCTGCGGGTACATCGCGGACAGAGGGTAGTCCGGACTCGGCCAGTCGGCCAGCACTTCGACCAGGCGTCCGTCCCGCAACTCATCTTCGACATGGAAGCGCGGCAGCTGGATCAGGCCGCAGCCGCGCAGCGCGCAGATGACGTTGTTCTCGGCATCGTTGACCGACATCCAGCCGTCGAGCGCGAACGCGCGGACGTGGCCGCCGACACGCAGGTCCAGGGTGTTGTCGGTGGCGCCGCCGCTGGAAAAGAACTTCACCACCTGATGCGCGGCAAGGTCGTCGGGATGGCGGGGCGTGCCGAAGCGGGCCAGATAGTCCGGGCTGGCGCAGACCACCTGCGGCATGATCGCCAGCCGCCGCGCCACCAGCGAGGAGTCGCGCGGGGTGCCCGCGCGGATGACGCAATCCACGCCTTCGCGGACCAGGTCGACCAGCCGGTCGCCGCTGCTGACGACCAGCTCGATGCCGGGATAGCGCGCCCGGAATGCGTCGATGCGCGGCAACACGATCCGCGTCGCGTGCGTGCCGTGCATGTCCACGCGCAGGACGCCGCGGGGATTGGACGCGACCTGGCGCAACGAGGCCTCGGCGTCGTCCAGCTCGCTGAGCACATGCACGCAGCGCGCGTAGAACGCCTGACCGTCCAGGGTCGGGCGCACGTTGCGCGTGGTGCGGTCGAGCAGGCGGGTGCCGAGCCGGGCTTCCAGCGCCTTGATCGCGTAGGTGGCGGTGGCGCGGGGGACGTCCAACGCCGCCGCGGCCTGGCTGAAGCTGCCCAGCTCCACGATGCGGGTGAACAGGTGCAGCGAGTCGAGGCGGTCCATTGGCCCTATTGTTGCTTGTGATTGAATTGTGATGGCAATTTACCAGGATTTATCCCAATGGCGCGAACCAGAAGAATGGCGGTCCACGGGCAGCCCGCCCTCCCTCTTCCGGAGCACGCCATGCACACCAACGCATCCAAGACCGCCATCGTCACCGGCGCCTCCCGCGGCATCGGCCAGGCCATCGCCCGGCGCCTGGCCGCCGACGGCTTCGCGGTGGTCGTCAACTACGCCGGCAACGCCGCCAAGGCGCAGGACACCGTGGCCGCCATCGCGGCGGCCGGCGGCACGGCCATCGCCGTCCAGGGCGACGTCGGCAACCCCGACGACGTCGCCGCGCTGTTCGACGCCGCGCGCGAGGCGTTCGGCCGCATCGACGTGGTGGTCAACAGCGCCGGCGTCATGCCCATGGCGCGGATCGCCGCGGACAACCTGGCCGACTTCGACCGGGTGATTGCCACCAACCTGCGCGGCACCTTCCTGGTACTGGGCCAGGCCGCGGCGCAGCTCGGCGAGGGCGGCCGCATCATCGCCCTGTCGACCAGCGTCATCGCCAAGGCGTTCCCGGGCTACGGCCCCTACATCGCCTCCAAGGCCGGCGTCGAAGGGCTGGTGCGCGTGCTCGCCAACGAGTTGCGGGGCAAGGGCATCACGGTCAACGCCGTCGCGCCCGGGCCGGTCGGCACCGAACTGTTCCTCAACGGCAAGAGCCCCGAGCAGATCGAGCAGAGCGCGAAGCTGGCGCCGCTGGAACGGCTGGGCACGCCCGACGACATCGCCGCCGTGGTGGCGTTCCTGGCCGGCCCCGACGGCGGCTGGGTCAACGCCCAGGTGCTGCGCGCGAACGGCGGCTTCGCCTGAACCCTGCATTCGCCCTTTATCGAGGAATTTCCCCCATGAGCCAAGTGATCCTGGTGACCGGCGCCTCCAGCGGCTTCGGCGCGATGAGCGCCCGCGCGCTGGCCGATGCCGGCCACGTCGTCTATGCCAGCATGCGCGACACCGGCGGCCGCAACGCGCCGCAGGTCGAACGTGCGCAGGCCTACGCGACCGAGCACGGCGTGCAGCTGCACACGATCGAGCTGGACGTGCAGTCGCAAGCCTCCGCCGACGCGGCCGTCGCGCGCATCGTCGCCGAGCAGGGGCGCATCGACGTGCTGCTGCACAACGCCGGGCACATGGTGTTCGGCGCCGCCGAGGCGTTCACGCCCGAGCAGTACGCCGAGCTCTACGACGTCAACGTGCTCGGCACGCAGCGGGTCAACCGCGCCGCGCTGCCGCAGTTGCGCCAGCAGGGCAAGGGCCTGCTGCTGTGGATCGGCAGCAGCAGCCACCGCGGCGGCACGCCGCCGTTCCTGGCGCCGTACTTCGCGGCCAAGGCGGCGATGGATGCGCTGGCGGTCAGCTACGCCGCGGAGCTGGCGCGCTGGGGCATCGAGAGTTCCATCGTCGTGCCGGGCGCGTTCACCCAGGGCACCAACCACTTCGCCCACGCCGGCACGCCCGCGGACGCGGCGCGCCAACGCGCGTACGACGAAGGCGCCACCCGCGGCCTGGCCGACACCGCGCTGACGAACCTCGCCGCATGCGAACCGCCCGACGCCGACCCCGCCAGCGTCGCGCGCGCAGTCGTCGACGTGGTCAATGCGCCCTACGGCCGTCGCCCGTTCCGCGTACATGTCGATCCTTCCGACGACGGCTGCGCAGTGGTCGCGGCGGTGGCCGACCGTATCCGCGTCGAATTCCTGCGCCGCATCGCGCTGGGCGATTTGCTGGCGCCATCCACACCGGCGTCGGCCGGCAGCTGATTCCTGATCCAGCGCCAGGGGTCTGCCCTGGCGAACCATCACGGCGTCATTGCCGAAAACCTGCCCTCCCTGCCCCACTCGCTTTTCCCACCCTGTTGCACCACCAACGGAGCACTCCCATGCCATTCGCCAACTACAAGTTCCCGGAAGGAATCCTGGACCACGCCCGCAAGGAAGAGATCATCCACCGCACCACGGCGATGTTCGTCGAGTACTTCGGCGAGGAGGTGCGTCCTTTCAGCATGGTCCTCGTCGAAGAAGTCGCGGACGGCGGCTGGGGCCGCGCCGACGAGACGCTGACGCTCGAGAAGATGGGCTTGCCGCCGAAAGGCAAGTAACGCCTTCGGATGGCGGAGAGGCGGTGGCAGCAACGCGCTGCCGCCGCTGCCTTCGCTGTGCAGAACCACGCTAGCGCCTTTGCGAGCGGCGGCGACGCAAGGCCGCCACGCCAGCGCTCGCGCATCCTTCCAAGGAGTTCCGATGACCGTCCAGACCACATCGCCGCTGCGCACCGCCTGGTCCGCCGCGGGCGCACGCGTCGCGCGCCTCGAACCCGCGCTCTACGCCCTGTTGCGCATCGCCTTCGCCACAGTGCTGTTCACCCACGGCCTGCCGAAGGCGCTGCGCATTCCGCATGGCTCGATGCAGGACCCGATGGCCGGATCGATCCACCTCATCCAGAACGTGATGGGCCTGCCCTTCGCGCCGCAACTGGCGTTCCTGGTCATGCTGCTGGAGACGGGCGGCGCGTTGATGCTGGCGATCGGGCTCGGCACCCGGCTGGTCGCGCTGCTGATCGTCCTGCAGATGGCCGCGATCAGCTATGCACTGGGGCCGACCTGGCCCTGGCTGGACCGCGGCATCGAGTTTCCGGTCCTGATGGGTTTTCTTGCGCTGTACATCGCCGCGCGCGGCGGTGGGCGCTATGCGCTGGATACGCGGCTAGGCCCGCACAGCAAAGTGGCCGCCGCCGCTCGCTCGTCGTGACGCAGGGAGCGGGCCGTCCCAAATATCCAGCGTGCAAAGCCGCGCTCCTCGGCAGCGGGCTGCCCCCACCAGCACCGCCACTGGAGTCATGCCGCACATGCGCTGGCGCGTTCCTTGCTCACGGGAGCGGTAAGTGACCATCATCGAAGACGGCGGGAAGACGCATGAGCACGACAACAAGGTACTTTTTCCTCTTTTGCGCCTTGTAAACAACGTGAAATTCAAAGCGTCATCTGGGGTTTAAGCGCCCTAGAAAATCGCTCTTTATCTATGAAGAAATTCTTATCTCCCGACCTCACAATGCCATTGTTGTCCACAAAATAAACGTCCCGCTCAGAGAAGTATACCTTTGCTCTCACGTGAGAAGATAGATAAAATTCAGAACTAGGCCTGGAGACAAGCATCTTAATGAACTCAGTCTTTTCTATCGAGTATCGGCAGTACTCGGGGCTGCTTATAGTTTTCTCCGTCTTTCCGACAAGAAACTGAACTTCAAAGCCAGTAAAACAGACATACCCGCTAGAAGATGAAGGCTCTTTCGAACTAATCTCTCGAGAGTCGGCCCATTGGCAAAATACCAATAACAACACTAAGGCAATCAATGCATTTAACTTCTTCATCGCGATCTCCGGCACTCGTCAATATTCTATCCTGAGCGGCAGCTTCATTTCTAGCCTTATCGGATTTTCAATCATCCTAACATTATCTCCCACCGAATCACCTGGCCCTGGATTATCTTGATAGCCGAGCCATGCGTGGCCCAATTCATGTGCAATTGCTATTGGCAAGAGGACAGTCTGTAGGCCTGCAGTGGTTTTAACTTGCGGCATGTGACAGGGATCGATGAACACTGCTCTCTCGTGGCCTTGGCAAGACGGCAATGAACCCGCGGCTAGTGGGCAATAAAGGTTACGACCATCTTTTGAGGCTCTAATTTCGTACACATTCGATGATCGTTCCAACTCACCATTCATGAGCCTTGCAACTTTAGAGCCTGCATTTAGTTCGGCATAGGCGTTCATCAGCAGCCTTGCTACAGCAGGATCGTTTTCGACGACTTTTACAACCAGCCCAAACCTGTCCACGGCAGCTAGCGGCGTTCCTGCGCCGTATCCATAGGTACTCGTGCCACCACCGGGTCCTGTCGGATCACTCTGCGTGTAGCGACCAGCAGCATCATAATCCCGGAAATAGTTCTGTTTAAGCTCCGTCGCACCGTCGTAGCACTGCCCCGGGAAGCGCATGCCGAACACCAACGCCGTGCCATCGCGATCTGCATCCTGGTCCGGCGGCGAGTTGCCAAACGCCTCGCCCTTGATGTCCCACTTCCAGATCGCCACGTCGCGCACCGAGTCGATGACCGTGCGTGGTGTGCCGAGATGGTCCGGCTGCACGTAGTTCAAGGCGGTGCCAGACAGCGCGCCCACGGGCAGCTCGTCCAACCAGATCGCCTGCTGGAGCGCCTTGCCGGTGGTGTCCTAGTCGCCCAGCCAGTGCCCGGCTTCGTCGGATTGGCGCTGGTGCGCATGAGTGATCGGGTTGCCAAGCCCGGCTGCATGATTTAACGCTACGATTTAATTTTGTTCTTTGCCAAGCAGGCGTCAACGAGCATTTGTAGACAGAAATGCAGGCTCTATACCAATATAAAGTCTACTCTGGCCCCGGCATTCCGTAGAAATAAGCTTCCCTGCCGCCTTCTGGAATTCGGTTTTTTTGGAGGCCACTTGTAACCCCGGCAGTTTAGAACCTAGAAACACGCACTTTGAGAGAGTCGACATAAGGGTTGGACATACGATCAGTTGAACGCCGTTGCGGCGTCAGAAAAAACGCCGCACGAGTACTCATAGCGAGGCATTGCCTAACGCCCAAATAGTTACTTCTTTGAAACAAATGTCATCTTGAGGCTCTGGTAGGTTTCCCTATCTCGGTCATCGCCCTTCTCAGCAGCCAACTTACCCCAGCGCAATGCCTCTGGGCCGTTGTTATGCAGGACGCAATCCAAGTAGTAATCTCGCATCCCTCTTATTGCCGAGAGCTCTCCACCCTCAGCCTTTGTCCGACTGGAGGCGACATCAAAGGTTCGACAGCTTTCTTCTCCTGACACAGGGACCGCGCCCGCATTCTGATCTCCCTTGCCGCAAGAAGCCAAAAATACTAAGCATCCAAAAATCACAATTCTGCGCATCACGGCTTGGAACTCCTGTATTCGCCTGGATTGCTCACATCTCTAGGTCCGTGAATATCACCCTTATGCCCATACGGCGTAGCCATCGGGCCCTTAGGGGTATACCAAACAGATCTTGTCGGAGCATCAACCTCAGTCCCCCTGACTTTGGATAGGCCAGTCATAACATTGACCATACCAGGAACTTCAGGATCAGCGCCAGTATTGCACGCCTTAAGGATAACCGGCTCATAGTCCTTATATCCGGACTGCCTGAGAAGATCATTAAATCGAGACATCGAACGGGAATCATTGGCAAAATATCGAACTTTATTTGCGGTTCCAGCTCGAGTATCAGATAGGTGGGTCCAAGCGCCATGGGCGTATACAACGCAGTATCCAACCATATCCACGTCCGCCACGGCCCCTTTATAGATAGTCGCATCATCCTTATTTTGAGGGCCTACCAGGTACACTTTCGACAACCCCAATGGATCGATAAAGGCCATCGGCCCACCATCAACGTAGGCGTACGTGCTGCTGCCCCACTCAGCCCGATTAGATCGCTTTGCGAATACCGCCCAGTGCTCGTGTCATAGTCCCGGAAGTAGTTCTGGTTGAGCTCCGTCGCGCTGTCGTAGCGCTGACCCGGGAAGCGCATGCCGAACACGAACGCCGTGCCATCGCGATCCGCGTCCTGGTCCGGCGGCGAGTTGCCGAACGCCTCGCCCTTGATGTCGCACTTCCAGATCGCCACGTCGCGCACCGGGTCGATGACCGTCCGCGGCGTGCCAACGTAGTGCTGTAGCGCGCCCACCGGCGGGCCCTCTAGCTATTTATAAAATATCGTCATTTATGCCCCCTCCTTATCATCAAAACCCAAATAAATTTCACAGAAAAATATACCGCCATACAGATGCAAAAATACAGCGCCACCCTGATAAAACTGCCAAATATATTGAAGTAATAAGCTCCATACATGCCAATCAGCACAAGAAAAGAATCAATGCGCCATTTGCGGGACATAGCTATAGCGTCCTTTATTTTCGATACTCGACCCAGCCGCTGGTTTTATCGTTATTTCCTGTAGCGTCCGGACAAATATCCACCTTAGTATGAAGAACATCGCCGGCATGCACCGGATCTTTAGCTTGAGACAGAGCTTCACCGCAAACAAGCCCAACAGCGAATCCTCCCCAAAGACCAACACGGGCGGTCATGACTCCAACCGCTCCACAAATAAAAAAACTAACCCGTCCGTTCAGCGTATTGATGGCGTCGGCTTCGTCACGCGACAGTATTTTTTGAGAAGAATATCTCACCCCGAATTCAGGCGCGGGCTTTCTCTCTGGTCAAGCACCTGGAGCAGTCCAACTGCAATCTGAACCTGAATCGTCAGCTGGACCACAAACCAGCCCACCGTCAGGTCCAAGTATTTTCATATTTTAAAATAGCCGCCTACCTACTCTTATTAAAACCTTCGCGCTTGGCCCGGATCTCTGCCATCAAGGCGTGGAGTCGATCGGCATCCAACATGTCACCCTTCAACTCTTCCGTCGTAAGACATTCCACAGGAGTGCCCGGCTCTGTTGCCGTCAGGGCTGAACCAGATTCGTAATAGCTAAATACATCCTGAAAGTACCAAATGTCCCTATCCACATCATCATCAGAAAGATTAACCCCCAGGCAAACGTAAGCCCTTATCACCGGGAAGCGCATCTCCGGATCGAGGTAGGTAAGCCTGTAATAGATTTCCTCAACTTTCATGCAGCCACCTCATTGGCAGGCAAAAAATTCTTCATCAGCGCAGTTGCAATTAACTGTCCGCTGTGGTGACTTTATCGGATTACCACCGCGAATTGCCTTTATCTTCCAATCGATGGAGACATAGCAACCCTCCACTCGTGTCGGGCAACGTGCCCTGCAAATATCCATTTCCGCTGGCTTGCAGGAGTCCGTGCGGGGAAGTCCTTTGCTTTCACTGTAGGGCAAGGATTGCGCGGGAACGGGCATTACCGGGTCAACAGGAAGGGGGGCAGTTCTAGGTATCAGCCGCGGCAATACCGGACTGAAACGCGGAAACACCAGCGGAGCAAGTCCGTTTGGATCAGAGGAAGAAAGCGGGCTGCTTGAAACGTATGCGTAGGATGCAATACCACCGCCCAATCCAATCGGATCGCTCTGCGCATATCGCCCACCGCCCGCATCGTAGTCCCGGAAATAGTTCTGGTTAAGCTCCGTCGCACCGTCGTAGCGCTGACCCGGGAAGCGCATGCCGAACACGAACGCCGTGCCATCGCGATCTGCATCCTGGTCCGGCGGCGAGTTACCGAACGCCTCGCCCTTGATGTCCCACTTCCAGATCGCCACGTCGCGCACCGGGTCAATGACCGTCCGCGGCGTGCCGAGGTGGTCCGGCTGCACGTAGTTCAAGGCGGTGCCGGCCAGCACGCCGACTGGCAAGTCGTCGAGCCAGATGGCCTGCTGGAGCGCCTTGCCGTCGGTGTCGTAGTCGCCCAGCCAATGCCCAGCTTCATCGTAGACCGTGTAGGTGTTGGTCGTGCCCAGGAAGCGGCGCACCTGCTCGCCCCGGTCGTTGTAGCGATACTCCATCGCCAGCGTGCCGCCGCGCTTGGCCTGGCTCAGCCGCCCCGTCGCGTCGTAGGCGAACTCGCGCGCCGTGCCATCGATGGCCGTGGTGTTGCCCGCCGCATCGTAGCTGCGCGCGGCGCCGGCCACGCTCGCCAGGCGGTGGCTGTCGGTGGGGTAGCTGTAGATCTGGCTGCTGCCGTTGACTTGCGCACTGAGTCGGTTGCCGGTGGCGTCGTAGCTGTAACCGTCGATCACGGTGCCGGTCGGGCCGTCCTTGAACGCGGTCAACCGGTCCAGGTTGTCGTAGCCCAAGCTCACGACCGGAGCGGTGTTGCCCGGCGCCGTCAACGCGGTGAGGTTGCCGACCGGGTCGAAGCCGAAGCCGACGTTGAGGCCGTCGCTGCGGCTGTCCTGGATCGCCAGCGGACGGTAGTCCTGGTCCAGCACGCGCTGCAGCGGCCGGCCGTTGCCGTAGGACCAGCCGGCACTGGGGCCGAACGGATAGTAGGTGGTGCCGCCGAGCAGTTTCTGTCGCGTGCCACCGGCAGCGGTGACGCCGACTTCCGTCGCCTGGCCCAGCGCGTTGCGCACGTAGTCCACCATCGCGCCGTCCGGATAGGTCACCCGGCTCAGGCGCCCGCCCTTGGTGTAGGCATAGCGCACGGCGAAGGCCTTGCCGTTGGTGGTCTGCACCTTGCGCACCACGCGCCCGAAGCGGTCGTAGCAATACTGAGTCAGGCCGCTGCCGTCTTGCAGCTTGCTCAGGCGACCCAGCGCGAACGTTTCGCCGGCCGCGCAAACGGTCTGGTTCGCGTCGTAGGTGTAGGTCGCGATCAGCGCCTTGTCGGCGTAGGTCGCCTTGGCCAGACGGCCGAGCACGTCGTAGACGTAGTTGGTCTTGGTGCCGCGCGCGTCGGTCTGGGTGGCCATGTTACCGGCGCTGTTGTAGGTGTAGCTGGTCACACCGGTGTCGGGGCTGGTCAGCTTCAGCACGTCACCAAACCCGTTGTACTGGTAGCTCGTTGCCAAGCCCTTGGGGTCGGTGACCTTGGTGGTGCGGTCCAGGGCGTCGTATTCGAACTGGGTCTTCGCTGCAATGCCGCCGACGTCCTGCAGGGCCTGCTTGACCCGGTTCAGCGGGTCGTAGTCGTTCTGCGTTTTGCGCTTGAGGGCATCGGTCACCAGCTGGACGTTGCCGTTGCTGTCATAGGTGAAATCGGTGGGATCGGCCTCGGCCGTGGCCTGGGTGGCCAGCTGGCCGAGCTTGTTGTAGATCCGCGACAGTGTGTGCTTGAGCGCGCCCGAAGCGTCCTTGGTGTCTTCTTTGGCCCGGTTGCCGGAGGCGTCCAACGTGTAGTGGATGCTATTGCCGGCGCCATCGGTCACGTCGGTCAGGCGGTGCGCAGCGTCGTAGCCGTAGGTGACGAAGCTGCCGTCGGGGTCGGTGACCTTGCTGACGCTGCCCACCTCATCGTAGGCGATGAGCGTAGCCTGATCCTGGTCCGACGGCGTGCCGTCGGCGTTCGCGCGCAGCGTGCTCGAGGCCGCCCAACCGCGCGGCGTGTAGGTGAGGTCGCGGATCAGGCCATTGGCGTCCTGGGTGCGCGTCGGACGGCCGTTGCGGTCGTAGGCCACGTAGGTCGTGGCCCGGCCCAGCGCGTCGACCACCTGATACAGATCCCCGGCGCGATGGCAGGCGCCGCCGACGCTGGCGCAGCCGGATTCGTCGGCAGTGAGGTAGTAACGGTAGGTGGTGATGTCGGCCACGTCGGTGCGCGGACCGTCCTGGCTCAACACCAGGCCGATCTGCGGGCACTGCGTGCCATCGACGGTATCGCAGTAGCTGGTGAGCCACTGGCGCACGCCGGTAGGCGCGTTGGCCGCGCTCCCGCAGCTGTAGGTCATGGCGGCCGAGACCGCCGGATCGACCTCGCAGCGCGCCGTCTGCTGGCCGCGTGCGTTGTAGGCCCATGCCGTCTTGGCCGCCGTGGCGCCGGCGGCATCGAGCACGGTGCGGGTCAGCGGCACCCGCAGGCTGGTATTCCATGTGGTGTTGGTCGTGCGCTGCTGCGGGGTGCCCGAGGCATCGATCTGCTGGGTCAGCAGGCCGCCGGCCGCGTAGGTCGTCTTGGTGACCGTGCCCCTGAAGTCGGTCGTCGAAGCCGGATAGCCATTGGCATCGTAGGTCAGCGACTTCCATGGCTGGTTGCATTGTTCACCGCACGCGACGCCGGCACCGGTCGGCTTCAGAGATCCATAGCCGCTGTCGGTGTAGCCCAAGTAGACCCGCGTCCCCAGTGGCGAGGTGATGGTAGCTGGAATGCCCCAGTTGGAGGTCGATGCGGCGTATTCGACCGTCACGGCGTCGACGTTGCCGGCGAAGCTTGAGGAGATCGCCTTGCCGTTGCTGGCGTAGCCGGTGCTCTCGAAGCGAACGCCCTTTTCGTCGATGACGCCGGTCAGTGCCGTGGGCAGGTTGGCCTTGGAGGTGAGCGTTTGCTCGTTGTAGACGTATTGGCGGGTCTTGCCATCCGGATATTGAACGGATGTCAGGTTGCCGGTGGTGTCGTAGCCATAGGTCAGCGTGCCGCCGTCGGGCAAAGTGACCGTGCTCAGGCGGCTATTGCTGTCGTAAGCGAAGCCCAGCGAGCGGCCACCCGCGTCGGTCACCCGCTGCAGTAGGTTGGGTGGGGTCTTGGTGCCGGGCACCGTCGGCGGATCGCTGTACTCCAGGGTCAGCACCGTCTGGCCCATGCGGTCGAAAACCGAGCGCAGCAGGCCAGCAGTGTCGTAGATCTCCGTCTGCTGCGTGGCCCTGACCTCCAGTGCGAAGCCCAGCAGCAGTCCGGCACCATCCCGGCGCTCGGTCAGGATGTCGGGCACGTCCGGGTCCGTCGTCCACACCCCGTTGCTCAGGCGGAACCGCTCAACGCCGCCGTCCGGACGCCGGGCCTCGACTCGGCTGCCGCCATTGGTGACGCCGGACAACATAACGTCCAGCGTGCGCTCAAACGAATGGCGCCACTGCTTGCCCAGCGCGACCGAGGTGACGAAGGTCTTGCTGTTGTAGAAGCGGCGAAGGGTCAGCCAGGTCGGCGAGTCGTAATCGGTGTCCTGGCGGAACATGTTGCCGGTGGCGGTATTGATCGGGTCGCCTTCGAAGGAACTGCCCCGATGCACGCCACCCTGCTTCAGCGCTGCGTCGCCGCTGCTGCCATGCGGACCCGTGTTGTCGCCCCTCTGACCCAAGCCGCCGGTGCACATCGTGTTACAGCTGCCGGTGTTCTTCGCTGGCGCGCCTTGGCCGGCGATGTTGTCGTTCGCGAACACCCTCCCCCACTCGCGCCCGTTGGAATAAACGTAGGCAACAGTAAAACCGTCGCTGTAGGAATCGGTAATGACAGGCGGGTCGACACAACCTCCTGAACCGGTTTCGCACAGCCGCATAATTCCGTCATGGATGAACTGCACCGCTTGACCAACCGTCGGAAAGGCGGCTGATCCGCTCGGGGAGCTGGCCGAATAGGGAGGCCCGTATTGCCGCTGCGGCGCCGCTTGGCTCAGCGGCGAAACCAGCATCCCGGCGAGCAACAACAGGCAGGCCACGCCGATACGGCGGGAGAGACGAACGTGGGGGTTCGACACAGCGTCATCCTTGAGCTTGGATAGAGTTGTAGGTGGTGACCGCGGTGCGCGGGAATTGCCCGGCACCAACAAATCGTATCGCTCCTTTGTTGCAAATTCTGAGACGGCTAGAACATTCTTGTGGGAGGTAGCTTGATTCGCCATCGGCCAACAAGCTGTGGGGCACGCGTCAGCCACCGCCCCCTCTAGCCATGTCCACCACCTTGCCAAGCCCATAGGCGATCGAGGCACGGGGACCGGAAACTCGACGATCGAGCGCGGGGTGCTTCTGCCAAATCGTAACTTGCCATCACTCGGGTCGATGCCTGCGTCCATCGTTCGTGTCGCGCGCGAACGATGGGCGCGTGGCGATAAAGCCACAGGGCAACTCCTGCTTCCGGCGGGCAATCGGACTCGTATCCGACCAGCACCGACACACAATCGATCAGTCGGCGCGCTGGCTCAGCATCCGCTGGTGCCCAGCGTAGGCGCGATCACCAGCGCGCCATCGACGATGGCGATGTGCGGCTTGCTGCCCGGCGCGAATCCCAGTTCCGCCAGCCATTGGCCGCTCAGCCGCAGGATGGGAATGCGCCGGCTCTGCCGGCGGCCGTCCACCAGCACGTCCTGGCAGACATAGCCCACCGTGCATTGCGTAGGGCAGCGCGGAGTGTGGGAACGCTTGAGCCGCAGTTCGTCTTCCGTCGGAACCGGATTGAACAGCGTGGTGCGCGACAGGTTGCCAAGGGATAGCCCAATCATCGTTGAGGTGGCAGCAGCCGCGTCGAACGGGTTTGCTGGCTTGCGAGTGCGGCGACGGGGGACCGGAGTGCTAGCGGATGCGATTGCTTTGCGGGACATAGTGGATTCCTCGGTAGCAAAGGGAATCCGCCACGCCGAGACCAATCGAGGTGGCGGACGGTACGGGTTGGTCTACCGGACCGAGGACCGGCGGGGCCGAAGCCCCCCGCGTACCGCCCGCCATGAACTGGCGAGTACGCGCCTCACACGACGCCGGGCAACAAAAAAGCGCCGAGCATCGGACGATGGGCGCTGGTGCGCCTCGATAGCGGGAGACCAATCCCGGCTGCGTGACTTAACGCAGCGATTCAATCTTGCTCTTTGGCAATGTCCGTGTCAACGAGCTTTACAGACGGAATGAAAAATATACATTAATAAAAGTCTACTTTTCCCGGTCATTTTGCTCCTTGTGACGAGGCCGTGGCTTTCGCGGCTCAAACAAAGTGGGTTGTAAATCTAAAACACCGTCCCTTATCAACTGATCCACTGGCAACGCCGAGATCACTTCATAAAGGATGTCATATTCTTTGTCTATTAGCTCAGCAACCAAGCCGAGCACTTCCTGGGCTAAAGAGTAGAATCTATCGATATCTACCGAGCCCGCACAGGCCACACGCCCCAGAGAAAACCCTATTTTATCGAATTCCTGCCGCCCGCCATCATCTTTCCTTACATCAACGTATGCCGCAGAAAGCTCAGCACTACCAACCGAATGAGCATAACTTCCATTTCTCAAATCAATAATATGGCTGTGTGTAGATCGACCTTGCCTAGACAAAGAGTTAAGAACAAACTCTCGATTCCACTTAACGACGCCATTCGTAAAGCACCGAGCGTAACGAATAATTGCGCTCGCCCAGCATGCCTCACTCAAAACTGCTGAATGGTTCGGGAAGTTCGGCCCTATCCTTATCTCGTCAAGCCACCGCATGACCAATTCTAGATCATGCTCCACGATCGCCAAGTCGGCCAATGGCTGTGCTTGTGGCCGATTAATGACATAGGATGTGACATCCACGATTCACCCCGCAGTAATTCTTCCAACGCGCTCAGCTATTTTCCCATGTTACTGAGATCTCACCCAGCAATTAATTTGGTTCTTTTAGACGCCCAGACCATCTTAAATACACCAGCAGATAGGGATCTGGAATGTCGAGAATTTGCGTCTGCTCATCCCAGTCAAGCACACGCTCATTCGGAAACTTCTGTTCAGCTAGTCGTGCCATATGTAGACATGTCCCGATTACACTAGACCCGACGGGAGCATCAACGACGCATATTTTCTGGGTACGCTCCAGCAGTTCCTGATAAGGAAAAGAAAGGCCAGGGGGGTCCGAAGCGACGGCTTTTAACACACAACGATAAACATCACCATTAGTATCATCAGTGAATTGGTACATTTTTCGTTCGATCCCGCGCGTTTTAGGCCCGGAGTCAAGAACATCGACTAACGACCTAAAGCTTGCCGTAGTGCTAACCTGCTCAAATATCTTAGAAAAATGTGCTTCTGTGAGTGGATATGCTTGTAGACTCTCTAGCGCCCCCCTGACATCTAAGACAAAGCAAGCTTGTAAGCATATTTGTTGCATAAGCTGCGGCGAACCAGCAGCCTCAGTGGCGAGCCTTTTTAGATCAGGCAAGCCGATTTCCACATTTAACCGATTAAAACCTTCAGTCCCAATTCTAACCAAGTCATCCAAATCCCAGTAGTTGAGATCGAAGCTGCTAACTCGTCCACGCAGTTCCGGATTAGCACGGAGAATGTCATCGCCACGGTGCAGGACAGCAGCGGTACATATTTTTATTTTGAGTCTAACTGCTTCTTTAAGAGCTTTTGCCGCCTCTGCTTGGACGTCGCGCGGCATATAGTGGAAATCATCAACCAATAGAACGTAGTCGCTGTTGGAAATCTCTCTTTCCACTTGAGCTAGGCCAGCCCGCGATGAGAGTGACACAGTCGAGGAAGAAGTAGATGCCTTCGCACCACCTTCTGCTCCAGCTTCTCCGCCGCCAAAACCCAAGATATTCGCTTTCGCCTTAGCGGAGATGCCTACAGAAGTCTCTCTACCTCCTCCCTTGGAAAGGGAAACACTATTTGGCACCCCCATCCAATTAAGAACTTTATCCCATATATCGTCTGCTGACTTAATGCCAACGCCAGACACGGCTATTAAATTATCTTTTCCAACAACCTTTCTACCAGCACTGTCTTGCCAGACTTCGATGGTCCTGCAAGGGAAACTAATTGCCCGGGCGTTTCCAGAGCATCGCGAAGAGAAGTTTCAAGTTGTTGATCACCTCTTTCCACATACGTGTAGGCTGGAAAAGCGCCAGGAGTGAACACTTCAACCGCCCTAAGGTTCATTAGATCACCCACACTTCGAATACCCACAATTCAAACAAGTCGCACACCCGTCCATGATCACCAGGGCCTTGGTGTTGCACTTGTGGCACATCGTGGCCGACGGCGGGAAACTCGCGCCGTCGCCGGTGACGGCGATGTCTTCTTCGTGGTCGGCGGTGGAGTTGGCGACAACCGTCCCTTCGTCCGCCCTTCGGGCACCTTCTCCCGCAGGAGAAGGCGCGGCCGGCTTCACTTCACTGTTTTTTTTTGAGCGGTCTTCGTACTGCTTGCGCTTTTCGGCGATCAGTGCGCGCTGGTGGTCGCTCATCTCCGGGTCGTGCAGCAGGCCGATGGACTTCATGTGCTCTTCGACGATGCTGCCCAGTTCGGCCACCAGCGAGGGCATGTACACGCCGCCGGCCTTGAAGTAGCCGCCCTTGGGGTCGAACACGGCCTTCATCTCGTCGACCAGGAAGGTGACGTCGCCGCCCTTGCGGAACACGGCGGACATGATGCGGGTCAGCGCCACGATCCACTGGAAGTGTTCCATGGACTTGGAGTTGACGAAGATCTCGAACGGGCGGCGCAGTTCGTGCTCGGTGCCGGCGTTGAGCACGATGTCGTTGAGGGTCACGTACATGGCGTGTTCCACCAACGGCGATTTGATCTTGTAGGTGCTGCCGATCAGCACGTCGGGGCGCTCGATGCGCTCGTGCATGTGGATGATGTTGTCCGCCGGCGCTTCGGCCTCGGCGGTGGCGCGGTCGATCGACGCGGCGGGCACGGGCGGTGCGGCCTCGCGCGCCTTGTCTTCGGCGGTGACGACGGCGTAGCCCTTGATTTTCTTGTCGATCTTGACGGCCATGATGCGTTTCCTGATGTGCGTGTCGTAATGGGGCGCACGTCCCTCGCCCTGCCCCTCTCCCGCGAACGGGAGAGGGGATGCAGCGTGGGACGGCTTACTTCCTGGCGCGGGTGGCCGCGGCCTTCTTGCCGGCGCTCTTGCGCACGGCGGTCTTCTTCACCGCAGTGGCCTTCTTGGCGACCTTGGCGGTGCTCTTCTTGGCGGCCTTGGCGACCTTGCCGACGCTCTTCTTGGCGACGGCCTTGCGGGCGCCGGCGCTCTTCTTGGCCGGGGCCTTCTTGGCGGCTACCGACTTCTTGGCGACGGTCTTCTTCGCGGCGACCTTCTTGGCGGCCTTCTTCGGCGCGGCCTTCTTGGCCGGGGCCTTCTTCACTGCGGCCTTCTTGACGGCGGTCTTCTTGCCGACGGCCTTCTTGGTCGCGGTCTTCTTGGCGGCGGTCTTGCTCGCGGCCTTCTTGGCGGTCGCCTTCTTGGCCGTGGCCTTCTTCGCGGTCTTCTTGCCGGTCCTGCCCAGCGCGGCGGCTTCGGACTGGGCGTTGGCCTTGGCCGCTTCCAGCTTCTTGCGCGCGTTGGCGACGGTCTTCTTCACCGACTTGCCGGCCTTCTCGGCGCGCTTGGCGACGGCCTTCTCGGCCTGCTTGACCACCTTGCGGGTCTTGGCGACCTGGTCCTGCACGCGCTTTTGCACGTTCTCGGCGGTCTGCTTGACGCTGGCGACGGCGTCGCTGGCGGTGGCGGCGATCGCTTCGCCCACGCTGCTGGCGGTCTCTTTCACGTTTTCGGCGACCTGCGTCAGCGTCGCCGTCACACCATTACCGTTGCTCATAAAACCCTCCTCAGGGTGTCAGTGTTTATGTAACGCGGGCGATGCTATACCGATTGGAGCGAAGCGTGGAACCGGATGCGGCGGCAACCGACGCGCGGTGGGGAAGCGTTGGGGAAGCCGGCCTGCCGCCCTCCCCGTTCCCCGCCGCCGGCAGGCGCGCCGCGGCCGTCAGAACTTGCCGTAATACCCTTCCTTCAGCGCGTCGAACAGGTTGGCGGCGGTATGCATTTCGCCGTCGTATTCGATCTGCTCGTTGCCCTTCACTTCCACCACGCTGCCGTCTTCCAGTTCGAAGCGGTAGGTGGTGTTCTCCAGGTCCGTTTCCTTGACCAGCACGCCCTGGAAGGCGGCCGGGTTGAAGCGGAACGTGGTGCAGCCCTTCAACCCCTGCTGGTGGGCGTAGCGGTAGATGTCCTTGAACTGCTCGTAGGGGTAGTCGGTGGGGACGTTGGCGGTCTTGGAGATGGAGCTGTCCACCCACTTCTGCGCCGCGGCCTGCACGTCCACGTGTTCCTTGGGGTGGATGTCATCGGCGGAGATGAAGTAGTCCGGCAGCTGCGCGTCGGCGGCCTCGGCGAACGGCATCGCCTTGGGGTTGACCAGGTGGCGGTAGGCCAGCAGCTCGAAGGAGAACACGTCCACCTTCTCCTTGGACTTCTTGCCTTCGCGGATCACGTTGCGGCTGTAGTGGTGGGCGAAGCTGGGCTCGATGCCGTTGGAGGCGTTGTTGGCCAGGCTCAGCGAGATGGTGCCGGTGGGGGCGATGGAGCTGTGGTGGGTGAAGCGCGCGCCCACTTCGGCCAGTTCCTCCACCAGTTCCGGCGCCACGGCGGCGATGCGCTGCATGTAGCGGCTGTACTTGGCGTGCAGTACCCGGCCTTCGATCTTCTGGCCCACGCGCCAGCCGTCCTTCGCCATTTCCGGGCGCTGGCGCAGCATCGCGGCGGTGACCTCGAAGGTCTCCTGCATGATCGGCGCCGGGCCCTTTTCCTTGGCCAGGGTCAGCGCGGTTTCCCAGCCGGCCACGGCCATCTCGCGGGCGATGGCTTCGGTGAACTCGCACGAGGCCGGGCTGCCGTACTTCATCTGCAGCATGGTCATGGTCGAGCCCAGGCCGAGGAAGCCCATGCCGTGGCGACGCTTGCGCAGGATCTCGTCGCGCTGCTGCTGCAGCGGCAGGCCGTTGACCTCGACCACGTTGTCGAGCATGCGGGTGAACACGCGCACCACTTCCTTGTATTCCTCCCAGTCGAAGCGCGCCTGGGCGGTGAACGGGTCGCGCACGAAGTTGGTGAGGTTGATCGAGCCGAGCAGGCAGGCGCCGTACGGCGGCAGCGGCTGCTCGCCGCAGGGGTTGGTGGCGCGGATGTTCTCGCACCACCAGTTGTTGTTCATCTCGTTGACGCGGTCGATCAGGATGAAGCCCGGCTCGGCGTAGTCGTAGGTGGAGACCATGATCATGTCCCACAGGTGGCGGGCGCGGATCTGCCCGTACACCTTGCACGCGACCAGGCCGTCGTCGCGGACGATGTAGTTGCTGTGGGTGGGCCAGTCGCGCCAGACCACCTCGGCGCCGGCCAGGTCGATGTCGGCCTCTTCCTTGCGGTTGACCGGGAACACCAGCGGCCAGTCGGCGTCGTTCTCCACCGCCTGCATGAAGCCGTCGGTGATCAGCAGCGACAGGTTGAACTGGCGCAGGCGCCCGTCCTCGCGCTTGGCGCGGATGAAGTCCTTCACGTCCGGGTGCGACACGTCGAAGGTGCCCATCTGCGCGCCGCGGCGCCCGCCGGCCGAAGACACGGTGAAGCACATCTTGTCGAAGATATCCATGAACGACATCGGCCCGGAGGTGTAGGCGCCGGCGCCGGCCACGAACGCGCCGCGCGGGCGCAGCGTGCTGAATTCGTAGCCGATGCCGCAGCCGGCCTTGAGGGTCAGGCCGGCTTCGTGGACCTTCTCCAGGATGCCGTCCATCGAGTCGGTGATGGTGCCCGACACGGTGCAGTTGATGGTGCTGGTGGCCGGCTTGTGTTCCAGCGCGCCGGCGTTGGAGGTGATGCGCCCGGCCGGGATCGCGCCGCGGCGCAGCGCCCAGGCGAAGCGCTCGAACCAGTAGGCGCGCTTCTCCTCGGTGACCTCGGCATCGGCCAGTGCGCGCGCCACACGCTGGTAGGTGCCGTCGATGTCGGCATCCAGCGGCTCGCCCTGCTTGGTCTTCAGGCGGTACTTCTTGTCCCAGATATCCTGCGACGCGGGCTGCATCGGGATGGGGTTCTGCTTGGACTCGGTCTGGACGACTTCCAGGCGCACCGTGCTCATTCTTTTCTGTTCTCCTCGAACCTGTCCCGATGGGGCGGAAGGGGATGGTCCCTCCGCCGTGTCTCTTATGTGTATCGCGCTGGCGCTGCACGACGACGACAGCCGCGGCAGCGCGCGCGGCGCCGCCCATCGGCCGAATGGGAATGTGCGGGGCCTTGCCCGGCCCGTCTCACGTTCGCGCTCTGCGTCACTGCCTGCGCCCCCTGGGCATGGACCCAGCGAAAACCCCAGTAGTTGGGTTGCCTGACCGCCTCACCGCTACATGTAGTGGCAAAACAAGGTGCCCACGCTAACCCTGGGCCGGCCGGCTGTCAACGTCGGAACCGGGGTCGGGCGGCGTTGCCGCACACTGCCGCGAGGTTCGCCGGCGCCGCCCTTTCACCGGCGGTTAAACGCCGCCCGTTCATCTTGATTTACGCGCCCTGGCGCCCATCTGCCCTGCGTCCCTCGCCGCGTCATCCGGAACCCGACCCATGCGACCGCTGCCCACGCTGCTGACCCTGACCGCCGCCGCTGCCTTCGGCGGTTTCGCCGCCACCGCGATCAACGCGCATCTGGACAACCGCGCCGAGGCGGCGCCGGCGCCCGCCGCGCCGGTGGCGCAGACCCTGGCCGGCAGCGCGGCCTTGCCGGCCTCGGTGGCCGGGCAGCCGCTGCCGTCGCTGGCGCCGATGCTGCAGCAGACCATGCCGGCGGTGGTCAGCATCAACACCAAGCAGGTGGTGCGGGTGCGCAACCCGTACTTCAACGATCCGTTCTTCCGCCGCCTGTTCCCGGACATCCCGCAGGAGCGCATCAACGAGTCGCTGGGGTCGGGGGTGATCATCGACGCCAAGAACGGCTACGTGCTGACCAACCACCACGTGGTGGAGAACGCCGACGACGTGCAGGTGACCCTGGCCGACGGGCGCAGCTTCAAGGCCGAGTTCATGGGCTCGGACGCGGACACCGACGTGGCGCTGATCCGGATCAAGGCCGACAAGCTCACCGAGATCCGCCTGGGCGACAGCAGCAAGCTGCGCGTGGGCGATTTCGTGGTGGCGATCGGCAACCCGTTCGGCTTCACCCAGACGGTGACCTCGGGCATCGTCTCGGCGATGGGCCGCAACGGCATCCGCGGCCTGGGCTACCAGAACTTCATCCAGACCGACGCTTCGATCAACCCGGGCAACTCCGGCGGCGCGCTGGTGGACCTGCACGGCGAACTCGTGGGCATCAACACCGCCAGCTTCAACCCGCAGGGCAGCATGGCCGGCAACATCGGCCTGGGCCTGGCGATCCCGTCGAACCTGGCGCGCGCGGTGGTCGATCAGTTGCTGAAGAACAACGGGGTGATGATCCGCGGCACCTTCGGCATCGAGACCCAGAACCTGACCATGCAGATGGCGCAGGGGCTGGGCCTGGACGCGGCGCGCGGGGCGCTGGTGACGCGGGTGCTGAGCGGTTCGTCCGCGGCGGCGGCCGGCCTGCAGCCGGGCGACGTGGTGGTCGGCGCCAACGGCGAGCGGCTGGACAGCGCCGAGGCGCTGCACAACTACGAAGGCCTGCAGCCGGTGGGCAGCACGGTGACGCTGGACGTGCGCCGCGACGGCAAGCCGCTGCAGATCAAGGCCACGCTGAAGGAGCAGCCGCGCGCGGTGGCCGGCGAATCGCTGGACCCGCGCCTGACCGGGGCGACCTTCACCGACCTGCCCGAGTCGTTGCGCCAGTCCGGCCTCAACGGCGTGCTGGTCGGCACCGTGGCGCGCGGCAGCCGTGCGGCGCGCAACGGCCTGGCCGGCGGCGACATCGTGGTGGCCGCCTCCACCGGCGAGTTCGCCGACCTGGCCAGCTACCGCGCCAACTTCGCGCGCAAGCCGGCGCAGCTGGTGCTGCGGGTGATCCGCAGCGGCGCGCAGGCCGACCTGTTGATGCAGTGAGGCGCGGCGGCGCTCACTTCAGGCGCGCGGCGTAGTCCTCGCGCACGTGCTGGTTGAGATAGGTGCTGAGGCCGCTGCCGGCCTCGGCCAGGCGCTGCATCTCGGCCACGTGGTAGGGCCCGGGGTGGCGCGCGTCGTAGCGATAGGTACTGCCGTCGACGAAGCGCAGCACGATCCAGTCCGGGCCGGTGTCGTAGGCGACCACGCCCGAGCCGCCGCCTTTCTTGCCGTAAGCACGCATTGCGTTCCTCCTCTGGCCGCGCGGCCGGACAGCGGCGACACTGTGGCTGCGCGCCAAGCCTAACAAGCCGTACACCGCGCCGATGGTATTGCTGTCGCCCGCGATCCGCGAAGCCTCTGCGCGCAGCGGGCGGTAGCCCCCAAATCCCTCAGGAGACACGCGATGAATACCAGCCCCACCAATACCGAAAACCTCAAGGACAACCTCAGCGAAGCCGGCTCGCACCTGAAGTCGGCCGCCAGCTACGCCGGCGAAGCGATCAAGGGCGCCGCCGGCGCGGCGGGCGAGGAGCTGAAGCTGGGCAAGGCCAACGTCAAGTCCGAGCTGTCCGACAGCGCGCTGTCCGGCCTGGCCGCGGCCGAGTTCGGCGGTGCCGCGGCGAAGGAGCAGGTCGATGTGCTGCTGGACAAGGGCCGCGACCTGGTCGACAGCGCCGCCGAGCTGATCCGCGAACGCCCGCTGGCCTCGTTCGGCGTGGCCTTCGCCACCGGCTGGATCATCGCCAAGCTGGCGCGCAGCAGCGACAAGTAAGCCCACGTGAGCGACGAGCAGGCCCGCGACGGCGCCACAGCGTCCGCGCCCGACCCGGCGGCGGCCGCACGGCCGTCGCTGGAGGAATCGTTCCGCGAATTCGGCAACGCCGGCCGCGAGGGCCTGGCCGCCACGCTGGAAGCCAGCCGCGCGCTGCGCCGGCTGGTGGTGGCGGACCTGGCGCTGGCGCGCGCGGCACTGGCGCGCGCGCTGGTATGGCTGACCATCGCCGTGTCGTTCGGCGCCTCGGCGTGGATGCTGCTGATGGGCGCGCTGATCGCGGTGCTGCAGCGGCTGGGCTGGTCGTGGCTGGCGTCGATCTCGGCGACCGCCGCGTTCAGCCTGGTGGTCACCGCGCTGGGCGCGTGGCAGGCCTTGCGCTATTTCGAGATGAGCAAGCTCGACGCCACCCGCCGCCAGCTGGCCAAGCTGGGGATCGGCGGCGACGACGATGACGACCATGCCGGCGGCGCAGCCGCGGACAGCGAGGCGCGCCGATGAAATTCGAACAACTGCAGCACCGCATCGCCCGCGCCGAGACCGTGCTGGAAGGGCGCCAGCAACAGGTGCAGGCGCAATGGACCACGTTGCAGCGGGTCTGGCGCGAAGGCTGGACGCCGCTGCGCATCGTGGTGGTCGGGCTGGGCGCCGGATTCCTGGTCGGGCGCGCCGAACCGGCGGCGGCGATCGGCAAGCTCGGCGGCGCGCGCTGGCTGCAGATGATCAGCGCGGTGTCCAGCCTGCTGACCGCGACCCGGGCCAGGGAGGCTTCCCACCACGCCGAACGCGCGGCGGACACGGCGCAGGACGCGGCGCAGGACGCGGCCGCCGCGGTCGATCCGGCGGCGGCGGCCGCTGGCGTGCCGCCGCGGCCGCCGGCACCGGCCCCGGTGGCGCCCGCGGCGCCGGACAACCAGGCGCCCCCGCGCGCGGCCGAAGCGGCCACCGAGCTGTCCGAACGCTGAGCGCGGTCGCGCGGCGCGGCGCGGCGGCGCCCCGCCGCCACGCGGTCTTCATACCGCGCAGGCCAGGATTCGGCCTACACTCCGCCTCCCTCTTTTTGCGCCGAACAGCGTGCGTCCGCAGGACGCGCGCCGGGGCCACGTACGCAGCGCAGGTCCGATGAGCACTCTCTCCGATTCCGTGGCCGACGCCGGCGACGTGGCACCGTCCCCCGAGGACGCCCTTCCGCCACCGCCGTCGCCGCGCCCGCGCGGACCGGTCTCGTTGGTGGTGCTGGCCACGCTGGCGGTGGGCTACACCCTGTGGGCGGCGCAGGAAGTGATCCTGCCGGTGCTGCTGGCCGCGTTCTTCGCGCTGGTCGGCAACCCGATCATCCGCGGGCTGCAGCGGCTGTACCTGCCGCGCTTCCTCGGCGCGCTGCTGGTGCTGCTGTCGGGCATGGCGGTGGCGACGACGCTGACCATGCAACTGGCCGGCCCGGCCGGCGAGTGGGTGCAGCAGGCGCCCGGGCAGATGCGCCACATCGCCACCCAGGTGCGCGACCTGACCAAGCCGATGCAGCAGGCCAACCAGGCCGCGGAGAATTTCGCGCGCGCCGCCGGCGGCGAGAGCGGGCGCCGCGTGCAGGTGATCCGCACGCAGATGGACGACCCGTACAAGGCGCTGGTGCGCACCCCGCGGCTGGCCGCCTCGGCGCTGGCGGTGGTGCTGCTGACGTTCTTCTTCATGGTGTTCGGCGAGAACCTGCAGCGGCATGCGATCGCGCTGCTGCCCAACCGCCAGCAGCAGAAGTTCACCACCGAGATCCTGCGCTCGATCGAGCGCGAGGTGTCGCGCTACGTGCTGACCATCAGCGTCATCAACACCCTGGTCGGGCTGATCTTCGCCGGCGTGCTGGTGCTGCTGAAGATCCCGCTGCAGGAAGCGCTGCTGTGGGGCACGGTGGTGGCGCTGCTCAACTTCGCCCCGTACGTGGGGCCGCTGATCGGCGCGATCCTGATGCTGCTGATGGGCTTCGTCGAATTCCGCGATCCGCTGAGCGCGGCGCTGCCGGCGATCGTGTACCTGGGCCTGCACATGCTCGAAGGCCAGGTGGTGACGCCGATCGTGCTCGGCCGGCGCATGGCGATCTCGCCGCTGATGCTGATCCTGGCGCTGATGCTGTTCGGCTGGCTGTGGGGCATGGTCGGGCTGCTGCTGGCGGTGCCGCTGCTGGTGTGCATCAAGATGGTGCTGGCGCGGGTGGAGGGCATGCAGCGCTGGGCCAGGTTGCTGGAATGAAGCCGGAACTCGGGACCCGGGGACTCGGAAAAGCAAGCGGCGCGGCGCCGGGGCCTGCGCGCGTGTCTACCCTGGGCGCCGGCCGCTGCGGCGGGTTGGCGTAAAATGGGCGCAGTGACCTCCTTGCCTTCCTTCCCCGTTCGCGCGATCACGCTGGACCTGGACGACACGCTGTGGCCGTTCGCGCCGATCGGCGCGCGCATCGAGCAGGTGCTGCACGACTGGCTGCTGCAGCACAGTCCGCGCACCGCCGAGCGGTTCCCGATCGCGGCGATGCGGCAGCTGCGCGATGAGGTGTTCGCCGCGCATCCGCACCTGGTCCACGACCTGAGCGAGATGCGGCGGCTGACCCTGCGCCGCGCGCTGCGCGACAGCGGCGCCGACGAGGCGCTGGCGGAGCCGGCGTTCGCGGTGTTCTACGCCGCGCGCAACCAGGTGGAGTGCTATCCGGACAGCATCGCCGCGCTGCAGCGGATCGCCGCGCGGGTGCCGGTGGCGGCGCTGAGCAACGGCAACGCCGACCTGGCCACGATCGGCCTGGCGCCGCATTTCGCATTCCAGCTCAGCGCGCGCGAGCACGGCGCGGCCAAGCCGGACCCGAGCATCTTCCACGCCGCCTGCGCGCGCCTGGGCGTGCCCTGCGCGCAGGTGCTGCACGTCGGCGACCACATCGAGATGGACGTGCTCGGCGCGATGCAGGCCGGCCTGCGCGGCTGCTGGATCAACCGCGACGCGCAGGCCTGGCATCCGTCCACGCCGCCGGACCTGCACTTCGCCACCCTCACCGGCCTGGCCGACTGGCTCGACGCCACCCAGCCGGCCGCCGGAGCGCGCGCTTGAACCGCGCCTGCGCGGCCGCCTGCGACCACTTCTTCGTCCCCACCGCGCCCACCGACGGCCGCGCCCGACCCACAAGGACCCGCTGATGTCCCTGCCTTCCGGCTTCACCGACGCCTCCACCCACGCGCTGCCGCTGCATGTGCTGGACCGCGAACGCCTGGCCGAATGGCGCGCCGCGCAGGCGCCGGCGTGGGTCGCGTGGCTGGACGCGCAGCAGTTCGTGGCCGCGCCCGGCACGGCGCTGCTGCTGCCGGGCGCCGACGGCGTGGCCGCGGCGGTGCTGGGCGTCGGCGACCGCGGCGATGCCTACGCCTACGCGCACGCGCCGCTGGCGCTGCCGGCCGGCAGCAGCTGGCGGCTGGCCAGCGACCTGAGCGAGGAAGAGCAGGCCGCGCTGCAGCTGGGCTGGGGCCTGGGCAGCTACCGTTACGCCCGCTACAAGCAGCCGACGCGCCAGCCGGCACGCCTGCTGGCCACGCCCAGCGCGGAAGTGCGCGACCTGCTGGAGGCCTGCGTGCGCGTGCGCGACTGGGTCAACACGCCGGCCGAGGACATGGGCCCGGAGCAGCTGGAAGCGCTCGCGCGCGAGCTTGCGCAGGCGCATGGCGCGCAGTGCGAGAGCATCGTCGGCGAGGAACTGCTGGCGCAGAACTTCCCGGCGATCCACGCGGTCGGCCGCGCCTCGCACCGCGCGCCGCGGCTGATCGTGCTGCGCTGGGGCGACGCGGCGCACCCGCACGTGGCGCTGGCCGGCAAGGGCGTGTGCTTCGACACCGGCGGCCTGGACCTGAAGCCGGCCGACGGCATGCGCCACATGAAGAAGGACATGGGCGGCGCGGCGCATGCGCTGGCGCTGGCCGGGCTGGTGATGGCGCAGCGGCTGCCGCTGCGGCTGACCGTGCTGATCGCGGCGGTGGAGAACGCGGTCGGCCCGGATGCGTTCCGCCCCGGCGACGTGATCGCCACCCGCCAGGGCATCAGCGTGGAAATCGACAATACCGATGCCGAAGGCCGGCTGGTGCTGTGCGACGCGCTGACCTACGCCAGCGAGCAGGCGCCGGACGCGATCCTGGATTTCGCCACGCTGACCGGCGCGGCACGCATCGCGCTGGGCCCGGACCTGCCGGCGCTGTTCTGCAACGACGACACGCTGGCGCAGGCCTGGATCGCCGCCGGCGAACGCAGCCGCGACCCGGTCTGGCGCATGCCGCTGTGGCGCCCGTACCTGCGCTACCTGACCAGTTCGATCGCCGACCTGGCCAACGCCGGCTCGCGCATGGCCGGCGCGGTGACCGCGGCGCTGTACCTGGAACGCTTCGTGCCCGCACGGCAGGCCTGGGCGCACCTGGACGTGTACGCCTGGAACGACAGCGACCGCCCCGGCCGCCCCGCCGGCGGCGAAGCGCTGGCGCTGCGCTCGGCGTACGCGATGCTGAAGGCGCGTTACGCGGGGTGAGGCCTGGTGGGTGGCGTGTTGGAGGCGTGGCCGAGGTGGCTGCGGGCGCCTTCCTGTAGGAGCGGCTTCAGCCGCGACAGACAACCTACACCGCCGTGGTTCCCGGTATTGCTCGTCGCGGCTGAAGCCGCTCCTACAGAGGGCCTGCAGCCTGCTCGCTGGGTGCACTGTAGGAGGGACTTCAGTCCCGACGCTACGGGTGCCGCAGCTCCATCGCTTCGTTCGTCGCGGCTGAAGCCGCTCCTACAAGGAGCCTGCAGTCTGCCTGCTGGGTGCACTGTGGGAGGGACTTCAGTCCCGACTGCTCTAATGCATCTGCCACACGAAGACCGAAGCTGTGGCGGTCGGCTCCGCTCGTCGCGGCTGAAGCCGCTCCCACAAGGGGCCTGCGGCCTGCTCGCTGGGTGCACTGTGGGAGGGACTTCAGTCCCGACACGCTACGGGAGCCGCAGCTCCATCGCTTCGTTCGTCGCGGCTGAAGCCGCTCCTGCGGGGAGCCGTTGCGCGGCAGGCATTCGCCACGCGCAGGTGTGCCGTGCTGGCTCAGCCTTCCCCGCGCAGCAGCGGGGCGATCTGGCGCATGCGGGTCTGGGTGGCCGGGCCGACCAGGGCGAAGGCGGTGCCGCCTTCGGACCAGTACTGGGCCAGCAGGCGGCCGTCGCGGCGTTCGCCGTCGCGCAGGCGGGCGCTGCCCGGGCGCAGGTACAGGCCGATGCGCGCGCCGGCGGCGTCCTGGTAGACCAGCATCGCGGCCGCGCCCTCGGGCGTGGACAGCAGGCGCCCGCCGCGCAGCGCGAAGCCCTGCGCCTGCAGGTCCGGCACCGCGCCGGCGTCGCCGAAATGGGTGCGCAGCCAGCCCTGCAAGGCCACCCGCCGCGCCGGGTCGAATTCCAGCGGCTGCTCGCCGTCGGCGAACAGGCGGTAGGCGGCCACCGCGTCGGCCATCGGCAGGCGTTCGCCGCCCAGGCGGCTGTCGCGCAGCTGCCAGCCCAGGCCGATCCCCAGGCCCAGCGTCAGCACGCAACTGGCGGCCATCGCCGACAGCGTGCGGCGGCGCTGGCGCACGCGGCGGCGCAGGGCCGAGGCGCTCAGGGCGGGATTGGCCGGCATCGCTTCGGCGCCGGCCCAGGCCGCGCGCAGCGCGTCGGCGTCCTGCTTCCAGCCGGCCACGCGCGCGGCCTGCGCGGGATGGGCCTGCAGCCAGGCGGCGACCTGGGCGCGGCGCGCGGGGTCCAGGCGGCCATCGACATAGGCGTGCAGGGTTTCGTCGTCGGGGCGCAGGTCGGTCATTTGAGCACTCGCAAGACAGGGCCGGCGCCGCTGCGGCCTTCGCCGATCTGGCGCAGTTTCTCGCGGGCGCGCGACAGCCGCGACATCACCGTGCCGATCGGCAGGCCCAGCGCGGCGGCGGCGTCGCGGTAGCTGAATCCCTCGACGCTGACCAGCAACAGCAAGGCGCGCTGTTCGGCCGGCAGCTGCGCGAAGGCGGCCAGCATCGCGCGGCCGTCGTGCACCTGTTCGGCCGACGGCGCCTGGGTCGGCTGCTGCGGCGCGAACAGCGCCAGCACGCGCTGCCAGCGCTGCGCCCGCCGGCGCGTATCGACGAACTGCCGGTACACGATCGCGAACAGCCACGGCTGCAGCGCATCGGCGTCGCGGCGGGTGGACCAGCGCCGCAACGCGCGCTCCAGCGCCGCCTGCACCAGGTCGTCGGCGCTGGCCGCATCGCCGCTCAGCGATTGGGCGAAACGCCGCAGCCGCGGCATCAGCGCACGCAGGGAGTCGTCGTCGAGGTCATGCATGGCTGGGTTCGCGCGGCAGGGTCGGGAGGGCGGTCACGGGTAGGACGCACGGCGAGGCGGATTATTCCCGGGGGCGGGTTAGCCGATTGTCGGGATCGGCCGGTCGGCGCGATCGCACCACGTGCGCGCCGGCCGGACACGCTGCCGGCGACGGCGCGTTCCCACAGGCAACGCACAAAAAACACCGGCGCCGGGAATAGAACGCGGCGCCGCACGTCTCACTGCCGATCGCCGCCGCCACAGGAGTTCCCCCATGTCCCATCCCGATCCCACTTTGCCGCCGCCACGCGCCCGGCCCTGGCTGCCGCTGGCGGCCATCGCCGCGATCGCCGCCGCGCTCGCCGCCGCCTTCGCCTGGAGCGCCGGCTGGCTGGGCGGGCCGCAGCGCTTGACCGCGCAGCGCATGACCGACGCCATCGAGGCCGGCGGTCCGCCGCATCCGGGCTTCCGCCGCGCGCACAGCAAGGGCATGTGCGTGAGCGGGCATTTCGAAGGCAACGGCCAGGCCAGCGCGCTGTCCTCGGCGCGGGTGTTCGCCCAGGCCTCGGTGCCGGTGCTGGGACGGATGTCGATCGGCGGCGGCGACCCGCACGGCGCCGACGCCAGCGCGCGGGTGCGCAGCATGGCGCTGCTGCTGCGCAGCGACGACGGCCAGCAGTGGCGCACGGCGATGAACAGTTTCCCGTTCTTCGTGGTGGCCACGCCGGAAGGCTTCATGGCGCAGACCCTGGCCGCGCAGCCGGACCCGGCCACCGGCAAGCCGGACCCGGCGAAGATGGCCGCGTTCCTGCAGCGCTATCCGGAAGCCAAGAAATTCCAGCAGTGGGCCAAGACCGCGCCGTGGTCGGACAGCTGGGCCAACACCCAGTACAACGGGGTCAACGCGTTCCGCTTCACCGCCGCCGATGGCAGCAGCCATTTCGTGCGCTGGTCGATGCGGCCGCAGACCGCGTTCAAGGAATTGTCCGCGGCGCAGCGTGCGCAGGCCGACGCCGATTTCCTCGGCGAGGACCTGCAGGCGCGGCTGGCCCGCGGTCCGCTGCGCTGGGACCTGGTGCTGACCGTCGCCGCGCCCGGGGACCCGGTGAACGATCCGTCGCAACCCTGGCCGCAGGACCGGCGGCAGGTGGTCGCCGGCACCCTGGTGCTCGATCACGCCGAGCCGCAGGCCACTGGCCCGTGCCGCGACCTCAACTACGATCCGCTGATCCTGCCGCGCGGCATCGCCGGCTCCGACGATCCGATCCTGGCCGCGCGCTCGGCGGTGTATTCGCATTCGTTCAACCGCCGCGAGCGCGAGATCGGCCGCGGCCAGGCGCCCGAGGCCACCGGCCAGGCGCAGGGAGGTGCGCGATGAGCCGCGCGAACCGGACCGGCCACTTCAACGCCACCGCGCGCGTGCTGCACTGGCTGATGGCGGCGATGATCCTGACCATGCTGTTCGTCGGCGTGGGCATGGTCGCCTCGGTGTCGCAGCGGCCGTGGCTGCTCGACCTCCACCGTCCGCTGGGCATCGCGATCTTGCTGCTGGCGATCGTGCGCCTGGGCAACCGCCTGCGCCACCGGCCGCCGCCGCTGCCGGCGGACCTGCCGGCCTGGCAGAAGGTGGCGGCGCACGCCTCGCACTGGTTGCTGTACGCGCTGATGCTGGCGATGCCGCTGCTCGGCTGGTCGCTGCTGTCGGCCGGCGGCTATCCGATCGTGCTGTGGCCGGGCATGCAGCTGCCGCCGATCGCGCCGCACGATCCGGCACTGTACGCGTGGCTGCGCAGCGCGCATGGCTGGCTGGCGTACCTGCTGTTCGCCACGGTGCTGGGGCATCTGTGCGCGGCGCTGTTCCATGCCTGGGTGCGGCGCGACGGGGTGTTTTCGAGCATGGCGCGGGGTGGCGGGGCGCCGGTGATGGTGGTCGAGCAGGCGCCGCGGCGGGAGGAGGCTTAGCCGCTCTGTTCTTCTTCGTCTGGGGCGCTTGCGAGCCGCTTTGGTGGGCTGTCGGTCGCGATGGGGGTTATCGGTAATGCCTGTCGCGACTGAAGTCGCTCCTACAAGAAAAGCGGCGGCGTGCTGGCCCGGTGCTTTCGTAGGAGGGGCTTCCGCCCCGACAGATGCCTGCAGAAGGTTGGGTTCCTGTCGCGGCTGAAGCCGCTCCTACACAAGAGGCGTACGGTGTATTGGCCGGGCATCCATGGGAGAGCTGCAGGCTCGGCAGATTCCCATCACCGGCCAAGTGTCCGGCTCCGTTCGTCGCGGCTGAAGCCGCTCCTACGAAGGCAGGCGGCGTGCGGGCGAGCGTGGCGTAAAGGAGCGGCTCAGCGCGGACGTGGCGTTGCTTTCGCATCGCCGGCGATGCCGTGGCCGGTGGCGGCCCAGTAGATGCCGCCGTACAGGTGTTCCAGGTAGCGCGGGTCGTTGTAGGCCTCGGCCTGGTGGCCGAGCGCGGTGGCGAACACGCGCGCGCCTTCGAAATGGTGGTACCAGGCCACCGGGTGCTGCTTGCCCATGCCCTTGGCGACCTGGCCGGGCCAGATCAGCGTCGGGTCGTAGCTGGTTTCGTCCACCGTCATCAGCGTGACCAGGTCGTCGCTGTACGGCGGGTCGTATTCGTACCACTCGTCCGACCACATCCAGCGCTGCGGCAGGCCGGCGGTGGCGGGGAAGTTGTGGTCGACCACGTCGACCATCGCGGTCTGCAGGTAGGGATGGGTGCGGAACGAGCGGCCGATCAGGCGGTCGTACCAGTCCCACTGCCCGCGCGCGATCGCGAACGCCTTGTGCACCGCGACCACGCCGCCGCCGGCACGCACGTACTTCTGGAAATTGGCGCGCTGCGCCGGGTTGAGGTCGGTGGCCGGCGTGTTGAGCAGCACGATCGCCGCGTACTGCGACAGGTCGCCGTCGAACGCCTCGGCGTTCCACGCCCACACCAGCTCGAAATAGTGCTGCCGCGCCATCGCCTCGAACCGCGGCTTGGCCACCGGGATGTAGTCGTGGTGGTACTTGTTGGGGATCGCCGCGACCAGCACCTTGAACTGGCCGTCGGCCGCGAACGCGGCACCGGCCGGCAACGCCCACGCCACCAGCAGCGACCAGCCCAGGCACAGCGCACGCATCCACTTCATCCCGCACTCCCCGTCGACCGATGCAGGCGAGCATAGCCACTGGCGACCGCGGCGCCGCGCGGCCACGCACAATTTCATAGGCACGTGCCGAACCGGCATACCGGACGGGCGTCGGCAACGGCGGTTGCGACGCGGGCCGGCAGGCGCGCGTTCAAGCGCCGCGCCATCGCACGGCAAGGGCGATGCGGCCTCTGCACTGGCCATTCTCGTGGAAGCCCACGCTGCCGATTCGCCGGAGCGGCCGCCAGGCCGCGCGCCATCGCATCGAGGGCTGCACCATCGCGCGGACGCCGTACGGGAACTGCCTGGCCATCGCCGCGGGCGCTGAAGTCGCCGGCCGCGGCTTCGGCCAACTGCTGGACCTGCGCGTTCTCATCGGCGTCGGGTCGGCGTTGGCGATGACCACCCCAGTCATGGCGGGCCTCCTCGCCGGGCACGCGCGCGGCCAGCGCCTCGTGCCTGGCTGCCTGAGAGTCGCCCTGCCCGGCCACGGTGCGGCGCCGCGAATGGCTGCGCCAAGCGCCATGTGGCAGCGCCCGACATGGCCTTGCCGCGCCGACGCCGTTACACTTGCCGCCGTGGGCTTCACCCTGATTTAACGGCCACGAAGCCCGTTTCCGAGAAATCCGTCATTCGCCGGCCGCCTTCCGGGGCAGCCGGCTGCGTCGACAGCGCCAGCCAGGTGCGACGCCCCGGCAGCAGGCTTGCCTGCACCCGGTGGTCGTCCCGCTCCAAGCCAGCTCCACAACCCGACCGTCCTTCCGGCGCTGCATGCAGCGCCGTCGATGGCCATGCCTGCTTGCCCTGGAGTCCTGCAATGAACCGTTTCCTCCCTCCCCGCCCCTTCCCGCGCCGCTCGGCATTGGCCATGGCCTGCCTCATCGCCACCCTGCCGGCCTTCGCTGCCGAACCGGCTGCCGACAGCGCCGCCGACAGCGACGTCACCACCCTGGACAAGGTCAGCGTCAAGGGCGAGCGCGCCGAAGGCTACAGCGTGCGCAAGACCACCGCCGGCACCCGCTTCGAACTGGCGCCGCGCGAGATCCCGCAGTCGGTGAGCATCATCAGCCACCAGCGCATCGAGGATCAGAACCTGGACGACATCATCGACGTGCTGGAGAACACCACCGGCGTGTCCAACACCCGTTCCGACAGCGAGCGCTTCGAGTTCTACGCGCGCGGCTTCTACATCGACAACTACCAGTTCGACGGCATCCCGACCACGATGGTGCAGAACTGGAGCTACGGCGATTCGGCGCTGGACCTGGCGCTGTACGACCGCGTGGAAGTGGTGCGCGGCGCCACCGGCCTGATGACCGGCGCGGGCAACCCGTCGGCCTCGGTCAACCTGATCCGCAAGCATGCCGACAGCGCCGAGCTGACCGGCAGCGTGCAGGTCACCGCCGGCAGCTGGGGCCGCACGCGCTCCACGGTGGACGTCACCACCCCGCTCAACGCCAGCGGCAGCGTGCGCGCGCGGGTGATCGGCAGCTACCTGGACACCGACTCGTACGTGGACCGCTACAGCCAGACCAAGGCCCTGGGCTATGCGGTGATCGATGCCGACCTGACCCCGGACACGCAGCTGAGCGTGGGCTACGACTACCAGAAGAAGCAGTCCGACGACGTCACCTGGGGCGGCTTCCCGCTGTGGTATTCCGACGGCAGCCGCACCGCCTATTCGCGTTCGTTCAACCCGGCCGCGGACTGGACGTTCTGGGACACCACCACCAAGCGCGCCTTCGCCACGGTGCAGCACGATTTCGCCAGCGGCTGGAAGATCAAGGCCAACGCCACCCACGACCAGACCAACGTCACCGACAAGCTGTTCTACCCCTATTACACGATCTACGGCTTCGACCGGGCCACCGGCGCCGGCGTGGTGCCGTACTCGGGCTACTACATCACCGAGCGCAAGGTCGATGGCCTGGACGGCTATGCCGAAGGCCCGTTCCAGCTGTTCGGGCGCGAGCACGAGCTGATGGCCGGGGTCAGCTACAACCGCCGCCGCTACGCCAACAACGGCGCGTTCGATTTCCCCGGGCCGATGGACAGCTACCTCGGCTGGACCGGCAACTACCCGGAGCCGACCTGGGCGGCGCTGGCCGAATTCAGCCGCGGCACCGTCACCCAGAAGGCCGGCTACGCGGCGGCGCGCCTTTCGCTGGCCGACCCGCTGAAGCTGATCGTCGGCGCGCGCTACACCGACTGGAAGGTGGACGGCGCCGAGAGCGGCGTGCCCTACAGCAGCCGGCAGAAGGAAACCACGCCGTATGCCGGCCTGGTCTACACGATCGACGAGGTGTGGTCGGCCTACGCCAGCTACACCGACATCTTCCAACCGCAGACCGCGCGCACCCGCGGTGGCGCCTACCTGGATCCGGTGATCGGCAAGAGCTATGAGGCCGGGGTCAAGGCCGCCTGGTTCGACGACCGGCTCAACGCTTCGCTGTCGGTGTTCCGCATCGAGCAGGACAACGTGGCCCAGGCGACCACCGAGTTCGTGCAGGGCACCACCGAGACGGCGTACGTCGCCGCGCAGGGCACGGTCAGCCGCGGCTTCGAGTTCGAAGTGAACGGCGAACTGGCCCCGGGCTGGAACGGCACCTTCGGCGCGGCGCGCTACGTCGCCAAGGACGCCGGCGGCGCGGACATCAATTCGCAGCTGCCGCAGACCACGCTCAAGCTCTACACCAGCTACACCCCGCGCAGCCTCACCGAGCTGACCTTCGGCGGCGGCGTCAACTGGCAGAACCGCATCTACTACGTCGATGCGGTGTACGGCCGCTTCGAGCAGGACGCCTATGCGCTGGTCAGCGCGTTCGCGCGCTACCGGTTGTCGGAGGAGTTCACGGTGCAGGCCAACCTCAACAACCTGCTGGACAAGAAGTACTACGCGCAGATCTACGGCTACGGCGCCTGGGGCGAACCGCGCAGCGGCTCGCTGAGCTTCACCTGGTCGTTCTGATCGGCCGTTGCCCGCCCGTTGCCATGCAGCGGGCGGGCCTGGATCCAACCCGAATGCCGGTGGCCTGCCACCGGCATTCGCGTCTGTGGCGGCGCTACAGCCAGCCCTTCTGCCGCGCCAGCCGCGCCGCCTCGATGCGGTTGCCGACGCCGAGCTTGCCGATCGCCTCGGACAGGTAGTTGCGCACGGTGCCGTGCGACAGCCCGAGCCGGGCGGCGATGTCGCCGGCCGAGGCGCCCTCGCCGGCCAGGCGCAGCACCTGGCGCTCGCGGTCGTTGAGCGGGTCGGCCTCGGACCAGGCCTCCAGCGCCAGTTCCGGATCGATCGCGCGGCCGCCGCGATGCACCTGGCGGATCGCATCGACCAGGCGCTCGGGCGGCGCGTCCTTCAACAGATAGCCGCCCACGCCGGCGTCCAGCGCGCGGCGCAGGAAGCCGGGCCGGGCGAAGGTGGTGACGATGACCACACGGATCGGCAGCTGCTGGCGCTGGATCCGCTGCGCCAGTTCCAGGCCGCCGAGGCCGGGCATCTCGATGTCGGTGACCAGCAGGTCCGGCGTATGCGCCTGCAGCGCGCGCCACGCGGCCTCGCCGTCGGCGGCGCTGGCGACCACGGCGATGTCCGCTTCCAGGCCCAGCAGCGCGCCCAGCGCGCCGCGCACCATCGCCTGATCTTCCGCCAGCACTAGTCGAATCACGGCTCCCCCGGTCCTTGTGGACGCATTGTAGGGCGGCGCTCAGCGCAGCGCGGAATCCTGGTAGCCGCGCGGCTCCGGCGCGGTCTCCGCAAGGGGCGCCGGCGCAGGCTGCGGCGTGCGCGGCAATGGCGCCGCCGCCAGCAGGCGGGTGCCCTGGCCGCGTTCGGAATCGATCCGCAACGAACCGCCCACCGCTTCCAGCCGTTCGCGCATGCTGGCCAGGCCGGTGCCCGGCTGCATCGCGCTGCCGCGGCCATCGTCGCGGATCTCCAGCCAGGCCTGGCCGTGCTCGCACCACAGCCGCAGCTGCGCATTGCCGGCGCCGGCATGGCGCTGGATATTGGTGGCGGCCTCGCGCAGCACCATGGCGAACACGGTCTCCAGCTGCGCGCACTGCGGCAGCGCATCGACCTGGTAGCGGAAGGTCACCCCGGACGATTCCAGCAGCAGTTTGGCCGAGGCCATCTCCGCCGCCAGCTGCGCGGCGCGGATGCCGCTGACCGCGCGCCGCACCTGGCCCAGCGCCTCGCGCGCGACTTGGCCGACGTCCTCCATCTCCTGCCGCGCCGCGTCCGGGTCGCGCGCCAGCAGGCGCGCGGCCAGGTCCGACTTCAGCGCCACCAGCGACAGGGTGTGGCCGAGCAGGTCGTGCAGGTCGCGGCCGATGCGCTCGCGTTCGGCGACCGCGGCCAGCCGCCGCACTTCCTCGTGGCTCAGGCGCAGCTGCGCGTCGGCGCGCATGCGGCGCTCGAAGCTGATGTTCATCAAGCCCGTCGCCAATCCCACCAGTACCGCGCTGGCCATGTACAGGGGCGACCAGCCGCGCGACCACCAGGCCGCCGCGAACAGCGCCAGCAACAACAGCATCGCCAGCAGCGCCCGCGACGCGGTGAAACAGAACGGCAGGAACGCGCAGGCGAAGATGATGTAGCACTGCGCGCCGGGGTTGTACGGCAGCAACGCGAAGGCCAGCGCGGCCATGCCGGCCACGCACCAGCGCAGGTAGCGGCGGTGGCGGTAGTAGGCGCAGTAGTACAGCGCCAGGAATACGGCATAGCTGGCCATGGTCGGCCAGAACCAGCGGGTGAAGTAGTGCGGCTCGTACAGCGGGGTGACGAACAGCCAGATCGACCAGATCAACGACAGCCACACGAACCAGTGCGCGCCGGGCCGGGCGGTATTCCAGCCCAGGCGGCGGGCGATCAGCGATTCGGACGAGGCGTGCAGCAAGGCGATCACGGCAGGCTCCAGGGGCGGCGCGGCCGCGGTGCGTAGCATAGCGAGTGCGCAGGGAGGCCGCGCGGCGGCGCGGGCGGCCGGGCGCGGGCGGCGCGTCCCCGCCCGGCCGGGCCACCGTGGCGCAGGCCGGCCATCAGCCTTGGCGCAGGCGCCGATGCGCCAGCGCGTAGAACGCCACGGTCACCGCCAGCAGCGCGGCGACATGGCCGGCGCTGCTGCCGCCGCCATCCTGGCCCACCACCCGCAGCGCCAACTGGCCCAGGTGATACGACGGCCACAGCGGCGCCAGCGTGGTCAGCAGCGACGGCAGCAGTTGCAGCGGAATCCACAGGCCGGACAGGAACGCCATCGGCAGGTAGACCAGATTGACCAGCGCCGGCGCGCCGCTGCCGCCGACGCGCGCGCCGATGTACAGGCCGATCGCGCAGAACGGCAGCGTGCCCAGCACATCGACCAGCAGCAGCAAGGCGCGCTGCGGCAGCGCCAACCTGACGCCGCCGAGCGCGCTGCCGAGCAGTTGCAGCAGCACGCCGATCGCCAGCGCGAATAGCATCGCCAGCACCGTGCGCGCCAGCAGCATCGCCCCCGGCGGCACCGGCATCGCGCGCTTGAGGGTCAGCAGGCCGCGCTCGCGGTCCAGCGCCAGGCCCACGCCGAAGCCGAACAGCGCCGGCGCCATCACCCCGAACACGCCGTAGCTGGCCATCAGGTACACCGCGGCGGCGGGATTGCCGCGGTTGAGCACCACGCCGAACAGCAGATAGAACATCGGCGGGAACAGCAGGGTCGGCAACGCGAACGACGGCGTACGCAGCCAGCGCAGCAACTCGTAGCGGATCTCGCGCAACAGCAATGCGGCGTACTCGCGCAGCGGCAACGCAGACGCGTCGTACGGCCGCGCGGCGGCGCCATGCGCTGGCGCGGCGACGGGCGCGATGCGGCGTGGATCGGGAGCGTTCATGCGGCCTCCGCACGGGTAATGGCGAGGAACGCCTCGGCGAGGCCGGCGCGCTTCACTTCCAGTTCGTCCAGCCCCGGATCGGCGGCGAGCAGTCGCGCCACCACCGGCTCGGCCGGTTCGGCGACGATCTCGAGCACGCCGTCGCGGCCTTCCGCGCGGCGCACCTGCGGCCAGTCCGCCACCTGCGTCGCGGCCAGCGCGCTGCGGCAGCGGATGGTGCGTTGCTCGAAGCGCGCGCGCAGCTGTTCCACACTGCCTTCGGCGATCAGCGTGCCACGCTGCAGCACCGCGACCTGGTCGGCCAGCGCTTCGGCCTCTTCCAGGTAGTGCGTGGTCAGCAGCACCGCGCAGCCGTCCGCGACCAGTTCTTGGATGGCCCGCCACAGGCCCTGCCGCGCCTCGATGTCCAGGCCGGTGCTGGGCTCGTCCAGGAACAGCACCTGCGGCCGGCCGCAGATCGCCAGCGCGAACTGCACGCGCCACTGCTGGCCGCCGGACAGGCTGCCGTAGCGGCGCGGCAACAGGCCGTCCAGCCCGGCCAGCGCCACGCAATCGGCGACGCTGCGCGGGCGCCGGTAGTAGCCGCGCGCCTGCGCCAGCAATTCGCCGACGCGCAGGGCGTCCGGCAGACCGGCGGACTGCAGCATCACCCCGGCCTGGCGCCGCGCGCCGAGCGCACGCGGGTCCTGGCCGCACAGGGACACGCTGCCGGCATCGGCCACCTGCAGCCCGAGCATGAGCGCGACCGCGGTGCTCTTGCCCGCGCCGTTGGCGCCGAGCAACGCCAGCAACTGGCCGCGCCGCAGTTGCAGGTCCACGCCGTCCAGCGCGACCGCCGCGCCGTAGCGCTTGTGCACGCCGCGCAGTTGCGCCAGCGGGGGAATGTCGGGAGCGTGCATCGGCGTGGACCGGTGGTGGCGGGAGTGGCCATGCTGCGCCGTGCCCGCGGCGCCTCCCAGTGCGGCCCGTCAGCCGCCGCGGGTGACAGCTGTCACTGGCGATGGCCGCGCGATTGCCGCATGCTGCGCTCCACGCCATGGGGATGGCGCCGCCGCATGCCGCAGTGCAACGCAGAAAGTGACTTCCGGCAACTGGGAAACGCATGCCCCGCCGCGCCACACTGCGCCTACCGATTCGTCCAGGGACAAGATGAGTACCTCCGCCGACCTGCTCAAAGAACTCCGTATCGACCGCAAGGCCCCGCCGAGCGCGCCGCCGTCGCGGCGCGGGCTGTGGATCGCCGTGATCCTGGTGCTGTTGCTCGCGCTCGGCGTCGGCGGCTGGCTGCTGTTCGGCCGCGGCAAGGCCATCGAAGTGACCACCGCGCCGGTGGTGGCGATCGCCGCCGGCAGCAGCAGCGCCTCGGTGCTGGACGCCAGCGGCTACGTGGTGGCGCGGCGCATGGCCACGGTGTCGGCGAAGATCACCGGCAAGGTGCGCGAGGTGCTGATCGAGGAAGGCATGCGCGTGGAGCAGAACCAGGTGATGGCCACGCTGGACCCGATCGACGCCGGCGCGCAGCGGCAGCTGTCGGCCTCGCAGCTGGACGCGGCGCGCAGCCAGGTGGCGAACATGCAGGCGCAGCTGCGCCAGGCCGAGGCCGACGCGCAGCGGCTGCAGACCCTGTCCACGCAGCAGCTGGTGTCGCGCTCGCAGTACGAGCAGGCGCTGTCGCAGCGCGACGCCCTACGCGCCCAGCTGCAGAGCGCGCAGCGCAACGTGGTGGTGGCCGGCAACCAGCTGTCGATCTCCGACCTCAACGTGGACAACACCATCGTGCGCGCGCCGTTCGCCGGCGTGGTCACCGCCAAGGCGGCGCAGCCGGGCGAGATCGTCTCGCCGCTGTCGGCCGGCGGCGGCTTCACCCGCACCGGCATCGGCACCATCGTGGACATGGAATCGCTGGAGATCGAGGTGGAAGTGGGCGAGGCCTTCATCGGCCGGGTCAAGCCGGGGATGCCGGTGGAAGCCGTGCTCAACGCCTATCCGGAGTGGAAGATCCCGGCCGAGGTGATCGCGATCATCCCCTCGGCCGACCGCGGCAAGGCCACGGTGAAGGTGCGCGTGGCGCTGAAGCAGAAGGACCCGCGGATCGTGCCGGAAATGGGCGTGCGGGTGAGTTTCCTGGAGGCGCCGCAGGCGCAGGCGCAGGACAAGCCGCAGGGCGTGCGCGTGCCGGGCGCGGCGATCGTCAAGCGCGACGGCCAGGACGTGGCGTTCGCCTTGAAGGAGGACAACACGGTCGAGCGGCGCGCACTGAAGACGGGCATCGCGCTGGGCGACGACCGACAGGTGCTGTCGGGCCTGGCGCCGGGCGATACGGTGGTGCTGGATCCGCCGGAAACGGTACGCGACGGGGTCAAGGTGAAGATGGCGGAGGCAACCGAACAATAGCGCGGGCGCGTGTGAGGTACCGCGCCTTGGCGCGAACCATTGCATGCACCTCGACGTTGGCTTCACCACACCCTATAGGCAGCATCGCGTTCACCGGCTTCGTCCAGTGCTTGCCGTGGCGAATGCCTTTTCAACCATCGTTTCCTAGCAATATTCGTTTCTGCTCGTACTCGATCCAACCTGCAACAAGTTCCACGCTCGCCCCAACCATCACGGCACTCTAGTTTTTGTTTTTTGCTGTTGCTCTGGCTATTGCTGTTGCCCTGATTGCTGCTGTTGCCCTGGTTTTTGCTCTCAGTTCTGGCTATCGCTCCGCTCTGGCTCCGCTCTGGCTCTGCTCTGGCTCTGCTCTGGCTCTGCTTTGGCTCTGCTTTGGCTTTTGACTTACCGGGTTCCCTTCCGCAGCGGCGGATGGACCGGGGAAACACCCGAAGGGCGGCGCACATGGATGTGCGCCGTTCGCGGCAGGGGCAGGATGCCCCTTCCGCGAATCCCCGGTGCATCCGCGGACCCGGAGCGCGCAGCGCGGAGGGCGCGCAGGCAGGGCGCGCTTTCTTTTGGTTACTTTTCTTTGCGCGAGCAAAGAAAAGTAACCCGCCAAGGGCGGAAGCTTTTGCTTTGGTTTTTGCTTCAAGCGTTTGCCTTTGTAGGAGCGGCTTCAGCCGCGACGCTCTTCCTGTCAGATCTGGTCGCGGCTGAAGCCGCTCCTACAAGGATTCTTCCCACTGCCATCGCAAGAGCAACAGCAAAGCTTTCGCCTACGGCGAGTTACTTTTCTTTGCTTGTGCAAAGAAAAGTAACCAAAAGAAAGCACACCCTGCCTTCGCGCCCTCCGCGCTTCGCGCTCCGGGTCCGCGAATAGGACGGGATTCGCGGAAGGGGCATCCTGCCCCTGCCGCGAACGGCGCACATCCATGTGCGCCGCCCCTTCGGGGTTTTTCCCGCCCTATTCGCCGCTACGTAAGGGACCCGGTAGAGCAACGGCAACACAGCGACAGCAAAACCAAAGCAACAGCACAGCAACTGCACTGCAACCGCTAGCCATACCGCAACCCGCACCTCCGACACCCGTCCACTGCCAGGAACACCACCATGTCCACCCTCGTCAAACTGCGCAACGTCACCAAGACCTACCAGCGCGGACCCGAGAAAGTACAAGTCCTGCACGGCATCGACCTGGACATCGAACGCGGCGACTTCGTCGCCCTGATGGGTCCGTCCGGCTCCGGCAAGACCACCCTGCTGAACCTGATCGGCGGCCTGGATACCCCCAGCGGCGGCGAGATCGAGATCGAAGGCGAGCGCATCGACCGCATGAGCGGCGGCCAGCTGTCCACCTGGCGCAGCCAGCACGTCGGCTTCGTGTTCCAGTTCTACAACCTCATGCCCATGCTCACCGCGCAGAAGAACGTGGAACTGCCGCTGCTGCTGACCAACCTCGGCGCCACCCAGCGCAAGCGCAACGCCGAGATCGCGCTGACCCTGGTCAACCTTGCCGACCGCCGCAGCCACCGTCCCAACGAACTGTCCGGCGGCCAGCAGCAGCGCGTGGCGATCGCCCGCGCGATCGTCTCCGACCCCACCTTCCTGATCTGCGACGAGCCTACCGGCGACCTGGACCGGCACGCCGCCGAGGAGATCCTGCAGCTGTTGCAGCAGCTCAACCGCGAACACGGCAAGACCATCATCATGGTCACCCACGACCCCAAGGCCGCCGAGTACGCCAGCCACACCGTGCACCTGGACAAGGGCGAGCTGGCCGACGCGCCGCTCGTGGCGCATTGAACCGGCCGCTGCCGCATCGCGGCACGCCGCTGCGCGCATTCGGCGCGGCGGCATCCCGCTCCTTCGAGGATCGAACATGAAATACTTTTCGTTGGTCTGGGCGCAGCTGTTCCGCAGCAAGACCCGCACCCTGCTGACCCTGCTGTCGGTGGTCGCCGCGTTCCTGCTGTTCGGCATGCTCGACTCGGTGCGCGTGGCGTTCAACTCCGGCGGCAGCGTCGAGGGCGCCAACCGGCTGATCGTCTCCTCGCGGCTGTCGATCACCCAGTCGCTGCCGGTCAGCCTGCAATCGCAGATCGAATCGGTGCCGGGGGTGAAGAAGGTCACCTACGCGATGTGGTTCGGCGGCATCTACCAGGATCCGAAGAACTTCTTCCCGAACTTCTCGGTGGCGCCGAACTTCTTCGACGTGTACAGCGAGTACGATGTGCCGCCGGCGCAGCTCAAGGCGTTCCGCGAAACCCGCACCGCCGCGGCAGTGGGCGCCGCCTTGGCCAAGAAGCACGGCTGGAAGATCGGCGACACCATCCCGCTGCAGGCCACCATCTTCCCGCGCGGCGGCAGCAACGACTGGCCGCTGACCCTGACCACCATCTTCAAGGTCAAGGACGCAAAGAACGCGCAGGCGGAGAACCAGTTGATGATGAACTGGAAATACTTCGACGAGTCCAACGACTACATCAAGAACAAGGTCAGCTGGTACACCGTGCAGCTGGCCAATGCCGACCAGGCCTCGCGCGTGGCGCAGGCGATCGACGCGCTGTCGCTGAACTCCGACCACGAGACCAAGAGCCAGACCGAGGCCGCGTTCTCGCAGGCCTTCGCCAAGCAGTTCGCCGACATCGGCCTGATCGTCACCGCGATCATGGGCGCGGTGTTCTTCACCCTGCTGCTGCTCACCGGCAACACCATGGCGCAGGCGGTGCGCGAACGCATCCCGGAACTGGCGGTGCTGAAGACGCTGGGGTTCCGCGACGGCACCGTGCTGAGCCTGGTGATGGTCGAATCGGTGCTGCTGATCGTGCTCGGCGGGCTGATCGGCATGGGCCTGGCGGCGCTGGTCATCCCCGGCGTGGCCGCGGCCAGCGGCGGCATGATGCCGATGCGCGGGGTGCCGGCGCAGACCTGGCTGGTGGCGCTGGGGCTGATGGTCGCCATCGGCATCGTGGTCGGCCTGCTGCCGGCGCTGCGCGCGCAGCGGCTGAAGATCGTGGACGCGCTGGCCGGGCGCTGAGCCCGCCGCCGCACCGTTCCCTTCGCATTTTCGGAAGACGCACTGATGAAACTCAAACACTGGCTGGGAAATCTGCTCACCTTGCTGCTGCTGGCGGTCGGGCTGGGGCTGTGGATCGCGCTGCCCTGGTACGGCGTGCTGGCGCTGGCGGGCGCTGTGGCGCTGTGGCTGCTGCTGACCCGCAGCGGGCGCCTGGCCCTGGCGGCCACCCGCATCGGCGTGGCCAGCCTGCCGCAGCGCTGGGGCGCCTCGTCGGTGATCGTGGTCGGCATCGCCGGCGTGGTCGGCGTGCTGGTGGCGATGCTGGCGATGGGCGAAGGCTTCCAGGCCACGCTCGACAGCACCGGCGACGACAACACGGCGATCGTGCTGCGCGGCGGCTCGCAGGCCGAGACCAATTCGGTGATCACCCGCGACCAGGTGCCGTTGATCGCCAGCCTGGCCGGCGTGGCCAAGGGCGCCGACGGCAAGCCGCTGGTTTCCCCGGAGCTGTCGCAGGTGATCAACCTGCCGAGCAAGGCCGACGGCACCGACACCAACGTGCAGTTCCGCGGCGTCGGCGATGCCGGCTGGGCGGTGCACGACAAGCTCAAGATCGTCGAGGGCCGCCGCTTCGGCGCCGGCCTGCGCGAGATCGTGGTCGGCCAGGGCGCCAAGGCGCAGTTCCGCGGGCTGGACGTGGGCAAGACGCTGAGCCTGGGCCGCGAGCAGTGGACCGTGGTCGGCGTGTTCGCCTCCGGCGACGCGCACGACTCGGAGCTGTGGGCCGACGCGCAGACCCTGGCCTCCACCTACAACCGCAGCGCCTACCAGTCGATCAGCGTGCGCACCGCCGGCAAGGACGGCTTCGCCCAGTTCAAGGCGGCGATGGCCGCCGACCCGCGGCTCAAGCTCGACGTGGAGACCACCCGCGTCTACTACGCCAAGCAGGGCGGCAACCTCAGCAAGCTGATCAGCGTGCTGGGCACGGTGATCGGCGCGATCATGGCGGTCGGCGCGGTGTTCGGCGCGCTCAACACCATGTACGCGGCGGTGGCCACGCGCGCGCGCGAGATCGCCACGATGCGCGCGATCGGCTTCCGCGGGCTGCCGGTGGTGACCGCGGTGATGCTGGAGACCATGCTGCTGGCGCTGCTGGGCGGGATGCTGGGCGGGTTGATCGCCTGGGCCATCTTCAACGGCTACAGCGTCTCCACGCTGGGCAGCAACTTCAGCCAGGTGGTGTTCCAGTTCAAGGTCTCGCCGGAACTGCTGTGGAGCGGGCTGAAGTGGGCGCTGGGCATCGGCCTGGTCGGCGGGCTGTTCCCGGCGCTGCGCGCGGCCCGGCTGCCGATCACCACCGCCTTGCGCGCGCTGTAGCGGCGGCTGCCCCGGCGCTCGGGACACCCCGTGCCACGCCGGCGCGGATGCGCGGAAGGGCATCGGCGCTCCCGCGTCCGCGCGCCAGCGCGGCGCGACGGGTCTGGCCGGGCGCCGCAAGCCGGCGCGGCATCGCCCGACCTGAACGCCGGCCGGTCCCGCGCGGCGCCGGCCGGGCGCCGGATATCGCCGCGGCACCCCGCGTGCGCTGGGCGAATGCCCGCCGCGCAAGGCACGGCCGGCCAAACCGGGCCGGCACTCCCGCTTCGGTGCGCCACGCCTGCACCGCGTCATCGTTTCGTCATCCAATTGCGGTAGAGCCGCGCCGGCGAAGACGGTAGCCTGCGCGGCCGTTCATCCACCGCCTACCGCCATGTCGTCGCGCCTGCGTCTCCTGCTCGTCCTCTGCGCCAGCCTGTGCCTGGCGGCCTGCTGCGTGGCCGCAGGCACCTCCACCTCGCTCAGCGACCGCCTGGTCGCGCCGGGCGGCGTGTCGCCGCTGATGGACGAAGAACGCATCCAGGGCCTGCTGGCGACGCTGCCCAACCGCAGCGGGCACGTGCTCACCCCCGGCGGCATCCCGATCTTCTGGCGCGCGATCGACCCGGGCGACTACCGCATGCGCTACCGCTACGAGCGCGCCGGCCGCGACGCCAGCGGCCACGAGCGCGCCGATTTCGCGATGGACGTGGCCGCGCCGCAGCCCGGCCCGCACGCCGCCCCGCGCGGCACCGTGGTGCTGCTGCACGGCTGGATGATGGACGGCGATTCGCTGCTGCCCTGGTCGCTGGACCTGGCCCAGGCCGGCTACCGCAGCATCAGCATCGACCTGCGCAACCACGGCCGCTCCGGCGGCGGCCCGGCCGGCTACGGCACCCGCGAGTCCGACGACGTGGCGGCGGTGATCCGCGCGCTGCGCGCGCGCGGCGAGGTGCAGGGCCCGCTGTACCTGTTCGGCGTGTCCTACGGCGCCGCCACCGCGCTGTTCACCGCGCAGAAGCTGGGCGGCGAGGTCGATGGCGTGGTCGCGATGGAATCCTTCGCCAATGCCGGGCGCGGCATCCGCGACATGATCCCGCACATGCTGGCCAGCCGCCCGCAGGGCCTGATGGCCAGCGCGGCGATGGACCTGGCGCGCTGGCGCTACGCCGGGCAGAACCTGGATGCGGTCATCGGCAACGCCAGCCAGCGCCTGGCGCTGAACCTGGACCAGGTCGACGTGACCGTCGCCGCACGCGCCGCCCCGGCCTGCGTGCTGCTGCTGCACGGCAGCGCCGACCAGCACATCCCGGTCGCGCACGGCCGCCTGCTGGCGCTGGACGCGCCGCGCGCGCACTACCTGGAGATGCCCGGCGAGAACCACATCAGCCTGCCGATGCGGCTGGACCTGCTGGCGCCGACCGTGGAGGACTGGTTCGCCGACCTGCCGGCGCAACGCCACGACGGCCACTGCCCGTCGCCGCTGGCGCCGCGCGTGGACGCCGCCCAGCAGCTGACCGGCGCCCCGGCCGCGAGCGCCAGCCGGAGCTGAGCGGGAGGCCGGGATTCGGGATTCGTAACAGCGGCCTGCGTGCGCGGCCGCGCTATCGCTGCGAGCGGCTGCGGCCCTTGCGAATCCCCAATCCCGAATCCCCAATCCCGGCTCCTCGCCCCCAGCCCGAGCGCCACAGGCTCTCGCCGGCGAACAGCAGCAGGCCGACCCAGATCGCGGCGAAGCCGATCGCCTCGCCGGTGTCGAACGGCTCGCGGAAGAACCACACGCCCAGCAGCAGCTGCAGGCTCGGCGCGATGTACTGCAGCAGCCCGACCAGCGACAGCGGGATGCGCCGCACGCCGTAGGCGAAGCCGATCAGCGGCACCGCGGTGACCACGCCACCGAACACCAGCAGCAGATCGTTGCGCCAGCCCCAGCCGCCGGCGAACCCGCCGCCGTGCCCGGCCTCGCCCCACAGCACGAAGCCCAGCGCCGGCAGGAACAGGTACAGGCTCTCCACCCCCAGCCCGGCCACCGCATCCACCTGCACCAGCTTGCGCAGCAGCCCGTACAGCCCGAACGAGCCGGCCAGGCTCAGCGCGATCCACGGCAACGCGCCGGCGTCGACGGTGAGCCAGGCCACGCCCAGCGCCGCGCACGCCACCGCCAGCCACTGCAGCGGCCGCAACCGTTCCTTCAGCACCAGCACGCCGAGCAGCACGTTGACCAGCGGGTTGATGAAATACCCCAGGCTGGCCTCGATCACGTGGCCGGCGTTGATCGCCCAGATGTACAGGCCCCAGTTGAACGCGATCGCCACGCTGCTCAATGCCAGAACGCCCAGCGCGCGCGGCTGCGCGGCGATGCTGCGCCACCACTGCAGGCGCGTGCGGTACAGCAGCCAGCCCGCCACCAGCACCGCGCTCCACACGATGCGGTGGGCGATGATGTGCGCCGACGGCACCGCCTTGAGCAGATGCCAGTACACCGGCACCACGCCCCACAGCGCGAAGGTCAGCGCGGTGACCAGCAGCCCGCGCCGCGTGTCCTGCTCGGTGGGGGTCATCGCCGCGTCCGCGCCACGGTGATGACCACCACGCCGGCCAGGATCACCGCCATCGCGCCCAGGTCGCTGGCGGTGAAGCGCTCGCCGCCGAGCCAGCTGCCCAGCGCCACCGCGATCACCGGATTGACGTAGGCGTAGCTGCCGGCCAGCACCGGACGCACGTTCTGCAGCAGCCACACGTAGGCGGTGAACGCCACGATCGAGCCGAACACGCACAGGTACGCGACCGCCATCAGCGCATGCGGCGTCGGCCAGGCGTGCGGCCGCTCGCCGCTCAGCAGGCCCGCGGCGACCAGCAGCACACCGCCGCACAGCATCTGCCCGGCCGCGGCCATGAACGGCGTGGGCAGGTCGCGCCCGCGCGACCACACCGACCCGAACGCCCAGCCGATCGGCGCGATCAACAGAAACACCAGGCCCTTGGGGGTGGCACTGAGGCTGCTGCCGGCGTTGAGCCACAGCACGCCGACGAACCCGACCACGATGCCCAGCCATTCGCCGCGGCTGGCATGTTGCCCGCGCAATGCACCGAACAGCGCCATCCACAGCGGCACCGACGCCACCGCGACCGCGGCCAGGCCCGAGGACACCTGGCGCTCGGCCAGCACCACCATGCCGTTGCCGCACACCAGCAGCAGTGCGCCGAGCACCACCAGCGAACGCCATTGCGCGCGGGTCGGCGCGGCCACGCCGCGCCAGCGCAGCACCGCGTACAGCAGCGAACCGGCGACCACGAAACGCAGCCCCGAGACCATGCTCAACGGCGGCGTCCCGCCCTCCAGCGCGAAGCGGATCGCCAGATAGGTCGAGCCCCACACGACGTAGACCAGCAGCAGCGCAAGGACGACGAAACCGCCGCGTGCGGGAACGGCGGCGACGGGAGAAGACGGGGACGACATGCGCAAAGAGACCGTGCGGTGTGGACATGGATTCTAGGCCAGCGAGCACGACCAGCGACAGCAACGCGGCACGCCATCTACGGCACACTGCTTTGCGGGCGGCGCAAGGCTTGGACCGGCAGATATGCGACGGCAGCGTACTTGCCATGGCTGCGGCGCTTTTTTGTGGGAGCGACTTCAGTCGCGACGCGCGAAGCCGGGACCGCACCGGCTCCGGACACTGTCGGGGCTGAAGCCCCTCCCACAGTGCACCAGCACGCAACCCGCAAGCTCTTGTAGGAGCGGCTTCAGCCGCGACAACGGCATCGGAAGCCACTACCTCGGACACTGTCTGCCGGGGCTGAAGCCCCTCCTACAGTGCACCCAGCATGCTATCCGCGAGCTCTTGTAGGAGCGGCTTCAGCCGCGACAACGGCGTCGGAAGCCACACTACCTCGGACACTGTCTGTCGGGGCTGAAGCCCCTCCTACTGTGCACCCGGCATGCGACCGCAATCCTTTGTGGGAGCGGCTTCAGCCGCGACAAGCGGCGTCGGAAACAACACCAGCCTCGGACACTGTCTGCCGCGGCTGAAGCCCCTCCTACAGTGCACCAGCGTGCTCATCGCAAGCCCTTTGTAGGAGCGGCTTCAGCCGCGACAGACGGCATCGGAAACTGCACCAGCTGCGGACATTTTCTGTCGGGGCTGAAGCCCCTCCTGCAGTGCACCCAGCATGCTATCCGCGAGCCTCAGCAGGAGCCCGCTTCAGCCGCGACAAGCGAAGTCGGAAACTGCGCCGGCTCCCGGCACTGTCTGCACCAGTCGATGGCCTTCTGCCCGACGGCGGTTCCTCACGACGAGCGGGCGCACCCGACATCGCGAGGAGCACCGCCTGTGCGCCTACTTCGGTGTGAGCCGGTACAGGCCACCGGGCCTGGCATCTTCCAGCAACCACAGCGAGCCGTCCGGCGCTTCCTCGATATCGCGGATGCGCTTGCCGACGTTCCAGCGATTGGCCGCGGTGGCGCCACCCTTGCTGTCGACGGTGACGCGGACGATGCCCTGGCTGGCCAGGCCGCTGATCAACGCGCTGCCCTTCCACTGCGGGAACAGGTTGCCCTTGTAGAACATCAGGTTGCCGGGCGCGATCACCGGCGTCCAATAGATCGCCGGCCTGACGAGATCGGGCCGCGTCTCGGGCTTGGGAATCGGCACGCCGTTGTAATTGACGCCATACGAAACCAACGGCCAACCGTAGTTCTTGCCACGCTGGATCAGGTTCAGTTCGTCGCCGCCATTGGGACCGTGCTCGAGCTCCCACAGCCGACCGTCAGGAGCGAAGGCAAGACCGTAAGGGGTGCGGTGGCCGATGGACCAGGTTTCGGCCGGCGTGAGGTTGGCTTTGGGGAACGTATACGTGCTGACCACCGGTGCCGTCTTGGCCGCCTCGGTATCGCTCGCCGGATCGATCAGCGGGATGGTGCGCGCGCCGCCCCTGCCTGCCCACGGATTGCCCGGCGCGGGCTTGCCGTCCAGCGTCAACCGCAGAATCTTGCCTACCGGCTGATTGAGATCCTGTGCCGGCGTGAAGCGCTGGCGGTCGCCCACCGTGAGGAACAGGTACCGGCCGTCCGGCGAAAAGGCGATCTGCGCACCGGCCTGGCCGCCCTTGCCCGTGGGCATCTGGCGCCACAGCACCTTGAAGTTGTCCAGCCGGGCCTCGTTGCCCTCGACCACAAGTCTGCCCCGGCCCATGGCCAGGCCACCGCCGTAGTCGCCAGGTGCGACATAGGTCAGGTACACACTCTTGTCGATGGCGTAGTGGGGCGACAGGAACACGCCCAGCATGCCGTTCTGGCCCTCCACGTAGCTGGCCGGCACGCCCTTGACTTCGGTCTTGGCGCCTTGCGGGGTCACCAACTGCACGCGACCGACCTTCTCGGTGATCAGCATGCGGCCATCGGGCAGGAACGCGATGCGCCAGGGCAGATCGAAGCTGGCCACCTTGGTGACGTTGAAAGGGATGTCGGGGTCGGGCTTTTGATTGCCTGCGTTGGTCTGCGCGTGCGCGACACTCGTCAGTAGGATTCCGAGCAGGACCGCATTTGCCAGCGTCTTCATCTGCATGATTCCTCGCGTCCAGGTGGCGCGAGGAATCGTAGTGTGTTCGACGTCGCCCGGGTGTGACACCGGCCCGTCTTGGGATGTCGGTCAGAAACGCCAGTCGGCCAGCCACTCCCACCGGAGACCTCAAGAACGGTTCCGGCGGCGCAGGGTCGGTCAGCAGGAGGACCCCCACGTGCCCAACGTCGGCGATCGTGCCGACCCGGCGCAAAACGCCGTCGCGACCTTGTTGCGGAAGGCCTCCACATCGTCGGCGCGCAGGGCGCCCAGAATGCCGGGTCAATGAACCGGGCCCTATCGTGTTCACCCGGACGGGCGCCAGCTCCAGGGCGAGGGAACGCGACAGCGCGTCGACAGCGGCGAACGTCGAGGCGACGGCCGCCATGCCAGGCTTCGCCCTCGCTCCGCTACCACCGCCAAGGAATGGCATCGAGCCGTTGCGCGCCCGATGCGGAACGGCATGCTGGACGCCGCCACCTTCAGCGTCGCGCCGCCTCGCTCGCATCGCGCGCCGGCTTGAATTCCGAACCCTCGTCCCAGCGCGGCCATTCGCGGCCGTCGGCCAGGCGCTGGCCCAGGTCGTACAGCAACAGCGTATCGGCGGCCTGCCCGGCCGGATCCCATGACGCGCTCCAGCGGTCGCAAGGCTGGTGGTAGCACTCGGCGAAATAGCGGTCGCGGATCGCCTTGCCGGCGGCCACGCCGCCGTCCAGCTTGTCCAGCCCCGGCCCCACCGTGATCGCCGGCACCCCGGCGCGGGCGAAGGCAAAGTGGTCGGCGCGATAGAAGAAGCCTGCCTCCAGGTTCGGATCCGGCGAATAGGCGCGGCCGCGCGCCTGCGCCGCGGCCGCCAGGTCGCGCTCCAGCGACACCCGCCCGCGGCCCCAGGAGGCGATGTCGCGGGTGGCGCCGTCGGGGCTGAACATCTCGCTGTTGATCACCGCCACAGTGGTCGCCAGCGGCGCCAGCGGATGCGCCGCGTAGTAGGTCGCGCCGAGCAGGCCCTTCTCCTCGGCGGTCAGGGCGATGAAGTACAGCGTGCGCTGCGGCCGCGGGCCGGCCGCGAACACCCGCGCCAGCTCCAGCACGCTGGCCACGCCGGTGGCGTTGTCGACCGCGCCGCGGCGGATGCGGTCGCCGCTGGCGTCGGCCGCGCCGAGGCCGAACGCGTCCCAATGCGCCGAATAGATCACCGTCTCGTCCGGATGCGTGCTGCCTTCCAGCTTGGCCACCACGTTGTGGGTGACCACGCGCTCGCGCTTGACCGCCAAGCGCACCGACAACGTGGCATCGCCCAGCACCTGCGGGCGAAAGTCGGCGCGCTGCGCGCGCTTCTTCTCCGCCTCGAAGTCCAGCCCGGCGCGCTGGAACAGCGACACCGCCAGCGCGCGCTGCATCCAGCCGCGCACCGGCACGTGCTGCGCGCGCGCCTGCGCGTCGCTGCGCTCGATGTCGAACAGCGGCGACAGCCCGGAACTCTTCACCGTGGCCCAGCCGTACGCGGCCGGCGCGGTCTCGTGCACGATCAGCACGCCGGCCGCGCCCTGCCGCGCGGCCTCCTCGTACTTGTAGGTCCAGCGCCCGTAGTAGGTGACCGCGCGGCCGTCGAAGGCGCCGGGCTGCGGCGTCTCGAAGTCGGCGTCGTTGATCAGCATCACCGCGATCTTGCCCTTCAGGTCCACGCCCTTGTAGTCGTCCCAGCCGCGCTCGGGCGCGTGGATGCCGTAGCCGACGAACACCAGCGGCGCGTCCTTCAGCGCCACCTTCTTACCGGGGCGCAGGCTCTGCAACACCACGTCCTCGCCGTTGACCAGCGCCTGCGACGCGCCGGCCACGCGCAGCGTCGCGGTCACCGGCCCATCCACCTGCGCGCGCACCAGCGGCACCGCCTGGGTCCAGCCGCCATCGTCGCCAGCCGGCTGCACGCCGGCCAGGCGGAACTGTTCGCTGAGATAGGCGACGGTCTTGTCCTCGCCCGGCGTGGCCGGCGCGCGGCCCTCGAACGCGTCGGAGGCCAGCGTGCGCACATGCCGCTCCAGCGCCTGCGCATCGATGCCGCCGCCGGGCAGCGCCTCGTTGGCCGCCTGCGCGGCGCCCCCCATGAACAGGCAGGCGGACAGCAGCAACATGCGCATCGGATTCACGGCGGGGACCTGGGACATAGCGGGTTGCACAGTGTAGGGCGTGCTGCCGTCATGAGACAGGCTGGGAATGGGGAGCCGGGAATCGGGAATCGGAAGAGCGGAGTGCTCCGTGCTCGCTCAGCCGCCGTGACGAATCCCCAATCCCAAATCCCCGATCCCGGCCCTCAACGCTCCAGCCAGCAGGCCAGGCCCTGCGCATTGAGCTCGATGTCCATCTGCAACACCTGCTCCACGCCGGCATCGTCGAGCGGGCAGCCATGCAGACGCGCACGCTCCAGGTACAGCGCGCTCAGCGCCGCGACCAGGCAGCGGTGGCGATCGGAACGGCCGTCGCAGCTGCGCGCGATCGCCACCATCGCATCGAGTTGCTCGAACAGGTCCGCGGCCAGTTTGTCCGCCGCGCCGACTGGGCCGTAATGGGTCAGATACAGCGTTTCCGGCGCGTAATCGAGCATGCGCTGGATCGAGGCGCGCATCGCCTCCGGGTCGAACTGCACCGGCGAGGACGTCGGGATCACGAACGCGCCCTGCGCGCTGTCCAGCTCGCGGTACGACAGGCCGAAGGTGTCGCCGCTGAACCAGCTGCGGCTGCGCGCGTCCCACACGCACAGATGGTGGCGCGCGTGGCCGGGCGTATCGATGCACAGCAGGTCGCGCTCGGCCAGCCACAGCCGCTGGCCGTCCTCGGCGACGACGACGCGGTCGGCCGGCACCGGCAGGATCGTGCCGTAGCTGCGCGCGATCTCGGCCTCGCCGTACACCGCGGTGGCGCCGGCGATCAGCCGCGTGGGATCAATCATGTGCGGCGCGCCGCGCGGATGCACCACCAGCCGCGCGTTCGGCAACCGCTGCAGCAGCGCGCCGGCGCCGCCGGCGTGGTCCAGGTGCACGTGGGTCAGGATCAGCCAGTCCACGTCGCCCGGCGCCAGGCCGGCGCCATCGAGCGCAGCGAGCATCGCCGGCAGCGAGTGGCTGGTGCCGCAATCGACGAACGCGCCGCGCCCATGCTCCACGATCAGGTAGGCCGCATCGAACTGCGCGCGCTGGAAGCCGGTGTCGATGAGATGGATGCTGGAATCGCGTGGCATGCGCAATGCGGTGGCTGGGCGAGGGTCCATTCTAGGCCGTAGGGAGGGTGTTGCCAGCCCTGCTGGCGGCGCCTGCCCCGGCATCGTGGCTCCCGCCATGCCATCGGCACACGCGGTCCAGGCCCAGCGGATGCACCACGCAGCCGGCTTTCTGACCGGCTTTGGCGCGGACGACCTTCTTGCAGCCAGCGGCGACCCAGGCCTTTGTGGAAGGGACTTCAGTCCCGACGCCTTCCCGACAAGGCCGCGTCGGGACTGAAGTCCCTCCCACACGATTCATGGCCGCGCATGCGGCCTGCTCTGGCGTCAGCCCGCGTCGCGCAGCCGCTGCAGCGCGGCCAGCACCGCGTCGGCGGGCACCGCCAGGGTGAGGTCCGCGCCGTGCAGCGCATCGGCCTGCGTGGCCTGCTTGAGCGTGCCGATCACGCGCCCGGCCTCGCGCGGCGAGTCGAAGCCGCCGCTCTGCAGCAGCAGGGCGCCCTCGCCGTCGAGCAGCTTGAAATAGAAGCGGCCGTCGCCTTCGCGGTACTGCTTGAAGGTCGGCAGCGCCTGCCTGGCCGTCGCCGCGGCGTCGGCCTGCCCCGCTTCGCGCAGCGACAGGTCGCGCAGGCCCACCGCATGCCGCAGTTCGGCCAGGAACGGCGTGGCGTAGCGGTCGCGCAGGCGCTGCGCGTTGTCGCGCAGGATCGCCTCGATCTCGCCCGGGCGCGCCATCAGCGCCTCGTAGCGCTCGCGCATCGGCGCGATCTCGGCATCGATGCGCTCGAACAGCTGCTGCTTGGCCTCGCCCCAGCCGATGCCGGCGGCGAAGGCCTGCGCGAACGCCGCGGCCTCTTCGGCGCTGGCGAAGGCCTGGTACAGCTGGAACAGCGCCGAGCCCTCGGTGTCCTTCGGCTCGCCGGGCGCGCGCGAGTCGGTGACGATCGCGAACACGCGCTTCTTCAGGTCCTCGCGCGGGGCGAACAACGGGATCGTGTTGTCGTAGCTCTTGCTCATCTTGCGCCCGTCCAGCCCGGGCAAGGTGGCCACCTGCTCGTCGATCAGCGCCTCGGGCAGGGTGAAGTAGTCGCGGCCGTAGACGTGGTTGAAGCGCTGGCCGATATCGCGCGCCATCTCGATGTGCTGGATCTGGTCGCGGCCCACCGGCACCTGCTGCGCGTTGAACAGCAGGATGTCGGCGGCCATCAGCACCGGGTACATGAACAGCCCGGCGCTGATCCCGGCGTCGTCGTCCTCGCCGTCGGCGCGGTTCTTGTCCACCGCCGCCTTGTAGGCGTGGGCGCGGTTGAGCAGGCCCTTGCCGGCGACGCAGGTCAGGAACCAGGTCAGCTCGTTGGTCTCCGGCACGTCGGACTGGCGGTAGAACCACACCTTCGACGGATCCAGCCCGGCGGCCAGCCACGAGGCGGCGATCTCCAGGGTCGAGCGCTGGGTGCGCGCCGGGTCCTGCGCCTTGATCAGGCTGTGCAGGTCGGCCAGGAAATAGAAGCTCTCGATGCCGGGACGCAGGCTGGCCTGCAGCGCCGGGCGGATCGCGCCGACGTAGTTGCCCAGGTGCGGGGTGCCGGAGGGGGTGATGCCGGTGAGGACGCGGGTGGTCATGCGGGGAATCGAAGGCCGAAGAAAACCCGGCGAGTTTAACCGCTGCGCGGCAACCCCGTTCCGGCGCCTGGCGCGTTCAATGCCAGGTCCCCTTCCTGGAGTCGCCGCAATGCGCACGTTCGCCCGCCTGCTTTCGCTCCGCCCGATCGGCCCGTTGCCGATCGCCCTGCTGTGCATCGGCCTGCTCTGCGGGTTCCGCCCCTACCCCGGGCCGCCGCCGTCCGCGCCGCTGGTCGCGCTGAGCGTGGTCGACCGCGACAGCGGCGCCGATCTGCCGCAGCACGTGCAGCGCGGCGAGCGCTGGATCGCCGCCACGCCCGGCCACCGCTATGCGCTGCGCCTGACCAACCTCACCGGGCGCCGCGTGCTGGCGGTGCTGTCGGTGGACGGGGTCAACGCGGTCAGCGGCGAAACGGCCTCCAGCGACCAGCGCGGCTACGTGCTGGCGCCGTGGCAGAGCACCGAGATCGCCGGCTGGCGCAAGTCGCAGCGCGAGATCGCGCAGTTCGTGTTCACCGACCTGGCCGACAGCTATGCCGCGCGCACCGGCCGCCCCGACAACGTCGGCGTGATCGGCATGGCGGTGTTCGACGAAGCGACGCGCATCGTGCCGCAGGCGCGCATCGAGGAGCGCGCCGAACGCGCTGCCGCGCCGGCCCAGGCACCGGCCCCGGTGGCTGCACGCACCCAGGAAAGCGATGCCGCGCTGGGCGCGGTGCAGCGCCTGGGCACCGGCCATGGCGAACGCGAATGGTCGCCGTCCAGCGTCACCGAGTTCGAGCGCGCCAGCGAGCTGCCGCAACAGCGCCTGCAACTGCGCTACGACAGCCGTGCGCGGTTGATCGCGCGCGGCGTGATCCCGCCGCCGCGGCCGTACCCGCGCGTGGCCGACGCCCCGCACGCCTTTCCGGGCGACTTCGTGCCCGAACCGCCGGCACGCTGAAACTGGATGCGCGCGCGCAAAAAGGAACGGGCCGCGATCGCGGCCCGTTCCGGCACAAGGCGCATCGATCGCCTCAGTTGCGGTAGTCCTTGTCCAGGCTGTCCTGGAACGTGCGCACCTCGCGCTCGGCGCGGTCGCGATCCCAGCCATAGCGTTCCTGCAGCTTGCCCGACAGGTACTGCGCATTGCCTTCGGCCACGTCGAAATCGTCGTCGGTCAGGTCGCCCCACTGGGCCTTGATCTTGCCCTTGAGCTGGGTCCACTTGCCGGAAATGATGTCTTTGTTCATAGCAGCGCTCTCGTTGGTATACGCGGCGATTGAACCGCGCGCACAGGATCGCGCCGGCGCCGTTGCCGCTCGATCAATACGCCGTCAACGATGCATGAGCGCAAGAACGTATTCACCTCGCGTCCAGCCGCATCATCGGAACGCAAAAAAAACGGGCCGGCAAGGCCGGCCCGTCTTCGTCACCGAGCGCGCGGGCTCAGTTCTTGGCGGCGTCTTCGACCTTCTCGCCGGCGCTCTGCACATCCTTGCCGGCACCGGCAACGGTGTTGCAGCCGGACAGCAGGCCAACCGAGAACATCGCCAGCAGCATCCACGCAAAAGTACGCTTCATAGGTCACTCCTTCATTGATCAGTGGGAACACGGCGCGCGGCCGCGCCTGGATTTTGGAAAACGCGAAGCCACTACAGCTGATCGATCAGCACTTGCCGTCGCTGCAATCGCCCGCCTTGTCTTCCACCTTCTCGCCCGCCTTCTGCATGTCTTTGCCGGCACCGGCCATGGTGTTGCAGCCAGTCAGCATGCCCGCGCAGAACAGGGTCAGCATCATCAAGGTGAGCAGTCGCTTCATCGTGGATTCCTCGCAGTAAGACGGGTCTAGGGGACAGCGGCGATAGCCGTTGCCGAGCTACCGTCTGGCGGTGAATCTGACTTCACCACTGTGGATTTCACGTGAATGAAGCGGCCTGGTGTTCAGTTTCCTTCCAGAAACGCGGCTCAGTCGCGCATCAGCGTGGACTTGCCGAACAGGCTTTCGACCAGGTCCACCGCCAGTTCGGCGGTCAGGTTGCGATGGTCCAGCACCGGGTTGAGCTCGACGATGTCCAGCGAGCCCATGCGCCCGCTGTCGGCGATCATCTCCATCACCAGTTGCGCTTCGCGATAGTTGGGACCGCCGGGCACGGTGGTGCCGACGCCCGGCGCGATGCTGGGGTCGAGGAAATCCACGTCGAAGCTGACGTGCAGGTGGGTGTCGGCATCGAGCCCGTCCAGCGCCGCTTCCATGGTCCGCTTCATGCCCATCTCGTCGATGTAGCGCATGTCGTACACATCGATGCGGTGCTGCTTGATCAGCCGCTTTTCGTCCGGGTCCACCGAGCGGATGCCGATCTGGCGGACCTGGTCCGGGCGCAGCGCCGGCGCGTCGCCGCCCAGGTGAGTCAGCTCCTGCGGCCCCAGCCCGCACAGGCAGGCCACCGGCATGCCGTGCACGTTGCCCGACGGGGTCACCTCGCTGGTGTTGAAGTCCGAATGCGCGTCCAGCCACAGCACGCGCAACGTGCGCCCCTGTTCGCGGCAATGCCGCGCCACTGCGGTGATCGAGCCGATGCCCAGGCAATGGTCGCCGCCGAGCATGATCGGCATGCGGCCGGCGCGCAGTTCGGCGTAGCTGGCCTCCATCAGCGCGCGGTTCCACGCCACCACCTCGTCCAGGTGGCGGTAGCCGCCGACCGGGGATTGCCACGGATTGCGCGGGCCGTCGAGGTTGCCCAGGTCGCGCACCTCGATGCCGCGATTGGCCAGCGCCTCGTGCAGGCCGGCGATGCGCAACGCTTCCGGGCCCATGCGCGCGCCACGGTGGCCGGCGCCGATGTCGGTGGGAACGCCGATCAGGGACACCGGCAGGAAAGGGGAACTCATGCGGACACGCTCCAGCGAAAAATGTGCGCCAGTCTAGCGAGCCGCCCGCGGCGCGACCCGCCGCGGCGCAGCAGGCCGCGCCGGCGCCGGTGCGACGAACCGGCGTGCAGTGGGTCCGCCGCTGGTTCGGCAGTGCCGAGAGCCGGGCGATTCGGACGCTGAACGCGGGAGCCGCGTTGCCGGCTTCCGGCTGCCGCGCCGATGCGCGGCAGCCACGGGTTCAACGCGGCGCGCCGCCCGTCGCGGTTGCCGTCGCGCCCACGCCGTAGGAACCGAAGACCTCATCCGCCGAGCGCATCTCCGGCAGGATGTAGACCACGCCGCTGCTGTGCGCGAACGCGGGGCCGATCACGCGTTCGTAGAACGCCGCCGCCACGTTGATGCAGCCGTAGGAAATGCGATTGTCCGCCGGGGTGGCGCTTTGCAGGCGTTCGGCGCGCCGCTCCGACGGCGTGCCCTTGGCGATGCGGTGCAGCGCAAGCGCCGAATCGTAGTCGATCCACAGGATCTGCCTGCCGTGCAGGTCGAGGGCCAGGGATGCCACGTACCTGCCCGCAGGCGTCGTGCGTTCGCCGGGTGCGATGGCCGCGAGCCGGCGCGCGCCGATCCCGCTGACGGTGCCGTCGCCGCGCTCCATTCCAAGCAGCGCTGGTCCCGCGCCCTGCAGCCGCCCGAGCCGGTCGAACACGAACACCCTGGCCTGGACCTTGTCCACGATCAGGTACGGCATGCCGGCGTTGTCGCCGGAGTGCACGGCCCAGTCCGCCACGCGCCTGGCCTCCGGCGACGGCGATTCTTCGCCGAAGTCGGCCAGCGGCGACGGTGTGGCCGTCGCCTTGTCCGCCGCCGGATCCGCGCCCGAGACCGGTGCGCCTTGCGCAGCCGCTGCGTCCTGCAGCGCCGCCATCAGCATGAAGGCGCCCACCAACCTCGCCGCGGCGCGCAAGCCGCGCGGCGGCCGGGATGCCATGCAGCCATCGGTCGCGCTGGCCATGCTAGTTGCGGTACGGCTTGGGCACGCGCACCGGCGCCACGTATGCAGGCGCCTGGACCGGCGCCGACACCCGCTCCGGCGCCACCACCGTCAGCGTCTGCGGCAGTTCCTCCTGCGCCGCGACCGCCACCAGGGTTTGCGGCGGCAACCACGGCAGTTCGGAACGCGACCGCGACGCGAAGTAGGGTTCACCGGTGGACGACACCATGCTCGACGTTGGCGGCGCGGCGGAGGTCGTCACTGGAGGGGTCGAGGGGGGCATCGTGGGTGTCGTAGGTGTCGTGGGTGGGACGGTCGGTGGCGTCACAGGCGGCGTCACGGGTGGGCTGACAGGCGGCGTCACGGGCGGCGTGACAGGCGGAGTGACAGGCGGCGTGACAGGTGGTGTCACGGGCGGAGTGATCGGCACTGCGGCGGTGATGTTGCCCGTGGTATGCGCCACGACCGGGCCGCAGCAGTTCAACGGCAGCGCGAAGGCGCCGGCGTCGGCGCCGGCCAGGCTGTAGCCGGTGAAGCTGATGGCCTTGTCGCTGCCCGTCTGCGGAGTGGCGAAATTGGCGCTGGCGCCCAGACCGGCGAGCAGGATCACCCCGTCGGGATTGCCTTTCAGCCCGGTCAGCGTGGTCGCGGTGGTGCCGTCGAAGGGCTTGTCGCCGCCGGTGGCGAACACCAGCATGAACTGGCGCAGCGCCGCGCCCTGGGTGAGGGTGAGGCGGGTGGAATAGTCGGTCGGCGCCGTGTACGACACGGGGTTGTAGTAGATCGTCACCGGCGCGGCGGTCACCGTGGCCGGCGGGGCGAGCGCATCGAACACGACCGTGCCGCCCTCGATGCCGGGACCGGTGCCGTCGGTGTCCGCGCTCAGGGTCAGGCCCAGCGGCAGGTTCAGGCTGCGGGTCGGATCGCCGGTGCCGCGGGTGACGGTGATCGCGCCGCCGATGTTGACGTCGTTGGCCGCGCACATCATCAGGTTGCCGTCGGTCACCGTGATCGCCGCGTCCTGGTTGATGTCCCGGCCCGCGCTGAGCAGCACGCTGCCGTTGGTCGTGGTGATGGCGGCGTCGACGTTGACGTCCTGGCCGCAGCACACCACCAGGTTGCCGTTGGTGGCGGTGATGGGTGCATTGATGTCGACGTTGCGGTCGGCGGTGAGGGTGAGCGTGGTGGGGCTGCCGCTGGCCGACCAGGTGACCGCGTCGTTGACGAAGATGTCGCCGTTCTCGGTCCCGGCCCCGCTGGTGCTGATCTCGATGTTGTTGGTCACCAGCTGGGCCGAGAGCGTGGAGCCGGCGATGTTGTCGCCGGGGTCGCTGCCGATGGTGAAGTCCTGCGGATCGATCAGCCAGCTGCCGGTGCGGCCGGCGGTCGCCGCGGTGGTCACGCGTGCACCCGCGTCGACGGCGACCGTGGCGGCCGAGGTTTCCACGAAGCCGCCGTCGCCGCCGCCGGGCGCGCTGGCGTCGATGATGCCGCCGACCGTGACCGTGCCGCTGCGCATGTCGCCCAGCAGCAGGATGCTGCCGTTGCGGCGCTCGATGGTGCGGGCCTGGACCACGCCGGTGTTGTTGACCGTGGTGTGCAGCAGGTTGCCGGCGGCCTGCGCCGTCATCAGCACGCGACCGCCATCGGCGCGAAGCAGTCCGCCGTTCTCGGCCAGCGCGTGCAGCGCGCCCGCGGAGACCGTCACGTTCAATAGCCCGTCGCCAGCGACATCCAGGGTGACCGCGTCGCCGGCGGCCAGCGCCACCGTGCCCAGCCGGGCGACGATCAGGCCCTGGTTGCTCACGCTCCTGCCCATCAGCGCCACGTAGCCGCCATCGGCGGCGGCGATGCTGCCCTGGTTGACCACCGAGCCGGTGCCGGCGCCGGTGAAGGCGTACCGCCCCGCCTGGAAATCGGCGTCGCTGATGGTCATGGTCGAGGCGACGAGCCCGCCGACGTTCACCGACGCGCCCTGGGCAAAGAGAATGCCGTTGGGATTGAGCAGGAACACCCGGCCGTTGGCGGTCAGGTTGCCCAGGATCAGCGACGGATTCGCGCCAAGCACGCGGTTCAGCGCGATGGAACTGGCGCCGGGCTGCACGAACTGCACCGACTCGCCGGCGCCGATGCTGAAGTCCTGCCAGTTGATCGAGGCGTTCGCCGTGGTCTGGGTGATGCGGGTGTGCGCGCCGGCCTGGTCGATGCTGGCCGCGCCGGTGGTCACCACGCCGCCCGATGGCGGAGCGGCGTGCAGCGCTGGCGCCAGCGCCAGCAGCAGGGCGGCCGACAGCGCATGGGTAACCATGCGATCCAGTGCGCGACCAGCGTGGGGACGGCGCGCGTTGGCGGTGGCCGGACTTGTCGCCCGGCTGGAAGCTTGGACACGGTTCATGGGTGATCCTTCGAATGAGTGGGTGGGCGCGTGCGGCGAACGCTCAGAAATACTTGATGGCCTGGATCCAGAAGCGCCCGGACCTGTCCGCTGCGGAGACCGCGTCTTCGCCGCCCAGCTTGCGTGCGTAGTAGGTTCTGACCGCGAAGTCGCCCGGCGCCTCCCAGGTGGCGCCGATGCCGGCGCCGCTGAGGGTGCGGTCGTTGGAACCGGCGAACCACGGATCCCGGTTGGCCGCGATCCTGCCGGCGTCGATGAAGCCGACCAGGTGCACCTGGCCGGGCACGCGCTCGCTCAGCCCCGTCAGCAACACGCGTGCTTCCACATTGGCCAGGATGCCTTCGTCGCCGAAGCCTTCGCCCTGCGGATAGGCGCGCACGCCGTCGATGCCGCCAAGCACCATCTTTTCGTAGGGGTCCAGGTTGCGCGAGGCGATCTGTCCGCCGATCGCGCCGTACAGCGCGACCCGGTCGGTGACCCGCTGCAGGCGCGAGGCGTTGAAGGCGAGCTTGGCGTAGCCGCCATCGCTGCGCGCGCTCGCCGCGTCGGCGGCGCGCGCGGTCGGCGTGCGGATGTCGAGTTCGCCCACCGACAGCCCCAGGTAGAACGTGTTCGCACCGCCGCCGCCGAAACCGTCGTAGCGGTTGCCGTAGAGACTGGCCGTGGCCACGCGCGCCTGCTTGTCGACCACCGAGGAGATCAGGTCGATCCGGTCCTGGAAGTCGCGGTGTTCCAACAGCAGGCCCGTGTAGAGATTGGTGTCGCGCGAGCGGATCAGCGGGACCGAGCCGAAGAGGCTGGCGATGTCGGCGCTGCCGTGGGCGCCGAGGCCTTCGTACCGATCGCCCAGCTCGTATTCCAGGCGGCTGTAGGCCATGCCCGCGGTGGCCCGGCCGAACGGCATCTGGTAGGCGGCGCGGCCGTAGCTCAGGCCCGAGCCGGAGGTCAGCACGCGCAGCGAGGCCACGTCGCCGCGTCCGAGCGGATTGTTGAGGTTGACCGTGGCGCCGACGCGGTATTCCCCGGTGTACGGGTTGCCGGCGTTGTCGGCGTCGACGCTGCCGGTGACGCGCCGGCCCGGAGCGACGTCCACGACCAGGTCGGAACTGCCCGGCGCCTGGCCGGGTGCCATCGTCGACCGTACGACGACGCCCGGCAAGTCCGACAGCAGCAGTAGGCGGTCCTCGATCGGCTCGATGGTGAGCCGATCGCCGCTGTCCAGCCCGGCCAGGCGGCTCCTGGCCACCTGGTCGGCCAGGCCGCTCTGGTTGCGCAGGATGACCTGCCCCAGAACACCTTCGCTGACCGCGATGGTCAACGTGCCGGTGGTGACGTCCTGCGCCGGTAGATAGGCGCGCGCAACGAAGTAGCCGTGGTTCCGGTAGTGGTCGGTGATGCGCGCGGCCATCGCCTGCATCTGCGCCAGGGTCTGCGTGGCGCCGGGGACGAACCCGGCGACCGCGACCAGTTCGGCTTGCGGATAGGCGGTGGCGCCGGCGATCCGCAGCTGGTTGACCAGTACGCTGGGCGCATCGGCGGTGGATGGGGCGGCAGTGATGCCGTCCTCGATGCGGATCTGCGGCGGCGGCAGCGGCGCGGGCGGCAGCGGCGCGGGCGGCGGCGTCGGCAGCTGGCGCAACTGGCTGCCTGCTCCAGGCAGTTGCTGCGCCAGCGCTCCGTGGCCGATGGCGAGCAGCATCAGCGGCAATAGTTTCAATCTTGGATTCATGGCCTGCGTCCTTACCGGTATCGGCCATCGCCGCATCTGGGTGCAGATGCGTGCGGTCGGCCGCGTCGCGTTGATGGGAGGTAGTGGCCGGCCACACGGCGCGCGTGCGGACGTAAGCGCAGCTGGATGCAGGCGCAGGCGTTGCCGGCAATCGCGGCGGCGAATGCAGGACGGACGGGCTACGGGCGTTCCTGTTGCCTGAGGCGAGTGGCGCAGTGGTTTGCGCCGATTCCTTGCCCTGGCAAAGCGGTCTTCGGCCTGATGTGGCGATGGAGAGAGCGGCACGGACGGGCCGTGGCAAATCCACTACTGGGTCGGCGTATGCAACCAACGCAATCCCGGTGGATGGGCCATTAGGGACCGTTTGTTAGAAAATCGTTGTGACAGGGTTGGCAGACGGCCGGGCAGCAGTGACTGCGGTTAAGGCTGGCCCGACAAAGCGCGGCTGAACGCTCAGGCGTTCGCCGTGATGGCGTGATGGATCGCGCAGCGCGTGATTGCCGGACAGGTATCGCGCAGTTGCATGCGCGGCCGAAGGGCGACGCCGCATCGCAGGTGCAAAAAACCCGCGGCAATGCGCGGGTGCGATGAAGCGGCACGACAGCGGCGTCCCTGGACCGCCCGATGGTGCCGACACCCGGATTCGAACTGGGGACCTACCGCTTACAAGGCGGTTGCTCTACCAACTGAGCTATGCCGGCAAAGGCTGCGCGACGCGCGTGCCGCGTGGCGGCGCGCCATTCTAGCGCAGCGCGGCGCAGTCCAGTGAGCGCTGCCGCTGCGCGCCGAGCTGGCGCCGCAGCGACGTGGCCTGCGCCGCGGAGGCGGCGCGCAGGTCCAGCCACCAGCGCGACTGGCCGCTGCCGCCGCTGGGGATCAGGTCCACGTTGAAGCCGACCTTGGCCAGTTCGGCGCGGCGGCGTTCGGCGCCTTCGCGGCTGCGGTACTGGCCGAGCGCGATGGCGCCGGTTTCCTCGCCCTGGCGGATCGGGTAGTAGTCGCGGATGCCGGCGGCGACGATGCGATCGACCGCGGCCTTGACCCCGTCCTCGCCGCCGATGGTCGGCAGCAGCACGCGGAAGCTGGTGGCGTCGTCGTCGCCGACCTCGCGCAGGCGCGGGCGCGGCGCGGCGGCGCCGAGCGTGGCGACGGCGGCCTCGGCGGCGGCGCGGTCCGGATACGGGCCCAGGCTCAGGCAGACCGCGGCGGCGGCAGGTTCCGTGGCGGCGACTGGCGCGTCGCTGTCGCTGGGTGCCTTGGGAGGTAGCGGCGCGGCGGCGGTCGGCGCGGCGGTCGCTGGCACCGCGGTGGCCGCGGGTGCGTCGGGGACCGCAGCGGCAGCGGCCGGCGCGGTGGCGGGAGGGGCATGCGCTGGCGCCGCAGCGGACGCAGGCGCCGTGGACGCCGCCGCTGGCACGGCCTGCGATGCCGGGACCAGCTGCAGCGACGCCACCCCGGCAGGCGGCGTCGGCAGCGGCGCCGGCGCGGGGGTCTGCGGCTGCGTCGCCCACCACAGCGCGACGCCGAGGTTGAGGATGGTCAGGACGACGAGCAGGGCGCGGACGAGCATGCGCGGATTCTACCCGGCGCGTCCGGCCGCGGCGTGCGCCTGCGCCCACAGCGCCAGCCCGTCCAGCACCAGCGACGGCCGCTGCTCGGCCGCCGGCAACGCGTGCAGCAACGGCGGCGCGCCGCCGCCATGCAGCAGCAGCCGCGGCGGCCGCGCCAGCAGCGCCTGGCCCTGCTGCAGGCTGCGCTCGATCAGCGCCAGCGCCGCGCCGTCGCACCCGGAGGCCAGCGCATCGGCGGTCTCGGTGGCGAACTCGCGGTAGCTGCCGCCCTCGGCCGGCAGCTGCGCGGCGCGCTGCTGCAGGGCCTGGCGCATCGTGGTCGGCGACGGCGCGATGCGCCCGCCGTGGTGCAGGCCGTCGCGATCGAGCAGGTCCACGGTCAGCGCGGTGCCGACCCCGACCACCAGCACGTCGCCACCGCCATGCGCGGCGAGCAGCGCCAGGAAGCGGTCCACGCCGAACTTGTGCGGCTGCGCGTAGGCGATGCGCACGCCGGCGCAGGCGGCCTCGGTGCGCGCTACCTGCACCTGCGCGAACCGGCTGCGCAGCGCGTCCAGCACCGCCGCGGTCAACGCCGGCGCGGCGACGCTGGCGACATAGGCGGTGTCGCCGCGCGGCAGCGCCGCCACCGCGGCCGCGTCCATCGCCTCGGCGCCGTGCGCCCAGGCCTGCACCGCACCGGCGCGGCCGCGTTCCAGTGCGGCGAACTTGAAGCGCGAATTGCCCAGGTCGAACAGCCAGTCGCTCATGCCGGCCTCACGCTGACTTCGCCGGCATGCAGCGGCCGCTCGCCATCGGCGAAGGCCACCCGCAGCGCGCCGTCGTCGGCCAGGCCCAGCGCCACGCCCTCGCGCGCGACGCCGCCCTCGTCGATGCGGATCGCGCGCCCGGCGAGCAGGTCCAGCGCGGCATAGCGCGGCAGGAACGGCGCCAGGCCCTGCGCGTCGAACAGCGCCAGCGCCGGCAGCAGGTGCGACAGCACCGCGGCGGCGATGGCGTTGCGCGACACCGCGGCCTCGGCGCCGGCCAGCGTGGCCAGGTCGGTCCACGGCTGGTCGATCGCCGCGGCGCTGGCCGCCGGCATGCGCACGTTGAGCCCCAGGCCGATCACCGCCCGCGCCGGCCCGGCGAACTCGCCGCCGCCTTCGACCAGCAGCCCGCCGAGCTTGCGCCCGTCGGCGAGCAGGTCGTTCGGCCATTTCAGCCCGACCGTGGCGAAACCGGCCGCGCGCAGCGCCTCGGCCACGGCCACGCCGGCGGCCAGGCTCAGCCCGCCCAGCCGCCCCAGCCCGCCGCCGAAGCCGCGCGCCACCGACAGGTACAGGTGCGCCGCCAGCGGCGAGGCCCAGACCCGGCCGCGGCGGCCGCGGCCGCCGGTCTGGCGCTCGGCCAGCAGCACCTCGCTGCCGCGCGCCGGGGCCGGCCGCGCCAGCAGCGTGCTGTTGCTGGAGGCCAGGCTCCAGGCGATCTCCAGCCCGGCCAGTTCGGCGCGCGCCGCCGGCGCCAGCGCGGCGCCGATGCGCTCGGCCTGGAGCAGTTCCAGCGGCCGCGCCAGCCCGTAGCCCTCGCCGGCGCGGCCGTCGATCTCCACCCCGGCCGCGCGCAGGCCCTGGATACGCTTCCACACCGCGGCCCGGGTCAGCCCGAAGGAGCGCGCCAGGGCGTCGCCGGAAAGGCGGCCCTGGCTGAGCCGGGCCAGTAGTTCGCGCTCGTCCACGCCGGTTCCATCGCCTCGTTTCAATCCGCACGCCCCTGAAGACGCGACCTCGAAGCGGAAAAGTATGCGGGAAGCGTCGCCCCTGCGTGCAGCGTCGCCCCTGCCCGGGGCGAAAACCGCGCTAGAATCGGGATTCACCGCCGCTCGCCCTGGATGCCGACGATGCGCCGCTTCCTGCCGTGCCTGATCCTGCTGCTGCTCCCGCTGGCGGCCGCCCACGCGTCCGACGCGCTGGCGAGCAAGCAGCGCAACGACTGCGTCTACACCGATGCGACCGACGCGGACACCGCGCCGGCACGCCCGGCCGCGGCAGCGCACCCGCCGGCCTCCGCCAAGCCCGGCGCGGCGCCGAGCGGCGGCGGCGGCGACAGCGACCTGGTGCCGCGCCTGCGCATGCCCAAGTGGCACAGCTTCCTGCCGGGGATGTTCCGCTGATCCCACGCTGGTTGCGCTGGCTGTCGCCGGCGCCTGTCGCGATCGACGAGACGACCTGGCAACAGGTGCGGCAGCGCTGCGCGTGGGTGGCGGCGCTGGACGCGGCGCGCGCGCAGAAACTGCGTGCGCTGGCCGCGCAGTTCCTGCACAGCAAGACCATCTCGCCGCTGGCCGACCTGCATCTGGATGCGGTACAGCGCGCCGTGCTGGCCGCGTTGTGCTGCCTGCCGCTGCTGGAATTCGGCGGCGACGGCCTGCGCGGCTGGTCGCAGCTGCTGGTGTATCCGGACGCGTTCCGCGTGCAGCGCAGCCACGTCGATGCGGCCGGCGTGCTGCACGAATGGGAGGACGAACTGATCGGCGAATCCTGGGACAGCGGCCCGCTGATCCTGTCCTGGGCCGACGTGCAGGCCGACCTGGACGACCCGCGCGCCGGCTATTGCGTGGCGGTGCACGAGATGGCGCACAAGCTCGACGTGCTCGACGGTGCGCTGGACGGCACCCCGCCGCTGCCGCGCGACTGGCAGCGCCGCTGGGCCGCCGACTTCCAGCGCAGCTACGACGCATTCTGCGAACGCGTGGACCGCGGCCGCGCCAGCGAGATCGACGCCTACGCCGCCGAGGCGCCGGAAGAATTCTTCGCGGTGGTCAGCGAATACCACTTCTCCGCACCGCAGCGGCTGCAGCGCGAGATGCCGGACGTCGCCGCGCACCTGGCGCGGTTCTACGGCCCCTCGCCGTTCGCCGCGGCGTAAGCGCGCGGCGCGCGGCGCGCAGGCGGCGGTCACGCATCGCGGGCGCCCTGCAGGAACGGCTCCAATCGCGACAGGCGCAACGGCGAACTCTCCGGCGTCGGACGCTGTCGGGACTGAAGTCCCTCCCACATGCGCCAGTGAGCTTGCCGCGCATCCTGTAGGAGCGACTTCAGTCGCGACGAGCGAAGCAGTGGACCTACCGCAACCGATCACGGGTCGGGGCTGAAGCCCCTCCTACAGCGCACTCGGCCAATCGATCGCGAGCTCCCTGCGGGAGCGGCTTCAGCCGCGACGAACGCAGCGATCAGCTTTCCGGCGACGGACACTGCAGGGCCGAAGCCTCTCCTACAGCGAACCATCCAGCTTGCCGCAAAAAGCCCCTGTAGGAGCGACTTCAGTCGCGACGAGCGAAAGCGGCAGACCCGACGGGATCGAACAGCACCCAGGGCGATGCACCAAGCCACGCCGGCTCATGGCGAACACCACGCCTCACACCAACTGCAGATCCCGCACACGCGCCTGCGGAAACACCTGCTGCAACTGCGACGGCGACAACCCCCACATGCGGCGCAGCAGCCCGGCCAACAGGTCGCGGTAATTGGTCAGCACCGGATAGTCGCGATCCTGGAACAGCTTCTCCCTGCTCACCGCGACCTGCTCGCCGGCGATGCGCCCGCCATTGACCGCGCCGCCCATCACCCAGTACGTGGTGCCGTGGCCGTGGTCGGTGCCCTTGTCGCCGTTCTCGCGGAAGGTGCGGCCGAACTCGGACAGCACCACCACCACGGTGTTGCGCCATTCCGGCCCCAGCGCCTCGGCATACGCCGCCAGGCCCTCGGACAGGTTGCCCAGGTTGGTGGCCAGCGGGCCGTCGGTGCTGCCCTGGTTGACGTGCGTGTCCCAGCCGCCGACGTCGACGAAGCCGAGCCGGTAGCGCTCGCGCATCAGCGTGGCGATGCGCCGGGTCTCGTCGGCGAAGGTGCGGGCGCTGGCGGCGCCGCGGTTGGCCTGCTGCATCTCGTCCTGCAGCGCCTGCGACACCTGCTGGCGCAGCGCCAGGCCGTGCGCGGCGCTGGCCAGCGGCGTGCCCTGGTACATCTGCGCCAGGATCCCGGCCTGGCGCTGGTCGAAGGCCGGCGCGGGAGTGCGCTTGAGCGACAGGTTGGGGATGTCGCCGCCGCCCTGGAAGCTCAGCGGCAGCGAATCGGTGAAGGCGATCGCCGGGGTGCCGGTGGCCACCTGCGACAGCCGCGCCAGGAACCCGGAGCGGTAGTCGCTGCGCTGCCCGGCCGGCTGCCCGGCCTCGATGCTGTCCTGGGTCTCGAAGTGGCTGCGCGACAGGTCGTCGGTGCCGGCGAACGGCACGAACGCCAGCTGCCTGTCGTTCCACAGCGGCAGCAAGGTGTCGCGCAGCCGCGGGTTCAATCCCCACTGCGCGTCCAGCGCGATGGCGCTGTTCGGGTTGCCCGGATCCGGCCGCGCGATCGCCAGGGTCGGCCGCGCCGCGTAGTAGAAATCGCTGGCGCAGGGAACCAGCAGGTTGTTGCTGTCGTAGCCGCCGCGCAGGAACACCACCAGCAGGCGCGGCGACGGCGCCGGCGCGGCGAACAGGCGCCCGGCGAACGGCAGGCTGGCGGCCGCGGCGGCGGAGGCGGAGGCGGAGGCGAACAGGAAATGGCGGCGGTGCATGGCGGGGATCTCCGTGATCGCCGGACGCGGCGACGAGCGCTGCGCCCGGCGCTATGGGCCGGATCAGCGGTAGTTGAAGTCGGGCGATGACAGCAGGAACGCGTTCCACTCCTGCTGCGAGCGTGCCTGCGCCAGCGCCTGGCGGGTGGCCTCGCCGAGCTGCGGTTCGATCGCCTGGTAGTACAGCGGCGTGGTCAGTCGCGGAAAGCCGCCGCGCTGCTGGCCGTCGCTGGTGAACAGCTGGGTGTTGCCGCCGCCGATCGCCCGCGCGATCTCGAAGCGCTGCGCCATCTGCCCGGAACTGTTCCAGGCGCTGGACTGCAGCGGCCAGCCGTCGGGAGTGATGCGGCCGTAGCTCGGCTCGCCCATCTGGCTCAACCAGCCCAGCAGCGGCTGCGGATTGACGATGGTCTGCCCGTCGTAGGCCAGGCGCAGCGAGGACACCAGGAAGCGGTACGGATCCTTGAACTTGTGCGGCGCGCCGGCGGCCATCTCCGGCGCGGCGAACATCACCTGCAGCACGGCGGCGATATCGCCGTCGCTGCGCTGGAACGCGCGCGCCATCTTCTCCACCAGCGCCGGCGGCGGATCGTCGGCGACGAAGTACTCGGCCAGGCGCCGCGACACGAAGTGCGCGCATGCGGATTGGCGCACGATCAGCTGCACCGCGCGCTGCACCTCGTCGAAACCGCCGCCGGCGATGCGCTGGCCGAGCAGGGTCTTGTCGCCGGGCTGGTGCCGCGCCGGATTGAACTCGAACGCGCCGCGGCGCAGGTATTGCGCCTGCTGCGGCGGCGCCAGCTTCGGCGGATCGCGGTTGGGCGGGGCGATGCCGGCGCCGGTGAGGATCAGCGCCAGCTGCTGCACGTCGCGCTGGCCGTAGCCGCCATCCACGCCCAGCGTGTGCAGCTCCATCAGTTCGCGCGCGTAGTTCTCGTTGACCTTGCCCTTGGCGTTCTGCGCGTTGTCCAGGTATTCGAGCATGGCCGGGCTCTGCAGCGTGGCCATCACCAGGTCGGAGAACTTGCCCAGCGCGTGCGGGCGGATCGCGTTGTCGGTGTAGTCGGCGACGGTCCAGCGCAGGCGGCCCTTGTCGGCGAACACGCTGAAATGGTTGAGCCAGAACCACACCATCTGCTCGCGCAGCTGGTCGCGCGAATACACCGCCCGCAGCAGCTGCGCCTGCCGCGCCTGCGCCAGCAGCGCGTCGGCGCGCTGCCGCAAGGCCTTCTTCGCCGCGACCTTGGCTTCGCCGTCGGGCATCGCCTTGATGGACTGCTGGCGCGCATCCAGCTGCCTGAGCAGTTCCTGCACCGGCGTGTGCAGCGCTTCGTAGCCGTCCAGCTGCGCGCGCACCGGCGCCGGCAGCGCGGCGTCGCCGCTGGCGGCCTGCAGCTGCTCGCGCAGGTAGCGCTTGCGCCCGTCGCGCTGCAGCTGCGCCACGCTGGCGCTGTCCAGGCCGGTGGTCATCGATTGCAGCCAGCGCGCATCGTCGCGTTCGAGCACCTTCTGGCTGCCGGCGATGGCGGCCACGGTGAACAGCACCAGCAGCAACGACAGCAGCAACCGTTGCGCGTTGCGCAATGCGCGCCGCCCATGCACGCGCAGGCGCAGGCGCGATGCGGGACGAAGCCGGGGCTCGGGCATGCGGCGCTCCTTGATCGGGAAACCGTGCGTGACGATCCGCGCAGTATCCGCGCACAGCCAGCGCGCGCGTTAAGCGGATGTCGGAAAGCGCTGCGACATTCGCACGGGATTCACCCTCGCGACAACGCAGGTCGAACGCCGGCTACAGGCCGGGCGGCAGCGTCACCAGGAAGCGCGCGCCACCCAGTTCCTCGGAGCGGCTCACCTGCAGTTCGCCGCGGTAGCCCTTGACCAGGTCCTGCACGATGGCCAGGCCGATGCCGTGGCCGTGCACGCGCTCGTCGCCGCGTACGCCGCGCTGCAGGATGTGCGCGACTTCCTCCGGCGCGATGCCGGGGCCATCGTCCTCCACCGACAGCACCAGCCCGGCGCGGCGGCTGCCGGCGGCCGGGGCCGGGCGCACGCTCAGCAGCACCCGCCGCCGCGCCCACTTGAAGGCGTTCTCGAGCAGGTTGCCGAGCAGTTCCTGCAGGTCGCCGGGCTCGCCGTGGAAACGCGCGCTCGGCTCGATGTCGAACTCGCACAGCACGCCCTTGGCCGCGTACACCTTCTCCAGGCCGCGCACGATCTCCTCGGCATTGGGTTCGATCGGCAGCGGCGCGGAGAACAGCTTGTGGCCGCTGGAGGCGGCGCGGCTGAGCTGGTAGGTCACCAGGTTGTTCATGCGCCGCAGCTGCGCGTCCAGTTCCTCGCGCAGCTCGGGGCCGTCGTTGCCGCTGTCGAGCTGGGTGCGCAGCACCGCCAGCGGCGTCTTCAGGCTGTGCGCCAGGTCGGCCAGGGTGTTGCGCTGGCGGTCCAGGTTCTCGCGCTCGCTCTCGATGAAGGCGTTGATGCTGTCGGTCAGCGGTTCCAGTTCGCGCGGATGGCGGTCGCCCATGCGCACCGCTTCGCCGCGCTGCACCTTGGTCAGCTCGTTGATCACCCGCCGCAGCGGGCGCAGGCTCCATTGCAGGATGAAGGCCTGCAGCAGCAGCAGGATCAGCCCGGCGCCGCCGAGGTTGAACCACACCCGGCCGCGGAACACGCGCAGCTGCGCGCCCAGCGCGCGGGTGTCCTCCATGACGTAGATGGTGACCGGGGTTTCCTTGTCGCGGCGCACGTAGGCCAGGCCGATGCCGTAGCGGTAGACCTCGCCTTCGCTGCCGTCGATCTGGGTCATCGGCCAGGGGCCGTCGAAGGTTTCCTGGCGCGGTTCGAGCATGCCGCCCTTGGGCGGCAGCGGGCCCTCGCTGGACATCGAGATCCAGCGTTCGTTGGGCATCACGATCTGCGCGTACAGACCGCTGCCGGGCCGGTCGAAATGCGGGTCCGGCGGCGGCTTGTCGTTGTTGATGTACAGCGAGCCGTCGCGCGCCACGTCGACGTTGTTGGCGTAGGCGGTGGCGTAGCTCTTCAGGCGTTCGCGCAGGTTGCTCAGCGCGGTGTCGGCGAAGGCCTGGTCCAGCGCGTAGCCGGCCGCGGCCAGGAACGCCACCAGGCTCAGGCTGGCCGCCAACAACTGGCGCGCCTGCAGCGAACGCGGGCGCCAGCGCTTGTACCACCTGGGTCGTGCCACCACGCCGTCGCGTCCTTCGCTTGCTCGTCGCAGGCGCGTGGGATCAGCCTTCGGTGCGCGGGATGGCGAAGCGGTAACCGCGGCCGCGCACGGTCTCGATCGGCTTCAGCTCGCCATCGGGGTCCAGCTTCTTGCGCAGGCGGCCGATGAACACTTCCAGCACGTTGGAGTCGCGGTCGAAGTCCTGCTGGTAGATGTGCTCGGTGAGGTCGGCCTTGGAGACCAGTTCGCCGGCATGCATCATCAGGTATTCGAGCACCTTGTATTCGTAGCTGGTCAGATCGACGTTGCTGCCGCTGACGCTGACCGTCTGCGCCGCCAGGTCCAGCGCCACCGGGCCGCATTCCAGGGTCGGCTTGCTCCAGCCCGCGGCCCGGCGCAGCAGCGCGTTGACCCGCGCCAGCAGCTCTTCGACGTGGAACGGCTTGACCAGGTAGTCGTCGGCGCCCTGCTTCAGGCCCTCGACCTTGTCCTGCCAGCTCGAACGCGCGGTGAGGATCAGCACCGGGAACTTCTTGCCTTCGTCGCGCAGCGCCTTGATCAGCTCCATGCCCGACATCTTCGGCAGGCCGAGGTCGATGATGCCCACGTCGAAGGGCACTTCGCGGCCCATGTACAGGCCTTCCTCGCCATCCTGCGCCGCGTCCACCGCAAACCCCTCGCGCTTGAGGCGAGCCGCCAGGGTCTCGCGCAGGGGGGCTTCGTCTTCGACCAGAAGGATACGCATGAACTCTCCCTAGTTACTTCTTTACGGATGGCCGACGGCCGGGGCATTGGGGTGATGCAAGCTGAACCAAACTATCCGGGTTCAGGGGTTATCGTCGCGTGGTGGTTGCTGCGGGTCGATCGGGCGCGGCACGCGTGGCGGCACGGCGCCCGGTTGCGGGTCGTCCATGTAGCGCACGCGCCCGCGCCCGTCCATGTACTTGACCCGGTTGATGTCGCGCCCGTCGAACGGCACGCGCTCGGCACCCAGGATCTGCCCACCGGTGGAGCGCTGCACCCGGCGCACCGCATCGGACAGCGAGCTGCCATGGTAGTCGCGCGCCCGGGCCGCCTCGCGGGCCTGGGCGATGCCAGGACCCGGCGGACCCGGCTGCTGCGCCCAGCCATCGCCGACGGCCGTGAGCGCGAGTGCGATCACGGCGGCGGTGCGGCAGCGGCGGAGAGTGGCAGAGGTCACGACTGGCATCCTAACGGACTGATCGGAAACGTTCAAAAGTTGTGAAACGTGCCGCATGGCAACGGCGGCACGATTCCGCAAAATCGAGCCAAATTCTTGATTTTTCGGGGTGAATCCGATCTGAACTTTTCCGGCCCGGGCCGTCATCGTTCAGTCAAATGAACTCCCCTTTCCGATGCGGCAGGCCGCCATCGACAGTGTCCGGCCCCGCCCCCGCGGGGCTCTGCCGGTCCCCTTGCGGCGGCAGTGGCCGCCATTACAACCTGAACAAAGTAACTGAACGCCTATCCCAAAAGCAGCATTGGCGTCTTGCCGCTGAAGGGAATGGAGGGCGGACGCCCAGGACAACGCGACCGCGAAAGCCGCTACGCCGCGGCGCGTGCCCCGCCCTCGGTCAGTTGCAACGCCTGTTCCAGCAGCGTCCAGTCCGCGCCCGGCCGATGCGCGCCTTCGCTGAGCACCTGGCGGAACGCGCGGCCGCCCGGCTGGCCGTGGAACAGGCCGAGCAGATGGCGCGCGATGTGCTTGAGCGCCACGCCGTCGGCCAGGCGCGCCTCGACGTAGGGCCGCAGCGCACGCAGCAGCTCGGCGCGCGGCCGCGGCGCGGCGCCGGTCAGGGCCGCGTCCAGCCGGTGCAGCACGTAGGGATCGTGGTAGGCCGCACGCCCCAGCATCACTCCGTCCACCGCCTCCAGCTGCGCCTGCGCCGTGGCCACCTCGGCCAGCCCGCCATTGAGCACGATCTGCAACTGCGGGCGCTCGCGCTTGAGCCGATGCGCCCACTCGTAGCGCAACGGCGGCACCTCGCGGTTCTCCTTCGGCGACAGGCCCTGCAGCCACGCGTTGCGCGCGTGCACCACGAACAACCCGCAACCGGCGGCGGCGACCTCGTCGACGAAGGCGAGGAAGACCGCGTAGTCGTCGTCCTGGTCCACGCCCAGCCGGCACTTCACCGTGACCGGGATGTCCACCGCCTGCACCATCGCCGCCACGCACTCGGCGACCAGCGCCGGCTCGCGCATCAGGCAGGCGCCGAAGCGCCCGGCCTGGACCCGGTCGGACGGGCAGCCGCAATTGAGATTGACCTCGTCGTAGCCCCACTCCTGGCCGATCCGCGCCGCCTGCGCCAGCAACGCCGGATCGCTGCCGCCCAGTTGCAGGGCCAACGGATGCTCGACCGCATCGAAGCCCAGCAAGCGCGCGCGATCGCCCAGCACCACCGCATTGGCGTGCACCATCTCGGTATACAGCCGCGCCGACGGCGCCAGCAGCCGGTGGAACACGCGGCAGTGGCGATCGGTCCAGTCCATCATCGGCGCGACGGACAGGCGCAGCGAGGCGGCGTAGCGCGCGGACAGGTCGGAGGTCGGGAGCGGAAGCGTCATCGGGTGCGGCGGTGCTGCGCTGTCGCCCCGGGGGCTTTAGCGGCAGATCATTGCTTTTGGGATCAACAGCTTACACGTTTACCGCGAACGCTGCCGGGCGCAGCGCTGACCCAGAGAGGGAAGAGCCGAAGAGACTCGCCGCCATCCGGACCGGCAAAAGCGGACTCGGCCTCTACCGACGCACATGTCCGCTTCCGCCGGAAGCAGACCTTCAGGAACCCACCATCAAGCCACGCCGCGAAACGGCGCCGGTCCGGATGCATCGTCAGGGCGCATCCGGTCCCCAGTCCGTGACTGCCAGGAATCTCTCGGACTCCGGCGTCTTCTCGAAGGCACTGCCCTCCGGCGCCTCGAGAAACGGGACGATGCTTGGATCGTAGTTCGCAATGGTGTTGACGTCGTAGATGCCATGGTTGTCCGGGTCGTCCATGTAAGCGCCGTCCTCGAACCCGGACATGAACCGCCAACCGCTGTCCATCTCGTTGTTCGGGGCTTCCCGATACATGAATCGGACGGGATAGCCGTCGACCGTGATCTTGTCCGTGGCGATGCAGGCGCCGTAACCCTCTGCCACCGGTTTGATCTGGCCGGCGGAGCGCTGGAACTGTTTGGTCATGCGTCGTGCCTGCCTGATCGCGCGATCGTCGCATCCGATTATACGAGTTGCCGACGGCGCGCCCTGTGCGCGCACTATCTTTCGACACCACGCGCTCTCAGCATTCGACCTCAAGCCACGCTTTCCTGCAGCGACCTGCGCAAGACTTCGTAGACGCGCCGGTCGGAACATTGGGCGACGTTGAAACGGAAGAACGCATCGCCCGCTTCGCTCAGGCTGAAGGTGCTTCCCGGCGCGAGAACCACACCGTGTTTCAATGCCACGCGCGCCACCTTGACCGCGCTGGCGCCGTCCGGGAGCCGGCTCCACAGATACATGCCTTCGCCAGGCTCGGCCCATGGCGTGATGCCGACACTCTCCAGCTTGCGCCGGACGTTCGGCATGGCGCGCGCCAGCCGTTGCCGCAGTGTCTCCACATGGCGTCGATAGCCGCCATCGCGCAACATCGAGTAGACCAGTTCCGATGCCAGGCGGCCGCTGCCGAACGCGGTGGCGATCTTCAGATCGGTCAGTGCGTCGATCCAGTCCGCACGCGCGGCGATATAGCCGCAGCGAACCGACGCCGACAGGGTCTTGGAAAAACTCCCGACCTGGATGACGTGCTGCAGGCCATCGAATGCCGCGAGCCTGGCCGAGGGCACCGACTGGAACTCGGCGAAGATGTCGTCCTCGATGATTGTCACACCGTGCTGCTCCGCCGCCTTCAGCACACGGTGCGCGGTCGCCGGCGACAGCGTGGCGCCCGTGGGATTGTGCAGCGCCGAATTGGTCAGGTACAGGCGCGGCTTGTGTCGGAGCACGGCGCCTTCGAACGCGTCCACGTCCGGCCCGTTCGGGGTGTAGGGCACGCCCACCACAGTTGCCCGGTGCGCGCGCAGCAGCGCATGGAAATTGAAATAGCAGGGATCGTCCACCAGCACCGTGTCGCCAGGCTCAAGCAGGAAGCGGCAAGCCAGGTCGACAGCATGCGTGCCCGATTCCACCAGCAGGATCTGGTCGGCGTCGGCCTCGACGGCGCGGTCGGCCAGCCTGCGGGCCAGCAGTTGCCGTAGCCCAGGATGACCGAGCGGCGTGGCGTAATCGGCTAGCTCGGCATCGTCCAGCTTCGCCGATGCCCTGAGCGCGCGCCGGATGCTCTCCTGCGGCATCCAGTCCGACGGCAGCCAACCGCAGCTCGGTTTCAACAACCCCTCCTGGCCGCTCAACGACTGGTGTGCGACCCATAGCGGATCGACGTCGCGATCCGCCCTCGGATTGCCGGGAGCCAGAGAAAGCACTGCCTTGCGCTGGGGAACGTAGAACCCCGAGCCGGGCCGGGCGAGGATGGCGCCCTCGGCTGCGAGCCGGTCATACGCCTCGACGACTGTCGACTTGGACACCCCCAGGCTCTCGGCAAGCCCTCTGATCGAAGGAAGCCGGGCACCCGGCGGAAGTTGGCACCGATCGATGCGCTTGCGGATGTCGCCGACCACGCGCGCAGTCAGCGTTTCTGGCTTGGCGTTCATACGCGATCCGATGTGTACCGACCAATGGACCAGTACAGTTCTATTGACTGTACCCATGATTGTCCCTGCCCACCGCCTTGGCAACTGCCGAGCATGAGCGCATCCAAGACCCGGGAACGGCGGTGCAGAAAAAGGCGGACGGTTGGTTGAGCGGGATCGTGGGGGTGGCGATCTTCAGCGGCTCGCTGCCCGCCACGCGCGTAGCGGTCGCGGATCTGTCCCCGGTGTTCCTCACCTCGGCGCGCGCAGTCATCGCTGCGGCCATTGCCGTCGCGATCTTGTTCGCATTCAGGGCGAAATGTCCGGCGCCACGGCAGCTGCCGCCGCTGGCGGCGATCGCCGTTGGCGTGGTGATCGGCTTCCCCCTGCTCAGCGGCTATGCCCTTCAACACATCTCCGCGGCGCGCTCGCTGGTGTTCGTCGGTTTGCTGCCGCTGTCGACCGCAGTGTTCGGCGTACTGCGCGGCGGAGAACGGCCGCGTCCCGCCTTCTGGCTTTTTGCCGTCCTCGGCAGCGCCTGCGTGATCGGCTTCGCTTCACTGCGGCAGCAGGCCGCCACCCTCCATGGCGATCTGTTGATGCTCGCCGCGATCGTCGCCTGCGGGTACGGCTATGCCGAGGGAGGACGTCTGTCACGGGAGCTGGGCGGCTGGCAGGTCATCAGCTGGGCGTTGGTGATCGCGCTGCCGGTCACGCTGCTGCTCACGCTGACGCATCTGCCGATGCATCCGGCGCAGGTTCGGACGAGTTCGTGGATCGCCCTGGCGTACGTTGCGATCTTCAGCATGCTCATCGGATTCTTCTTCTGGTATCGTGGCCTGGCGCTGGGAGGCATCGCGGCCGTAGGCCAACTGCAATTGTTGCAGCCTTTCATGGGGCTAGCCTTGGCGACACTGCTGCTGCACGAACCCGTCGGCTGGCAGTTACTCGCGGCAGCCCTCTCCGTCGCCGCGTGCGTCGCCGCTGCCAAGCGTTTCTCAAGCAATCGTGCCGTTGCTTTCACGCGCGGCCGAAGCGTGCCCGGTATGCCAGGACAGCAGTAAGGCAATGCGCTGGCGGCGGCATTCCGCTGCAGCGACGCCGCCCTTCCCTCAAACGATACCCGGACAAACACACTCGTCATCGGTCTGCTTGACCCGCCGCCGCATCCGGCCTATCGTGCGCTCGCCGAAGGTATCCATCGGCATGCATAGGATTTCGCGCGGCCCGGTCGGACGCTATCAGCGAACGACGCAACCGATTGTCGGAGAAGCCCTACGCGATGCCTGCGGCCGGTACGCCGCCTAGCTGCTGGGAAACGGCGCGGATCTGCGCCGCTCTCCCCTGCATGCTGGCGTGCAGTACCGCGCTACCGGTGCAGAGCGGACCCAGGTACCGCCGCACAAGCGGCTAGAGAATGCGCCGGCAGGCCGCGGCCTGCCGATCGGCAACCTGTCATCGCAGTTCTTCGCCAACGTCTACCTGGACGCGCTGGACCAGTTCGCCAAGCGCGAGCTGCACGCCAAGCGCTACCTGCGGTATGTCGATGACTTCGTGCTGTTTCATCACGACCGCGCCCAGCTGCAGCGCTGGCAGACGCAGATCGAGCAATTCCTGAGCGATCAGCTCAGCCTTGGGCTGAAGGCCGACATCCGGCTGCGCCGGCTGACGGATGGGTTGGATTTCCTTGGCTACGTGATCTACCCCACCCACACGCTGGCGCGGCGGCGCGTCATCGGGCATGCGCGTGCGGCCATGGCGGTATGGGGGGGGTGCGCACGTCGTCGCCGGCAGCATCCGATGCACGCCGCAGGACTTACGTGACATCCGCGCGCGCCTGGCGAGCTACGAAGGCCATCTTCGGCATGCGAACAGCTTTCGCCTCCGCGCCGCGCTGCACCGTCGTTTCAAGTGGCTCCGCTCCGCTACGGCCCCGCGTCGCTTCAGCGCTCAACTGGAGGGCTGCCGCGTCCGCTTTCGCACGAGGAGCGATTGATGCGTTCAGACACGACGCAGATGGATCTCGGAATCCGACTAAAGCCTACGGCCGAGGATTGGCGCCAGGCCGCCGCTACTGCCATGGTCAATCCATACGAAACGCCGGAGCGTTGCCGCTGGCGCGCCGAGTATTGCCTTGCACAGGCAAAACAACTGGATGAGCGCGGCGAATGACAAGAACCCTAGAAGTCCGTTTCAGCCAAATCCCCCTTGCCATCGGTAGCCCAATGCAGAGTCAGCTCGCGAGCGGATCTCAACACTTCAAGGAATGTCTCGAATGCCAGAGCGATCGACCGAAGGTCGTCAGCAATCTGCAGCGCGCTGTCTTCTTGGAAGCGCCCCTGATCGAGAAACGTGCGATTCACGTACCAACTACTCAACGCAGAAAGCAGCTTTGCGGCGCCACCTGCGCCAAAGGCGTCCAAATCGCCCGCGAAGCGAGTCAGCATCGGCAGAGGGTCGACCGGCATCTGCTTTGCGGCCCAGGCCGCCGTGGCGACTGGATCTTTCAACGCCTCTGGGTGAGAAAGCACGTCCGCTATACGACGTATCTCGCCCCCAAGGACATAGAGCTCGTGGTCGAGCACGATCGCTCGAGCCACAGCTCTGTCCTTATCCGCCTGCAGTCTTGCAGCTCGATCTTCGTCGCGCATCCGACGCGCCTCGTCCACGGCAGTGCGGCTCGTCCTCATCGCAACAAGGACCGCCCAGAAGGTCGCTCCCGCGGCAATCGCGGCGATCACCACTGCCGCCCAGTCCGCCCAACTACCCCAATCCGCCGAGAGCGGACACATCTCCATTGCCATACCTCCCCCTTTGTTTAGCTGATGCTGCCATGACCGGCATACACGCGAGCGAAAAACTCGCCCTCCCGCAGTGGGGCGTCAAGTGCACCGTGATTTACTCAGGCCTCTTCGTCAAACAGCTGGCCGAGTTCTTCCGACGCTTTGCGCATGAGTTCCAGAACAGCATCCAGCGAACGTTTCGCTGCGGTAACTGCCTGCCCGTTTCTCGTACCGTCGCTCCTCGATCCGCATTCCATAAGCTTGCCGCGCAGAAAAGAAAGCTCAAGCAGCGCCAGTTGCAGCGTGCTTCCTGCGGGCCCAAGTTCGTGCAATTGCTTGACCGCGTCCTTAAGGCGGGCAGGAAGGGCTATTCGGAAGACCGCCGAGGCATAGCCGTACACGTCTCCGAGGGTCTTGTACCCGTCTTCGTGCAATGCCTGTATGGAAGCCGTCAATGCTGTCATGTCGTCGAGCACGTCCACTGCCAAAGACCGTGCCTTTGCTTTAGCATCCGCCACCTTCGCCAGGTTCGCCTGTCGCTGCAGTCGAAGTGGCACGAGTACCGCAACGAGGATTGCGACCACGCTGCCGATGGCCTGCCACCACGCGGCCCACACCTCCGGTTTCAGGCACGGTGCGGCGAGAAGCCACGGACAGTAGAGAGGATCCGCCATGTCGGTGTTCCGGGATTGAGGCCCGAATCGTGCAGTGGCTTGAGTCCCGAAGCAAGCATGGGAGCAGGTGCCGTCGGCCACGGAGACTATACGAGCCCCCGCCGCCAGCGCTGTGCAGCGACCGGGCGACAAGATCGACCTGGCTGCTATGAGGATCGGCGAGTGAACGCGTGGCGCTCAGCCGTTCCCAGCGTCACGCGCCGCCAAGTCACTGACTGCCTTCGCGGCGGCCGCGTCGTTCAGTGCCCGAACCTCCTCAGGCGTTATCGGCGTGATGCCCGGAAGGTCCGCAAAGAATGGCTCCAGCATCGTCATTGTCTCCCGATGAAGCTCGCAGACCTCTCGCGCTTGCGCAATGATCCTTGGCTGAGCCTTTCGAAAGAACTCGCCTGCTGGCATGTTGGGAAAACCATCCGATATATACGGCATGGCCTTCCAGTTCGTCATGTTGTTTACCAATGCGATAGCGAGCTGGTCGGGGAATACATCCAACGAACCCAGGAACCGTTCGTGCATCGCGAAAACGCGCGGGTTCAGTGGCTGGGCATAGACCTTTATGTACTGCTCAAGATCCACCTGCGTGCGGACTGCTTCGGTGACGTGGATCAGCGCCACCATCTCGGCAAGCCCTTCGTACACCTCCCGATGGAAGATCTTTGCAAGTCGGCGAGCCAGAGATTTCCGCTCGCCCGCCATCCTCGCGAGTTCCTCTCTCTGAGCCTGATCGGCCCGATTTCGCTCTGTGTTCCGATGTTCGTTTTCAGATCGAATCGCATGCCATGCGAAGTAAACGGCTGCAGCGGTAGCAACTGCGGAAATCGCGTCCCAATCCAGAACGCACGTTGCACTTAGCGGGGCGCACTGCACCACCCCATCGAACCAGCCCATAGCCACTCCCTTGTCCGAGAGGTAATTCTGCCATGACCGCCATCTACACGAACGACAGCTGGCCGCCCTGCAATGGGCTGTCGAGCGCGCGCACCAGGTCGCCGCCGGAGATGATCTGGTGCGCCCAACGTCCTGCCGAACCTAGATCCGGCGCATCAATTGCCGGTGGCTGCATGACCGGACTAGTTATCGATCAGAGTCGTCGCGAATGCCAAGCCAGCGTTGATGGCCGCATCGAGCGTCGGGTGGTTGCCGCAATCGGGGCTCTCGATTGGGGGCAGCTCCCCTGCTTCGATCATATGGACGAAGGCCTCCCCTCCCTCCGGTTGCCAAGCCTCGATGAAGATGTCCTGGCCGTAGTAGCTGACGACGCTAGACTTCCTGAAGATCGCTGGTGGCATGGCTCGCTCCCTGTCATTGGGCCGAGTCTCTCCGGCATACGATGCGCCGTCAATGCTGCGCGAGCAGCTGGCCCAAGCCGCCAGCGAGATCAAGCGGGCTGCGAGCCAAGAACGAACGCCTGCGTGCGCCCTGGTGGCGCCGCTTCACAATGAGCCGGCGCCGCGCGCCGAAGGATACGCAATGAACACGATCACGCCCGAGGCGCTGGAGCGCGCCCTCTCCGCCGCACGCGCCGCACTCTCCCTAGGCGATCAGGCCGAGATTCCCACGCGCACTACGACGCGCTGGTCGCCGGCTGGCTTGCGCTGCAAGCAGTGTAACCGGCCTCATCGGACGCCGCGCAGTTGACAGATGAACAGGGCCGACCAATGACCTATTGGGGCGGCAAGGCCACCGCACAGCCACAGCAGCCACAGGCGCCGCAACTGCGGTGCCGGAGAGCGACTTCACGGCCGAAGAAGTGGACGAAGTGATCGAAGCAGCGCTCAGCAAAGGCACGCGCTTGATCTCTGTCGAAATCATCGAACAGATGCGCCAGGTGCTGCTCGCCGCCGCGTCGGCGCCGGAGGCGCCGCGATGAGCCTGCAGCAGCTTGAAGATGCGGAGGGCCATAGCCATGGCCGCTGACGACTACTCGACGTTCTGGCTGCTGTTCGGCAAGTACGGCGCCACGATGACGATCGAGCAACTGCGCGATGCGTTCTTCCCTGGCACCGCCATGAAGACCATGGCGAACAAGCACAGCGCGCGCTTATTGCCGGCAAGGACCGGCGACGTGTACGACACGCGGGACGTGGCTACGTGGTGGGATGCGCAGAGACGGCAGCGAGCGTCCTGACCTACAGCAAAAAAAAGGACCGCCCTGCTACAGGCGGCCCTTAAGAAATATTAGTTCAGCGCTTGTACGTTGGCGCTTGTGCGACTCCAACCCAACCTACAGCGATACCGTAAGAATCTTCGGTTACTAAACCCTGCTTGACCAGTCGGTCGAATTTCACGTTGAGCTCATTGACGCGCGCAGCAGAAGCGGGCTCAAGCCTCTTAACCGCTTGCGCGATTGCCTCATTTGTGCGGGTTGCGATATCCATGATTGGTCTCAATGTCTGTGGTGAATTCTGAACGAGGCTCGCTGCTGATCCAAGTAGTCTAGCAACAAGCGCGTGTAAGCGTGTAGCGGCTTCCGAATCTCATCAATCGCACTGTAGTCCTCAATTCTCAGCTTCAGGGACCCCGTTAACGTATCCGCGCTGATCATGCGGCCATGTGAATGCCAATGCTTGTTGTCACTAAGCTGACGGGCAATCTCTTCCGCGCGCGCGATCTTCTCGTCTTGCGTCACAACTTCGCCGTTTGAACTGTGCTGAACCCAATCTTTGAACTTATATTTAACCAACCACTTTTTCAGCAGACTGATTGACAGTTCTTTCGCTTGCTCATAACGCTTTAAGGTAGCGAGATCCAGCCTTTGAAGCATCATGAGTTCAGCGTCCGTGATAGTCCCATCAGCAGACTTTCCGATCAATTCATCGACCTTATCAATGTAGCCAAGGGCCGGCACAAAATGCCCATCAGGGTTCTGGACTTGCGGGTCAATCGGCCCTAATGAAGAAGTGTAGTCCATGAATATTTTGTCGCCCGACATAGAAAATATAGTCCCGGCAGACATTGCAGACATGGGAACTAGAAAATAAACTTCGGAAAAATGGTGCCGAGTAACCTCTACCATCTTTTCAACGGTTTCCACCACACCGCCTGGCGTAGTCAGCGCAATAATTATCCTATCGCTATCAGAGTATTCGCCCTTAGCAGCCGCAACCTTCTCCACAGCGTCTATATACGCTTGAAGAACCGACGGATGAATCTGCCCCACATAGGACATCACCGGGCTACCAAAGTAATTCTCGACTTCTCGACACTGAAAATTTAGCGCATAACCAATGTAGTTAGATAGCTCTTCCATGCCTCCCCCTAATCCTTGCTAATCTCACTGACCCATGAGCCGCTAGCCCAGCTGCGGCGCGAGCTTATCAGCGTTTTGCAGCTGAGTCCTATACAGAATAGCTAAGCAAATGCCGTGCCACACGAGGTCAGCAGTGCCATGGCGAATGTACCCATAGTGCACCAACGTGTCCGGAAGCCCTGACCTGTCTATTGGTCGGTCCAGTCCATCATCGGCGCGACGGACAGGCGCAGGGACGCGGCGTAGCGGGCTGGCAGGTCGGAAGTCGGAAGCGTCATCGGGCGCGGTGGTGCTGCGCTGTCGCCTGCTGGCGGAAGCGGCAGATCATTGGCTTTGGGATCAATAGCTTACACGTTCGCCATGAACGCTGCCGATGCCTGCCCGCAATGCACTTGGCGCTTGACCCGCCGCCGCATCCGGCCTATCGTGCGCTCGCCGAAGGTATCCATCGCTTCATTCGGATGAAGGGATGGATTTAAACGGGAATCCGGTGACGGCCGGCGCCGCAAGCGCCTGCCCATTCCGGAGCTGCCCCGCAGCGGTGAATGGAAACGACCTCCGTCAATGGCACTGGGCCGGCGCATGCCGGCCTGGGAAGCGGCGGACAGTAGGCGCGCAGCCGGCACGGTGCGCTCGTCCATCAGCCCGAATACCGGCCCCGGCCGGAGGACCTGTGCGTCCTCCGATTCGACCTGGCGCCTCCGCGGGGAGGCGGCCGGAAGTCGTGTCGCGGCCCTGCGCCGCGCCGCGCTCTTCCGCCTGCCCGCGTGGCGCCGGTTCGCCCGCGGGGGCGAAGGTCGCTGGCGTGGCGGGCGTCCCGTGCGAACGGGCGGACGGCGCGCGGTTCCTTCGTTCCTCAATGCCCATGAACGCAATGAGGAAACGCAAATGACGATCGTGACCAACCTGGGCTTCCCGCGCATCGGCGCGCGGCGCGAGCTCAAGCGTGCGCTGGAAAGCTACTGGCGCCGCGAAACCGACGGCGCAAGCCTGCAGGACACGGCGCGGCAGCTGCGCCAGCGGCACTGGCGGCTGCAGGTCGAGGCCGGGGTGGACCTGCCGCCCAGCAACGACTTCAGCCTGTACGACGCGATGCTCGACACCGCGTTCCTGTTCGACGCGATCCCGCAGCGCTACCGCGCGCTGGCCGATGCCGATCCGCTGGCCGGCTACTTCGCGATGGCGCGCGGCACGCAGGAGGACGGGCTGGACCTGCACGCGCTGGAAATGACCAAGTGGTTCGACACCAACTATCACTATCTGGTGCCGGAACTGGCGCGGCGCCAGCACTTCCGCCTGCGCGGCGACAAGCCGCTGGCCGAGTTCCTGGAAGCCCAGGCGCTGGGCATCGCCACGCGGCCGGTGCTGATCGGGCCGGTGACCTTCCTGCTGCTGTCCAAGACCGTGGACGGCAGCGACCGCTGGGCGCTGCTGGACGGCCTGTTGCCGGTCTACGCCGAGCTGCTGCAACAGCTCCACGCGGCCGGCGCGGAATGGGTGCAGATCGACGAGCCGGCACTGGTGCTGGACCTGGACGTCGCCGCGCGCGAGGCCTACGGCCGCGCCTATGCGTTCCTGGCCCAGGCGCCGCGGCCGAAGCTGTTGCTGACCACGTATTTCGGCGAGCTCGGCGACAACCTGGAACTGGCCACGGCGCTGCCGGTGGACGGCCTGCACGTGGACCTGGTGCGCGGCGTGGCGCAGTTGGACGCGGTGCTGCAGGCGCTGCCGGCCGACCGGGTGCTGTCGGCCGGGCTGGTCAACGGCCGCAACGTGTGGCGCACGCCGCTGGACAACGCGCTGACCCTGGCGCGCTACGCGGCCGGGCACGTCGGCCGCGAACGCCTGTGGCTGGCACCCTCGTGCTCGCTGCTGCACGTGCCGGTGGACCTGGAGCAGGAAAAGGCGCTGGACCGCGAGCTGTACGCATGGCTGGCCTTCGCCAGGCAGAAGCTGCAGGAGCTGCGCACGCTGGCCGACGCGCTGCACGGGCAGCCGCATGCGCAAGCCGAACTGACCGCGGCGCGCGAGGCGCTGGAGACGCGGCGCGCGTCGGCGCGCGTGCATCGTCCCGAGGTCGCGCGCCGGGTGGCGGCGCTGAGCGAGGATGCCGGCCGCCGGCAATCGCCGTATCCGCAGCGGCGCGAGGCGCAGCAGGCGGCGCTGCGGCTGCCGGCCTACCCGACCACCACGATCGGCTCGTTCCCGCAGACCGCGCAGGTACGGCAGGCGCGCGCGCAGCACAAGGCCGGCAAGCTCGGCGACGCCGAGTACGACGCGTTCCTGGCCGCGGAGACCGAGCGCTGCGTGCGCGCGCAGGAGCAGATCGGGCTGGACGTGCTGGTGCACGGCGAGTTCGAGCGCAACGACATGGTCGAATACTTCGGCGAGCAGCTCGACGGTTTCGCCTTCACCAGGCACGGCTGGGTGCAGAGCTACGGCTCGCGCTGCGTGAAGCCGCCGATCATCTTCGGCGACGTGCAGCGTCCGGCGCCGATGACGCTGCGCTGGACCCAGTACGCGCAGTCGCTGACCGACAAGCCGATGAAGGGCATGCTGACCGGGCCGGTGACGGTGCTGCAGTGGTCGTTCGTGCGCGACGACCAGGAGCGCGCGCAGACCTGCCGGCAGATCGCGCTGGCGCTGCGCGACGAGGTGCGCGACCTGGAGGCGGCCGGCATCGGCGTGATCCAGATCGACGAGCCGGCGATCCGCGAGGGCCTGCCGCTGCGCCGCGCGCAGTGGCAGGCGTACCTGGACTGGGCGGTGCAGTGCTTCCGCATCGCCGCGGCCGGGGTGCGCGACGCCACCCAGATCCACACCCACATGTGCTACTCGGAGTTCAACGACATCATCGAAGCGGTGGCGGCGATGGACGCGGACGTGATCTCGATCGAGACCTCGCGCTCGCGGATGGAACTGCTCGATGCGTTCGTGCGCTTCCGCTATCCGAACGCGATCGGCCCGGGCGTGTACGACATCCACTCGCCGCGCGTGCCCGGCACGCAGGAGATGCTGCAACTGCTGGACAAGGCGCGCGCGGTGCTGGATCCGCAGCAGCTGTGGGTCAATCCGGATTGCGGGTTGAAGACGCGCGGCTGGCCGGAAACGCGCAGCGCGCTGGAGGCGATGGTGGCCGCGGCGCGGCAGCTGCGCGCGCAGCAGGCGCAGGCGGCATAGGCCGACGATGCCCGGCGTGCTTCACGCCGGGCATCACAGCGGCAAGCGCGCGCGGCATCCCAGTTCGGACGCATTGCTGCGCTGCGTCTTTGTCCGGCAACCTGGGCTGGCTATAAGCGGAAGGAATCTTCGCGGCGAGGGGGCGCCGCGTCCTCACGGACGTGCCGCCGCCGCTGCGCAACGCCGCGATGCGCCGGCCACGCACGTCCGCTTCTTCGCACCGCCACGGAGAGCGCGTCATGCCGAAGCTGTCGAGAGTGTCCGCCGTTTGCATCCTGTGTCTGGCCCTTCCTGCCGCAGCGCAGGCGGCCGAGCTGATCCCCAAACAGCTGGCCGGCCCGCCCGAGGAGTTCGCGCAGATGCGCGCGCCGGCGCCGGCCGAGGCCGCGATCCTGTCCAAGAGCGCGTTGCTGCCGGTGGAATTCTCTTCCGCACGCAGCGGCGCGGCCGCGCAATGGCAGGCGACGCTGCCGGTGGAGAACGGCAAGCTGCGCTTCGTGCTGCTGTCCGGCGCGCACGACTGGCAACCGCAACTGCATGCGCCCGGCGCAGCGAACGCACGCGCCAGTGCCGCGAGCATCGTGCCAAACGCCATCGCCACCCGCCTGGGCAGCGGCGACGCCGCGCTGCCGGCGCGCGAATACCGCGTGGACGCGGCCGCCAATGGCGACTGGACGCTGACCCTGCGCGCCGACGGCGCCGATCCGCAACGCGGCTACCTGCTGATGGAAGGCGATGCGCGCACCCAGCTGGCGTCCTATCCCAGCGATCGCCGGCAGCTGCGCAGCGGCCAGCGCATCGGCCTGACCGCGCTGCTCGGCGGCACCGACAGCCACGGCGCCACTGCGCTGGGCGCCAATGCCGGGCGCATCCGCGATGCGCAGCTGCGCGTCACCGCGCCCGACGGCACGGTGACGCAGTGGCCGATGGCCGACGACGGCCGCCATGGCGACGGCGCCGCCGGCGATGGCGTCTATGCCGGCGATTTCCCGGCGAAGGCGCCGGGCAGCTATCTCGCGCAGGTGGTGGTGCACGGCGAGGACGCCGCCGGCCAGGCCTTCGTGCGCACCGCCGAACACGTGTTGCCGGTGCTGGACACGTCGCTGCGCATCGCCGCCGACGCGGTGGCCGCCAGCGCGCAGGCCGGCACGCGGCTGGCGCTGCCGATCCCGGTCAGTGCCGACGGCCAGGCGCCGGCGCACTACCGCGTGCTCGGCGAACTGTGGGGCACCGGCCGCGACGGCGGCGCGGTGCCTGTGGCCTGGATCGGCGGCATGCTCGCGCCGCAGGACGGGCGCCTGCCGCTGAGCGTGGACGAGCGCTGGATCGTACGCGCCGGCGCGCGCGCGCCGTTCACGCTGCGCAACCTGCGCATCGAGGACCCGGACCATTTCGTGCCGCTGGCCACGCGCGCCACGCTGCCGCTGACCCTGCCGGCCCTGCGCCGCAGCAGCGTGGCGCGCGGCGGCGCGATCGACGCCAGCATGCGCATGGGCGAGCGTCCGGCGACGCTGCTGCGCGCGGCGACCGATGCGCAACCGCAGGCGACCGGCACGCGGCTGGTGCTGGTGCATGGCTATTGCTCCGGCGGGGTGTGGCCGGTGGCGCAGTTCAGCAATGCCTCGGCGTTCCTGGACGTCAACCAGAACCGCAGCAACGACCAGTTCGCGCAGCGGCTGGCGCAGTTCGGCAGCCAATGGAATTCCTTCGGCACGGTGGCGCACAGCCAGGGCGGCATGGCCGCGCTGCACCTGTACAGCTACTACTGGAGCGGGCTGGACAACGCCAGCGGCGGCCGCGTGATGCAGTCGGTGGGCACGCCCTACCAGGGCACCAACCTGGCCGGCATCCTGGCCACGGTGGGCTCGTGGTTCGGCGTGGGCTGCGGCAGCAACAGCGACCTGAGCTACGACGGCGCCAAGGCCTGGCTGGCCGGTATCCCCACCTCGGCACGGGCGCAGGTCAACTACTACACCACCTCCTTCGCCAAGACCAACTGGTACACCAACGACTACTGCAACGCAGCCTCGGACCTGGTGCTGGACGATCCGGAGGACGGTACCGTCGAGCAGGTCAACGCGCAGCTGCCGGGCGGGATCAACCGCGGCCACACCACCGGCCAGTGCCACACCACCGGCATGCGCGATCCGGCGCAGTACCTGGATGCCAGCCGCAATGCGACGATGAATGCCAATGCGGCGCGGTGAGAGGCCGGGATTGGGGATCAGGGATTGGGGATTGGTAAAAGCGGCTGCACCGGGCATGCAGACCCGGTGCAGTCTGATGTCATTTGTGGGAGCGACTTCAGTCGCGACGGGCCTTGCCGGTAGAGCCCGTCGCGACTGAAGTCGCTCCCACAACATTGCGACAACTGCGAATACACGTGTCGGAAATGCGCTAAGGACCCGCGTCGGCCACCGGCGCTCCGCTCTGCGCGTCGGCGCCGCCGCCGAGCACCTTGTACAGGGTGACGCGGTTGCTGGCCTCGGTCAGGCGCAGGGTGATCAGGTTCTGCTGCGCGGTGTACAGCGAGCGCTGCGCGTCCAGCGCGTCCAGATAGCTGTCCACGCCGTTGCGGTAGCGGGCGTCGGCCAGCGTGTAGCTGCGCTGCGTGGCCGCGACCAGGGCGCGTTGCGCATCCATGCGCTCGTCCAGCTGCGCACGCGTGGCCAGCGCATCGGCCACTTCGCCGAAAGCGGTCTGGATGGCCTGCTCGTACTCGGCGACGCCGACGTCGCGGGTGATCTTGGCCACGTCCAGCTCGGCCTTGAGCGCGCCGGCGCGGAAGATCGGCACGCTAATGCTGGGCACGAACGACCAGGTGCGATTGCCGGCATCGAACAGGCTGGACAGCGCGTCGCTGCTGCGCCCGGTCGAGGCGGTCAGCGAGATGGTCGGGAAGAACGCCGCGCGCGCCGCGCCGATGTCGGCATTGGCCGACTTCAGCGTGTGCTCGGCGTACAGCACGTCTGGACGCTGCAGCAGCACGCGCGACGGCAGCGTGGCCGGCAGCGGCGCCAGCGCCACGCCGGCTTCCAGCGCGACCGCCTGCGGCAACGCCTCCGCGCTCACCGGTGCGCCGACCACCAGGTCCAGCGCGTTGCGTGAGGTGGCCAGCTGTGTGGTGTAGCTGGCGACGTCGGCCCGCGCGCTTTCCACGCTGGTCTGCACCTGCGCCAGGTCCAGCCCGGAGACGATGCCCTGCTGATGCTGCAGTTCGGTGAGCTGCAGGGTGCGGCGCTGGCTATCCAGGGTCTGCTGCGCCAGCGCCAGGCGCTGCTGGTCGGCGGCCACGGTCAGCCAGTCGGCCGCGACCTCGGCGACCAGGCTCATGCGCGTGCTGCGCTGGGTCTGTGCGGTGGCCAGATAGGTCTCCAGCGCTTCGTTCTTGAGGCTGCGGATGCGCCCGAACAGGTCCAGTTCCCAGCTGCTGACGCCGACCTCGGCGCCATAGCTGCGGCTCACGTCCGAGCGCCCGCTGGCGCTGGTCGATGCGCTGCCGCGCGCCGCGCTCTCGCTGCCGGTGACGCTCACCGACGGGAACAGGTCCGCGCGCTGGATGCGGTACTGCGCGCGCGCCTTGTCAATGTTGAGCACGGCCACGCGCAGGTCGCGGTTGTTGTCCAGCGCTTGCGCGATCGTCTGCTGCAGGCGCGGGTCCAGGAACACCTGGCGCCAGTCCAGCATGGCCACGTCGGCAACGTCGCCTTCGCCGCCGCTGCCGGTGCCGCTGTCGGCGAACGAGGCCGGCACCGGCGCGTCGGGGCGGGCGTAGCTCGGCGCCATGCTGGCGCAGCTGGCCAATGCGCCGACGCAGGCCAGGGCCAGCGCCGCGCGGGTCAGGGACGGACGGCTCATGGGGTTGCCTCCTCGCGGCGCGCCAGTTCCGGTTCGGCCCGCTTGCCGGGGAACAGGCTGCGCACGATCACGTAGAACAGCGGCACGAAGAAGATGCCGAGCACGGTCGAGACCAGGGTGCCGCCGAGCACGCCGGTGCCCAGCGAATGGCGCCCGCCCGAACCGGCGCCGCTGCTGACCACCATCGGCAGCACGCCGAGCATGAACGCCAACGAAGTCATCAGGATCGGGCGCAGGCGCAGGCGCGCGGCATGCAGGGTGGCCTCGATCAGCGGCTGGCCCTTTTCCTCCAGTTCCTTAGCGAACTCGACGATCAGGATGCCGTTCTTGGCCGCCAGGCCCATCGTCGCCAGCAGGCCGACCTGGAAGTAGATGTCATTGGACAGCCCGCGCAGCCACGTCGCCAGCAAGGCGCCGACGATGCCCACCGGCACCGCCAGCATCACCGAGATCGGGATCGACCAGCTCTCGTACAGCGCGGCCAGGCACAGGAACACGAACACCAGCGACACCGCGTACAGCATCCAGGTCTGCGCGCCAGCGGCCTGCTCCTGGTAGGACATGCCCGACCAGGCGTAACCGACATCCTTGCCCACTTTCCCGACCAGCCCGGCGATGCCGTTCATCGCGTCGCCGGAACTGACGCCGCTGGCGGCGTTGCCGGTGATCTCCATCGACTCGGTGCCGTTGAAGCGGTTCAGCACCTGCGGCGCATAGGCCCACGCGCTGCTGGAGAACGCCGAGAACGGCACCATCGCATCGCTGCCGTTGCGCACGTACCACCGGCCGATGTCGCCGGGCAACATGCGCGCGGAGGCTTCGCCCTGCACATAGACGCGCTTGACCCGGTTGTTGTTGAGGAAGTCGTTGACGTAGCTGCCGCCCATCACCGTGGCCAGCGTGGTGTTGATGTCGGAGGCGGCCAGGCCGAGCGTGCCGGCCTTGGCGTCGTCGATCTGCACGCGGTAGGTCGGCGCATCGTCCAGGCCGTTGAAACGCACCGCGCTCAGGCTCTGGTCGGCATTGGCCAGTTGCAGCAGTGTCTGCCGCGCGGCGACCAGCGCGTCGTGACCCTTGCCGGCCACGTCCTGCAATTGCAGGGTGAAACCGGAACTGGAGCCCAGGCCGTTGATCGCCGGCGGCGACAGCGCGAACACCTGCGCGTCGGGCAACGCGCTCATCATCGCGCCGGTGATGCGGTTGGCGACGTCCGCTGCAGACGCGTCGCGCTCGGCCCAGTCCTTCAGGCGGATGAAGCCCATGCCCGAGTTCTGGCTGCTGCCGGCCAGGCTGAAGCCGGAAATGGTCATTATCCCTTCCACTTCCGGCTGCTTGAGGATGAACTGCGTGGCCTGGTCGATCGACTGCTGGGTGCGCTGCTGGGTGGCGCCGGCCGGCGTGCTGAACATCACCATCAGCATGCCCTGGTCCTCCTCGGGCAGGAACGAACTGGGCAGGCGCCAGAACAGCAGCGCCATCGCCGCGAGCAGCGCCAGGTAGACCAGCGAGCCGAGTTTGCGGCGACCGATGAGCTTGCCCACGCCGCGGCCGTAGCCGTCGGCGCCGCGGTCGAAACGGTCGTTGAACCAGCCGAAGAAGCGCCCCAGCAGGCCCTTGCGCGAGACGTGGCCGCCCTGCTCGATCGGCTTGAGCAAGGTGGCGCACAACGCCGGGCTCAGGGTCAGCGCGACCAGCAGCGACAGCAGCATCGCCGCGGCGATGGTCACCGAGAACTGCCGGTAGATCTCGCCGGTGGCGCCGCCGAAGAACGCCATCGGCAGGAACACCGCGGTCAGCACCAGGGCGATGCCGACCAGCGCGCCGGTGATCTGGCCCATCGACACGTAGGTGGCCTGCTTCGGCGACATGCCCTCCTCGCTCATCAGGCGCTCGACGTTCTCCACCACCACGATCGCATCGTCCACCAGCAGGCCGATCGCCAGCACCATCGCGAACATGGTCAGCGTGTTGATCGAGAAGCCCAGCAGCGCCAGCACGCCGAAGGTGCCAAGCAACACCACCGGCACCGCGATCACCGGCACCAGCGTGGCGCGCCAGTTCTGCAGGAACAGGTACATCACCAGCACCACCAGCACGATCGCCTCGAGCAGGGTCTTGACCACTTCCTCGATGGAGATGCGCACGAACGGCGTGGTGTCGTAGGCGACCTGATACTTGAGCCCGGCCGGAAAATACGGCTTGAGCTGATCGAGCTTGGCCTCCACCGCCTTGGCCGCATCCAGCGCGTTGGCGCCGGTGGCCAGCTGCAGGCCCATGCCCGAAGCGGACTTGCCGTTGTACTTGGAACTGGAGGAATACGATTCGGAGCCCAGTTCGACCCGCGCCACATCGCGCAGGTACACGGTGGCGCCGTCGCTCTGCGACTTCAGCACGATCGCCTCGAACTGCGCCGGCGTCCTGAGCTTGCTGCGCGAGGTGACCGTGGCGTTGAGCTGCTGGCCCTGCACCGACGGCAGCGCGCCCAGCGCGCCGGAGGAGACGTCGGCGTTCTGCGCCGAGATCGCGTTGCTCACGTCCGAGGGCATCAGCGCATAGGTGCGCAGCTTCTCCGGGTCCAGCCACACCCGCATCGAGTATTCGGACCCGAACACGTTGACCCCGCCGATGCCGTTGAGCCGGCTGATCGGGTCCTGCAGCGTGGACACCATGTAGTCGCCGATGTCGGTGCTGTCCATGCTGCCGTCTTCGGAGGTGAAGGCCAGCACCATGAACATGCTGCCGCTGGCCGACTTGGTGACGGTCACGCCATTGCTCTTGACCGCGTCCGGCAGCATCGCCTCGCCCTGCGAGACCTTGTTCTGCACCTGCACCTGGGCGGTGTCCGGATCGGTGCCGGAATCGAAGGTCAGGGTGATCGAGGCGCTGCCGGCGGAGCTGCTGCTGGAGGACATGTACAGCAGGTTGTCCAGGCCGGTCATCTGCTGCTCGAGGATCTGCGTCACCGAGTTCTGCACGGTCTCGGCCGAGGCGCCGGTATAGGTGGCGCTGACGCTGACCGAGGGCGGCGCGATGTCCGGATACTGCTCCAGCGGCAGCGACAGGATCGAGATCGCGCCGGCCAGGGTGATGACGATCGCGATGACCCAGGCGAAGATCGGACGGTCGATGAAGAAACGGGCCATGGCGGTTCCTCAGTTGGCCTGCGGCGCAGCGGCAGCGGCGCCTTGCGTGCCCGCAGGCGCCTTGGCGGCGGCGGCATTCGCGGTCACTTCCACCGCCTTGACCTGGGCACCCACCGCGACCTTCTGCAGGCCCTGCACGATGACCTTGTCGCCGACCTTCAACCCGTCGCGCACCACCCACTTGTCGCCGATCGCATCGCCGGTGGTCAGCACGCGCTGCGCGACCTTGTTGTCGCTGCCGACCACCATCGCCACCGCCTCGCCCTTGCTGTTGCGGCTGATCGCCTGCTGCGCCACCAGGATCGCCTGCTCGTCCACCGCCGTCGACAGCACCGCCTTGACGTACATACCCGGCAGCAGCAGGCGATCGGGGTTGGGCACCACCGCGCGCAGCTTGACCGTGCCGGTAGCAGTATCGACCGCGGCATCGACCACTTCCAGCGTGCCGCTGCGCGCATAGGTGCTGCCGTCCTCCAGCTGCAGTTTCACTTCGGCCTTGCCGTCCACCGCCTTGAGCCGGCCGGCGTCGAGCTGGCGGCGCAGCTGCAGCAGCTGCGCGCTGGACTGGGTCACGTCCACGTACATCGGATCGAGCTGGTTGATGGTGGCCAGCACGTCGCTCTGGCCGGCGCTGACCAGCGCGCCGGGCGTGTAGCTGGAGGTGCCGATGCGGCCGCCGATCGGCGCGGTGATGCGGGTGTAGTCCAGATTGATGCGCGCGGTCTGCAGCGCCGCCTTGGCCGCCACCACCGCTGCCTCGTTCGAGCGCAGCGTGGCTAGCGCATCGTCGCCGTCCTGCTTGCTGACCGCGTCCAGCGCGACCAGGGTGCGATAGCGCTGCGCCTTCGGCCTGGCCGACTGCACCGCCGCCTCGGCCTGCGCCAGATCGCCCTTGGCGCTGTCGTACGCCGCCTGGTAGGTGGCCGGATCGATCTCGTACAGCACCTGGCCGGCCTTGACGTCCTGGCCCTCGGTGAACAGCCGCTTGCGCAGGATGCCGCCGACCTGCGGGCGCACCTGCGAACTCATGTACGCCACGGTGCGTCCGGCCAGGGTCTGGTCCATGGCCAGCCGCTGCGCCCGCACCGTCTCCACGCCGATCTGCGCCTGCTGCTGCGGCGGCGGTTGCTCGGAAGAACACGCGGCCACGGCCGCGGCGATGGCGGCGGCCAACAGCCAGCGCGAGGACGAAACGGGGAAGCGACGGGCGACGACGGGCAGCATGCGGCGGACTCACGGTTTATCCGAATGTGGCCACGCTACGGCGCGAATGTGCAGCAAATTTGGAGATTGCCGGCAATGGTGCTAATTCGCTTGATTTCCCCTGCCTCGGCGCGGTTAATGCACAGCATCCGCCGTCGCCGCGTCCCGCATTGCCTCTCCGATGAAACTGGGCATCACCGCCAAGCTGTTCCTCGCCATCCTCGCCGCGTGCGTGGCGGTGCTGCTGGTCAACGGCGTGGCCGTGCAGATCTTCCTCAAGCGCCAGTTCCTGGATTACCTCAACGACCAGGGCGTGGAACGCATGCTGGAGACGCTGCCGCGGGTCAGCGCCGAGTACGCGCGGCACGGCAACTGGGACTTCGTGCGCGACAACCCCGACGCCTGGTTCGTGCTGATGCGCCCGGAACGCGGCGGCGGCCTGCCGCGCCGCCCGCCGCCGATCTCCGACCAGACCGGCGCCGTGTTCCGCTTCGCCGTGCTCGACAAGGACTACAAGTCGGTGATCGGCAATCCCGACGTCGGCCGCGACGACATCCTGCGCCCGATCGTGGTCGACGGCCGTACCGTCGGCTGGATGGCGATGTTGCCGTTCCAGAAGGTGCTGGCGGCCGAAGACGCGCGCTTCTACCAGGCACAGCAACGCGCATGGTGGACGATCGGCAGCGCCTCGCTGCTGGTCGCCGCGCTGCTCGGCTGGCTGCTGTCGCGCGCCTTGCTGCGGCGCATGCGCGGCCTCACCGGCGCCACCCATCGCCTGGCTGCCGGCGATTACGCCACCCGCATCGACACCGGCGCGCGCGACGAATTCGGCCAGCTTGCGCGCGACTTCAACCTGCTGGCGCAGGCGCTGGAGCACAACGAACGCGCGCGGCGCGAGTTCATGGCCGACATCTCGCACGAGCTGCGCACACCGTTGGCGGTGCTGCGCGCCGAACTGGAAGCGCTGCAGGACGGCATCCGGCCGATGACGCCGGCGTCGCTGACCTCGCTGCACCAGCAAATCGGCCAGCTCGGCAAGCTGATCGAGGACCTGTACGACGTCTCCCTGACCGACGTCGGCGCGCTCGCCTACCGGCGCGCGCCGGTCGACCTGGCGCTGATCCTGGCCACCGTGCTGGCCGGCGCGCGCGCGCGCTTCGCCGCCGCGCAATTGCAGTTGCAGGTGCAGATTGTCGGCAGCCCGCTGCAGGTGGATGGCGACGAGCGCCGATTGCAGCAACTGCTCGGCAACCTGCTGGAGAACACGCTGCGCTACACCGATGCCGGCGGCCAGGTACAGGTGCACTGCATGCGTCACGACGCGGTGCTGGAACTGCAAATCGAGGACAGCGCGCCGGGCGTGGACGCGGACAAGCGCGCACGCCTGTTCGAACGCTTCTACCGCGCCGAGGCCTCGCGCAACCGCGCCAGCGGGGGCAGCGGCCTGGGCCTGGCGATCTGCCGCAACATCGCCGAGGCGCATGGCGGCTCGATTGTCGCCGAAGCCTCCGCGCTCGGCGGGCTGCGCGTGGTGCTGCGCTTGCCGGCGTTGGCGGCATGAACGGCCTCGCCCCGATCGGCCACGTGCTGATCGTCGAGGACGAGCCGCGCTTGGCCGCGGTGATGAGCGAATACCTGCATGTGGCCGGCTATTCGCATGACTGGATCGCCGATGGCGCGCAGGCGCTGGGCGCGTTCCGCGCGCAGAAGCCGGACCTGGTGCTGCTAGACCTGATGCTGCCCAACCGCGATGGCCTGGAGATCTGCCGCGAACTGCGCAAGGAGAGCGCGGTGCCGGTGATCATGGTCACCGCGCGGGTGGAGGAGATCGACCGCCTGCTCGGCCTGGAGATCGGCGCCGACGACTACATCTGCAAGCCGTTCAGCCCGCGCGAGGTGGTGGCGCGGGTACAGGCGGTGCTTCGCCGCCATCGCCACGACCCCAACGACGCGCCGGCGCCGGGCCTGCGCATCGACGCCGACGCCTGCCGTGCCAGCGTGCACGGCCGCGACCTGGACCTGACCCAGGTCGAGTTCCGCCTGCTGCGCACCCTCGCCACCACCCCGGGCCGCGTGTACTCGCGCGAACAACTGATGGACCGGCTCTACGCCGACCACCGCATCGTCACCGACCGCACCGTCGACAGCCACGTCAAGAACCTGCGCCGGAAGCTCGCCGACGTTGGCGGCGAGGAGTGGGTGCGCTCGGTGTACGGCGCCGGCTACCGTTTCGAGCCCTGAGCGGGCGGCAAAAAACCAATCACTGAAAAAAACACCTCGGCCTATCCCGTCACCGCGCAGAACCCCAGCTCTTGCGAGTCCCGAGTCCCGAGTCCCGAGTCCCCAGATCAGCGAAACACGACCGTCCGATGCCCATTGAGCAGGATGCGATGCTCGACGTGGCGGCGGACCGCACGCGCCAGCACCTGCGATTCGGTGTCGCTGCCCAGGCGCACCAGTTCGCGCGGAGTCATCGCGTGGTCCACGCGGGCCACGTCCTGTTCGATGATCGGGCCTTCGTCGAGGTCGCCGGTGACGTAGTGCGCGGTGGCGCCGATGATCTTGACCCCGCGCGCGTGCGCCTGGTGGTACGGCTGCGCGCCCTTGAAGCTGGGCAGAAAGCTGTGGTGGATGTTGATCGCGCGCCCGGCCAGCGCCGCGCACAGCGCCGGCGAGAGGATCTGCATGTAGCGCGCCAGCACCACCAGGTCGATGCGTTCGCGCTCCACCAGCGCCAGCAGCTGCGCTTCCTGCGCATCGCGGTTGGCGGCGCTGACCGGCAGGTGGTGGAACGGCACGTCGTAGGAGCGCGCCAGCGCGGCGAAATCGTCGTGGTTGGACGCCACTGCGGCGATGTCCACGCGCAGCTGCCGGCTGTGCGCGCGGAACAGCAGATCGTTGAGGCAATGGCCCTGCTTGCTGACCAGCACCAGCAGCCGCGCGCGGCGCCGCGCATCGTGCAGCTGCCAGTCCATCGCGTAGTCGGCGGCAAGCGGCCCCAGCTGCACCTTCACCGCGGCGACGATGCCGTCGGCCGGCACGTCGAAGTGCACGCGCAGGAAGAAGCGGCCGCTCTCCTCGTCGCCGAACTGCTGCGCATCGAGGATGTTGCAACCGTGCTCGAACAGCAGGCCGCTGACACGATAGACGATGCCGGTACGGTCCGGGCAGGACAGGGTCAGGATGTAGTCGGGGCGCATCCGCGCAATGATAGGGGAGAATTCGGGATGCGGGATGCGGGATGATGGGCGCGGGTGTTGCGAGGACACTGAATGTGGAATGCCACAGGGCACTGAAGGTGTCTTGCCGAATGTAGGAGCGGCTTCAGCCGCGACAGGCGTTACCGGTAGGGCTTGTCGCGACTGAAGTCGCTCCTACAGGGACTTGCGGTGAGCCAATCGGGTGCGCTGTGGGAGGACTTCGGCCCCGACGCCATACGGCATGGGAAAGTGCACCTCTCCGCTCGTCGCGACTGAAGTCGCTCCTACAGGGACTTGCGGTGAGCCAATCGGGTGCCCTGTGGGAGGGACTTCAGTCCCGACGCCATGCGGCATGGGAAAGCGTCCCTCTCCGCTCGTCGCGACTGAAGTCGCTCCCACAGGGACTTGCGGCGAGCCAATCGGGTGCGCTGTGGGAGGGACTTCAGTCCCGACGCCGTGCGGCATGGGAAAGTGCACCGCTTCGCTCGTCGCGGCTGAAGCCGCTCCTACAAAGTGCGGCATCCACGCTGGCCGCGCAGCGCCGGCACGTCACTCCGGCCGCAACCGCAGCGCCAGGCGCCGGTTGACCTTCTCCAGCCGCGCCAGCGAATCTTCCACCGACATGCCGACCGCTTCATGGGTGGTGATGTGCGCGCGCAGGTGCGCCGGATCGTCCAGGTCGCCGCGCACCAGGAACACGTTCTCGCCCTGCTCCACTTCGCCCAGCTCGCGGCTCAGCACCACGTGATCGACCTGGTCGAAGCCGTATTCCTTGGCCAGCGGCAGCAGCCGCGCCACCATGCGCTCGCTGATCGCATCCGGCGCGCGGCCGCAGGCGGCATCCAGCGCGTGCACGCCTTCGCGGATCTGCGCGTACAGCAGGTGGTCCGGGTGGTCCGGATGCTCGGGACCGAGCGCGGCTTCGCGCGCCACGGCGCGCGGCGGCTGGATGGGCGTCATGGCGCCGGGGTCGGACGAATTCGGGCTCATGGCATCCTCCTATGATGCGCCTGCCAGCCGCGCACCTTAGCGGGAAGCACGCGGCAAGCTCAAGCGCGGCAAGCAGTCTGCATCACGCCGCGACAAGGCCGCCTGAAGATCGCCCGCGACGCGCGGGGCGGACCCGCGCTCAGGCCTGCCCGGCGCGGCGTGCGGCGACCTTGGCCAGCGCCGACCAGTCCAGTTCGCCGTCGCCGTGCGCGATCGCGTCGATGAACTGGTCGCGCAGCACCGCGGCCAGCGGCATCGGCACGTGCCGGGTTTCGCCGGCGCTCAGGGCCAGGCGCACGTCCTTCAGCCCCAGCGTGGTCTTGAAGCCGGCCGGGCTGTAGCGCTGCTGCGCGATCATGCCGCCGTAGCTCTGGTAGGCCGGTGCGGCGAACAGGGTGTTGCCGAGCATGCCCAGGAAATCGGCCGCGTCCACGCCGTGCCCGCGCACCAGCGCCGAGGCTTCGGCCATGGTGCCGATCGCGCTGGCCAGGCACAGGTTGGCCGCCAGCTTGACCGCGTTGGCCTGCTCCGGCGCGTCGCCGAAATACCAGGTCTTGCGCCCGATCACGTCGAGCAGCGGCTGCACCCGCGCCAGCGCGGCGGCGTCGCCGGCGGCGAGCAGGTTGAGCTGGCCGGCGGCGGCGACGTCGCTGCGGCCCAGGACCGGGACGGCCAGGTAGGCCACGCCGCGCTCGGCATGCAGGGCGCCCAGTTCGCGCGCCAGCGCCACCGAGATCGTGGCCATGTTGACGTGCACGCTGCCGGCGGGGAGCGCCTCCAGCGCGCCGCGGTCGAGCAGGGTCTCACGCACCGCCGCGTCGTCGGCCAGCATCGAGAACAGCACCTGGCCGCGCACCGCATCGGCCGGCTGCGCGGCCACCTGCGCGCCGGCCTCGAGCAGCGGCTGCGCCGCGGCGGCGCTGCGGTTCCACACGGTCAGCGCATGCCCGGCGCGCAGCAGGTTGTGCGCGATCGGTTGGCCCATCGTGCCCAGGCCGAGAAAGCCGATGCTCATCGCAAACTCCTTGAACGGTTCCAGGTGGAGGCCGCGCCGCGCGCGGCCAGGCGCGCGCGCGTCACGCGTCGAACAGGCCGCGCGCCGAGCGCGGCTCGCAGCGCAGGTATTGCGGCGCCGGCTTGAGCTTGGCGCCCAGCGCGGCGGCGGCATGCCACGGCCAACGTGGATCGTAGAGGATGCCGCGGGCCAGCGCGATCGCGTCGGCCTGGCCCTCGGCCAGGATCGCCTCGGCATGCTGCGGCTCGGTGATCAGGCCGACCGCGATCACCGGCATCGTCACGGCGCGATGGATCGCCTCGGCCTGCGGCACCTGGTAGCCGGCCGCGACCGGGATCTGCTGGCGGCGGTCCAGGCCGCCGCTGGACACGTGCAGGTAGTCGCAGCCCTGCGCCTGCAGCGCCTGCGCCAGCGCGACGCTCTGCGCCACGTCCCAGCCGCCGTCGACCCAATCGGTGGCGGAGATGCGCACGCCCACCGCCACCGACGCCGACACCGCCGCGCGCACCGCCGCATGCACGCGCAGCAGCAAGCGCATGCGGTTCTCCAGGCTGCCGCCGTAGGCGTCGCCGCGCTGGTTGCTCAGCGGCGACAGGAACTGGTGCAGCAGGTAGCCGTGCGCGGCATGCAGTTCGATCAGCTCGAAACCCAGCCGTTCGGCGCGCTGCGCCGAGGCGACGAACGCCGCGACGATGGCGTCGATGCCGGCCAGGTCCAACGCTTCCGGCGGCGTGCCGTTCTCGGCGAAGGGCAGCGCCGACGGCGCCACCGTCTGCCAGCCGTTCGGCTGCCCCGGCGCGATCGCGCCGCCGCCGTCCCACGGCTTGTGCGTGGACGCCTTGCGCCCGGCATGCGCGAGCTGGATGCCCAGCGGCATCGGCGACCAGCGCCGCACCGTGGCCAGCACGCCGCGCAGCGCCGCTTCGGTGGCGTCGTCCCACAGGCCCAGGTCGGCGTAGCTGATGCGCCCGCGCGGCTCCACCGCGGTGGCTTCCAGGATCATCAGGCCGGCGCCGGACTGCGCCAGCTGGCCGAGGTGGATGGTGTGCCAGTCGCTGGCCTGGCCGTGCTCGGCCGAGTACTGGCACATCGGCGCGATGACGATGCGATTGGACAACGACAGCGGCCCCAGCGCGAGGGGCGAGAACAGGTGGCTCAAGGTGGCGTTCCGTGGGGGCGCCCGCCGTGGTGCGGGCAGGCTGCCATTGCACTCCTGCCGCCGCTGCCGATCAACCACTGCCGGTGGATCAGTTCGTGCGCGGATTCGGAACGCGCGCCGCGCCGTCCGCTACGCGGCCACCGGCGGTAGCAGAAAGTGCAGTGCCTGCGCGCAGGGTTGGGCCAGCTTCAGGCTCAGCAGGTCGTCGCCGCGGGTGCGGCCCAGGTTGACCGCGGCGATCGGCACGCCGGCCCTGGCCGCGGCCTGCACGAAGCGGAAGCCGGAATAGACCATCAGCGAGGACCCCAGCACCAGCATCGCGTCGGCCTGCTGCAGGTGCGCGAAGGCGGCGGCCACGCGCTCGCGCGGCACGTTCTCGCCGAAGAACACCACGTCCGGCTTCAGCACGCCGCCGCAGTGCGTGCACGCCGGCACCGCGAAGGCGGCGAAGTCCACGTCCTCCAGGTCGGCGTCGCCGTCGGGCGCCTGCCCGGCCTGCAGCGTCGCCCACTGCGGGTTGTGGCGCAGCAGTTGCTGCTGGAACTCCTCGCGCGGCAGGCGCCGCTCGCAGCCCATGCAGCGCACCACGTCCAGGCGCCCGTGCAGGTCGATCACCGCCTGGCTGCCGGCGGCCTGGTGCAGGCGGTCCACGTTCTGGGTCAGCAGCAGTTCGACCTGGCCGCGTGCTTCCAGCTGCGCCAGCGCCGCATGCGTGGCGTTGGGCCGGGCATGGCCGAAGCGCGGCCAGCCGACCAGGCTGCGCGCCCAGTAGCGCTGCCGCGTCGCCAGCTCGCCCATGAACGCCTGGTAGGTGACCGGTTGCGCGCGCTTCCAGTCGCCGGCGGCATCGCGGTAGTCGGGAATGCCCGAATCGGTGCTGCAGCCGGCGCCGGTCAGCACGAACAGGCGCCGGTGCCCCTCGACGAACGCTTGCAGCGCCGCGGCGTCGGCATCGGCCTCTGGCGGCAGCAGCAACTGATGCATCACGGCACTCCAATAGGGCGGGTGGCCCTTTTATCTTGGGCGTCCGCGGCCACGGCGCAAGGGCCGCACATAAACGCGCATGGGTTGCGGGCGATCGGGGTATCCCCGCCGCGCTCCCGCGCGAGCGGTGCCGGGTGGTCTCGGCCATCGGCCGCGACGAACGCGGCGGGAAATGTGCGACGTGGCGATCGCGCTAGAGCAGGTTGCTGACCTCGATCAGGTTGCCGTCCGGATCGCGGAAATACAGCGACAGGATCGGCCCGGTGGCGCCGGTACGCCGCACCGGGCCGTCCTCGATGGCGACCGCCGCCGCGTCCAGTTCGCTGCGCACCTGCGCCAGCGGCGTGGCGGTGATGAAGCACAGGTCGCCGGAACCGGGCGTGGGCACGCGCGCCTTCGGCTCGAACTCGCGGCCGGCGGCGTGCAGGTTGATCTTCTGCCGGCCGAATGCCAGCGCGGTGCGGCCTTCGCCGAACCGCTGCACCTGCATGCCGAGCACGCGCGCGTAGAACGCGCAGCTGGCGTCGATGTCGGCGACTGTGAGGACCAGATGATCAAGGTGCTCGATCTGCATTTCTGCCTCCAGTGGGTACACGCCGCCGCACCAGGGCATGCGCGGCAGCGGCGCGCCTACTCGCCGCGCGGCGGATGCGGGCCGAAGCGGCCGTACGGGCGGCTGTCGTCGGCGCTACGCCGCAGCACCTGCGCGGCGACCAGGCCGATGCCCAGCAACAGCAGGCAGCAGCCGACCAGCGCGTTCCAGCCGCCATGCTGCCAGGCCGCGCCGCTGAGCGAGCCGATCAGGCTGGCGCCGCTGTAGTAGGCCAGCAGGTACAGCGACGCGGCGTGGCCCTTGTTCTGCCCGCCGAGGCGGCCGACCCAGGCACTGGCCGCCGAATGCGCAATGAAGAAGCCGATGGTCAGCAGCACGATGCCGGCGATGACCAGCGCCAGCACGTGCGCGATGGTCAGCGCCACGCCGAGCGCCGCCACCGCGATGCCGGCCAGCACCACCGGGCCGCGGCCGAAACGGTCCGAGGCCGCGCCGGCCACCGACGAGGACACGATGCCGAACACGTAGGCGCTGAAGATCATGCCCAGCTGGCTCTGGCTGAGTCCGAACTCCGGCCCGCCCAGGCGGAAGCCGGCGTAGTTGTAGACGCTGACGAACACGCCCATCGCCAGGAACGGGATCGCGAACAGCCACGGCAGATGGCGGTCGCGCAGATGCCCGCCCCAGGCCTGCAGGTGGAAGCGCAGATTGATGCCGCGGCGGCGCACGAAATGGCGCGAGCGCGGCAGCAGCAGCACGAAGCCGACCGCCGCCAGCAGGTCGATGGCGGACACCGCGGCCAGCGCGATGCGCCAGTCGAAATGGTCGGTGAGCACGCTCATGCCGATGCGCCCGACCATGCCGCCGAACGCGTTGCCGGCCACGTACAGCCCGGTCGCCGCGCCCAGCTTGCGCGCCGGCACTTCCTCGGCCAGGTACACCATCGCCACCGCCGGCACCCCGCCCAGGGCGATGCCGGACAGCGCGCGCACCGCGACCAGCGCGCCCCAGTGCGGCAGGCACGCGGCAATCAGGTTGAGCAGCGCCGCCAGCGCGATCGACACGAACATCAGCCCGCGCCGGCCCAGGTTCTCCGACACCGCGCCGGCGCAGAAGATCGCGATCGCCAGGCCGCCGGTGGCCAGCGACAGCGGCAGCGAACTGGTCGCGGCGCTGACCCCGAACTCGCGCGCGAACGCCGGCAGCAGCGGCTGCACGCTGTACAGCAGCGAGAAGGTGGCGAACCCGGCCAGGAACAGCGCCAGGCGGATGCGCACCAGTGGCGCGGCGTCCACGTCCTGCAGCGGCGGGCATTGGCTGGAAGTGCTCACGACGACCGGGCAGCGAAGAAGGGCGGCCAGTATTTGCCTGCATCGATCCGGTGTCCAATATATGATCCAGGCATTCTCCATATCGTGTGGATATGACATGGAACTGCGCCACCTGCGCTATTTCCTGGCCGTCGCCGAGGCCGGACACTTCACTCGCGCCGCGGCGCAGCTGGGCATCCAGCAGCCGCCGCTGAGCCAGCAGATCCGCGCGCTGGAACGGGAACTGGGCACGCCGCTGTTCCTGCGCACCCCGCGCGGCGCCGACCTCACCGAGGCCGGGCGCGCGTTCCGGGTGGAGGCCAAGCGCGTGCTCGCCGACCTGGAGCGCGCCGGCGATGCCGCGCGCCGTGCCGCACGCGGCGAGAGCGGCGTGCTGCGGCTGGGCTTCACCGCCTCGGCGGCATTCAATCCGGTGGTGCCGATGCTGGTGCGCAACTTCCGCCGCGGCTGGCCGGCGGTAGCGCTGGCGCTGGAGGAAACCAACACCGCCGGCCTGCTCGCCGCGCTGGTGCAGGGCCGCCTGGATGCGGCCTTCGTTCGCTACAGCGTGGTCACGCCGCCCGAGCTGCAGCTGCTGAAATTTCCCGACGAGCCGATGAAGATCGCGGTCCCCACCGCGCACCGCCTGGCCAAGCGCAAGCGGGCGCCGCTGTCGGCGCTGGCCGGCGAGCCGTTCATCCTGTTCCCGCGCAGCTTCGGCACCAGCCTGTACGACGAGATCCTCGACGCCTGCCGCCAGTCCGGCTTCGAACTGCAGATCAAACAGGAAGCGCCGCAGATGTCGTCGATCGTGAACCTGGTCGCCGCCGAACTCGGCGTCTCGGTGGTGCCGGCCTCCACCACCCAGGTGCAGTTGCCCGGCGTGCGCTACCTGGACATCGAAGGCCGCGTGCCGATGGCGCGACTGGCGCTGGCGGCGCTGCCGGCCACCGCGCGGGCGATGCCGGTGGTGCGCCACCTGTGGCAGCTGGCGCAGGCGCAGGCGGCGGGCAAGCGCGGGTAGGCTGCGATTCTTCTGCAGGGCACTCGTGTCCCTTTGTAGGAGCGGCTTCAGCCGCGACGGGCTTTGCCGGTAACGCCTGTCGCGGCTGAAGCCGCTCCTACAGGGAGGCATGGGCGGGCCGCATCAACGCGACACCACCTCCCACCCCGTCGCGTCGCGCAGCACCTGCCCGCCGCGCACGCCTTCGACGACCACCCGCATGCCACGCGCGAACGGCAGCTGGCGGTGCTCGGGAAACCAGCGCCGCTGCGCATCGACCACGATCAGCAGGCCTTCGTGATCGCCGAGCGGCGCGAACACGTCGCGCACCGGCATGAACGGCAGCACGCCCAACCGGTCCTGCGCCGCGGCAGCGACCGCATGCACGTGCGCGCTGGGCAACCCGACTTCGCTGATGCACAGCAACTCGTCTGCGGAGAACGCGCCGTCGGCGACCGCCTGCACCGGCAACGGCCGGCGTGCGATCAGTTCCAGCACTGCGCCGTCGGGCCCGGCGAAATACACCGACTGCGATTGCCACGCCGCACCGAGCGCGAAGTGCACCTCGCCGAGCGGATCGCGCAGCAACGGCACGCGCGCGGACAGCCAGTCGCAGGCGGCGGCGAAGCGCGCGGGCGGCATGTTGAAGGCCAGATGCACGCTGCCGACCTCGGCGCCGGCGGGCACCAGGTCGAGCCGGCTCCAGCCGATGCGCACCCGCGTGGCCGCGACCGGCAACTGCAGCACGTCGCGATAGAAGGCGGCGCTGGCCGCGGGGTCGCTGGCGGGCAGGCTGAGTTCGGTGATCCGCATGAAGGCTCCTGGTGCTGGGAGCCTGGATTAGGCGATCTCAAGCGCGGTTGAGGTCAAGCGCGATGGCGAGCGTGCGCGGCGTGCTGCGGATGCTGCCGGCATGAGCGCCGACTGTTGCCGTGCATGCGCAGCGGCGCTCCACCGGCGATGCACCGTGCATGCGATGCCTTCTGTGGGAGCGACTTCAGTCGCGACGGGCTTCACCGACAAGGCCCGTCGCGACCGAAGTCGCTCCCGCAAGGATGCTGCGCAGCGCTGCGAGCAGCGGGCAGTTGCGCGAAACGAACGCGAGCGGGCCGAGCGAGCGGCACCCGCGCCGCGAAACGCACTCAGCCCAGGTGCGCGCGCACTGCTTCGTCGATCTTAGCCGGCGGCACGAAGCCGGGCACCCGCGCCACTTCCTCGCCCTGGCGGAACAGCATCAGCGTCGGGGTCTGGCGCAGGCCCTGGGCGCGGAAGAAGTCCTCGCCCACGTCCTCCATCTTCACCTTCAGCAAGGTCACGCCCTGCGCGCTGTCGCTCTCGGCGAAGCGCTCCAGCGACTTGTCGAGCATGCGGCAGCCGGGGCAGTTGTCCTTGTTGAAATCGGCCAGCACGCGCGGATGCGCGGCGATGGCGTCGGCGAACTGTTCGGCGGTGGCGACGGTGATGGTGGTGAACATGGAGCGGAACCTTGTCTGGTGTCGGGGAATGGCCGCGCAGGAGTGAAGGCGCCGGCGCTGCCTTGAAACGATGGGGAATGCGGCGTCAGCCGCTGCCGTGCAGCGGCAACGCCATCGGCACGAATCCGGCGGACCCGCCGGCCGCGGGCTCGGCAGCGGCTGGCGCAGTCGCCGACGCGGAGCCGCCCGCCGCCGCCGCACGCGCGGCGCGCAGCACCAGCACCCGCGCGCACCAGGCATCGATCGCCGCGCTGTCGCGCTCGCCGTGCGGCATCTGTTCGATCTCCAGCAACGGATAGGCGCTGTCGAAGAAACGGGCGATGCGCTTGACCGCGCCGCAGTAGTACTCCAGCCCCCACTGCGTCTCGCCGGTACCGAACGCCGCCACCTCGATCGCCTTGCCGGTCGCCTCGACCAGCTCGGCGATGTAGCGCTTCATCTCCGCCGGGGTGCGCCCGGCGTTGTCGCTCCAGCTGCCGAGCAGGTGCAGGTCGAACCTGGCCGCATGCGCGGCATCGCCGAGCGCGCCGTGCAGGGTCTGCATGTCGGTATGGATCACCGTCACCCGATGCCCCGCCGCCTCGCACTGCGCCTGCACGCGGCGGGCGACGTCGCGGGTGTTGCCGCTGAGCGAGGCGTAGGCTAGCAGGACGTTCATGGGGCCGGGATTGGGGATTGGGGATTGGGGGATTCGGAATTGGTAAAAGCGGGACCGTGGCTGTTACCGATCGCGCCTCACAAAACTCCGGATCGCTGCTTCTCAGGTCAATGAGTCGGAGAGAGATCGGGGATTGGGAAAGGCGGGCTCGGGATCGCTTTTGCCAATCCCCAATCCCGGCCCCTCACAGATCGTCGAATCCGTTGTCCGAATTGGTCTTCTTGTAGCTGGCGTTGCGCATCTCGAAGAAGTCGGTCTTGGTCTCGGTGAAGTTGTCCGCGTAGGCCTTGATCCACGGCATCACGTTGTCGCTGGCGTCGGTGTACAGCTTCTCGATGCCGAGCATGCCGGACATCTTGTTGGCGCGGTACTTCACGTACTGGATCATCTCGTCCACGTCGATGCCCTCGATGCCGTCGAGCACTTCCGAGGACCACTCGGTCTCCAGCCGGATCGCGTGCTCGAATGCCTGGTGCACGTAGTCGGTCAGTTCGTTGGTCTGCAGCTCGGCGTTCTCGCCGATGATCGCGCGGATCAGCTCGCTGATGAACTTGGTGTGGGCCAGCTCGTCGCGGTTGATGAAGCTGATGATCTTGCCGGTGCCGGTCATGCGGTTCTGCCGCACCAGGTTGTAGAAGTAGGCGAAGCCGGAATAGAAGTTGATGCCTTCCAGGATCGAGGACTGGATCAGCGAGCGCAGCAGGGTCTCGGCGGTCTTCTCGCGCATGAAGTCGTCGTAGGCCTGCATGATCGGCTGGTTGCGCGCGATGATGGTCGGGTGCGTGCGCGCGATCTCGAACACGCGGTTCTGGTCGGCCAGCCCGGCGATGGACGCCAGCACGTAGGAATAGCTCTCGTTGTGGATCACTTCCTGCTGGCCGATGATCGCCGCGTTGGCGTGCGCGGCCGGGTCGGTGATGTATTCGGCGACGTTGTAGATGAAGCGCGTCTGCGGCGAATCCAGCGTGGCCAGCAGGCCGATGATCGAGTCGTAGGCATTCTTCTCGCGCGCCGACAGCTCGCCGTACTGCTTGGCGTCGCCCTTCATGTCCACCTCGTCGGGGATCCAGAAGTTGGTCGACAGTTCCTTGTAGGCCCGGTAGAACGACGGATACGGGATGTCGTTCCAGTTGAGGATGCCGCTGGTGGTGCCGTTGATGATCCCGGTGGAGCGGTTGGGATGCATCGGTTCGAGGATCTTGATGCGGTCGAGCGCGATGGCCATGGGTCGGATTCGGTAGTCGGGTGAAAAGCGCCGCAGGCGGCGCGGCGATGCGGGGCGACGCACCGCGCGCAGGGCGCCCCTTGGGAAGCCATGCGCGCGGGAGCGCCGCTACGGGGTGGCGATCAGCTCGAGCACCACTCGCATTCGCTGATGTCGATATCGTTGGAGCGCACGTAGTAGGTGGTCTTCAGGCCTTCCTTCCACGCGGTCATGTGCAGGTCCAGCAGGGTGCTGGCGCGGATGCCGCTGGGCACGTAGAAGTTGAAGCTGATCGACTGGTCGACGTGGCGCTGGCGGCGCGCGTTCTGGCGCACGCTGGCGAACTGGTCCACCCGGTAGGCGCCCTTCTCGTAGTACGGGTAGGTGTCCACGGTCAGGCCCGGCGCCACCACCGGACGGCGGAAGTCCTTCTTTTCCTCGTAGTAGAACGCGCTGTAGATCGGGTCGATCGAGGCGGTGGAGCCGGCGATCTGCGCGGTACTCATGTTCGGCGCCACCGCCACCATCCACGCGTTGCGCACGCCGTTGATGCTGACCTGCGCGGCCAGTTCCTGCCACTCGGGGCTGGTATAGCCGCGCTTGCTGAAGTACTCGCCGTTCTGCCAGTCGCTGCCCTTGAACACCTTGTAGGCGCCCTTCTCCTTGGCCAGCGCCAGGCTCGCCTGGATGGTCAGGTAGTTGATGCGCTCGTAGAGCTCGTCGCTGTAGTCCTCGGCCTGCTTGGAATTCCAGTCGATGCCCTTCTGCGCCAGCAGGTGGTGCCAGCCGAACGTGCCCAGGCCGATCGCGCGGTACTTCTGGTTGGTGATGGTGGCCTGCGGCACCGGCAGGTCGTTGAGATCGATCACGTTGTCGAGCATGCGCACCTGCACGCGGATCAGCCGCTCCAGCACGTCCGGCGAGAGCAGGTCCGGCTGCGCGGTGACCGCGCGGCCCAGGTTCACCGAGGACAGGTTGCACACGACGAAGTCGCCGGCCTGCTTGGTGGTCACGATCTGGTCGCCGCTGATCATCTCCTGGATGACCCGGGTCGGGCTCATGTTCTGCAGGATCTCGGTGCACAGGTTGCTGGAATAGACCATGCCCTGGTGCTTGTTCGGGTTCATGCGATTGACTTCGTCGCGATAGAACATGAACGGGTTGCCGGTCTCCAGCTGGCTGACCATGATCCGCTTGAACATGTCGATGGCCTTGACCACCTTGCGGCCGATGCGCTCGTCGGCCACCACTTCCTCGTAGCGGGCGCGGAAGCTGCCTTCGCCGCGCTTCTCGTCGAAGAAGTCCTGCAGGTACCAGCCCTTGACCTCCTTCACCTCGTGCGGGTCGAACAGGTACCACTCGCCGCGGCGTTCCACCGCTTCCATGAAGATGTCCGGCACGCACACCGCGGTGAACACGTCGTGCGCGCGCAGGCGCTGGTCGCCGTTGTTCAGGCGCAGGTCCAAGAACGCCTCGATGTCGCGGTGCCAGATGTCCAGGTACACGGCGATGGCGCCCTTGCGCTGGCCGAGCTGGTCCACCGACACCGCGGTGTTGTTGAGCTGCTTGATCCACGGCACCACGCCGCCGCTGGAGTTCTTGACCCCGCGGATCGCCGAGCCGGACGACCGCACGTAGCCCAGGTAGGCGCCGACGCCGCCGCCGTGCTTGGACACGCGCGCCACGTCGGTGTTGGAGTCGTAGATGCCCTGCAGGCTGTCGTCGACGGTGTCGATGAAGCAGCTCGACAGCTGCCCGCCGATCTTGCCGGCGTTGGCCAGCGTCGGCGTGGCCACGGTCATGTACAGGTTGGACAGCGCCCAGTAGGCCTCGCCGACCAGCTGCATGCGCCGCTCGCGCGGCTTCTCGTCCTGCATCAGGTACAGCGCGATGGTCAGCCAGCGCTCCTGCGGCAGTTCGTAGACCTTGCGCGAGTTGTCGGTGGCCAGGTAGCGCGTGGCCAGCAGGTACAGGCCGTTGTAGGCGAACAGCTTGTCGCGTTCCGGGTCGATCATCCGGCCGGCTTCGGCCAGTTCGTCCTTGGAGTAGTTCTTGAGGATGTCGATCGAGTACACGCCGCGGTCGGCCAGGCTTTCCTGCAGGCCGACGTAGGAGCCGTACTTCTCGCCGGCATCGTAGAAGCGGTTCTTGCTGGCGCGCTTGTACAGGCGGTGCAGGTACAGGCGCGCGGCGAAGTACTCCCACTCCGGCGTGGCGATGTCCACGCGCGACTCGGCCTCGCGGATCAGGTAGTCGACCATGTCGTCGGCCGACAGGCTTTCCTTCTTCTCCACGAAGGCGAAGGCCTTGCGCTCGTAGTCGGCCACGTCCAGCTGCGGGAACTCGGCGTGGATCCGGTCCAGGGTGCGCTGCAGGCGCGAGCGGTCGAAGGCCATGCGGCGGTTGCCGCCGTCCTTGACGATCCAGGTCACGGCGCGCTGGTCGTTGCTCGGCTCGCTGGCGGCCACGTCGGGCTGCGCGGCGGCGGCGGCAGGCGTGGAGTCGACGTCGGCGGCGTCGAGGGGGGCTGCGGCCGGCAGGCTGTGGGTCTGGCTCATGATGGTCTCCAAGCGTGGTGCACCGGCTGCCCGGCCCTCGCAGGCAGGACTCCGACCGGATCAGCAGCGTGGGGACGCGGTGTCGCAGCGACCGCGACGGCGCAGGCGCGAGCCTGCGGGCGGTCACCGCTTCACCGACCATCTCCCCCCGGAGATTCAACGGTCGGCGCCGCGCTGTGTGCATCGCGCGGCTGTCGGCAGGTCTTCGGGCTTATGGGCGGCGGCCGAATGGCCGGTTCCTAGCCCGTCGCTTCCCAAGGCGGGACGCCTCAGTGCGGGTGACGGGTTCGTTCCCAATTACCGCTGCGGGGCAGCGCCGGCCTGAGCGCTCGCGCGCCGCACCGGCTTCCCTTTTGATCCCGCAGCCTGGTGGCTGCTGGAACCGACCACCACAAGATAGTGGGGTGCCCGGGCGTCGTCAACGCTAAATGTAGTCGAAAAGCCGAAAACCCAAGCGGGGCAAGAGTTTGCCGTGGCGACGCGGCGAAACCCCGCGGCGGGACGCTGGATCCGGCCTGGAACGGGCCACAGCGCCCATGCCGCAAAGGCCTCGACGCGGCCACCGGGGGCTGGCGGCGCGCGCCGGCCCGCGCCGGTTGCGCAGGACACCGGCAACCGGCACGCCGGGCAGGCCGAACGGCGGCCGCAGCGGCCGCCGCCAGCCGTGTGCGGCCCGGGTCGCACGAACATGCGGTGCAAGCGGCGCTGGCCGCCGTAGGGACGCGGGTCCCGCTCAGTTCAGCGCGAGCGCGGTCCGGCCTGCTGCATGGCCTGCTGCATGGCCGCGCGCAGTTCGTCCGGCGACAACTGGCCGTCGTGGTTGCTGTCCAGCGCATCGAAGCGCCTGGCGATGCGTGGCAGCGACGCGTCGGCCTCGTTGCGGCTGACCAGGCCGTCGCCGTTGGCGTCGGCCGCCGTCAGCCGCTGCTGCAGCTGCTGCTTCTGCGCGGCGGTCGGCGCGGTCTGGGCGGCGGCGGTACCGGCTGCCAGCAGGCTGCACAGCACTCCATGGATGATGGCTGTCTTCATGGCGATCCTCGGCTAAGGGATAAGGAATGGACGAAACGCGGCGGCACGCGCGGCAACACGCGGCGGCGCAGCGCGATGTCGATGGCGAAGCCGCCCCGGGAATGTGATCGCTGCACCACGGCGCGCGACTACGGACGGCAGGCCACGACTTCGCCGGCGGCAGTGGTGCAGGTCCCGGTGTGGCTGACGCTGCCGTCGGCGGCCGTGGTCGAGCCCTGGTAACTGGCGCCGTTGGCGGCCGTGGCGCTGGTCTGGCGGCTGCCGGTCACGCTGCCGTCGGCGCTGCGGGCGAACCCGCCGCTGCTGCTGGCGCTGCCGCCGTTGGCGCCGACGACGCTGGCGCTGCCCTGGCGACCGGCGCTGCCGTCGGCGTTGTGGTAGGCGCTGCCCTGGCGCGTGACCGCGCCGCCGTTGACGCCGCTGGCGGTTGCGCCGCTGCTGCCCGACGCGTTGCCCTGGCCGTCGGCCTGCCACTGCCGCGCCCGCGTGCGGCTGCCGTGGGCACCGCTGGCGCTGGCATTCACTGCGGCGCTGCGGGCGCCATCCACGTGGCTGGCGGTGCGGGTCCGGGTGCGCTCGCGCGCCTGCGCCTCGGGCGCCGCCACTGCGGTCAGGCCGCCTGCGGCCAGGGTGAACAGCAGGATCGAGCTACGTAGCGAGAGGGTCATCATGGTTCTCCGGGGAAGCAGCGCGGGGAACGCTGCGGTGGAGCCACGATAGGCCGCATGCGGACGCAAGATGTCGCAGCGTGGCCAGCGGATGTTTCTGCGGGCGGCGGCGGAAACATCCGCTTACAAAGTCCGCGCGGCGGGCGTTGCCGGACAGCCGCGGCGCAGCCGATAGTGGCGGCCATGAACGACGCCCCTGCCCGCTTGCTCCTGGTCGACGACGACGCGCGTCTGCGCGAACTGCTGCGCCGCTACCTGGAAAGCCAGGACTTCTCGGTGAAGGCGGTGGCCGACGGCGCCCAGCTGCAGCAGGCGCTGGCGCGCGGCCATTACGACCTGGTGGTGCTGGACCTGATGCTGCCCGGCGAGAACGGCCTGGAGATCTGCCGGCGCCTGCGCGGCCAGGGCGACACCACGCCGATCGTGATGCTCACCGCCAAGGGCGACGAGATCGACCGCATCGTCGGCCTGGAGATCGGCGCCGACGACTACCTGCCCAAGCCGGTGAACCCGCGCGAGCTGCTGGCACGGATCCGTGCGGTGCTGCGCCGCACGCGGCCGGCCGGTGCCGGCGCGCCGCAACCGGACGGCGGCGAGATCGGCTTCGGCCGCTTCCGCCTGCACCTGGGCCGGCGCGAACTGAGCTGCGACGGTCAACCGCTGAAGCTGACCACCGCCGAATTCGCGGTGCTGTCGGTGCTGCTGCGGCATCCGCAGCAGCCGCTCAGCCGCGACCGCCTGATGAGCCTGGCGCACGGCCGCGAGCACGACGCCTTCGCGCGCAGCATCGACGTCACCGTGGCGCGGCTGCGCAAGCTGCTCGAAGACGATGCGCGCACGCCGCGGCTGATCCAGACCGTGTGGGGCATCGGCTACGTGTACGTGCCGCCGGAGACCGCGCCATGAGCCGCGTCCGCCACGCAGGCGATGGCTGGCCGCGCAGCCTGTTCGGGCAGCTGGCGCTGGTGATCGCGCTGGTGCTGGCCGGCGCCGGCCTGCTGGCGCTGCTGCTCGGCCGCGAACTGGCGCTGCGTCCGGCCGCGCAACAGCTGCTGCGCACGCTGGACGGTTTCGCCAATGTCGCCGAGGCGCTGCAGCGCTCGCCGGCGGCCGCGGCCTTGGAGCCGGCCCTGCACGAGGCCGGTCTGCAGGTCAGGCACAGTCCGCCGCCGGCCGCCACGCGCACAGGCCCGCTGGCGAATGACCTGCAGCGGCGCGCCGCCGGCCAGCTCGGCGCGGGGCGCGAACTGCGTCGCGGCGACGACGGTGCGGTGTGGCTCAAGCTGGCCACGCCCGATCCGCTGTGGGTGGCGTTTTCCAGCGAACGCCGCGGCCATGGCGTGCGCCGCTTCTCGGTGGCGTTGCTGGCCGCCTGCGCGCTGCTGGTATGGCTGGCCGCGGCGTACTTCGCGCGGCGCCTGGTGTTGCCGCTGCGACAGCTGGCCCAGGCGGCGCCGCATATCGTGCGTGGCGACGGCGCCGTGCCGATCGCCAGCGGCGGCCCGCGCGAGGTGAGCGACCTGGCGCGGGCCCTGGCCGATGCCAGCGCCGACGTGCGCAGCGCCGCGGCCGAGCGCAGCTTGCTGCTGGCCGGCATCTCGCACGACGTGCGCACGCCGCTGACCCGCCTGCAGTACGCGCTGGCGCTGCTGCCGCAGGTGGAGCCGGAGCTGCGCGACGGCATGGAGCGCGACATCGGCGAGATCGATGCGATCCTGGCGCAGTTCATCGCCTATGCCCGCGACGGCCGCGACGAAGCCAGCGCGCCGCTGGACCTGGTCGAACTGTGCCGGCATGCGCTGGGCGCGACGCGCGCGGCCTGGGAGGTCGAATTGCCGGAGCACGCGCCGCTGTACGCCAAGCCGATGGCGCTGCAGCGCGCGCTCGGCAACCTGATCGGCAATGCCGAGCGCCACGGCGCCGCCCCGTTCCAGTTGCGCCTGGCGCGCGACGGCGACGGCTGGCGCATCGAGGTGCGCGACCATGGCCCCGGGCTGGACCCGGCGCTGGCCGCCAGCGCGCGGCAGCCGTTCGTGCACGGCGGCCATGGCGGCAGCGGGCTGGGCCTGGCCATCGTCGAGCGCGTCGCCCGCCAGCACCACGGCGAGCTGCGCCTGGACAATGCCGCCCCGCACGGGCTGCGCGCGACGCTGCGGGTGCGCGAGGCATGAACGGCGGCGCAGTGGCGACGCCGGCCGCCATGCGCGCCGCGCCAGCCGTTGCCGCGCGCGGCGCAATCGCATCGGCAACGCATCGCGCCGCCCTCCCCTCCCACGCCTGCACCCTCCAAGGATTTCGCCCATGACCTCGCTCGCCCGCACCTTGCTCGGTGTAACGCTGTTGCTGACCGCGCTGCACGCCGCAGCGCTGCATGCGCAGGATGGCCGCCTGCGCGAGCGCCTGCGTGCGCGGCTGGCGCAGTCGGCGGCCGCGCCGCGCGCGCCGCTGCCCGACGGCACGCGCGTGCTGCGCGATGTCGCCTACGGCGCCGATCCGGCGCAACGTTTCGATGCCTACCTGCCCGCCAATGCGCGCAACGCACCGCTGATGGTGATGGTGCACGGCGGTGGCTGGGCCAACGGCGACAAGGACAATCCCGGGGTCGCCGCCAACAAGGTCGCGCACTGGCTGCCGCAGGGCTATGCGCTGGTTTCGGTGAACTACCGCATGCTGCCGCAGGCCACGCCGCTGCAGCAGGCCGGCGACGTCGCGCTCGCCGTGGCCAAGGTGCAGTCACTGGCCGCCGGTTGGGGCGCCGATGGCAGGCGGATGGTGTTGATGGGGCACTCGGCCGGCGCGCACCTGGTGGCACTGCTGGATCTGTCGCCGACGCTGCTGGCGCAGGCCGGCGCACGCCCGCCGCTGGGCACGGTGGCGCTGGACAGCGCGGCGATGGACGTGGAGCAGGTGATGCAGGCGCGGCACCTGCCGCTGTACGACCGCGCCTTCGGCAGCGACCGCAGCGACTGGATCGCCGCCTCGCCGTACCACCAGATGGGCACCGCCGCGCCGCCGCTGCTGGCGGTGTGCTCCAGCCGCCGTGCCGATGCCTGCGCGCAGGCCCGGCACCTGGCCGACAAGGCGAGCGCGCGGCGGATCCGCGTCGAGGTGCTGCCGCAGGACCGCAGCCACGCCGAGATCAATCACGATCTGGGCCTGCCATCGGCCTATACCGACGCGGTGGACGCGTTCCTGCGCTCGTTGCGCTGACCGCTTGCCGGCGCGGATCGCCTGGGCCTGACTTCAGCCCGCCGGCCAGCGCTGCAGCAACAGCGGCAAGGCCAGTGCGGCGGGATCGCGCCAGTGCAGGTCGGCGTGCGCGGACAGGCCGCTGGGTTCGGGATTGATCTCGACCACGCAGGCGCCGCGCTCCTTGGCGCGCAACGGCAGCCCGGCGGCCGGATACACCAGGCCGGAACTGCCGATCACCAGCACCAGGTCGGCTGCGTCGGCGGCGCTCTCGGCGCGCGCCCAGTCGGCGGCCGGCAGCGCCTCGCCGAACCACACCACGCCCGGGCGCACCGCGCCGCCGCAGGCCGCGCAGGCCGGCGGCGCCAGGCGCTGGGTCGGCGCCTGCACGTCGATCGGCGGCAGCAGCCCGTGCCAGGCCTGGCCGCAGTCGCTGCAGCGCAACGCCGACAGGCGCCCGTGCACGTGCGCGGCGACCTCGCTGCCGGCGCGCTGGTGCAGGTCGTCCACGTTCTGGGTCGCCAGCGTGGTGCTCTTCAGTCCGGCCAGGCGCACCAGGGCGTGATGCCCGGCATGCGGCTGCGCCTGCGCGACGATCGCCATGCGCCAGCGGTACCAGCCCCAGACCAGCGCCGGGTCCGCCCGCCAGGCGTCCTCGGTGGCCAGTTGCTGCGGATCGAAGCGCGCCCACAGGCTGTCGTCCTGGCCGCGGAAGGTCGGCACCCCGCTCTCGGCGGACATGCCCGCGCCGGTAAGCACCAGCAGGCGGCGCGCGCCCTGGATGAAGGCGGCCACGGTATCGGCGTTGTAGGCGGAGCTGAGCATGGCGCGCGCAAGAGTGATGGCCTTCGCACTATCACATCGGCCCAGTTCCGCCTCAATCTGCAGCACAGCAATGGCGCCGCGTCTGCACGGCAAAGGCAGCCCGGTACGAAGGCGATGCGGTCGCTGCCGCAATGGCATGCAGTCCATCGCCGTCATTTTTCCCGCCATCGTGATCGAGTGAGCCCTCTTGCTGTTGCTGTTGCTCTTGCTGTTGCTCTTGCTGTTGCTCTTGCTGTTGCTCTTGCTGTTGCTCTTGCTCTTGCTTTTGACTTACCGGGTTCCCTGCCGACGCGGTGGCCATGGCGGGGAAAAATCCCGAAGGGGCGACGCACATGGATGTGCGCCATTCGCGGCAGGGGGATGCCCCTGCCGCGATTCCTCGTCATGGGCGCGGACCCGGAGCACGCAGCGCGGAGGGCGCGAGGCAGGGCGTGCTTGACCAGCCTTCGGCTGTGGCAGAGCGCTTCTTTTGGTCACTTTTCTTTGCACGAGCAAAGAAAGTGACCGCGCTCAAGCGCGGAAGCTTCTGCTTTTGGTGTTGATTTTGTAGGAGCGGCTTCAGCCGCGACCGAAGCATTGCGGGGAACGCATCTGTCGCGGCTGAAGCCGCTCCTACAGTGATTCAGCCGCTGGCGCTGCCGCTGCTGCTGCCGCTGGCGCTGCCGCAAGAGCAAGCGCAAAGCTTTCGCCTTGCGGCGAGTTACCTTGATCAGCCTTCGGCTGCTGAAAAGCCTTCTTTCAGCGTCTGCGGCGAATCGACGATGCCGCCGCGGTACATGCGCAATGGCGGCTCGGCCACTGTCACACCGCAGACAGCAAGAACCCCGCCGCGCAGGCCGCGCGACGGGGTTCTCGGGCAAGCGGCATCGCTCAGTCGAGGACGACCAGGTTCACGTCGATGTTGCCGCGGGTGGCGTTGGAGTACGGGCACACCTGGTGCGCCTTGTCGACCAGCGCCTGCAGTTCCTCGCGCGGCATGCCCGGCACGGCGATGCGCAGTTCCACCGCGATGCCGAAGCCGCCGGGAATCTGGCCGATGCCGACGCTGCTTTCGATGCTGACCTCGCCCGGCAGCTTCTGCTTGCCCTGCGCGGCCACCGCCTTCATCGCGCCGATGAAGCAGGCCGAATAGCCGGCCGCGAACAGCTGCTCCGGGTTGGTGCCGTCGCCGCCGGCGCCGCCGAGCTCGCGCGGGGTGGACAGCTTCACATCCAGCGCCTTGTCGGAGGAGACGGCGCGGCCTTCGCGGCCGCCGGTCGCGGTGGCGTGGGCGGTGTAGAGGATCTTTTCGGGTGAGGCCATGGTGGTGCTCCTGGTGAGGCGCGACGCGCCGGGTTGATTGATAGCGATTTAATAGCACACTACATAATTAACGGAACGTCATGCCTGGCGACGGCCTCAGCCGCCGCCCAGGTTGCCGCGCAAGGTTTCCAGTTGCTGCTTGAGCTGGCGCAAGTCCTGCAGCGAGCAGGCCGCGGCGCAGAACACCTGCTCGGGCACCGCGCCGGCCTTGCTGCGCAAGGCGCGGCCGGCCGCGGTCAGGCGCACCACGACCTGGCGTTCGTCGTCGGCCGAGCGTTCCCGCGTCACCAGGCCGCCGGCCTGCAGCCGCTTCAGCAGCGGCGTCAGCGTGGCCGAGTCCAGGAACAGGCGCTCGCCGATCGCCCCGACCGTGCGCGCGTCCTGCTCCCACAGCACCAGCATCACCAGGTATTGCGGATAGGTCAGGTCCAGCGACTTCAGCAGGCCGCGGTAGAGCTTGTGCATGGCCAAGTTGGCCGAGTACAGCGCAAAGCACAGCTGCTGGTCCAACTGCAGCGCCGCGTCGCGGCTGGGGATCTCGGCGGGAGTGCGTTGCTTCGGCATGGGCGCAATTTACATAGCGCGCGATTTAATTGCAAGCACTTTCTTCGGGCGGCATCGGCCGGCGCGGGCGCCGCCTCGCCCGTTGCGGCCGCCGGCCCGGACGGGAGTGCGTGGCCTGCCGGTGGCGGCTTCGTTGGTCGCGGCTGAAGCCGCTCCTACAGGAGCCGAGGGCATGGTGGCCGGGTGCACTGTGGGAGCGGCTTCAGCCGCGACGAACGCAAGCGCCATTCTTCGGCAGGCACCAAAGCATCGCAGCCCGTGACCCGAGCCCACCAAAAGCCGCCATCCCAAGGACCCTTAACGAGACACGGGCATGCCGCCCTCCCGCCAAGGCCATCGCCTCCCAGCCAAGATCGCCGCTCAGGCGCGGTGCGCGGTGGCCAGGTACTCGGCGCTCTGCATTTCGATCAGGCGCGAGGCGGTGCGCTCGAACGCGCCGGCCAGGCGCTCGCCGCTGTACAGCTGCGGCGGCGGGTCCTGCGCGGTGCAGACCAGGTTGACCTGGCGGTCGTACAGTTCGTCGATCAGGTTGACGAAGCGCCGCGCCGCATCTTCGTTCATGCGGTCGAAATGCGGGATGCCGCCGAGCAGCACGGTGTTGAACTCGCGCGCGATCTCGATGTAGTCGGACGGCCCGCGCGGGCCTTCGCACAGCGCGGCGAAATCGAACCAGGCGATGCTCTTGCCGCGGCCGCGCACCGGGATCTTGCGCGCCTCGATGACGATGTTGCCGCTGCGCGCGGCCTCGTTGCCGCTGAGCTCGCCCCAGCGTCCGTCCAGCCATGCGTCGGACTGCGCATCCAGCGGCGCGCGGTACACCGGCGAGCGGGTCAGCGCGCGCATGCGGTAGTCCTCGGTGCCTTCGGCGTACAGCTCCACGCAGTACTTCTGCAGCAGCGCGATCGCCGGCAGGAAGCTCTCGCGCTGCAGGCCGTTGAGGTACAGGTTCTGCGGCGCGGTGTTGGAGGTGGTGACCAGGGTCACGCCCTCGGCGAACAGCCGTTCCAGCAGCCGCGCCAGCAGCATCGCATCGCCGATGTCGGTGACGAAGAACTCGTCCAATACCAGCACGCGCAACTGGGTGCGCCATTCCTGCGCGATCTTGGCCAACGGATCGCTCTGCCCGGCGTGCTCGCGCAGGCGCTCGTGCACGCCGCGCATGAAGCGGTGGAAATGGGTGCGGTACTTCTGCTCGATCGGCAGGCCGTCGTAGAACAGGTCGACCAGGAAGGTCTTGCCGCGGCCCACGCCGCCCCAGAAATACAGGCCGCGCACCGACTCGGGCTTCTTCCAGAACGCGGACAGGCGGTCCAGCCAGCCGTCCTGGTCGCTGTCCACGATCGCGGCGTGGATGCGGTCCAGTTCGGCCAGCGCGGCGTGCTGCGCCGGATCGTCGCGCCAGTCGCCGCGCGCCACGCCCTCGGCATAGCGTTGCGAAGGAGCGGCGGCGCTCATCGGCATGCACCCGCGCCGCGATGCGCGCACCGCCCTGCGCGCGCCTGCGCCTGCGCGGCGCTCACGCCGGCTTGCCCGGCAGCCATGCCTTGACGCCGTGCTGCAAGGCACCGCGCAGGTCGATCAGCTTGCGATGGAAGAAATGGCTGGTGTCGGGCATGCGCACCAGCATGGGCTGCTGCTCCCGCGTCTCCAGCCACTCGTACACGGCCTGCGGGTCGACGATCTCGTCGGCCTCGCCCTGGATCACCAGCCACTGCGGCGGCGGTTCCACGCCGGCGAAATCCCAGCGCCCGGCGGGCGGCGCGATCGATACCAGCGCCTGCGGCTGCAGCGCGGCGCTGGCGCGCAGCGACACGTAGGCGCCGAAACTGAAGCCGGCCAGCCACAACGCATCGTGCGGGCGCTGCGCGCGTACCCACGCCGCCACCGCGGCCAGGTCCTGCTGCTCGCCGTCGCCGTGGTCGAAGCTGCCGGCCGAGGCGCCGACGCTGCGGAAGTTGAAGCGCACCACCCGCACGCCGAGTTCGCGCAGCGCGCGCGCGACCATCGTCACCACCTTGTTGTGCATGGTGCCGCCCTCGGTGGACAGCGGATGGCAGACGATCGCGGTGACCGGCAGCACGGCCGTGCCTGCCTCGGGCAGATCGACCGCGACCTCGATCGGGCCGGCGGGGCCGTCCAGCAGCAACGCGCCGGATTCGGTGGGGAAAGCGGGAGAAGTCATGCGGTCATAATACCGGGGCTGGGTGCAGGCCACATGCAGGCCGTGCGCACGCAGCGTTCTCTTCCCCGACCGGATCCCCTGCGCGTGGCGTTCGTTTTCCTGAGTGTGGTGTGCAGCGTGCTGGTCTCGGCGCTGCTGAAGCTGGCGCCGCGCCGGCGCATCGACCTGGCCCAGGCGGTGACCTGGAACTATCTGGCGGCGCTGCTGCTGTGCGCGGCGCTGCTGCAGCCGCCGCTGGCCACGCTGCGCAGCGCGCAGGCGCCGTGGGCGGAATTGCTCGGGCTGGCGCTGCTGCTGCCGGCGCTGTTCCTGGTGCTGGGCCGCGCGGTGGCGCTGGCCGGCATCGTGCGCACCGACGCGGCGCAGCGGCTGTCGCTGCTGCTGTCGCTGGCGGCGGCGTTCGCGCTGTTCGGCGAGCGCGCCAACGGCTACAAGCTGGCCGGGCTGGCGCTGGGCCTGCTGGCGATCGCCGGCATCGTGCACCGACCGGCACCGGCGGCCACCGGCGCGGCGCGCGCCGCGCCCTGGCTGCTGCTGGTATGGGCCGGCTTCGCCCTGATCGACGTGCTGCTCAAGCGCATCGCCCAGGCCGGCACGCCGTTCGCCGCCTCGCTGCTGGTCGCCTTCGCGATCGCCTTCGTGCTGCTGCTCGGCGTGCAGCTGTGGCGGCATGTGCGCGGCAGCGCGCCGCTGGCCTGGCGCAACCTCGGCGCCGGGCTGCTGCTGGGCGCGCTCAACTTCGGCAACATCGCCTTCTACGTGCGTGCGCACCAGGCGCTGCCGGACAGCCCGGCGGTGGTGTTCGCGGCGATGAACCTCGGCGTGATCGTGCTCGGCGCGCTGCTCGGGATGCTCGCGTTCGGCGAGAAGACCAGCGCGTGGAATCGCGCCGGGCTGGTACTGGCGCTGCTGGCGATCGTGCTGATCGCGGTCGGTGCGCGCGGCTGACCGCGGTGCGGCGGGCGCATGCGCCGCAGGACCGCGCATAGGCGGATCGAGGAGCGAGCCCTGGAACACCGATGGCACCGGCCGGGAACCACGCCTTCCAGGACCACGCTGCAAACGGCCGCGCTTCACGGCTGGTAGCGGGGTGACTGCGCAGGCGACGCGGGAGCCTGGACGTCGCGGGGAAAATGTTACTATATAACACTACAAGTCCCGGAGCCGCCCCCATGAGATCCCTCCCCCAGCCCTTCTTCGATGCGTCCGCCGTGGTCCTGTCCGGGCTGTGCCTGCTGCATTGCCTGGCCTTGCCATTGCTCGCCGCGGCGCTGCCGTTGTTCGGCGTGTGGGCGCAGGCCGAATGGGTGCACGGGCTGTTCGTGGCGCTCGCGTTGCCGCTGGCCGGGCTGGCGCTGTGGCGCGCACAGCGGCAGCGCCCGCTGCCGTGGCCGCTGTGGACGCTGGCGGCGCTGGGCCTGGGCGGACTGCTGGCCGGCGCCCTGGGCTGGCCCAGCGAACACGCCGAAACCGCCATCACCGTGGCCGGCAGCCTGGCCCTGGCCAGCGCGCACATCTGGAACTGGCGCCGGCATCGGGCGTAGGGCCGGGAGTGGGGATGGGGGATTCGGGATTGGCAAGAGCGGGGGGGACGCCTCGTCCACCGTTCCTGGATTCAATTGAGCGCGGCCTGCCAGGCCGCAGCTCGCGCCTCGCGCTTCAACGAATCCCCGATCCCCAATCCCGAATCCCGGCCTTCACGAATCCCGGCCCTCACAGCTCCAGGCCCAGCAGCAGCGGATCGTGGTCGGAGCTGCGCCACGGTCCGGGCAGGTTGCGTTCGCGGTAGCCGTCCTGTTCCGGCAGGTCGGCGTTGACGTGCCATTCGGCGGCGCCGCGCAGCAGCGGCGCCAGCGCCGGGCTCAGCAGGGCATGGTCGAGGCGGCCGCTGAGGCCGCGGTAGACGAAGCTGTAGGGCTGTTCGACGTGCGCCTGCGCCAGCGCATCGCGCCAGCCGGCGTCGCGCAGCAGGCGCAGCGGGTCTTCCATCGCGTAGGCGTTGAAGTCGCCGAGCAGCACGCTGGCGGTGGCGCCGCTGCCGGTCGGGTCGGTGCGCAGCCAGGCGTCCAGGCGCCGCGCCGAGTCGGTGCGGGTGGCGTTCCAGCAGCCCTGGCCGTCGCCGCGGTCGGCATCGTCGGCGGCCGCCTCGCCGCAGCCCTTGGACTTGAAGTGGTTGGCCACGACCACGAACGGCTGCCCGTTGCCGCGCCGGAACGCCTGCGCCAGCGGCACCCGGCTGTGGGTGGCGAACGGGCCGCCCTCCAGCACCGCCGGCTTGCCGACCAGGCTGACCCGCGAGGCGCGGTAGATCAGGCCGACCCGGATCGGGTTGTCGCCCGGGCCGCGCCCGGCATCGACGAAGCGCCAGTCGCCGCCATCGCCGGCGTTGAGCGCGGCCACCAGTGCGGCGATCGCCGAGGTCGGCCCGTAGCCGTCGTTCTCCAGTTCCATCAGCGCGGCGACGTCGGCCTGCAGCGGGCGGATGGTGGCGACCAGCTTGGCCAGCTGCGCCTGGTACTCGGCGGCGGTGCGCGCGCCGCGCTGGGTCGGGAAGCCGCCGCCGCGGCCGTCGCCGTTGAAGAAATTCTCCAGGTTGAACGCGGCCACGCGCAGCGTGCCGGCGACCTGCGGCGGCGCCGGGGCCGGCGGCGGCGTCAGCTGCAGCGGCGCGGTCGGATACAGCCGCGCGGCGCCATCGACCACGCCGCCGACGATGCCTTCCACGCCCGACAGCGTCGCCCCGGCGCGCGGCGCGGCGGCGGCCTCGCCCGTGCCCAGGTAGGCAGGCAGGCTGTCGGGCGCATGCGCGCCGGCCTCGCCCAGGCGCAGCAGGCGCCGCGCGTTGTCGGCGACCGCGGCGGCGTGCTCGGCACTGCCGGGGACGGCGATCTCGCTGGGCTGCCACAGGCGCCCGCCGAAGGCGACGCCGAGTTCGCCCGCCTTGGCCAGCGCATCGGTATCGACCACGGTCAGCGCCGCGTCGATGCGCACGCGCATGCCGGCCAGCGCCGACCAGTCGGCCGGCGCGGCGTCGAGCACCTGCAGTGGCAACGGCTGCGCGCGCGCCAGCAGCGTGTGCCCGGCCTCGCGCACGCTGCGCCCGGCGAACGGCACGCTGGCCGGCGCCGGGCCGGACGCGCGCCGCGGCGCCAGTTCGCCCCACACCCGCACCCGGTCGCCCGGCGCCAGCTCGGCGGCGTCGCCGCGCACCAGCAGCGCGTCGGCGGTGAGCGGATCGCCGTCGCCGGCGTCCTGCACCAGGTAGCCCGCGCCGCCGGCCTCCACGCGCGCGGTGACCACGCCTTCGAACACCACGTTCTGCCCGGTATCGGCCGGCCGCAACTGCCCGATCGGGACCAGCGGCGGCGGCGACAGGGCGTGGGCGGCGGGGGCGCCGGCAACCAGCAACAAGGACAACAGCGGGGGCAGTACGCGCATGCGATCACTCTCCTTAGCTCGCCGGCGCAGGGCCGGCATCGAATACGAAAGCGCCGCCCGGAGGCGGCGCTGCAACCCGCGTGGACAGGGCTTGCGGATTATTTCAGGTTGGCCAGCATCCAGTCGACCGTGGCGTGGACCTGCGCTTCGCTGAGCGCCGGATTGCCGCCCTTGGGCGGCATGATCCCGCCATCGGGGCCGGTGTAGCCCTCGATCGCGTGCTTGTACAGCGTGTCCTTGCCTTGCGCGATGCGCGCGTCCCAATGCGAATGGTCCAGGGTCGGCGCCTTGCCGACGCCGGTGGTGTGGCAGGCGGTGCACAGGTTGTCGAAGATCACTTTGCCGTCGGTGGTGCCGCCGTAGGCGACCTGCGCGGACGCCTTGGCCAGCGCCGCCGCCTGCGCGGCGGCCTGCGCCGCGGCGCCGGTGCTGCCGGCATAGACCGCGCCGGCCGGCGCGATGCGTTCCTCGGTGCGCTTGAGCGCCACCGGCGAGACCTCCGGCGGGATCGCCCGCTGCAGGTAGGCCGCGAACACGATCAGGCCGAGGGTGATGACGACCAGCAGGCCGATCACCAACGAGAACCGCTTGAGAAATTCGAGGTCGTAATTCCGCACATCACACCCCTTTGGCACGTGGAGACCGACCACTGCTACGCGGCCGAGTATAGCCAGCGTTTGCCGCGCACGGCAGCCCGGCGGCGCCGCGGATCGCAGACGATGTGTGCTGCATCGCAGCAGTTGGGCCGCGTGCCACAACGCCGCCGCGGCTGGTCGACGCGTGCGGGCGACCGGTATTCGCCGCTCCCTGCAGGAGCGGCTTCAGCCGCGACAAACGCGGCGGCAGGCCGTCGGCCTTCGCATGCCGTCGGGGCTGCTTCCTCCTGCAGTGCACCCAACCTCGCATCGGCGAGCAATGCCGCGCGGCACAGCCCGGCGCACTCGCGCCAGGCCCGTTCGCATCGACACCCCTGCGCGCCCGCCGGACCGTGGCTATGCCGGCAACGCTATGGCGCCTGCGCACTGCCGACCGCGCGCAGGCAGAAGCCGCACACCGCCTCGACCAGGCGTTCGCTGTCGCGCGGGCCGTCGCGGCTGGGCGCGGTCGGCCCGACCAGGGCTTCGGTGTAGGCGCCGACCAGGCACGCGGCCGCCGCGTCCAGGTCCTGCGCCGGGAATTCGCCGGCGGCCACGCCGTCGGCCAGGATGCCCTTGAACAGGTCGCCGAACAGGCGCCGGCAGCGGATGCGCTCGGCGTCCACCTCCGGCTCCACCGGTTCGGCGATGAAGGCGTAGGCCAGCCCCGGTCCGGCCAGTGCGCGGCGCACGAACGAGGCGATCGCCGCGCGCAGCCGCTGCGCCGCCGGCGCCGGTTCGGCGGCGATGCCGTGCAGGATCGCCAGTTCGTGGTCCACCGCCGCGGTCAGCACCTCGACGAACAGCTCGGCCTTGGACGGGAAGTGCCGGTAGATCAGTCCGGTGGATACCCCCGCCTCGGCCGCCACCGCGGTCACCGGCGCGCCGCGGAAGCCGCCGGCGGCGACCAGCCGGCGCGCCGCCAGCAGGATCCGCTGGCGGTTGCCGGCGAGGCGTTCTTCCATCAGCGCGGAGCGTTTGTAGGCCATGGGGTGATTCTAGGTTCAATTAATGAATTGTTGTTCACTTCTTCGCCGATCCCGGCTACGCTGGCGCCCTTGCCCTGGCGCCGCCTGGATTCTAGGCGCCCCATCCGCCGCACGCCCGCCTTCCGGAGCTCGCCCGCCATGCTGATGCCGTCGTTGAATTTCGAACTGGGGGAGGACATCGACCTGCTGCGCGACACGGTGGCCGCCTTCGCCGCGCGCGAGATCGCGCCGCTGGCCGAACACGCCGACCGCGACAACGCGTTCCCGGCGCCGCTGTGGCGCAAGCTCGGCGAGCAGGGCCTGCTGGGGCTGACCGTCGAAGAAGAATACGGCGGCAGCGCCATGGGCTACCTGGCGCACGTGGTGGCGATGGAGGAGATCTCGCGCGCGTCCGGCGCGATCGGCCTGTCCTACGGCGCGCATTCGAACCTGTGCGTGAACCAGTTGCGCAAGAACGGCAGCGAAGCGCAGAAGGCGCGCTACCTGCCCAGGCTGTGCAGCGGCGAGCACGTCGGCGCGCTGGCGATGAGCGAGCCGGGCGCCGGCTCGGACGTGGTGTCGATGAAACTGCGCGCCGAGTTGCGCGGCGACCACTACGTGCTCAACGGCAACAAGATGTGGATCACCAACGGCCCGGACGCCGACGTGCTGGTGGTCTACGCCAAGACCGACCCGGCCGGCGGTGCGCGCGGCATCACCGCCTTCCTGGTCGAGAAGGGCATGCCCGGCTTCAGCACCGCGCAGAAGCTGGACAAGCTCGGCATGCGCGGCTCCAACACCTGCGAACTGGTGTTCCAGGATTGCGAAGTGCCGGCGGAGAACGTGCTGGGCAGCGTCGGCGGCGGCGTGCGCGTGCTGATGTCGGGCCTGGACTACGAGCGGCTGGTGCTGTCCGGCGGCCCGCTGGGGCTGATGGCCGCGGCGATGGACGTGGTGATGCCGTACGTGCACGAGCGCCGCCAGTTCGGCGAGGCGATCGGCAGCTTCCAGCTGATGCAGGGCAAGCTGGCCGACATGTACGTGGGCCTCAACGCCTGCCGCGCCTACGTGTACGCGGTGGCGCGCGCCTGCGACGCCGGCCGCACCACCCGCCAGGACGCCGCCGGCGCGATCCTGTACGCCGCCGAGAAGGCCACCTGGCTCACCGGCCAGGCGATCCAGGTGCTCGGCGGCAACGGCTACATCAACGACTACCCGACCGGGCGCCTGTGGCGCGACGCCAAGCTGTACGAGATCGGCGCCGGCACCTCGGAGATCCGCCGCATGCTGATCGGCCGCGAGCTGTTCGAGCGCACCAAGTGAGCCAGTCGCGCAATCTGCGGCCCGCTCCACTGTAGGAGCGGCTTCAGCCGCGACGAAGCTTTCCCGGAAAAGCGTCGGGGTTGAACCCCTCCTACAGACATTGCCTTCCTTCCATCTCCACGGTCCCGTGCCCCATGAGCGTGATCCAGACCCAGTTGCAACCCGGCAGCGACGTCTTCGCCGCCAACGCCGCGGCGCTGCGCGCGGTGGTCGACGACCTGCAGCAGACCCAGGCGCGCATCGCCCAGGGCGGCAGCGAGGCCGCTCGCGCCAAGCACCAGGCGCGCGGCAAGCTGCTGGCGCGCGAACGCATCGACGCGCTGCTCGACCCGGGCAGCGCGTTCCTGGAAATCGCCCCGCTCGCCGCGCTGGGCCTGTACGCCGACGAGGTGCCGTGCGCCGGCGTGGTCGCCGGCATCGGCCGCGTGTCCGGGGTGGAATGCGTGATCGTGGCCAACGACGCCACGGTCAAGGGCGGCACCTACTACCCGATGACGGTGAAGAAGCACCTGCGCGCGCAGGAGATCGCGCAGCAGAACCGGCTGCCGTGCATCTACCTGGTCGATTCGGGCGGCGCGTTCCTGCCGCTGCAGGACGAGGTGTTCCCGGACCGCGACCACTTCGGCCGCATCTTCTACAACCAGGCCAACCTGTCGGCGCAGGGCATCGCCCAGATCGCCTGCGTGATGGGCTCGTGCACCGCCGGCGGCGCCTACGTGCCGGCGATGAGCGACGAGACGGTGATCGTGCGCGAGCAGGGCACCATCTTCCTCGGCGGCCCGCCGCTGGTGAAGGCGGCCACCGGCGAGGAAGTCAGCGCAGAGGAACTGGGCGGCGCCGACGTGCACACGCGCATCTCCGGCGTGGCCGACCATTTCGCCGACAACGACCTGCAGGCGCTGGCGCGGGTGCGCGCGATCGTGGCCCAGCTCAACTGGCGCAAGCCCGCGCCGGCGCTGGCATTGCGCGCGCCGGAGCCGCCGCTGTATCCGGCCGAGGAACTGTACGGGGTGATCCCGGCCGACCCGCGCAAGCCGTTCGACGTGCGCGAAGTCATCGCGCGCGTGGTGGACGGCTCGCGCCTGGACGAATTCAAGGCGCGCTACGGCACCACCCTGGTCACCGGCTTCGCGCACCTGCACGGCTATCCGGTCGGCATCGTCGCCAACAACGGCATCCTGTTCTCCGAGTCGGCGCTGAAGGGCGCGCACTTCATCGAACTGTGCGCGCAGCGCGGCATCCCGCTGGTGTTCCTGCAGAACATCACCGGCTTCATGGTCGGGCGCAAGTACGAGCATGGCGGCATCGCCAAGGACGGCGCCAAGCTGGTGATGGCGGTGGCCTGCGCGAAGGTGCCCAAGTTCACGGTGGTGATCGGCGGCTCGTTCGGCGCCGGCAACTACGGCATGTGCGGCCGCGCGTATTCGCCGAACTTCCTGTGGATGTGGCCGAACGCGCGCATCGGGGTGATGGGCGGGGAACAGGCGGCGAGCGTACTGGCGACGGTGCGGCGCGACGGCATCGAGGCCAAGGGCGGCACATGGCCGGCCGAGGACGAGACCGCCTTCAAGACGCCGATCCGCGAGCAGTTCGAACGCCAGGGCCATCCGTACTACGCCAGTGCGCGGCTGTGGGACGACGGCATCATCGATCCGGCGCAGACGCGGCGGGTGCTGGGCCTGGGCCTGTCGGCGGCGTTGAATGCGCCGGCGGAGCCGACCCGGTTCGGGGTGTTCCGGATGTGAGCGGGCATCCCCGCCCGGCTTGCAATGCGGCGCGGCCGGTGGCCGCCGCGGACGCCATGCACGCAGCAGGCCCAGCTCCTGCTGTTGCTGTTGCCGTTGCTCCTGCTCTTGCTTCGCTTTTGATTTACCGGGCCCCCTCGGCGCGGCAGGCCCGGCGGGCGAATACCCGAAGGGCGACGCGCAGGATGCGCGTCGTTTTTCGCCGGCACATGGATGTGCCGTCGAAAAATGCCCGTTGGGCCTGCGGACCCGGAGCGCGTAGCGCGGAGGGCGCGCTGTGGGGTGTGCTTTCTTTTGGTTACTTTTCTTTGCACAAGCAAAGAAAAGTGACCCGCGCCAGCGGAAGCTGTTGCTCTTGCTTCAAAGCTTCAAAACACCAATACCAGAACCAAGCTAACGGCAACCGCAAAAGCAAAAGCTTTCGCCTTACGGCGAGTCACTTTTCTTTGCTCGCGCAAAGAAAAGTAACCAAAAGAAAGCGCGCCCTGCCTCGCGCCCTCCGCGCTGCGCGCTCCGGGTCCGCGTCCATGACGGGGATTCGCGGCAGGGGCATCCTGCCCCTGCCGCGAACGGCGCACATCCCTGTGCGCCGCCCCTTCGGGGTTTTTCCCCGCCATGGCCGCCGCTGCGGAAGGGAACCCGGTAAGTCAAAAGCGATGACAACAGCCAATGCAACTGCAACTGCAACTGCAACTGCAACTGCAATAGCAACGTACGACACCCTTTCTCCAGGCAACTGACCATGGCCACGCCCGACCTGCCGATGTTCGACAAGATCCTGATCGCCAATCGCGGCGAGATCGCCTGCCGCGTGATCGCCACCTGCCGCAAGCTCGGCATCGCCAGCGTCGCCGTTTACTCCGACGCCGATCGCGACGCGCGCCATGTGCGCCTGGCCGACGAAGCCATCCACATCGGCGCCGCGCCCGCGCGCGACAGCTACCTGCGCGGCGAACGCATCCTCGATGCCGCCCAGGCCAGTGGCGCGCAGGCGATCCATCCCGGCTACGGCTTCCTGTCCGAGAACGCCGACTTCGCCGAGGCCTGCGCCGCGCGCGGCATCGTGTTCATCGGCCCGCCGCCGGCGGCGATCCGCGCGATGGGCGACAAGAGCGCGGCCAAGGCGCTGATGCACGCCGCCGGCGTGCCGCTGACCCCGGGCTACCACGGCGAACGGCAGGAGCCGGAGTTCCTGCGCGCACAGGCCGACGCCATCGGCTATCCGGTGCTGATCAAGGCCAGCGCCGGCGGCGGCGGCAAGGGCATGCGCCGGGTCGACCGCAGCGAGGACTTCGCCGCCGCGCTGGCCGCCTGCCAGCGCGAGGCGCAGGCCGCGTTCGGCAACGCCCACGTGCTGGTGGAGAAATACGTGCTGCGGCCACGGCACATCGAGATCCAGGTGTTCGGCGACAGCCAGGGCGAGCAGGTCTACCTGTTCGAGCGCGACTGCTCGGTGCAGCGCCGCCACCAGAAGGTGCTGGAAGAGGCGCCGGCGCCGGGCATGCACGCCGAACGCCGCGCGGCGATGGGCCAGGCCGCGGTGGAAGCGGCGCGCGCGGTCGGCTACGTCGGCGCCGGCACGGTGGAGTTCATCGTCGCGCCCGACGGCGCGTTCTACTTCATGGAAATGAACACGCGGCTGCAGGTGGAGCACCCGGTCACCGAGTGCATCACCGGCACCGATCTGGTCGAGTGGCAATTACGCGTGGCCGCAGGCCAGCCGCTGCCCAGGCGCCAGCACGAGCTGGCGATCCGCGGCCATGCGCTGGAGGCGCGGCTGTACGCCGAGGACCCGGCGCGCGGCTTCCTGCCCTCCACCGGCACGCTGCAGCACCTGCGCCTGCCAGCCACGGACGCGCATACCCGGGTCGATGCCGGCGTCGAACAGGGCGACGTCATCGGCCCGCACTACGACCCGATGATCGCCAAGCTGATCGTCTGGGACGAGACCCGCGAACGCGCGCTGCGGCGCATGCAGGCGGCGCTGGCGGCGTGCCAGGTGGTCGGCGTGGCCACCAACGCCGCGTTCCTGCAGCGCCTGGTCGGCACCGCGGCGTTCGCAAGCGCCGATCTGGATACCGCGCTGATCGAACGCGAGCACGCGGCGCTGTTCGAGGCCGAGCCGGCCACCGCCGACTCGGCCTGGACCCTGGCCGCGCTGGCCTGGCTGCTGCATGAGCATGCCGACGCCGCGCAGGCGGTCGATCCGCATTCGCCCTGGGACCTGCGCGACGGCTGGCGCCTGGGCGCCGCCGCGCCGCGCAACCTGATCCTGCAACAGGGCGAGACCCGCCGCACGTTGCGCGCGACCGCGACCGACGCGGGCTGGCGCGTGCACGACAGCGCCAGCGGTGCGGCCGTGCACGCCTCCGGCCGACTGCACGACGGCCGCCTGCAGGCGCAGCTCGATGCGCAGCGCGTCGCCGCCGACGCGGTGTTCGCCGGCAGCCGCCTGCACCTGTTCGTCGATGGCCAGGCGCAGCTGTTCGACCTGCACGACCCGGTGGCCGAGGCCGACCAGCCGGTCGCCGACGGCGGCGGGCTGACCGCGCCGATGCCCGGCCGCGTGGTCGCCCTGCTGGTCGCGCCCGGCACGCAGGTGGCGCGCGGCACGCCGCTGCTGGTGCTGGAGGCGATGAAGATGGAGCACACCTTGCAGGCCCCGGCCGACGGCACGGTGCACGGCTATCGCGTGCGCGAGGGCGAACTGGTCGGCGACGGCGTGGCGCTGCTGGATTTCGAGGCGGCCTGAGCGCACGCCTTCGTGGCAAGTGTCCCGCATGCGCTGCGGGCGCGATGCTTGACTTGGCTGCCCCGCATCGCCGGCAGCGGTCGCCATGCCGGTGCCGACAGGTCACACTCGGCGCTCGTCCCCAGCCGATGCCGCCATGAAACTCACCGCTCACGTCCTCGACGGCCATACCCTCGACGTGCGCCCGGCGCCGCGCGAGCGGCCGTGGATGGACCGCACCGACCAGCGCTACGCCTACCGTTGCCTGCCGCTGGACATCGCCAACGCGCACGGCTGGGAGCTGCTGTGCCAGAGCGGATTCGAGGCCGAGTGGAGCGGCGGCAACGCGCTCGATGCGATCCGCCTCCACGCCGACGCCGGCAGCCATGCGCCGGCGGTCAGCCATTTCGGCTACGGCGTGCTGACCTTCCACGTGCCCTGCCTGTTCCGTACCGAACCGGGCGTGGACCTGTACGTGACCGCGCCGGTCAACCGGCCCAAGGACGGCATCGCCGGGCTGACCGGGTTGATCGAGACCGACTGGAGTCCGTACACCTTCACCATGAACTGGCAGTTCACCCGTCCCGGGCGGGTGCGCTTCGACGCCGGCGAGCCGTTCTGCCATTTCTTCCCGGTGCAGCGTCGGGTACTGGCCGAGACCGAACCGCGCTGGCAGCCGTTGTCGCAGACCCCGGAACTGGAACGCGACTACCAGGCGTGGATGCGCAGCCGCGGCCAGTTCCTGCACGACCTGGCGCAGGCCGATCCAGCGGCCCAGCGCGAAGGCTGGCAGCGCAGCTACTTCCGCGGGCCGGCGCCGGGACAGTGCCCGGCCGGCGTCGAGCATCGGGTCAAGCTGCGGCTGGCGCCGTTCGCGCGCGGCGAAGAAACCGGCTGAGCGCGATTCAGCGCAGCGCGGAAGGCGCGTGCCGCTGGCGGGCGCGGCTGGACATGCGGAACACGCCGTAGGCCAGGACCAGTCCGAGCAAGCCGGCGAACCCGTGCGCCCAGTCGAACACCCGCGGCGCAGCGCCGCCGAGGTCGTGGCCCCAGAGGTTCAACACGACCAGCACGATCGCCGTCACCGCCAGGCCGAGCAGGAACCAGGCGCGGTTCGCGCCCAGCGCGTAGAACAGGAACGGCAACCCGAGCCCGACCAGGAAATGCACCGGGAAGAAGTACACCGCGCCGTACGGGCGCACCAGAGACCAGAGAACGGCGGCGAATGCCGCGACGAACGCGAAGAAGCCCAGCGACAGCGCGCGGGTCTTGGCGGGGGGAAGTCGAGGCTCGGACATGGAGACAACCTGTGCGGGGAACCCGACCTTAGCGAAGCCGGTATCACGGCGCGGTCAAGGCCGCGGCAGCGCGTCCGGACACCCGAAGCAGCCCCTGATCACGTGCCGCGAACGCGACGGAGGCTGCGGGAGCGCCGCCCAGGTCGCGCTGGCCGACCGTATCCGATGCAATGCGTCAGTGGCACCACTGCCGCTCGCACGGCACGCCGTCGTGGTTGCCGTCCATCTGCACGCCTGGGCAGTTGCGCAGGAAATAGGTCGCCTCCTCGCACGAGGTCATCTGCGCGCAATGGGTGCGTCCGTCGCACTGGAAGCGCGGCCTGGGCGGCGTGGCCACCGTGGCCGCGGTCGGCGCGGCCACGTCCGGTCCCGGCCCGGTAGCCGGGCGCGGCGCGACCACCAGCCAATACGCATAGACGCCGATGCCGAGCACCAGCAGCACCGCCAGCACGCGGCCGAACACGCTGCGGCGCGGCGCGTCGGCGGCGGCATGACGCGCGTGCCTGGCCGGCGCGCGCCCCGGGCGCATCACCCGCACCGCACGTGGCCGTCCTTCCGCATCCTGCTCCAGATCGAACGAAATCAACTCGCCGAGCCGCGGACGCACCCCGTCGCGCGGGAACTCCGCAATGTGCACGAACACCTCGGCATCGCCATGCGCCGAGCGCACGAAGCCGAAGCCCCGCGCCTCGTCCCACTTGATCAACGTTCCGTGCGTGCGCATGGGGCCACCTCGGAGGGAAGACGCATTCCTGTCTAGCGCCGACGATAACGTGGGCGATGTCCGGCTGCGGCCATCGCCTGCGGCCTATCGCCCCAAGGCGCCGAGGCCGAACGTCGCCGCCGCACACCAGGCCACGACCCACAGCGCCGGGCGCTGCAGGCGCGCCATCAACACCAGACCCAGTGCCACCACCAGCAGGTCCGGCGGACTGCGGATGCCGTCGCGCCACAGCGGGTCGTACAGCGCCGCGGCCAGCAGGCCGACGACCGCGGCATTGATGCCGGCCAGGGCCCGCGCCACCGCGCGGTGCCCGGCCAGCGCCTGCCACAGCGGCAATGCCGCGCCCAACGCCAGCAGGCCCGGCGCGAACAACGCCGCCAGCGCCAACGCCGCTCCCGCACCCGGGGCGATGCCGCTGCCGGCGTTCGGCCCCAGGTAGGCGGCCAACGCGAACATCGGGCCTGGCATCGCCTGGGCCGCGCCGTAGCCGGCGAGGAACGTGTCCGCGGACATCCAGCCGCTGGCAACCAGTTCGCGCTGCAGCAGCGGCAACACCACGTGGCCGCCGCCGAACACCAGCGCCCCGGCGCGGTAGAACGCCGCGGCCCACGCTGCCGGCGATGGCGCCGCCGCGGCGTGCATGGATGCCCACAGCGCCGCCGCCAGCAGCGCGCAGAACGCCAGCGCGCACAACGCGCCCACATCGCGCCGCCAGCGCCATGGCGCGACGGCTGTGGCCTGGACGGGCGGCGGCCGGCACCAGGCGATCCCGGCCAGCGCCCCCAGCGCGATCACCAGCGGCTGGCCCCAGCTGCGGTCGAGCGCCAGTACCAGCAGCGCGGCCGCCAGCGCCAGCAGCGCGCGCGCCAGGTCCGGCGCCAGCGTGCGCGCCATCGCGTACACGCCATGCGCGACCACCACCACCGCGACCAGCTTGAGCCCGTGCAGCAGGTCCGCGCCGAACGGATGCGACAGCCAGCGCGGTGCGGACAGCGCCAGCGCGAACATCAGCAGCGCCGACGGCAGGGTGAAGCCGGCGAACGCGGCCAAGGCCCCGCGCCAGCCGGCGCGCTGCCAGCCGATCGCCACGCCCAGCTGGCTGCTGGTCGGGCCCGGCAGCACCTGGCACAGCGACAGCAGCTGCGCGAAGCCGGCGTCGTCCAGCCAGCCGCGGCGGCGCACGAACTCCTCGCGGAAGTAGCCCAGGTGCGCGAGCGGGCCACCGAAACTGGTCAGCCCCAGGCGCAGGAACACGCCCAGCACGTGCCTGGCGCGTCCCGGCGCGGACATCGGCGAAGGCTCGACGACTGACATGCGGTGTCCCCTGGCGCAGCGCCAGCGGTGGCGGCGCGTGCCGATTCTGCCAGGGCGCGGCGACCGCTGCCGTATCGGCGGTGCGGCCGGCACGTGGCGGCCGGCCGGGCCTTACGACGATCGCGACGGCCGCCGCCGACCACGAGTCGGCGCCGACCGGGACCATGCCACGCACGCGCGGACTGGCTGCTGCGCGACAGCCGCAGGGTGCCCTGGGTGCGTATCCGGCGCGCCAGCGTTGCGGCGGCAACCGCGCCGACCATGCGGACCATACGCGGCACCGTCCTGCGTGCTGCTAAGGGCCGTCCTCCATCCTTTTACGGAAGCTCAAACCGATCAGTGCCAATCCGAAGCCGGCGATCAGCACCGACACCGCATAGAGCATGAGCACCGCCAACCAATACTCCACGGGCTGCTGTGCGGAGGTGGCATGGACATCCAGGTAGCGTCCATCAAAGTCGATGGATCCGGACTGCAGGTTCGAGCGCTGGGCAAAGCCACTCATTGCACCCAGGATCAGCGTGAAAGTGCCGCCGACAATGAAGGTCAACGGCCTGTGCTTCGGCGGTCTGAGTCCCCGAAAGATGCGAACCCCTGCGAATACCGAAAGGGGCACAAACGCGACTGTCAGCAGCAGTTCCACACGCCCTCATCCGTTACCACCACGGTTGGATAGCGTCATCCTCAAGCACGATTTGCTGAACACCGCCATAGGAATCCTGGCGAGTCCCAACAGCGTAGCGCCTCGTCGCAGTGCGCCGCTACGCAGCCGCTCGCTTCATGTCATTCCCAGTCGCCACCGCCGACAACCACGCCTCACCCCTTCCCCACCGGCAACACCACATCCATCAGCGTCGCATCCTCCGGGTCGGGCGTGGCCTTGAACCCGAGGTGTTCGCACATCGCCAGCATGGTGCGGTTCTCGCGCAGGACCTGGCCTTCGACGACGTTGAGGCCGAGCCAGCCGGCGTATTCGATCATGATCCGCATCAGCTGCCAGCCGATGCCGTGGCCCTTGAGGTCGGAGCGGATCAGGATGCCGTATTCGCCGCGGTCGTAGTCGGCGTCGGCGTGCAGGCGCACCGCGCCGAGCATGTCGCCGGTCCTGGGCTCGATCGCCACCAGGGCGATCGAGCGGGCGTAGTCGAGCTGGGTCAGGCGGGCGATGAATTCGTGGCTGAAGTGCTTCACCGCCTGGAAGAAGCGCAGGCGCAGGTCTTCGTCGGTGACGCGGGCGAAGAAGCTGCGGAACAGCGCGTCGTCTTCCGGGCGCACCGGGCGCACGAAGGCGGTGCCGCCGTCGTTGAGCACGATGCGCCGTTCCCATTCCTTCGGATACGGGAAGATCGCGAAGCGCGGGTGGCCGCGGCCCTTGTGCAGGCGCCGCGACGGGGCCACCGCCACGCGGGCGTCCACCGCGATCACGCCGTCGCGGTCGGCCAGCAGCGGGTTGATGTCCAGTTCGCGCACCTCCGGCAGGTCGGCGGCCAGCTGCGCCAGCTTGACCAGCACCATCGCCACCGCGCGCTCGTCGGCCGCGGGCACGTCGCGGTAGGCCTTGAGGATGCGGCTGACGCGGGTGCGGCCGATCAGTTCGTGGGCCAGGCGCAGGTCCAGCGGCGGCAGCGCCAGCGCCTTGTCGTCGATCACCTCCACCGCGGTGCCGCCGCGGCCGAACACGATCACCGGGCCGAAGGTGGGGTCGTCGGCGATGCCGGCGATCAGTTCGCGCGCCTTGGGCCGCAGCAGCGTGGGCTGCACCAGCACGCCGTCGATGCGCGCGTCCGGGCGCGCGGCGCGCGCGCGGGCGAGGATGCCCTCGGCGGCGTCCTGCACCGCCTGCGCGCTGACCAGGTTCAGGCGCACGCCGTCCACGTCGGACTTGTGCGGGATGTCGGCCGAATGGATCTTCACCGCGACCGCCAGGCCCTCGGCCAGCATCGGTGCGGCCACCCGCGCGGCCTCGGCGGCGTCGGCGGCATGCACCACCGGTGCGGTGGGAATGCCGTAGGCGGCGAGCAGGCGGGTGGCGGCCAGCGGGTCCAGCCAGGTCTGCCCGGCGGCCAGCGCGGCGTCGACGATGCCGCGCGCGGCGGCCGCGTCGAACGCGAAATCCTCCGGCAGGCTCGGCGGGGTCTCCATCAGCGCGGCCTGCGCTTCGCGGTAGCGCACCAGGTGCATGAAGCCGCGCACCGCGTCGGCCTCGGTGGCGTAGGTGGGGATGTGCGCGGCGTTGAGCGTGGCGGTGGCGCTTTCGTCGTTGCCCAGCCACACCGCGAACACCGGCTTGTCGCGATGGTGGCGCGGGCGCAGGCCGAGGGTGCGGGTCAGCGCCTGCGCCGCGTCGGCCGAGGAGGTGAACGCGGTCGGCACGTTGACCACCAGCACCGCGTCGTTCTCCGGATCGGCCAGCAGCGCTTCGGCGGCGGCGGCGTAGCGCTCGCCGTCGGCGTCGACCACGATGTCCACCGGGTTGGCGTGCGACCACTCCTGCGGCAGCGCCTGTTCCAGCCGTTGCAGGGTCTGCGGCGACAGCGCCGCGAGGGTGCCGCCGAGGTCGGCGAGCTTGTCCACCGCCAGGCGGCCGACGCCGCCGCCATTGCTGAGGATGGCCAGGCGCCGGCCGGGGAAGGTGCTGAGCCGGCCCAGGGTCTCGGCCGCGGCGAACAGTTCGTCCAGCGCGCGCACCCGCAGCAGGCCGGCGCGGGCGAAGGCGGCGCCGTAGACCGCATCGGAACTGGCCAGCGCCTGCACGTGGGTGTCGGCGTTGGGATCGATGCGCAGCTGGCGGCCGGACTTCACCACCACCACCGGCTTGGCGCGCGCCGCGGCGCGCGCGGCGGACATGAACTTGCGCGCGTCGCGGATGTGTTCGACGTACAGCAGGATCGCGCGGGTGCGGTAGTCGGTGGCGAAGTAGTCGAGCAGGTCGCCGAAGTCCACGTCCAGCGCATCGCCCAGCGACACCACCGCGGAGAAGCCGACCGAGCGCGCCACGCCCCACTCCACCAGCGCCGCGGCGATGGCGCTGGATTCGGAGACCAGCGCCAGGTCGCCCGGCTGCGGGCAGTGCGCGGCGATGCTGGCGTTGAGCTTGGCGTGCGGGGCGATCACCCCCAGGCAGTGCGGGCCGAGGATGCGCAGGCCCTTGGCGCGCGCCGCCGCCTCGACCCGCGCCGCGGCCGAGCCCGGGCCTTCGCCCAGGCCGGCGGTGAGGATGATCGCCGCGGCGGCGCCGCGCCGTGCGGCGATGGCGACGATGCGCGGCACGATCCGCGCCGGCGCGGTGATGACCACCAGGTCCGGCACCCACGGCAGATCGGTGAGCCGGCGCACGGTGGGCACGCCGTCGATCTCGCGGTAGCGCGGGCTGACCCAGCCGATCTGCCCGGGAAAGCCGGCCGCGCGCAGGTTGCGCACCACCGCGCGCCCGGCCGAGCGCTCGCGCGGACTGCCGCCGACGATGGCGACCGAGGCGGGGCGGAACACGGACTGCAGGTGGTAGGTGCTCATGGCGGGGACGCGGGACGGGCAAGCGGTGCGACAACGGTACACGGGTGATGCTGGCGCGGGGATGATCGCGGTGGCCGCGCTGCCGGGCGGGCGGCGTCGGCCGCAACCACGCAGGCCGGTGCGTTTCCAGGCACCGAACCCGGTCGGGGCGATGACCCGAGATCGCCCGGAGGCCCTGCGTCAGTGCCCCCATCGGCCCATCGCGCGCCTGCAGGAGCGGTTCCAACCGGGACGAGCGCCGCCGCGAACGGTCCGGCGTCCGATCCTGTCGGGGCTGAAGCCCCTCCTGCAGGCAGCCGGGGGCTTGGTCGCAAGCCCGTAGGAGCGACTTCAGTCGCGACGAACGAAGTGGAGGCGCCTGCCGCCATCGCGCCCTGTCGGAGCCGATGCCCCGAAGCCACCCGGCATCCCACGGCCCCCGGGGCGGCGCCGCAAGCCCGCGCCTGCGCCCACCCCAATCCGGGGTAAGCGGACCGTCGTGCAGCGGCTGCATACTATTGGGATGGAGACGACTCATGCATAGCGGCGGCCTGGAGCTGGCGCTGGTGTTGCTGCTGGCCGCGGTGATCGCGGTGCCGGTGTTCAAGCGCCTGGGCCTGGGCGCGGTGCTGGCCTACCTGGCCGCGGGCGTGGTGCTGGGCCCGGACGGGCTGGGCTTCGTGCAGGACACCGAGCGCATCCTCAACGCCGCCGAGATCGGCGTAGTGATGCTGCTGTTCCTGATCGGCCTGGAACTGTCGCCGGCGCGGCTGAAGCTGATGCGGCGCGCGGTGTTCGGCGCCGGCACCGCGCAGGTGGCGCTGACCGCGCTGCCGCTGGGCGCGTTGCTGCTGTGCCTGGACCTGAACTGGAAGAGCGCGCTGGTGGTGGGCCTGGCGCTGGCGCTGTCGTCCACCGCGGTGGGCCTGCAATTGCTGGCCGAGCGCAAGGCGCTCAACAGCGACTACGGCCGGCTCGGGTTCGCGATCCTGCTGTTCCAGGACCTGATCGCGATTCCGCTGCTGGCCGCGATCCCGCTGCTCGGCGGTGCCAAGAACGACACCCTGACCTGGCCCGAGGTGGCGCAGGCGCTCGGCGCGTTGGCGGTGGTGGTGCTGTGCGGCCGCTTCGTGCTGCGCCACCTGTTCCGCATGGTGGCGCGCACGCGCATGCCGGAGGTGTTCACCGCCAGCGCGCTGCTGGTGGTGCTGGGCAATGCGTGGTTCCTGCAGAAGGCCGGGCTGAGCCCGAGCCTGGGCGCGTTCCTGGCCGGCGTGCTGCTGGCCGATTCGGAATTCCGGCACGAACTGGAGGCGCAGATCGAGCCGTTCCAGGGCCTGCTGCTGGGCGTGTTCTTCATCGCCGTGGGCATGGGCATCGACCTGGACCGCATCGTCGCCGAGCCGTGGCTGATCGCCGGCGGCGTGGCCACGCTGCTGCTGGTCAAGTTCAGCCTGCTGGTCGGCATCGGCCGGGTGGCGCGGCTGCCGCTGCGCAGCGCCTTGCTGCTGGGCGGCCTGCTGTGGCTGGGCGGCGAGTTCGCGTTCGTGGTGTTCACCGAGGCGCAGCGCGTGCGATTGCTCGACGACGCCAATCACGACCGCCTGGTCGCGGTGGTCGGCGTATCGATGGCGCTGACCCCGCTGCTGCTGATCGGCATCCAGCGCCTGCTCGACGGCGGCGACGCGGCCAAGGCCAAGCGCGCGCCGCCGGCGGCCGCCCGCTACGACACCGTGGACGAGCAGCGCGCGCAGGTGCTGATCGCCGGCATGGGCCGCTTCGGCCAGATCGTGGCGCGCCTGCTGACCGCGCAGCGCATCCCGTTCGTGGCGCTGGAGCACAACCCGGACACGGTCGAGGACCTGCGCCGCTTCGGCAACAAGATCTACTACGGCGACCCCAGCCGCCCGGACCTGCTGCGCGCGGCCGGCAGCGACAGCATCGGCATCTTCGTGGTGGCGATGGACGATCCGGAGACCAACATCAAGACCACGCGGCTGATCCGCCGCCTGTATCCGAAGGCGCAGGTGCTGTCGCGCGCGCGCAACCGCCAGCACGCCTGGCGGCTGATGGACCTGGGCGCCGAGCCGTTCCGCGAGGTGTTCGCCTCCAGCCTGGAACTGAGCGAGAAGGTGCTGCTGAGCCTGGGCCTGAGCGCGGACACCGCCCGCGACCGCATCGCCCGCTTCCGCGAGCACGACGAGCAGCTGTTGCGCGCGCAACACCTGGTGTACGACGACGAGGCGGCCGTGGTGCAGACCTCGCGCGATGCGCGCGCGGATCTGATGCAGCTGTTCGAGGCGGACGTGAGCGAGGCGCCTGGGGATGCGGCCGAGGGCGTTGCGCCGGTGGTGCAGCGCGAAGCGTAGGGTTTCGGCTGCGCGGCGTCGGAGGGTGTGGGTGGGTTTCGGCCCGGACAGGATGCGCAGCCGGTGACTCCACCGCTGCGTTCGTCGCGACTGAAGTCGCTCCCACAGGGCTTGCGATCGCTTGCCGGGTGCGCTGTGAAAGGGGCCGGCCTTGGACCATCCCGCCCTGACAGGATCCGAAGCTGGCGAGTGTGCCGCTTCGTTCGTCGCGGCTGAAGCCGCTCCTACAGGGTTTGCGAGTGGCTGCAGCTCCTGTAGGAGGGGCTTCAGCCCCGACAGGATCCCGCAGCGGGTAATTCCACCGCCGCGTTTGTCGCGACTGGCGCCGCGCCACGGGGCTTGCGATCGGCTTGCCGGATGCGCTGTGGATGCTGCCTTGGGCCATCGGCCGTAACAGGTCCCGACATTCGATGACTCCCCGCTTCGTTCGTCGCGGCTGAAGCCGCTCCTACAGGGTTGCGAGCAGGTGGCTCGTGCAGCACTCGCGACCTGCGGTCCGGGTGCACTGTGGGAGGGACTTCAGTCCCGACTGCAGCCGGCGCTCGCCGCCGGCTGTCTTCGACATCAACTGCGCCAGCTCAGGAGACCATGACGGCTCAGCGCTTCGTCGCCGGGCGCTTGGCTGCGGTTGCGGTCGCCTTGTCTGCCGCCGGCTTGCCCGCCTTCGGCTTCTTCGCCACCCGCTTGCTCGCTTTTCCGGACGTGGACGCGCCGGCCTTCGTCGATGCGGCCGCCTTCTTGCCCGCCGAGGCCTTCGTCGGCGCGCCCGCCTGCCTGGACGATGCGGCCTTCTTGGACTTGGCCGCACCGGTCGCCCTGGCCTTGGAGGCAGGCTTGGCAGCGGCCGCGCGCTTCGCCGGCGCCGCGGGCCTGGCCTCGGCGCCGGCTTCGGCCGGTCGCCGCGGCGGGGGGCGGCGGCCGGCGGTCAGGGTGCGCCAGCTGTGCCCGCCGTTGAGCGCGAGCAGCGCGTCGGCGGCGGCCGGGCCGGCGCTGCCGGCGGGATACTGCGCCACCTCGTCGGCCGAGCCCTGCCACGCGTCGAGGATCGGCTGCACGATGCGCCAGGCCGCCTCGACCATCGTCGCGTCCTGGAACAGGCCGGCCTCGCCGTTCATGCAGTCCTGCAGCAGGCGCTCGTAGCCGACCGTGTATTCCTTCGGAAACCAGTCGCGGTAGCGGAAATCCATCCGCACCGGCGCCAGGCTCACGCGCGCGCCCGGGCGCTTGACGTCGAACTGCAGCGAGATGCCTTCGTCGGGCTGGATGTGCAGCACCAGCCAGTCGGGGCCGTAGCCGCCGATCTCGGCGCTGCGCAGCGGCGCCAGCGGCGCCGGCTTGAAGCGGATCGCGATCTCGGTGGTGCGCTCGCGCAGGCGCTTGCCGGTGCGCAGGTAGAACGGCACCCCGGCCCAGCGCCAGGTATCGACCTGCAGCTTCATCGCCACGTAGGTCTCGGTGTTGGAATCGGCCGGCACCGTGTCCTCCTCGCGGTAGCCGGGCACCGCGTTGCGCCCGATCGCGCCGGCCGCGTACTGGCCGCGCACCACGTCGCCCGGGGCCAGCGGCCGCACCGCCTCGATCACCTCGGCGCGCCGGCGCAGCATCGAGGCGGGGGTGAACGCCGCCGGCGGTTCCATCGCGATCATCGCCAGCAGCTGGAACAGGTGGTTGGGCACCATGTCGCGCAGGCAGCCGGTGGGATCGTAGAAGCCGCCGCGCCCTTCCACGCCGATGGTCTCGGCAGCGGTGATCTGCACGTGGTCGATGCGGTCGCGGTTCCACACCGGCTCGAACAGGCCGTTGGCGAACCGGAAGGCGAGGATGTTCTGTACCGTCTCCTTGCCCAGGAAATGGTCGATGCGGAATACCTGGTCCTCGTCGAGCACGCGGCCGACGATGGCGTTGAGGTCCTTGGCGCTCTGCAGGTCGTGGCCGAACGGCTTCTCCACGATCACCCGCCGCCAGCCGCCGTCGGCGCGCTGCTTGACCAGCCCGGCCGCGCCCAGCTGCTCGATCGCCGGGGCGAAGAAGCGCGCCGCGGTGGCCAGGTAGAACAGCACGTTGCCGCCGGTCTGGTACTGCGCGTCGTACTTGGCGATCACCTCGCCCAGCGCGCGGTAGGTGGCCGCGTCGGCGAAATCGCCGCGCAGGTAGTGCAGGCGCGAGCGCAGCCAGCCCCACACCTCTTCGTCCAGGCCGTCGGCCTTGAACTCGGCGTCGCGGTCGGCGATCAGGCCGTGCAGCGCGTTGCCGAGCAGCCGCCGCCAGGTGGTTTCGCTGATGTCGCCGTGGTCCACGCCGATCACCGCGAACTGGTCGGGCAGCGCGCCGCTGCGGCGCAGGTTGTACAGCGCCGGCAGCACCAGGCGCCGGGTCAGGTCGCCGCGCGCGCCGAAGACCACGATCAGGCAGGGCGGAGTCGCTTGCGTCGCATCGCTCATGGATGGGTTTCCTGTTCGCCGAGTAAGCCATGCAGGCGCAACGCGGCGTGGACCAGTGCCACGTGCGAGTAGCCCTGCGGAAAGTTGCCGAGCATGCGGCCGCTGCGCGGATCGTATTCTTCGGCCAGCAGACCGACGTCGTTGCACAGGCCGAGCAGGCGCTCGAACAGCGCGCGCGCCTGCGCGCCGCGGCCGAGCAGCGCGTAGTTCTCCACCAGCCAGAAGCTGCAGGCGATGAAGGTGCCCTCGCCCGCCGGCAGGCCGTCGCCGCTGGCATCGTCGGCGCGGTAGCGCTCGACCAGCCCGTCGATGCTCAGCTGCTGCGCGATCGCGTCGGCGGTGGCGGCCACGCGCGGATCGTCCGCCGGCAGGAAGCCGACCAGCGGGATCAGCAGGGTCGCCGCGTCCAGCCGCTCGCTGCCGTAGCTCTGCACGAAATAGCCATCGCGGTGCACGCCCTGCGCCAGCACCTGCGCATGCACTTCGTCGGCCAGGGCGCGCCAGTGCGCGCGCTGCGCGGCGTCGGCGTCGGTGACCCCGTCGCGCGCGCCGCAGTCGAACGCCAGCCAGGCCATCACCTTGGAATGCACGAAATGGCGGCGCTGGTCGCGGATCTCCCAGATGCCCTCGTCCGGCTCGCGCCAGCGCTGTTCCAGCACTTCCAGCAGCTGCCGCGCCAGCGAGCGGCCGTGCACCGCGGTCGGCATGCCTTCCTTGTGCGCGCGGTGGAAGGCGGCGATCACCTCGCCGTACACGTCGAGCTGGAACTGGCCGGCGGCGGCGTTGCCCACGCGCACCGGCAGCGCGCCTTCGTAGCCGGGCAGCCAGTCCACCTCCCATTCGGGCATGCGCCGCTCGCCGCCGATGCCGTACAGCGCCTGCAGCTGGTCCGGCGAGCCGGCCACGGTGCGTTGCAGCCAGCCATGGAAGGCGCCGGCCTCGTCGGAATAGCCGGCCGCGCGCAACGCGGTCAAGGTGAACACCGCATCGCGCAGCCAGCAGAACCGGTAATCCCAGTTGCGTTCGCCGCCCAGGCGCTCCGGCAGCGAGGTGGTGGGCGAGGCGACGATCGCGCCGGTGGGCAGGTAGCTCAGGCCTTTCAGCACCACCAGCGAGCGCCGCACCGCCTCGGTCCACGGGCCGGCGTGCACGCAGCGGTGCGACCAGCCGTGCCAGAACGCCTCGGTCTGCTCCAGCGCCTGTTCCGGCGCCAGCGGCGGCGGCAGTTCCAGGTGCGAGGCGCCGTGGCTGAGCACGAACCAGGTGCTGTCGCCGGCCTCCAGCGCGAACTCCGCCTCGGTGGCGAAGCCGTGGCCGTGCATCGGCTGCGGGCTGCGCAGCGCGATCTGGTCCGGGCCCGCGATCGCCTGCAGGCCGCCGTCGATCTGCGACACCCAGGGAATGGTGCGGCCGTAGTTGAAGCGCAGCTGCAGCTCCATGCGCAGCGGCACCCGCCCGCGCAGGCCGCGCACGATGCGCACCACGTGGTTGTGCGGGACGTTGTCCTGGCTGGCGACCATGAAGTCCAGCACCGCCACGGCGCCATCGTCGGTCTCGAACTCGGTCTCCAGCACCAGGCTGCCGTCGCGGTAGCGGCGCGTGCTGCGGAATTCGCCCTGCGGCGCGATCGACCAGCGGCCGTGCTCGGGGGTGCCCAGCAGCGCCGCGAACAGGGCGTCGGAATCGAAGCGCGGCAGGCATAGCCAGTCGATCGAACCGTGCTTGTCCACCAGCGCCGCGCTGCGGCAGTTGCCGAGCATGGCGTAGTCTTCGATGCGTGAAGCCATCCGGTCCGCCGTTCGCAGGGAAACCGCAAGTCTGGCAGCCCGTGCGTTTGCTTCACGTAAGGACCGGCGGCCGGCACCGGCAGGCGCAAGCGACCCGCTGCGGCTACACTGCGCCGGCGCATGAATGCTCATTCCGCTGCCGCCGCCCTGCGCGTCCTGGTCCTGGAGGACGATCCGATGCTGCGCGAGCGCATCCTGCTCCCGGGCCTGCGCCGTTTCGGCTTCGATCCCCGCGGCTGCGGCACCGGCGCCGAACTGCAGGCGCAGCTGCAGGCCGCTCCCACCGACATCGTCGTGCTCGACGTCGGCCTGCCCGATACCGACGGCTTCACCGTGGCCCGCGACCTGCGCCAGCGGCACCCCGGCATCGGCATCGTCATGTTGACCAGCCTGGGCCAGACCGAGGACCGGATCCGCGGACTCACCGGCGGCGCCGACGCCTACCTGTCCAAGCCGGTGGAGATCGACCTGCTGGCCGCGACCCTGCACAGCCTGACCCGGCGCCTGGTGCGCAGTCCGGCGCCGGAACCGGCGCGCGGACGCTGGCAGCTGAGCGAGGACGGCTGGTGCCTGCTGGCCCCGTCCGGCGCGGCCGCCGCCCTGACCGAGAGCGAGCGGCGCCTGTGCCGGCGCCTGCTCGAGCAGCCCGGCCTGCTGGTGCCGCGCGAAGCCTTGATCGCGGCGCTGACCGACCGCGTCTACGACTTCGACGCGCACCGGCTCGATTCCATGGTGCACCGCCTGCGCAGCAAGGCGCAGCGCCGCTGCGGCGTCGCCTTGCCGTTGGCGGCGGTGCACGGCAAGGGCTACATCCTCGATCCCTCCGGCTGAACGGGCGCCGCGCCGCCCATCGCATCCGCATCCGGCAAGGCGATGCGGAAACGGGTGCCCGCGCCGGGTTCGCTGTGCACCTGGATCCGCCCGCCGGCGCGCACCACCAGATCGCGCACCACCGCCAGGCCCAGCCCGGTGCCGCTGTCGGCGGGCTTGGTGCTGTAGAACGGCTCGAACGCCCGTGCCACCACGTCCGCCGTCATGCCCTGGCCATCGTCGGCGATCTCGATGACGGTCCAGCCGTCCTCGCGCGAGACGGCAATGTCGAAATGGCCGCGGTCGGCGATCGCATCGCGGCTGTTGGAGGCCAGATTCAACAACATCAGGTCGAACTGGCTGCGTTCGAAGCGGATCGGCGCCGCCGCCGCGGGCAGCTGGCAGCGCAACACGATGCGCGCTTCCAGCAACTGCCGCAGCATCGGCTGCAGCGCCGCCACCGCGGCGGCGGCGTCGAAGCGCTCGACGTGCTCGGGGTCGCGGCGGCTGAAGCGCAGCAGGCGGCGCACCACGGCCATGCCGCGCCCGGCCGACTCCTCCACCGCGGCCAGGCTGTCCTCCAGCTGCGCGATGCGCTCGGCGGCGCTGGCCGCGTCGTCGTCGTGGCGCGCGGCCGCGAACCCGGACATCACCGCCAGGATGTTGTTGAAATCGTGGGCCAGGCCGCTGGCCATGCGCTCGGTGATCTCGCGCTTCTGCGCGTGGATCAGCTGCGCCTGGGCGCGCTCGCGTTCCAGCATCTCCTGCTGCAGGCGCTGGCCGCGCGCGTTGGACTCGCGCAGGCTCTCGCGCAGCGCCTCGGTGGTGCGGTCCAGCAGCGCCGCCACCAGCAGGTAACTGAACAACACCGGCAGCACGTTGTAGAACGCTTGCGCCGGCGTGTCGGTCAGTTCGAGCAGCGCATCGTGGCCGACGCCGACGCCGAGCATCAGCAACAAGGCCGCAAAGGTCATCCACAGCGCGCGGCGCCCGAGCACGAGGCCGGCCAGGATCAGCATCAGCATCTGCGCCAACTGGTCCGGCAGCTGTTTCTGGAACCCATGGATGGCGGCATTGACCAGCAGCGAGCCGAGCATCGCCCCGAGCACCAGCCGCACGGCGCCGCGCAACGCGCCTTGGCGCACGCGCACGAAGCCGATGCCCGCGCAGACGCCGATCAGCAGGCTCATCGTCAGCGAGACGACCAGGCCCGGCGGCACCGCCTGTCCGCGCAACTGCGGCCACGCCAGCACCAGGGCCACCGCCAGCGTGGCCGGAATGGTCACCGCCAGGAACAGCAGCAGCAGCTGGATCACGCGCGCATTGCGCCGGTCCACCTCGTCGGTGAGCGGCGCCCGGCCGAGCCAGGTCCAGAACGATTTCACGATGCTGCCTTGCTCCGGACCTGGTTCAGTGAGATTTCGATGATGATCATGCGAGAACTTGCAGGTGACAAGCCAATGACCGCCGGCCTAAGTTCGTGTTACGGAACGCGCCCGGGGACGGCGGCGCGTCTCCCAGACCCCTCCTGACCGATGCGGAGGCGCTTGCGCGCCGCCGACGTCACCTTTTGCCTCGACGTTTCACGCAGCCAGAGATCGCCATGAACGAACGCACTGCCATGCGCGGCACCGCCGCCCGCCATCCGACCCGTCGCATCGTTGCCGGCGCAACGCCCACCCGCGGCCACAGCGTACTGGCATTGGCCTGCGCGCTGTGCCTGGCCACGCCGGCCATGGCGCAGGCCGCCAGCGCCGCAGCGGCGACCGCAGCGCAGGCCGCGGCGGCGACCGACGCGGCGCCGGCAGCCGCCGGCGGCGCCGACTTCTACCTGCAGGCCACCGGCAGCGACAGCAGCGACGCCGGCGCCTATGCCGACGGCGAAGAGGCGCTGGCGGCCGGCGAGGCCGCCTCCGCGGTCGGCACCGGCACCGTCGCGCTCGGCGCCGGCGCGGTCAGCTACGCCAATCATGCGCTGGCGGTGGGTCACAACAGTCTGGCCACCGAAATCTCCACCACCGCGGTCGGCGGCGTGCTCGACCTGGACTTCTCGTACGTGCCCGACGGCATGGTGATCCTGCAGCAGACCTCCGCCACGGGCGTTGCGGCGACCGCGCTGGGCGCCGGCGCCCAGGCCAGCGGCAAGTACAACGTGGCCGCCGGTGCCGGCGCGATCGCCAGCGATCGCTCCAGCGTCGCCGTCGGCGGCATCGTCGACGTGGGCGAAGACGGCTTCGGCTCCCAGGGAATGCAGTTGCAGGCCACCCAGGCCACCGGCCCGCTGTCCACCGCGCTGGGCGGCGGCGCGCTGGCCACCGCCTACAACGCGACCGCGGTCGGCGCGCTGGCCGAGGCCAGCTCCCAGCGCACCGTGGCCGTGGGTTCCACCGCGCTGGCCAACCAGTACGCCGCCGTGGCGGTGGGCGCGCAGAGCCAGGCCATCGCCGAGTGGGCGACCGCCTTCGGCAACGGCGCGCACGCCTGGGGCACCCGCAGCGTGGCGATCGGCCCGCAGGCCCTTGCGCAGAACGACAACGGCACCGCGCTCGGGCAGGGGGCGTTCGCCGGCGGCGTCGGCGCCACCGCGCTCGGCGACAGCTCCTGGGCCGGCGGCACCCGCAGCCTGGCGATCGGCGCGGCGATGGTGTGGAACGGCGATTTCTTCCGCGATGTCCCGGTGCTGTTCTACGACAGCATCGCCATGGGCACCGGCGCGGACGTGTTCGGCGACCAGTCGATCGCGATCGGCCCCGGCGCGCGTGTCGGCAACTCGCAGTTCGTGGACGACCGGCAGGTCATCACCAACCGCAGCGTGGCGCTTGGCGCCGGCTCGGTAGCCGAACGCGACAACACCGTGTCCATCGGCGCGGCGGGCGCCGAGCGCCAGCTCACCAACCTGGCGGCCGGCACGATGGATACCGACGCGGTCAACCTGGCGCAGCTGCGCAATGTCGCCGCCGCGTTCGGCGCCGGCAGCGTGGTCGACGCCAACGGCAACCTGATCGGCGGCAACTATCTGGTGCAGGGCACGCACTACACCGACCTGGGCTCGGCGATGGGGGCGATCGACACCGCGCTGACCGGATTCGACAGCCGCATCAACGCCATCGGCAGCTCTGGCAGCTCAGGAGGCATCAGTGTCGGCGGTGGCAGCGGCGGCGAGGTGACCGCGCCCAGCACCGGCACCGGCACCAATGCGGTCGCGGTCGGCTCCGGCGCCACCGCCAACGGCGAAAACGGCCTGGCGATGGGCGCCGAGGCACTGGCCTATGGCCCCAACGACACCGCAGTCGGTGCCAATGCCAAGGTCAACGCCGACGGCAGCACCGCGGTCGGCGCCAACGCCCGCGTCGCGGCGGTCGCGACCAACGCGGTGGCGGTGGGCGAGAGCGCCAGCGTCGGTTCCGCGTCCGGCACCGCACTCGGCCAGGGCGCATCGGTCACCGCGAACAATGCGGTCGCTCTGGGCCAGGGCTCGGTCGCCGATCGCGCCAACACCGTCTCGGTGGGCAGCAGCGGCAACGAACGCCAGATCGCCAACGTCGCCGCCGGCAGCGCCGGCACCGATGCGGCCAACGTGGCGCAGATGCGCGCCGGCGACAGCGCCACCCTGAGCAGCGCCAATGCCTACACCAATACCCGCATCACCGCGCTAGACGACAGCTTCGAGCAGCTGCGCACCGACACCGAACATCGCCTGGACGGCATGGACCGGCGCATGGACAAGCTGGGCGCGATGAGCGCGGCGATGCTCAACATGGCAGTCAACGCCGCCGGCACGCAGAGCCCGCGCGGGCGCGTGTCGGTCGGCGCCGGCTTCCAGGGCGGCCAGCAGGCGCTGTCGATCGGCTACGCCAGGAAGATCGGCGCGCGCGCCTCCTTCAGCCTGGGCGGCGCCTTCAGCAGCGGCGAGTCCTCGGCCGGCATCGGCGTGGGCCTGGACCTGTGACCCGCCGCGGCGCCGCGCGCCTCGGTTCTTTCCTTACACCTCTTCATTTCTAGGATCTGCAGATGACGTCCTCCAACACGCTCGCCGCCGCGCTCGCCGCTGTCCTGTTTGCCGGTGCCGCGCAGGCGGCTTCTCCCACCATCCGCCTGGGCGGCGTGCGCGGCCCGACGCCGCAAGCGGCCACGGCCACCGACCTGGGCCAGCGCTTCATCGTCAAGACCCGCGAGGGCGGCACCCATGCGCGCAGCCTGCTGGCCACCACCCTCAGCAGCGCGGTCGCGCGCAGCGGCATGCAGCGCGCCAAGAGCGCCAGCGCCGGCGTGCCGGCGCGCAGCGCAGTCAGCGCCAAGGTGTTGCGCGACATGGCGGTGCCGGGCTGGCACGTGGTGCAGACCTCGCGCCACCTCAGCGACAGCGAGCGCACCGCCTTCATCAACGAGCTCAAGGCCGACCCGTCGGTGCTGACGGTGCAGGTCGACCGCCTGTACCGGCGCCTGGACGAAGCCAGCGTGCGCCTGCCGGCCGCCATCGCGGCCGCCGCCTCCACCACCCCCAACGATCCGGCCTACGCCCAGTTGCAGTGGAACTTCCACAACCCGGTCGGCGGGGTCAACGCCGAGCAGGGCTGGACCCGCTCCACCGGCCAGGGCGTGGTGGTGGCGGTGATCGATACCGGGGTGGTGCAGAACAATCCGGACCTGGCCGCCAACGTGCTGCCGGGCTACGACATGATCACCGACCATCGCGTCTCGCGCCGCGACAGCGACGGCCGCGCCCCCGGCGGCTACGACCTGGGCGACTGGGTCGAGGCCGACTACTGCACCGCGCTCGGCGCGTCCGGCAACGCCCCGGAGCCGAGCTCCTGGCACGGCAGCCATGTCTCCGGCACCATCGCCCAGGTCACCAACAACAGCCTGGCCACCGCCGGCCTGGCCTACAACGCCAAGATCCTGCCGGTGCGCGTGCTCGGGTCCTGCGGCGGTTTCGGCAGCGACATCGCCGACGGCATGCTGTGGGCCGCGGGCCTGCCGATCGCCGGCCTGCCGACCAATCCGAATCCGGCCGAGGTGATCAACATGAGCCTGGGCAGCGGCGGCCCGGATACCTGCCCGCAGATCTACCAGGACGCGATCGACCAGATCAACGCCAAGGGCACGATCATCGTGGTCGCCGCCGGCAACTCCAACGCCAACGCAGCCACCTACACCATGTCCTCCTGCAACGGTGTGATCAGCGTCGGCGCCTCGCGCGTCAACGGCGGCCGCGCCAGCTACTCCAACTACGGCACGCGCGTGGACATCGCCGCGCCGGGCGGCGGCGGCGACGTCGACGGCGATCCGAACGGCTACATCTTCCAGGTGCTCAACGGCGGCACGCAGGGCCCGACTGGCGACTGGCAGATCGGCGGCATGGCCGGCACCTCGATGGCCTCCCCGCACGTGGCCGCCGCGGTGGCGATGGTGCAGAGCGTGGCCGCGACCCCGCTCACCTGGACCGGCATGCGCGACCTGCTGCGCGCCAGCGCGCGGCCGTTCCCGGTGGCGATCTCCACCACCACGCCGATCGGCGCCGGCATCCTGGACGTGGACATGCTGCTGCAGATGGCGACCACGCCGCCCTGCCAGCCGTCGGACAGCAGCTGCGTGCCGCCGACCAAGACCCTGACCAACAAGGTCGAGATGAGCGGTCTCGGCAGCCAGGGCGGCGACGCGCTGTACAGCTTCCAGGCCGAGGCGGGCAAGGCGGTGAGCTTCATGACCTTCGGCGGCACCGGCAGCGTCGCGCTGTACGCCGCGGCCGGCAGGGTGCCGACCAGCAGCAGCTACGATGCGCGCTCGGTGCGGGCCGGCAGCACCACCCAGACGATCCGCGTCACCCCGTCCAGCGCAGGCACGTATTACCTGCGCCTGTCCGGCAGCTACAGCGGCCTGACCCTGGTGGTGCGGCAGTAAGGCGGCAAGCGGCGGCGTGGGTCGCCGCCGCGCCGGCGTGCGCGGGAGGAACCACCATCCCGCGTACGTATCGAAGGATCGATCGGCCCGCCGTCCGGCGGGCTTTTTTTCGGGGCGCCGCAACGGAAGCGACGCCGCGCGACTGCCGCGCCGGCGGATTCGCGCATGCGCACGCGCCAGGCACGCGGCGCAGCGCGCCGACCGCCGCCGTCAGCGGCTTTCGCGCAGGAACCGGGCCATCGAGGACACCCCTGGCAGTGCCGGCTGGAACTGGCCGGCGACGTCGACGAAGCCGCGCATCACCGCGATCTCGCGCGGGGTCCGGTTCAAGGTGTCGCGCAGGTCCGGGTCGGCGCCGGCGCGCAGCAGGCGCTGCACCAGCAGCGGCAGGCCGTGCAGCGCGGCCAGGTGCAGCGGGCCGAAGCCGCGCGGGTCCTGCACGTCCAGGCTCACGTCTTCGTCGAGCAGGCGCTCCACCCCGGCCAGCACCACCGGCTCTTCGCAGGCGGTGCCCGGTTCGGCGCGCGCGCCGAGCAGCAGCAGCAGCGGGGTCACGCCGCCGGCGGCGCTGCGGTCGGCCTCGGCGCCGGCCAGCAGCAAGGTGTCCAGCAGCGCCAGCAGGCGCGACTTGTCGCGCGCGGTGAAGCCGTACAGCGCGGCGCAATGCAGCGGCGCCAGCTGCTGCGCATCGCCGGCATGCACGTCGGCGCCGGCCGCCAGCAGGCGTGCGGCGATGTCCGGCAGGCCCAGCGCACAGGCCAGCATCAGCACGGTGACGCCGCCGGGCAGGCGCTGCTCGATCTGCGCGCCGGCCGCCAGCAGCGCGGCGACGATGTCGGTCTGGCGCATGCTCACCGCCGCCGACAACGGCGTGGCGCCGCTGCCCGCGGCGTGCTGCAGGTCGGCGCCGCGCGCCAGCAGCAGGTCCACCGCCGCGGCATGGCCGCCGCCGGCGGCGCGCAGCAGCGCGGTGCAGCCCTGCGCGTCGACCGCATCCACCGCCAGGCCCAGATCGATCAGGCGGCGGATCGCATCGGCGTCGCCGACCATCGCCGCGGCCGGCAGGTCGGCCTCGCGCAGCGGGCGCCGCGGCAACGGCCAGATCCGCCAGTCGAGCCAATCGGCCAGGTCGCGGCGGCCGCTGGCCAGGGCCACGCCCAGCGGGGTCTGCCCGTCGGCGGCGCGCGCCTCCGGCGAGGCGCCCTGCTGGATCAGCAGCTTCAACGAGGCCTCGCGGCCCAGCGCGGCGGCCAGGTGCAGTGCGGTCATGCCGTGGCTGTCGCGCGCCTCGCGGTCGGCGCCGCGTTCGAGCAGCTGCAGCTGCAGGCGCAGCCAGCCCAGGCGCACCGCCAGCGACAGCGGCGGATCGCCGGCCGGCGACGGCGCGAACGGATCGGCGCCGCGCTCGAGCAGGTCCAGCGCGAACTGCTCCAGCGCGCGCGAGGCATGGTCGTGCTGGGCGCAGGCGGCGAGCAGCCGGGTCAGGCCGCCGCGGCCGGCCGGCGACACGCCGTGGCGCAGCATCGCCTGCAGGCTGGGCACCGCCTCCACGCCGCGCGAGAGCAGCGCGAACATCGGCGTGTCGCCACAGGCGTCGAGCACTTCCGGCGCGGCGCCGTGCGCCAGCAACCAGTCCACCGCCTGCGGGTTCAGCGCCAGGTGCGGATCGTGCAGCAGCGCACCCAGTTCCTCGGCCGCGCACAGCCGCGCCAGCGCCGCCAGGCCGTCGCGCTGGCCCAGTTGCAGGCCTTCGCGCAGCAGTTCCAGCGGCGGCCGGTCGGGCAGGCTGGCGTGGCCGACCTCGCCCTGGCCGTCGCTGACCGCGGCCGGCAGCGGATAGTCCGGATCCAGCGCGGACACGATCGCCCAGCGCCCGGCCTCGGCGGCCAGGTCGACCGCGCGGCGCCCGCCGTGGTCCGGCTGCGCGGCCGCGATGCCCAGCTCCAGCAGGCGCCGGATCAGCCCCGGCGAGACCTGGTCGGCGGTGCAGGCCAGCAACACCGCGTTGCGGCCGTCGCCGTCGACGGCGGTCAGGTCGGGCTTGTGCGGCAGCAGGTGTTCGAGCACCGCGACGCGGCCGTGGCGCGCGGCTTCCAGCCACGGCGTGCGGCCCAGCGCGTCGCGCGCTTCCAGGTTGGCGCCGGCGCCGAGCAGCGCATCGACGATCTCCACGTGCCCGGCCTGCGCCGCTTCGTGCAGCGCGCTGCGGCGCTGGCGGTCGCGCGCGTCGACCCGCGCCTTGTGCTTGAGCAGCAGCTGCACGCCGGCCGGATCGTCCTCCTCGGTGCCGGCCGCGGCCAGCAGCACCGGGCTGCCCTCGGCCGGTTCCGGCTTGGCGCCGCGCTCGAGCAGGAACTTGGCCATGCGCCAGTTGCCGACGTGGCAGGCCACCGCCAGCGGGGTCAGGCCGTCGCGGTTGAGCGCGTCCAGCTCGGCGGCGGCATCGCGCAGCAGCGCGGCCACGCCCGGATCGGAACTGCGCGCGGCATGGTGCAGCGGGGTGTTGCCGTCGCCGTCGCTGGCGCGCGGGTCGGCGCCGTTGGCGAGCAGGGTCATCACCGCCTCGGGGCGGCCGTGCCAGCTGTCGCGGGTCGCGGCCAGCAGCGGGGTCATGCCCAGGTGCGGCTGGTTGACGTCGACGCCGCGCACGATCAGCTCGCGCAGCAGGCGCAGGTCCGGCAGCACCGCGGCCAGCACCGGCAGGCTGCGCTGGTCGCGCCAGTCCGGCGCCGGCAGCGCGTGCGGGTCGGCGCCGGCCTGCAGCAGTTGCAGCGCACGATCGACGCGGCCGCCGCGCGCGGCGTCGTACAGCGCCGCGTGCAGTTCGTCCGGCGCCGGCGCCGCCTCGTCCTCGCGCGGCGCGGAGGCCGCGCTCAGTTCGGCGAACAGGTCCGCCGAGGAAGCCGGCACCGCCAGCGTCTGCGGCGCGGCCACGCGCTGCAGCAGGGCATGCAGCAGCGGCGACAGCAACGCATAGGCCAGCGCCAGCGGCCAGCGCGCGGCGGCGGCCAGTAGGCCCGGCCACGCCAGCAACACGCCGATCCCGGCCAGCACCAGCACCAGCGCCGCCACCGCCAGGCCGCGCCAGGCCTGCACGTCCTGCTGCGCCAGCGCCTGCCAGCGCGCGCCCAGCGGGCCGCCGGCGCACTCGCTGCCGTGCCACAGCGGCCAGGTGCGCCACAACCCCAGCAGCGCCGCGCTGGCGGCCACGCTCAGCGCCAGCGCCGCGGCCAGGCTGCCGCTGTCGCGCAGCGCCGCCAGCGGCCAGGCCACCAGCAACGCGACCAGGCCCAGCCCGCCGGCCCACAGCGCCAGCAACGGCAGCAGTTCGCGGCCCAACGCCTGCGCGCTGGCCGGCCGCGGCCGGCTGCCGCGCTGCCAGGACAGCGCCAGCGCGAACGCCGGCTGCGCCAGCCAGGCGCCCAGCGCCGCGGCCAGCGGTCCGACCCCGGCGACCAGCGCCAGCAGCGCGCCCAGCGCCGCGGCGATCCAGGGAGCGCGCGCGCGGAAGGGGGAGTCAGTCATCGTGTCGATCGGTCCGGCCGTCGGGGAGCGGCGGCAACTGCAGATGGAAGCCGCAGCCGGCCAGATTCGCGCGGACCGCGGCCGGGTCGGTGCGGGCCAGGGTGCGCTCGGCGGTCAACGCCACCTCGAGCACGAACCCCAGCGGCTGCAGCGACGCCAGCAGCGCCTGCGGCAGACAGCCGAAGTCGTCGCGCTTGGCGAGGTAGAGATAGGTGTCCGGCTTGCGTTGGCTTTTGTAGACGTAGGCTTGCATGCCCGTGGCGTGCGCCTGGCGTGGAAAGGCAAGCGATTGTGGAGGAAATGCGCCAGCGGCGAAAGCGCGCGCCCTGCGTTGCATTTATAAATGCATGCGCCATGCCCGTTCACGTTCAGCGTGGGCGCGTGCGCTTCACGGCTTCGCGCACCGCGTCGATATACTCCTGCGATTCATCCTCTACGGAATATCGCGTGACCGAAGCGTCCCCGTCGCCCCGCATGGCACCCGTCGCGATTCGTGCATACACCGCGACCACCGCGCTCGGCAGCGGGCTGCAGGCCCAGGCCACGGCGCTGCGCGACGGCCGCAGCGGCCTGCGCCGCAACGATTTCGGCGCGCAGCCGCTGCCCTGCTGGATCGGCCGCGTGGACGCGCTGGAAAGCCTGCCGCTGCCGTCGGCGCTGGCCGACTGGGAATGCCGCAACAACCGCCTGGCGTGGCTGGCGCTGCAGCAGGACGGCCTGCGCGAGGCGGTCGCCGCCGCCGCGCAGCGCCATGGCGCCGAGCGCGTGGCGGTGGTGATGGGCACCTCCACCTCCAGCATCGGCGCCAGCGAGGAGGCCTATACCCGGCTCGAGCACGATGCCGAGGGCGCGCGCTTTCCCGCCGACCTGGAGCGGCCGATCGTGCATACGCCGCACTCGCTGGGCGATTTCGTGCAGCACGCCACCGGCCTGCGCGGGCCGTGCATCACCGTCGCCACCGCCTGTTCGTCCAGCGCCAAGGTGTTCGCGCAGGCGGCGCGGCTGATCGCCGCCGGGGTGGTGGATGCGGCCCTGGTCGGCGGCGTGGACACCTTGTGCGGCAGCGTGCTGTTCGGTTTCAACGCGCTGCAGCTGGTGTCGCCGGAACCGTGCCGGCCGTTCGACGTGCGCCGGGTCGGGCTGTCGCTGGGCGAAGCCGGCGGCTATGCGCTGCTGGAGCGCACCGACGCGGCCGCGGCGCCGCCGGCGCTGGCGGTGCTGTGCGGCTACGGCGAATCCAGCGACGCGCACCACATGTCCGCGCCGCACCCGCAGGGGCTGGGCGCGCGCCTGGCGATGGGCGCCGCGCTGCGGCGCGGCGGGGTGGAGGCGGCCGAGGTCGGCTACCTGAACCTGCACGGCACCGCCACCCCGGCCAACGACAGCATCGAGGCCGCCGCAGTGGCGGCGCTGTTCCCGGCCACCCTGCACGCCAGTTCGACCAAGGCCTGGACCGGGCATACCCTGGGCGCGGCCGGCATCGTCGAGTCGGTGTTCGCGCTGCTCGCGCTGCGCGAGGGCCTGCTCCCCGGCACCCTCAACAGCGACCAGCCCGATCCGGAGTGCGGCCCGCAGATCCGCTTCGCCGCTGCCCACGCACAGGTCCGTTACGCGATGAACAATTCCTTCGGCTTCGGCGGCAACAACTGCTCGCTGCTGTTCGGCCGCGCATGAGCACGCCGATGTTGACCGCGACCATCGAAGGCATCGGCTTCTGGACCGGCGGCCTGCCCAACTGGGCGGCGGCGCGCGCCTTCGCCAGCGGCGCCGGCACCACGCTGGAGACCCCGGCGCGGCCGGCGTCGCAGCTGCTGGCGGCCAACGAGCGGCGCCGCGCGCCGGACACGGTGGCGGTGTCGCTGGAAGTGGCGCTGGCCGCATGCCAGGACGCCGGCCGCGATCCGGCCACGCTGCCGTCGGTGTTCACCTCCACCCACGGCGACCTGGCGATCACCGACTACATGTGCGCCACGCTGGCCGACGATCCGCTGGCGATCTCGCCGACCAAGTTCCACAACTCGGTGCACAACGCCGCCGCCGGCTACTGGACCATCGGCGCCGGCGCCACCGCCGCGGCGACCGCGATCAGTGCGCACCGCGCCAGCTTCGCCCAGGGCCTGCTGGAGGCGCTGTCGCAGCTGGCCGCCGGCGAGGAGGCGATCCTGCTGGCCGGCTACGACAGCCGCTCGGCCGGCCCGCTGGGCCGCGTCTCGCACAGCGAGGGCCTGCTCGGCGGCGCGCTGGTGCTCGGCGCCGCGGCGCTGCCGGGCAAGCCGCGCCTGCGCGTGCGCCTGGGCGACGGCGCGGCAGACGCCGACGGCGGCGCGCTGGCCCGGCACGCCGCCGGCAATGCGATGGCGCCGATGCTGGCGCTGTTCGACGCGCTGGCCGCCGGCGCCGCCGGCTGCACGCTGGACGCAGGCGGCGGCCGCTGCCTGTACGTGGAGCTGGCGGCATGAGCCGCAGCCCGCTGAGCGCCGCCGATGCCGCGATCCTGATTCCGGCATTGAACGAATCGCTGCGCATCCGCGAGGTGGTCGGCGATGCGCTGGCGCACTGCCCGCGGGTGATCGTGGTCGACGACGGTTCCGACGACGGCACCAGCGACTGCATCGCCGACCTGCCGGTGACGCTGATCCGCCACCCGCAGCGGCGCGGCAAGGGCGCCGCGCTGCGCAGCGGCTTCGCCGAGGCGCAGCGCCAGGGCGCGCGCGCGGTGATGACGATGGACGGCGACGGCCAGCACAGCGCCGCCGACTTCCCGCGCCTGCTGGCCGCGGCCAACCGCCATCCCGGCTGCGTGATCGTCGGCGCGCGGCTGCGCAAGCGCGCCAGCCAGCCGACCATCCGCCGCATCGGCAACGACTTCGGCGACTGGGGCATCGCCTGGGCCTGCGGCTTCCAGCTGGTCGACAGCCAGAGCGGGCAGCGCCTGTACCCGCAGTCGGTGTTCACCCTGCCCGACGTGCCCGGCGAAGGCTTCGTGTTCGAGGCGCAGTTGCTGATCTCCGCCGCGCGCCAGGCCGGCGCGCGGGTGGTCGCGGTGCCGATCGAGACGCGCTACGCGCACCAGGCCGGCGAGTTCCGCAAGAGCCATTTCCGCCTGGTGCGCGACCTGTGGAAGATCACCTCGCACGTGGTCGTGCAGGTCTGCAGGTACGGCCAGGTGCTGCGCGAATACCGTCGCGTCCGCGCCAATCCGGTGCTGATCGACGATGCCCCCGGCGGATTTCCCGAGGTGCCCACACCTTTCGACAAGGAAGAAACGACATGAACGAGCAGCACGCGGATGTGGTGATCACCGGCGGCGGCCTGGCCGGGCTGACCCTGGCCCTGCAACTGCGCCAGCGCGACCCGGCACTGCGCATCAGCGTGCTGGAACGGCGGGCGCATCCGGTACGCGAGGCCGCGTTCAAGGTCGGCGAATCCTCGGTGGAGATCGGCGCGCACTACTTCGCCAACGTGCTCGGCCTGCGCGAGCACCTGGAAACCGAGCAGATCCGCAAGTTCGGCTTCCGCTTCTTCTTCTCCGACGGGCGCGAGGACATCGACCGCTGCACCGAGCTGGGCGTGAGCCAGCTGCTGCCGACGCCGTCGTGGCAGATCGACCGCGGCCGCTTCGAGAACTTCCTCGGCGAGCGCGCCCGCGCGCTGGGCGTGGAGTTCATCGACGGCTGCACGGTGCGCGGCATCGACCTGGCCGACGACGACGCCGACCACCAGGTGCGCTACGAGCGCGACGGCGCCGCGGCGACGCTGCGCGCGCGCTGGGTGGTGGACGCCAGCGGCCGCGCCGGCCTGCTCAAGCGCAAGCTGGGTCTGGCCCAGGACAACGCGCACAACGCCAACGCGGTGTGGTGGCGGGTGGACGGGCTGGTGGATCCCAACGCCTGGTCGCAGGACAGCGGCTGGCTGCAGCGCTGCACGCCGCCGGACCGCTGGCGCTCGACCAACCACATGTGCGGCCCGGGCTACTGGTTCTGGCTGATCCCGCTGTCCTCCGGCGCGCATTCGCTGGGCATCGTCTGCGATGCGCAGATGCATCCGCTGGAGACGATGAACACCCACGACAAGGCGATGGCCTGGCTGCGCACGCACCAGCCGCAGGTGGCGCGCACGCTCGAACAGAGCCAGCACGCGCTGCAGGACTTCCTGTTCCTGCGCAAGTTCTCCTACGGCTGCAAGCAGGTGTTCTCGGCGCAGCGCTGGGCGCTGACCGGCGAGGCCGGGGTCTTTCTCGACCCGTTCTATTCGCCGGGCAGCGACTTCATCGCCATCTCCAATACCTACATCTGCGAACTGATCGGGCGCGACCGTGCCGGAGGCAACCTCGCGCCCTACGCCGAGCTGTACCAGCAGCTGTATTTCTCGTTCTACGAGAACACCCTGACCCTGTACCAGGACCAGTACCCGCTGTTCGGCGACGCGCAGGTGATGCCGGTCAAGGTGATCTGGGACTACACCTACTACTGGGCGCTGCTGGCGCCGCTGTTCTTCTCCAACCGCATCGCCGACCTGCCGACGCTGGGCCGGTTGCGCCCGGACTTCACCCACGCGCGCGAACTCAACCTGGGCATGCAGGCGCTGCTGCGCGACTGGGGCCGCCACAACGCGGCGCAAGGCCAGCCGGAAGCCGACGGGCGGCTGCTCGACCAGTACGTGATCGGCTGGTTCCACCAGCTCAACGCGGCGCTGAACGATGTGCTGGACGACGCGGCGTTCGTCGCGCGCGTACGCGAGAACGTGGCGCGGATGAGCTGGCTGGCGCGCGAAGTGCTGGGCCAGGCGCGGGCGCAGCATCCGCAGATCGATGGCCACGGCCTGGACGCGCTGCTCGCCGATACGCTGGACGGCGAGCGCTCGCTGGCCGCCACCTGGTACGCGCGCGCAGCGTAGCGTCCGCACGGCCTGCCGGGACGGCACGGGACGCGGTGATCGGGATCGGCGACCGGCCGCGCCGAGCGCCATGGCGCTGGCGGTCGCTGCCGACGATCGCCGCGTCGCGCGCGGCGGCGTGAGCGCTCACTCCGCGTCGGCGGCCCGCGGGCGCGGCGCCTGCGCGGCGGCGTCCCGCTCCGCGTCGCCCTGCTCCGCCTCCGCCGGCTCGCTGCCGAAACGGTCGAACACGTCCGGATCGAACAGGCTGGCGTTGGCGATGTCGCCGGTGGAGATCACCTTCGCCGCCGGCAGCTCGGAGCCGGAGAAGATGTCCTCGGAGTAGTTCTCGGTCACCACCACCCGCAGGGTCTGCGCATCGCGGTAGCCGCTCCACACCGGGATCAGGCGCAGGTACGGCGAGGCGTCGGCGCGCAGCGGCGGGATCCATTCCAGCCAGCCCGCGTAGACCTTGCGGTCCTTCAGCGACAGCAGCACCGGCACCGGCGCGAGCAGGCCGTCGCTGGTCTCCAGCGCGTCCAAGCGATCGGCCGGGTGCGCCTGCGCATCCAGCCCGGCCTGGTCCGCCGCCGAGCGCGACGACAGCACCCGCGACAGCCAGCGGCGCAGGCGCAGCGGCGGATGCCACAGCATGCGTATCGCCAGTTCGGCGACGAAGCCGCGGGTCCGCACCTGCTCCACGCGCAGCACGCTGAGGAAGAACAGCCGCTCCAGGCTGTTGTAGGTGCCGGTGCCGTACAGCCACAGCGCCGCCTCGTCGCGCGGCCAGAACCAGTTGATCCACACCCGCAGCGCCAGGCAGATCAGGAAGGCGAGCAAGGCGGTGCCGATGCCCGGATACGGCGCGACCAGATGCAGCAGGTGCCAGGCCTCGCGGCCCCAGGCGGTGGCCATCAACAGCACCGCCAGCACCCGGGCCATCGCCAGCGCGAGGATGCCGACCAGCGCCGAGGCCATCAGCAACTGTTCCTTGCCCTGGCGCGAGGCCCAGTAGGAGGTGATGAAGGTGAAGTTGACGAACAGATAGCCGCCGATCAGCGGCAACAGCAACTGGTTGAAAGGCATTCCTTGCCCCCGCGGCTATTTGGCGCGCTTGGCCTCGACGCGGCCGCGGACCGTGCGCGCCACCTTGCTCACCGCCTGGCGCCCGGACTCGCTGTTGAAGAACGCCTGCAGGTCCACGCGCACGCCCGACCCGGTGAACACGGCATAGGTGCGGTCCTTGAGCTCGGACACGGTCGCGACCGTGCCGCCCGGGACCCGGCTGGGGCGCTTCTTGCTGGCAGGCACGACGGACATGTCCCGACTATAGGCCCGCCCCGCCCGCATTCCAAGTACCGCGCCGCGGGCGCCAGGGCGCGTCGCCATTCCCGAACGGGTCGCATTGGGCCGGTCAGGTCGCGCGCCGGTGCCGCGTGGCGCAGCGCCTGGCCGGTGGGCGGGTCGAGCCGCGCGGTACCGGCGGACGGCCTGACAGGCGCCAACCCGCAGGGCCACGCTTGCGCGTGCACGCCGCCGTATCGGCGCTGCCGCGAACCCGCATGCGCGGGCGTGGCGCGCGCCGTTCAGGGGACGGATGACACGTCCTAGCCCATGCCGCCGTTGACGCCGATCACCTGGCCGTTGACGTAGCCGGCCGCGTCCGAGCACAGGAAGCCGACCAGCGCGGCGACCTCGTCCGGCCTGCCGGCGCGGCCGGCCGGCACCAGTTGCTTGATCGCCTCCGGCGCGAACGCCTCGCCGGCCATCGCGCCCTCGATGACCCCGGGCGCGACCACGTTGACGCTGATCCCGCGGCTGGCCATCTCCCGCGCCAGCGACTTGCTGGCGCCGTGCAGCGCGGCCTTGGCCGCGGCGTAGTTGGTCTGGCCGCGGTTGCCGAGCACCGCCGCCACCGACGACACGCTGACGATGCGGCCCCAGCGCGTGCGCGCCATCGGCAGCAGCAGCGGCTGGGTCACGTTGAAGAAGCCGTGCAGCGACACGTCGATGACCCGGTGCCATTGCGCCGCGTGCATCCCGGCCATCGGCGCGTCGTCGTGGATGCCGGCGTTGTTGACCACCACCTGGATCGGCCCGGCCTCCAGCAGCGCGGCCAGTGCCGCGGCGCTGGCATCGGCGTCGGCCACGTCGAACGCCACCGCCTCGGCGCTGCCGCCGGCAGCGGCGATGTCCTGCACCACCGCCGCCGCGCGTGCCAGATTGCCGTTGGCGTGCACGATCACGTGCAGCCCGTCGGCGGCCAGGCGCCGGCAGATCGCCCCGCCCAGGTCGCCGCTGCCACCGGTGACCAGGGCGCGGCGCGCGGAAGAAGGCTGTGACATCGTAGTTCCTCGGGCGGAAGGGGGCGGGGTCGCCATGCTAGCGATTCGCGGGCGTGGCGCCAGCGTATGCGGCGTTTGCAGGAGCGGCTTCAGCCGCGACGCGTTGCTGACAGAGCCTGTCGCGGCTGAAGCCGCTCCTACAGACGCCAGTCGAAACGCTACGCCGCGCCGAGCATCACCGTGGCGCGGCCTTCGGCCAGCAGCTGGCCGCGATGGACGATGCGGAAGCCGTATTGCTGGCTGTCCTCGGCCTGCAGCAGCACTTCGGCCTCGCACTCGATCGCCTCCGGCAATGCCTCCAGATCGGCCACGTGCAACTGCACGCCGCGCAGCGCGACCAGCATGCCCGGGCGCACCGGCTTGCCGCTGGCGCGGCCGAGCAGGCCGCCGTGCACCGCCATCGCCTGCGCGCCGTATTCGCACAGGTGCAGCGCGCGCAGGCGGCCGCCGCTGCGCAGCGGATGCTCGGCGGCGCGGTGCGCCAGGCTGCGCAGCACGATGCGCTGCGCGTCCCAGGCCAGCACCTCTTCCCACAGGCACATCAGGCCCTGGTGCGGCACCAGCGCCGCGATCGCGTCGCGTCCGCGCGGCAGTTCGCTCATGCGCTTGCCTCCCCGTGCACCACGGCCGGCGCGGCGCTGGCGTCCTCGCGCGAGACCAGCAGCGCCAGCACGAAATTGAACAGCACGCCCAACGCCACGGTGCTGCCGATCGCGCGCAGCACCGGGATGCTGGAGGCGGCCAGCAGCGCGAACACCAGCAGCGTCATCAGGCTGCACACGATCAGGGCATGCAGCGTGCGCAGCTGGTCGGCGCGGTCGTCGCCGGCATGGTCGAAGAACAGCGCGTAGTCCAGGCCCAGGCCGGCGGCCAGGATCAGCGCGATCAGGTGGAACAGGTTCAGTTCGACCCCGCAGCCGCGCAGGATCGCCAGGATCAGCAGCGTGGTCAGCGCCATCGGCAACAGCACGCGCACGATCCGGCGCGGCGTGCGCAGCGCCAGCGCCACGGTCAGCGCCAGCAGCAGCGCGGCGATGCCCAGCGCGCCGAGCACGCGGCCGCGGTAGGCGGCGACCAGCGATTCGGAGGCGTCCTTCAGGTCCAGCAGCTGCGCGCCGCTGCCCTGCACCGCGCCGGCCAGCCGCGCCGGGTCGCGCAGGCCGGTCAGCGACACCAGCGCGGTGGCGTGGTCGGCGCGGTCCAGCAGCAGGCCGTCGACGGTGGTCGCCAGCGGCGTGCCGCGCAGGTCGCGCGCGGTCAGCGGCGGCGCGCTGCGGGCGCGTTCCAGGTCGGCCAGGAACGGGGCGAAGGCGTCGGCGCGGAACGGCGTGGCGGCCACCGCCGCGGCGGTCAGCGCACGCGCCTGCGCCGCGTCCGGCAACGCCGCCTGGCGCCGCCGCTGGGTCGCCGCGCTGGGCAGGTAGCGCGCGGCCATGTCGTAGCCGGCCAGCTCGCCACGCGCGACCAGCGCGTCCAGGCGCGGGCGCAGCCGCTCGGACGCGGCCAGCGCGGCATCGGCCGACGCCGCCGGCAGCGACAGCACGTAGCGCACGTCCGGCGCGCCCAGTTCCTGGCGCAGGTGCGCGTCGCGGGCCAGGCCGTCGGCCGGCACCGGGGTCAGCTTGGACAGGTCGTTCTGCCAGAACGGGCCCGGCGCGAACGCGATCACCGCCGCCGCGGCCAGGGCCAGCGCCAGCAGCGACCAGCGCGGCCGCGGCAGCCGCGCGATGCCGCGCCACAGCCGCGCCAATGCGGGCGAGTCGGCGTGGTCGCGCGGCGAAGGATCGATCAACGCCGGCAGCAGCAGGCGCGTGGTCAGCGCCGCCACCAGCAGCCCGGCGATGGTGAACACCGCCAGCTGGCGCAGGCCGTCCACGCCGGAGAACAGGAAGGTGACGTAGGCGATGCAGGTGGAGACCACGCCGGTGGCCAGCGTCGGCCACAGGTGGCGCGCGTTGGCGCGCGGGTCCAGGCCCGGGCGCTGATGGCTGAACAGGTGGATCGGATAGTCCTGGACCACGCCGATCAGGGTGAAGCCGAACGCCACGGTGATGCCGTGCACGCCGTCGAACAGCAGCGCCACCGCGCCCAGCCCGGCCAGCCCGGCGCTGGCCAGCGGCAGCACGCCCAGCACCGGGATCTTCCAGCTGCGGTAGGCGACCAGCAGCAGCACCACCAGGCCCAGCGTATCCAGCATGCCGATCCACTGCGCCTCGTTCTGGGTGCGCCCGCCGATCTCCACCGAGAACGCGCCCGGCCCGGTCAGGGTCAGGCGGCTGGCGCTGCCGGCGCTGGCCTTGGCGAAGGCGGCGTGGATCGCGTCCACCGCGCGCTGTTGCCCGGTCGGGTCGAACCCGGCGGCGCGGGTCTGCGCGACCAGCAGCGCGTCCTTGCCGGCGCGGTCGAACCAGACCCCGTCGCGCTGCTGCGGGCCGCCGGCCGGCTGCAGGCTCTCGGCCAGATGCAGCATTTCCAAGGTCGGATCGCGCGGCAGCAGCGGCTCGACCATCGCCGCGGCCGGCGAGCCCAGGTCCTGCAGCCGTGCCTGCAGCGCGTCGGCCAGCGTCGGCGCATCCAGCGGATGCGCGTCGAAGCTGTCGCTGAGCAGGTAGCGGTAGGCCAGCAGGCGCTCGGGAATCGCGTCCAGCCCGGCATCGGCGCCGTTGGCGACCAGCTCGAAGGTGTCGCGCTGCGCGGCCAGCTGCGCGCGCAGCGCCTGCGATTGCCGCGCCAGCGTCGCCGCATCGGCGCCGGACAGCGACATCAGCAGCAGCCGCGAGCCCGGGCCTTCGCCGAGCTCGTCGAGCAGCAGGGTCTGCGCGGGGGTCTGGGCTTCGGGCATGAACTTGCGCAGGTCGCCGGACACCTGCAGCACGTTGCCCAGCCACCAGCCGCCACCGGCCAGCAGCGCCAGCCACAGCAGCGCCAGCGCGATGCGTGCCTTCGAACCCAATTGGCGTTTCATCGCTGCGACCCGGCAACGGCCCGCATATCCGGCACCGCGGCCGCGCAGGCGGCGGCGCACGGCGCGGGCCGCTGCGCGCTATCGCAGGCGGGGCGCATCAATGCGCGTCGCCGTGGCACAGCGCGGTCAGCGCATCGGTCTCGAGGAGGCTGGCCGCGTCGCGCGCTGCGCCGGCCAGCAGGGTGCGCTGCACGTCGCCCTTGGCCGGGGTGGTCTCGATGCAGCGCAGCTCGGCACCGCGCCCGTACAGGCGCAGGCTGCGCACCTGCGCGGCCAGCGCCGGGTCCCTGGGCTGCAGCTGCAACTGCCAGCGTTCGCGGGTGCCGCTGCTGCTCAGCGCGTAGTGCTGCTGCAGCTGCGCGCGGTCGCCGGACAGCAGCGCGCCGAAGCCGTTCTGCAGGCCGGCCAGTTCCGGCACCCGCGCCAGCGAGAAACGCCGCGGCGCCTTGCCGGCGCGTTCCAGGGTGGCCTCGCCGCCGCGCAGGGTGGTGGTCTCGCGGTACGGCGCGGTGACTTCGCGCACCAGGGTGTCGGTGTCCGGGCGGCGGTACTGGCCCTGCACCCGCAGCGGCGCCTTCAGCAGCGCCGAGCCGCGCAGTTCGACGAAATCGGTACTGACCGGGACCGGCCGCGCCAGCTTCTGCAGGATCCAGCCGGGGTCCAGCGGCTCAGGCGGCGCGGCGCACAGCGGTGCGGCGCTGCACAGCAGTATCAGCATCCACGGCAAGGTGCGACGCATCGGCATGGCGGTTGTTCCAGAAATCGTAGAAGTTGAACCAGTTGTACGGCGCGGAGCGCGTGTAATGTTCCAGCCTGGCGGCGTAATCGCGGATGAGCGCCGCCAGCACCGGCGCGCGCTGCCGCCGCGGCAGGTCCAGGCCTTCGCTGAACGTCTCGAACACCAGCTGGTAGCGGTTGCCGCCGCGGTACAGGCCGAACGCCAGCACCACCGGCACCTTCAGCGCCGCGGCGATCAGCCACGGCGAGGTCGGGAACATCGCGCCCTGGCCGATGAACGCGGCCGGCAGCGCCGGGTCCTCCGGGCGCGGGCGGTCCACCAGCAACGCGACCAGCGCGCCTTCGTCGGCGGCCTGCTTGATCGCCATGACGATCGAGGTGCTGTCCATGCCGGCATCGATGATGTTGGCCGCCAGCTGCGGATTGAGCGCGCCCAGCAGTTCGGTCATCGCCGGGTTGTGCGCCTTGTCCAGCACCACCTTGACCTGCACGTCGGGGCGTTCGGTGGCCAGCACCCGCAGCGCGTCGAAGCTGCCCAGGTGAGAGCCGAAGATCAGCACGCCGCGGCCGCGGTCCATCTGCGCGTGCAGCTGCTCCAGGCCCTGGATGTCGACCTGGAAGCGGTGCATCTGCCCGCACAGCATGAACACCCGGTCCAGGATGGTCGAGGCGAAGGTGTGGATGTGCCGGGCCACGTCCAGCAGCGTGGCCGGGCGGTCGAACACGCGGCTGAGGTAGTCGCGCGAATCGCGCCGCTCCGGGCCGCGCACCAGCAGGAAATACAGGGTGATCGGATACAGCAGCAGGCGCCCGACGGCGCGGCCGCCGTAGCGGGCGATGCTGCGGATCAGCCACAGCGCGAACCGGCCGCCGCCTTCCGGACGGTGCTTCCAGCTGGCGCTCATGGCGCCGCGTCCGCGACCAGGTCGCCGCTGACCAGCAGGTCCTCGCCGCGGCGCACGCGGAAGCGCCAGCGCGGCGCCGCCCCGTCCAGTTCCACCCGCGCCGGCTGGCCGGGCAGCAGCGGCTGCAGGAACTTCACCTGCGGCAGGCGCAATGGCCCGCGCGCGCCGTGCACGGCCTCGACGGCCTGCAGCACGTGGTCCAGCACCACCACGCCGGGCACCACCGGGTGGCCCGGGAAATGCCCTGGCAGGCTGGGATGATCATGCGGTACGACGAAATCCATAAGGGCAGCGGCTCATATCCTGGGTTCGAGCATGGCACGGACGGCGTGGTGCGCGCGTTGGGTCAGCTGTTGCCGGTCCAGCGGGCCATCGGCGCCGTTCACGTTGATCGGCGCGCCGATCCGCACCCGGATCACGCCGGGCCGGACCCGGAACAGGCTGGTCGACGGCAGCACCTTGCCCGCCCCGTCCAACGCCACCGGCACCACGTCCACGCCAGCATCGATAGCGGCCTGCAACAGCCCCGCCTTGAATTCGGCCAGTTCGCCGCTGCGGCTGCGGGTGCCTTCCGGGAACAGGCACAGGTCCTGGCCCTGGCGCAGCAGCGCCGCGGCCTGGCGCCGGACCATGGCCCCGGCGCGGCGGCTGTCGCGGTCCAGGAACAGCATGCCGGTGGCGCGCGCGTACCAGCTCACGAACGGCACCTGCAGCATTTCGTCCTTGAGCAGGAAGCGCAGCGGCACCGGCAGCGCCGCGAACAGCGCGCAGATGTCGATGATCGACTGGTGGTTGCTGACGAACAGGTGGTTGCGCGACCAGTCCACCCGCTCCTGGCCTTCCACCACCAGCCGCGCCCCGGCGCCGAAGAACAGCACCGGCGCCCACACCCGCGCGCCCATGCGCAGCGGCAGGCGCGGCCCGCACAGCAGCAGCAGGCCCAGCGCCGCGACGATGCCCACCGCGGTGAAGGCCAGGGTGAACAGCAATTGCACTGCGTTCCACACGGCCCAGGCCATGCGCGACGGCATCCCTGCCTGCGGCATCTTCAGTTTTTCCTTGGTGATCTGCACAACCCTCTGCCCCCGCGATGCGCGCGTCAGCGCAACAGATCGCGCCAAAAGACCGGCCCCAGCCGCGCCAACCGGTGCAGGAAGTCAGGCAGATTACGGTAGGGACGCTGCGGAAACCAGCGCCCGCGCAGGAAGTACTCGCCGACGAAGAAGCCGCCGATGACCCCGTAGCCCAGCAGGTTGGCGATCAGCGAGGCGCGCGCGTCGCCGATCGGCAGCGGCGAGGCCTGTCCCAGCTGCGCCAACACCCCGCTGGGCACGGCGCACAGCGCCAGGACCAGGTTCAGCACGGTCATGGCGGCCAGCAGCAGCGTCCAGGCCAGGGTCAGCCGGCGCGTGTAGCGCAGTTGCGCGGGGGTGAGCGGCAGGTTCGCCTGGCGGTACAACGCCTCGACGATGCGCGAGATCAGCGGGGTGCGCCCGCGCTGCAGGCTGCGCCCGAAGAACCAGGCCACCCACGCGGTGAACAGCACCGGCGGCGCGGCCAGCAGCAGCAGGGCGTGCGGCGAGCGCCACAGCGGCGCCAGCAACGCCAGCGCCAGCAACGCCAGCGCCCAGGCCCATGGCCGCCGCCGCGCCATCGGCTCCACCAGCAGCATCAGCACCAGCGCCGCGCCGGCCAGCACGGCCAGGTCGGAACGGTGCGCGGCATTGGCCCAATGCGCCAGCGGCGAATACGCCAGCGCCAGCAGCACGCTCAGCGCCAGCGCCCAGGGCGCGGCGTCGGCCGGATCAGCTGGTCTTGTTGGCTTCGACATGCGCCGACAGTGCGCGCAGCGAGGCGAAGATGCGGCGGTTTTCGTCGTTGTCCGAGCGCAGCTGGAAGCCGTAGCGCTTGCTGATCGCCAGCGCCAGCTCCAGCGCGTCGATCGAATCCAGTCCCAGCCCGGTGTTGAACAGCGGCGCCTCCGGATCGATGTCGCCGGGCTGCACGTCCTCCAGGTTCAGGCTCTCGACCAGCAGCTCGGCCAGTTCACGTTCGGCGGCGGTTTGCGAAGACATCCAGGGGCTTCCAGGCTAGAGGACGGGTGCGACAAGATGGTGCATCGGGCGCAGCGGCGCAACTGCCCGATCCTGGCCGGCAAGCTATCATGCCGTCCGTCTTACATGTCCGCCGCAGGTTTTTCAGGATGAATCCCACCGCCGCCGTCTCCGCGCCCTCCCCCGCCACGCCGCAGGCCGCCGCGGCGGAAACGCCCGACGTGCTGGTGATCGGCGGCGGCCCGGCCGGCTGCGCCGCGGCCACCCTGCTGGCGCAGAAGGGCTGGCGGGTGACCCTGCTGGAGAAGGACCACCACCCGCGCTTCCACATCGGCGAATCGCTACTGCCGATGAACGTGCCGATCCTGCAGCGGCTGGGCGTGCTCGAGCAGGTGCGCGCGATCGGCGTGCTCAAGCTCGGCGCCGACTTCCCCAACGACGCCGGCGGCTACAACACCTTCCGCTTCGCCAACGCGCTGGGCGCGCAGTCCGACTACGCGTTCCAGGTGCCGCGCGCCGAGTTCGACCGGGTGCTGTTCGCCCACGCCCGCGCCGCCGGCGCCGACCTGCACGAGGGCGTCAAGGTCGAGGCGGTGCAGCTGGACGGCGAACGCCCGCTGGTGCAGGCCCGCGGCGCCGACGGCGTGCGCACGTTCCGCCCGCGCTACCTGATCGACGCCAGCGGCCGCGACACCTTCCTCGGCAACAAGCTCAAGCTCAAGCGCGCCAACGCGCAGCACCAGTCGGCGGCGTTGTTCAGCCATTTCCGTGGGGTGGCGCGGCGCCCCGGCGAGGACGCCGGCAACATCAGCATCTACCGCCACCCGCATGGCTGGATGTGGCTGATCCCGCTGCCCGACGACGTGATGAGCGTCGGCGCGGTGTGCTACCCCGAATACATGAAGACCCGCCAGGGCGACAGCGAAGCGTTCCTGATGCGCACCCTGGCGCTGAACCCGGACGTGACCGCGCGCATGGCCGGCGCGCAGCGCGTGGCGCCGGTACACGCCACCGGCAACTACGCCTACGAATGCACGCGCATGGGCGGGCCGCGCTGGCTGATGCTCGGCGACGCCTACGCCTTCGTCGACCCGATGTTCTCCTCCGGCGTGTACCTGGCCATGCACAGCGCCGAGCGCGGCGCGGCGATGGTCGACGCGGCGCTGCGCGATCCGGCGCGCGAGGCGCGGCTGCAGCGCGGCCTGGAGAAACACCTGCGCCGCGGCCTGGCCGAGTTCAAGTGGTTCATCTACCGCTTCACCTCACCCACCATGCGCGACCTGTTCGCGCAGCCGCGCAACGTGCTGCAGGTGGAACAGGCGGTGGTGGCGATGCTGGCCGGCGACGTGTTCGACAACCGCGCGGTGCTGCGCCGGCTGCGCGTATTCCGCGCCATCTACGCCATGTCCGCGGCCGCGATGCTGCCGCGCGCCTGGCGGTCCTGGCGCCAGCGCCGCCGCCAGGCGCGCGAACACTTCCAAGGCGACACCCTGCACGGAGACAAATCATGAGCCGGCCGTACCCGCAGTTCCCGCCCCACGACCAGCGGCATCCGCAGCTGCAGGTGGACTACGTCGCCGAGACCGATCCGGGCGAGCTGCTGCGCGACGAACGGGTGCTGGCGGTGTTCGGCTTCGGCAACGACGCCCCGCGCCACGATGATCCACGCTACCTGCGCGTGCCGCTGCAACCGCACGGCCCGCGCATGCTGGAGATCTGGCGCACCGACGCGCCGGTGCGCAGCGGCCGCGACGGCGACATCGCCTGGGCCAGCGACGGCCGCCTGCAGTTCGGCGTGATCGAGATCGACGAGCAGGCGCTGGAGATCGAAGAGGCCTCGGCGCTGGCCTATGCGCAGATCACCGCGTTCGTCGCCGGCAGCGCCACGCCGCGCCTGCTGCGCATCTGGAACTACCTCGACGCGATCACCCTGGGCAGCGGCGACCGCGAACGCTACCGCCAGTTCTGCGTCGGCCGCGCGCGCGGGCTCGGCGATTTCGACACCAGCCAGCTGCCGGCCGCCACCGCGGTCGGCCGCTGCGACGACGCGCGGGTGATCCAGATCTACTGGCTGGCCGCCGCGCAGGCCGGCACGCCGCTGGAGAACCCGCGCCAGGTCAGCGCCTACCGCTACCCGCGCCAGTACGGCCCGCAATCGCCGAGCTTCGCCCGCGCGATGCTGCCGCCGGCCGGCAGCGACATGCCGCTGCTGCTGTCCGGCACCGCCAGCGTGGTCGGCCACGCCTCGATGCACAGCGGCCAGCTGCTGGCGCAGCTGGAGGAAACCTTCGCCAACTTCGACGCGCTGCTGGCCGCCGCGCGCACGCACGCCCCGGACCTGCCGACCCAGTTCGGCGACGGCACCCGGCTGAAGGTCTACGTGCGCGAAGCGGCCGACCTGCCGCTGGTCGCCGAAGCGCTCGACGCCCGCTTCGGCAACCGCGTCCCGCGCCTGCTGCTGCACGCGGTGATCTGCCGCAACGAACTGGCGGTGGAGATCGACGGCGTGCATGGCTGAGCGTGCGCGCGGCCGGGCGCGCCAGCTCGCCATCGCCGCGATGGCGGGTGCGGTTTGCTCGACCAGGCGTCGAGCAATGCAGGACGTTCGGTCGCGACCGCCGCTGCGGTTCGCCACCTGCAGATGCACGCACCCGAATCCCAAGTAACGTCGCCAGCTGCTCGGCGGCGTCCGCTCCAGATCCTCGCACTGGCATGCCATGTCCGACAGTCGCCGCAAGATCGTGATCGTGTCCGGCGCACCTGGCGCAGGCAAAACCACCTTGGCGGTACCGCTCGCCACACGGCTCGGGTTTCCGCTGTTCTGCAAGGATTTCATCAAGGAAACGCTGACCGACACCCTCGGCGACAGCGGCGGCGATCTCGCCGCATCGCGCCGGATCGGCGGCGCGGCGATGGAACTCCTCTGGTCGCTGGCACGCCACGCGCCGCACGCGGTGCTGGAAGCCAACTTCCGGCCCCGCAGCGCGTACGAACGCGACAGACTGGCCAGCCTGGACGCGGTCATCGTCGAGGTTCACTGCGACTGCGGGCCAGACGAAACCGCCCGACGTTTTCGCAATCGGGCGACGGCAGGCACCCATCACGCTGCGCATCCATTGAAAGAATTGTCGCCGGACATGCTTGCTGAGTACGCCGGACCGGTGGGACTAGGGACTGTGGTCGCGGTGGATACGCGCGTGCCGGTGGACGTGGAGCGGCTCGCCGCGGAGGTGTCGAGCGCCTTGTCGTGAAGAGCGGTGGGTGGTCAGCCGCGTACTCCGCAGATGCGCCGGACACCTGGGGCGCTGCGGCGTCCGGCGCTGACCAGTCTTCAGCCCTCGCGCTCGCCCATCAACAGCGCCAGCAACCGGTCGCGCGGCAGCTTGCCGGTCTCGTTGCGCGGCAGGGCGTCGAGCTTGCGCAGGCGGCGCGGCAGGAACACCGGGTCCAGTTCGCGGCGCAGGGCGGCCAGGATCGCGGCGTCGTCCAGGGTCGGCGCGACCACCACGGCGGCGATGCGGCCAACCGCCTGACCGGGTTCCGGTTCCAGTTGCAGCATCGCGCCGTCGACCACGCCCGGCAGCGCCAGCAGGCGCCGGGTCAGGTCGGCCAGCGAGGCGCGCTTGCCGGCGATCTCCAGCAGGTCGGCCTGGCGGCCGCGCACCTGGAAGCGGCCGTCGGCGGCCACGTCCATCAGGTCGGCCAGCAGCACTGGTTGCGGCAGGTGCGGCGCGTGCACCAGGGTGCCGTCGGGCTGCGGCAGCACGCGCACGCCGGGCAGCGGGGTCCACTGCGCCTCGCATGCGGTGCGCCGACTGGCGAACACGCAGGTCTCGGTGGAGCCGAACATCTCGCGCACTTCGCCGCCGAAGCGGGCCTCGGCGGCCCTGGCCAGTTCCTGTGCCAGCGGCGCGGTGGCCGAGACGATGCCGGCCAGCGGCGGCAGCGCCACGCCGGATTCGACCAGCGCGCGCAGGTGCACCGGCGTGGTCACCAGCAACCGCGGTGCCGGCACCTGCGCCAGCGCGCGCGCCACGTCCTCGGGGAAGAACGGCCGCCCGGCATGCACTGCCAGCGGCGTCACCAGCGGCAGCAGCACCGACAGCTCCATGCCGTACATGTGCTGCGGCGGCACCGTCGCCACGACCTGCGGGATTTCGTCGGCCTGCCAGAGCCCGGCCAGCGCCAGCAGGTCCTGGCGGGTGCTGGTCAGGAAACTGCCCCAGGTCTTGGGATTGGGCTTGGGCGCGCCGGTGCTGCCGGAGGTGAAGCCGATCGCGACCAGCGCATCGGCGGCCAGCTGCGGCATGTCGCCGTCCAGGCGCGGCAGCGGCTCGGGCAGCTGCCAGTAGTGCGGCGGCGGCTCGGCCAGCGCCAGGTCGCCCAGGCAGTAGCTGTCGGCATGGCTGCGCTGCACCTCGGCGACCACCGCCGGCGCGCGCGAGGACGGCAGCAGCGAGGTCTGCCCGCGCAGCGCCACCGCGCAGAACGCGACCATGAAGCGGTAGCGGTCCTCGCACAGGTTCAGCGCGTAGCGGCCCGGCGGCAGCGCCGCGGCCAGGCCGCGCACATGGCCGAGGAAGGTGCCCAGGTCGATGTGCTGGCCGCCGGCATAGGCCAGCGCGCGGTGCGCGTCGCCAACCGCAAGCGGATACGACGGGAGCGTGGAAACAGGGGAAGGAACGGCAGGCATGCGTGGCGACGGCTCGGCGGGCGGCTGGACCGCAGCGGACCGCGGGTCCGGGTAGCTTGGCCGCCGCCACCGCCGCTGGCAAGCCGGACGCGCGCCTGGACCGGCGCGCTGCCACCACGCCACGCGCAACCGCTAGTGGTGGTAGCCGGTGTCGGCGGTGATCTTGCCGCGGAACACCCGGTACGACCACGCCGTATAGCCCAGGATCACCGGCAGCAGCACCGCCAGCCCAGCCAGCACGAAGCCCTGCGAGGACGGCGGCGACGCCGCTTCCCAGATGCTCAACCCCGGCGGCACGATGTTCGGCCAGATGCCCAGCACCAGGCCGAAGAAGCCGAGCACGAAGAAGCACAGGGTCAGCACGAACGGGCGCGCATCGCGGCCCTGCGCCATCGCCGCGCGCCACAGCGCGAACGCGTTGAGCAGCACCAGCAGCGGGATCGGCGACAGCCACCAGAAATTGCCGTCGTGGAACCAGCGCGCCATGATCCGCGAGTCCAGGAACGGCAGCCACGCGCTGACCAGGCCCATGAACACCACCACCACCAGCACCAGCGGCCGGGTCAGCGCACGCGCGATGCGCTGCATCGCCCCTTCGGTCTTCAGGATCAGCCAGCTGCCGCCGAGCAGCGCGTAGCCGAACACCACCGCTGCGCCGGTCAGCATCGAGAACGGGCTGAACCAGCCGAGCACCCCGCCCAGGTACTTGCCGCCCTGCAGCGGCATGCCTTCCACCAGCGCGCCGAGGATCACGCCCTGCCAGAACGCCGCGCACAGCGAGCCGGCGGCGAACGCCCAGCCCCACAGGTACTTGGAACTGTGCGCCTTGAAGCGGAACTCGAAGGCCACGCCGCGGAACACCAGCGCGATCAGCATCAGCAGCACCGGCAGGTACAGCGCCGACAGGATCAGCGCATAGGCCTTGGGGAACGCCGCCAGCAGGCCGGCGCCGCCGAGCACCAGCCAGGTCTCGTTGCCGTCCCAGATCGGCGCGGCGGTGTTCATCATCAGGTCGAGCTGGTCCTCGTCCTCGGCGAACGGGGCCAGGATGCCCAGGCCGAGCACGAAGCCGTCCAGCAGCACGTACATCAGCACGCCGAAGCCGATCACGCCGAACCAGATCACCGGCAGCACGGTCGCCATGTCCATCAGCGCGTCTCCTCGAGGTCGTCGTCGGCCGCCGAGATCGGCCGCGCCGGGGTCTTGTCGCCGTCCTGCAGCTGCGGTTCCGGTTCGTGCGGCAACGGCCCCTTGCGCAGCATCTTCAGGATGTACCAGCCGCCGAAGCCGAACACGAAGGCGTACGCGGCCACGTACACGCCCAGCGACACCCACACCATCGCCGGGCTGATCGCGCTGACCGCATCGCGGGTGCGCAGCAGGCCGTAGATCGCGTACGGCTGGCGCCCGATCTCGGTGACGAACCAGCCGGCCAGCAGAGCCACGAACCCGGCCGGCAGCATCGCGTTCCAGACCAGGTGCAGCCAGCGCTGCCGCAGCAGCGTGCCGCGCCACCAGAAGAACAGCGAGGCGAGCGCCAGCAGCAGCATCGCCATGCCCAGCCCGACCATGATCCGGAACGCGTAGAACACCGGCTTTACCGGCGGCCGCTCGTCGGCGGGCACGGAGGTCAGCGGCGCGATCTCACCGTCCAGCGTGTGGGTCAGGATCAGGCTGCCCACGCGCGGGATCTTGACCTCGTAGTCGTTGCGCTCGGCCTTTTCGTTGGGCACCGCGAACAGCACCAGCGGCACGCCGGCGCCGGGCGCCTCGCCGTGCCAATGGCCTTCCATCGCCGCCACCTTGATCGGCTGGTGCTCCAGCGTGTTCAGGCCGTGCGCGTCGCCGGCGGCGATCTGCAGCGGCACCGCGATCGCGGCGAACGCCACCGCCAGTTTCAGCATGCGCCCGGCCGCGTCCAGGTGCTGGCCGCGGCGCAGGTACCAGCCGCTGACCCCGCCGATCACGAAGCAGGTGGTGATGAACGCGGCCAGCACCATGTGCGCGAGCCGGTACGGGAACGAGGGATTGAAGATCACCTCGCGCCAGTGCGCCGGCTGGAACACGCCGTCGACGATCGCGTAGCCGGCCGGGGTGTGCAGCCAGCTGTTGGCCGACAGGATCCAGAACGTGGAGATCAGCGTGCCCAGCGCGACCAGGCAGGTGGACAGGAAGTGCAGCTTCTCCGGCACCTTGCGCCAGCCGAACAGCATCACCCCCAGGAACGAGGCTTCCAGGAAGAACGCGGTCAGCACCTCGTAGCTGAGCAGCGGGCCGAGGATGTTGCCGGCGCGCTCGCTGAGCACCGACCAGTTGGTGCCGAACTGGAAGCTCATCACGATGCCGCTGACCACGCCCATGCCGAACGACACCGCGAAGATCTTCAGCCAGAAGAAATACAGGTCGCGCCACAGCGTGTCGCGGGTGCGCAGCCAGCGCCATTCCAGGAACGCCAGCCAGCTCGACAGGCCGATGGTGAAGGCCGGGAACAGCACGTGGAAGCTGATGACGAATCCGAACTGGATGCGCGAAAGCATCACTGCGTCCATGGGGCTCGCTCGGGAAACCGTAACTGGCCGCCATTGTTGGCCCAGCCGGGTGAAATTGCGTGTGACGTCTTGTCGCAGGGGGCTGGGAGTGGGGAATGGGGAATGGAGAATGGCAAAGGCACTTCGTCTGCATCTGCATTGCACGCGCGGTCAACAGCCTCTCAGGAAACCGCTCTTGCCATTCCCGATTCCCGATTCCCAGCCCCCCTGCTACCCTCGCCGCTTGCCCGTTCGACCGGAATCCAGATGCGTCGCGTATCCCTGTGCCTTGTGTTGCTGTCCCTGTCCTGCCTGGCGCCGCTGGCCGCCGCGCAGGAAACCGCCGCTCCGCTGACCATCGAGCAGGCGATGGCCGATCCGGACTGGATCGGGCCGCCGGTCGAGGCGGCATGGTGGGCCTGGGACGGGCGCCAGGTGCAGTACCAGCTCAAGCGCGCCGGCAGCCCGGTGCGCGATACCTACCGGCAGGGCGTCGATGGCGCCGCCGCGCAGCGCGTGGAGGACACCCAGCGCAGCACCCTGGATGCGGCCGATCCGGTCTACGACGCGACGCGCCAGCGCATGCTGTTCGTGCGCAACGGCGACGTGTTCCTGCGCGACCTGCGCAGCGGCGCGCTGACCCAGCTGACCCGCAGCAACGAGGCCGCCTCGCGCCCGCAGTTCACCACCGACGGTGGCGCGCTGTGGCGGGTCGGCAACGACTGGTACCGCTGGAGCGCCGGCGGCGGCACGCTGCAGGCCGCGGTGCTCAAGGCCGAGCGCGATCCCGACGCCGCGCCCAAGCCCGATGCGCTGCGCGAGCAGCAGCTGCGCACCCTGGAGACCCTGGCCCGCGACCGCGCGCAGCGCGACCTGGCGCGGCAGCAGGAGCAGGCCTGGCGCCGCGCCGACGGCAGCCGCGCGCCGGCGCCGGTGTACCTGGGCGAGGACGTGGCGATCGACGACAGCGCGCTGTCGCCGGACGGCCGCCACCTGCTGGTGGTGACCCACGCCAAGGGCGCCGACGAAGGCCGCGACGGCAAGATGCCCAAATACGTCACCGAGTCGGGCTACGAGGAATTCCAGGAAACCCGCACCCGCGTCGGCCGCAACCCGCCGCTGGCGCAGACCCTGTGGCTGGTCGACGTGACGGCCGGCAGCGCGCGCAAGCTTGACGTCGCCGCCCTGCCCGGCATCGACGCCGACCCGCTGGCGGCGCTGCGCAAGGCGGCCAAGCAGGAACCGCTGAAGGGCCCGCGCGCGATCCGCGTGGAGACCGACGGCGATGGCGCCGGCCCGTCGATCCACTGGAGCGCCGACGGCCGCAACGCCGCGGTGATGCTGCGCGCGGTGGACAACAAGGACCGCTGGATCGCCAGCGTCGACCTGGACAAGGCCACGCTGCAGAACCGCCACCGCCTCACCGATGCGGCCTGGATCGGCTGGAGCTTCAACGAGTTCGGCTGGCTGCCGGACAACCAGACGCTGTGGCTGCTGTCCGAGCAGTCCGGCTACGCGCACCTGTACACCCAGCGCGGCACCGACAAGCCGCGGCCGCGCACCTCCGGCAAGTGGGAAGTCTCCGCGCCGGTCGTCACCGCCGACGGCCAGGGCTTCCTGTTCCTGTGCAACCGCACATGGCCGGGCGACTACGAGGTGTGCAGGCTCGACCTGCGCGACGACCGCGTCAGCGAACTGACCGCGCTCGACGGCGTGGAGGACTTCGCGCTGTCGCCGGACGGCCAGCAGCTGCTGGTGCGCTATTCGGGCAGCTACCTGCCGCCGCAGCTGGCCGTACTGCCGGTGGCCGGCGGCACCGCGCGCACCCTCACCGACACGCGCAGCGCCGCGTTCAAGGCGCGCGACTGGATCCAGCCGCAGTACGTGCAGGTGCCGTCCAAGCACGGCGCCGGCGTGGTCTGGGGCAAGTACTACGGCCCGCAGCGCCCCGAGCCCGGCAAGCGCTACCCGATCGTGATGTTCGTGCACGGCGCCGGCTACCTGCAGAACGTGTCGGCGCGCTACACCCCGTACTTCCGCGAGCAGATGTTCCACAACCTGCTGGTGCAGAAGGGCTACGTGGTGCTCGACCTGGACTACCGCGCCAGCGCCGGCTACGGCCGCGACTGGCGCACCGCGATCTACCGCAACATGGGCCATCCGGAACTGGAGGACTACCTGGACGGCCTGGACTGGCTGGTCGCGCAGAAGCAGGGCGACCGCAACCGCGCCGGCATCTACGGCGGCTCCTACGGCGGCTTCATGACCTACATGGCGCTGTTCCGCAGCCCCGGCACGTTCAAGGCCGGCGCCGCGCTGCGCCCGGTCGGCGACTGGAGCCAGTACAACCACGAGTACACCGCCAACATCCTCAACACCCCGGAGCTGGACCCGGAGGCCTACCGCACCTCCTCGCCGATCGAATACGCCGCCGGCCTGCGCGACCACCTGCTGATCGCCCACGGCATGATCGACGACAACGTGTTCTTCCGCGACTCGGTCAGCATGAGCCAGAAGCTGATCGAACTGCACAAGGACAACTGGGAGATCGCCCCGTACCCGCTGGAACGGCACGGCTTCACCCGCGCCGACTCGTGGCTGGACGAATACAAGCGGATTTTGAAGCTGTTCGAGCAGCAGCTGAAGTAGGTCGCCTCTTGCAAACGCAGCCGCGCACTGCAGGAGCAGCGCGGCTGCGTAAAGTGGCGGCACGCCGATGGGCGCCCCCGTGGCGGGCCCATCGGCGCTGAAGCTCCTCCCCCATGACGCCGAGCCCCTGTAGGAGCGGCTTCAGCCGCGACGAACGAAGCGATGAACTTGCCGATGCCGCGCGCCTTCGGGGCCGGAGCGCCACCGGGGCTGCGACCACACTCCGCAAGCCACCCTTAAGAGGCGATTCGGCTGCGACGGACGAAACGTCGGACGTCCGGCGGTGGACATCGGCGCGGCTGCAGCTCCCTACACACCAGGACCCAACCCGCTTTCCGCAAGCCGCATGTGGGAGCGGCTTCAGCGGCGACGCATGAGCGACACGGCGCCCGGGGCCCAACGGCCGACGACATGACGGCCCGGCAGCATCCGCAGCCGGCTTGCGTCACCGGCCACGCCCTCTATCCTTGACGGACGCTGCGCGGCGCCCTGCTGCCGCCATCCCACCGAAGGACCGCCGATGCCGCCCCCGCCCCTGCCCGTTGCGCGCAACCCGATGATCGATTCGATGGCCAAGATCTCGCTGCTGCTCGGCGTGATCTGGCTGCTGTGCGCGCTGGCGCAGGCGCTGCTGATGACGGCGCTGCCGGCCGGCACGATCGCGCAGCTGCCGGCGCTGATCGCCTTGCGCCTGCCGGCGTGGCTGCAATGGTGCCTGGACCACCTGCTCGTCCTGTCGTGGCTGTCGCTGGCGCTGGCGCTGGCGTTCTGCGCCACGTCCTGGGCGCTGCTGCGCCGGCGCGAGTGGGGGCGGCTGGCCTTCGTGGCGTTCCTGGTGCTCACCGCACTGGCCAACTTCGCCAGCCTGCCGCTGATCTGGCAACTGTTCGATGCGCTGCAAGCCTGGCTGCCGCACGCCGCGCAGTACGGCGTCGACGCCGTGCAGCTGCATTCGGACCTGCGCGTGGGGCGCATCACCGGCATGGTCAGCGCAGCCTTGACCGCGCTGGTGTTCGCCGCGCTGCACGGCTGGATCGTCCATCACCTGTACCGTCCGGCGATCCGCGCCGAATTCCGCGCCTGACCCCCCAACCGCCGGCAGCGTGCCGGCACCGAAAAGGATGTCCGATGCCCTCGTATTGCCCTGGCCGCCGCTTCCCGGCCATCGCCCTGTTCGCGCTGGCCTGGCTCGGCAGCGCCGCCTGCGCCGACGCCGCGCCCGCCGCCCCGGTCTGCGGCCTGTACGTGGACGACGCGCAGAACGCGCTGTACCTGGAAAGCGCCGACAGCGCGCGGCTGGAGCCCGAGCAGGACTCGCCGCGGCGTTTCCACCTGCTGCGCGAGGGCGACGCCCTGCAGCTGTTCGACCTGGACAGCGGCCGCAGCGAACGCTACGCGCTCTCGGCGGACAGCGCCCGGATCCGCGCACCGGACGGCACCGTCTATCGGCATGGCAGCACCGCGCCCTGCAAGGCGCCGGTGCCGGCAGCGACACCGGCGATCGCGCAGTGCCGCAAGGACCTGCCGGCCTGCGCGCAGCGGCTGGCGCAAGGCGCGCCTGCGCAGGCACAGGCGCTGTGCGGACCGCAGCTGCCGTTCGCCTGCCGTGGCTTGCTCGACGCGGCGACGGACGCGGCGCCCGCCCAGGCTGCGACGGCATTGCAAGCCGAAGCCGTATGCCGGCGCAGCGCCTCCCCGCACATCTGCACCGCGGCGGCGGAGCGGCTGTGGGACGCGGGCCAGTTCCTGCGCGCGAAGGCGCTGCTGGAGCAGGCCTGCGCCCTGTCCGACCCGGTCGCCTGCGGCCGCACCACGGCGCTGGAAGAGGTGGACGCGGCGCTGCTGCAGTCGCCGCCGGCCACGCGCTTGCCGTGCGGCCGCTTCATCGCCCCCATCGGCAACGCGGTCAGCCTGCAGTTCGGCGCCGACGGCAGCGTGCGCAGCGGCGACGGCGAGGCGCTGCAGGCGCGCCTGGACGACGGGCAGATCGCGCTGCGCCAGCAGGACGGCCAGCAATGGCGGCTGCGTCCGCTCGGCGCCAACCTGCTGCTCGGGCTGGATCGCGCGCACCGCTTCGTCGTGTTCTTCGGCGACGAGGCCAGCCGCTGCGGCGCCGCGGAGCGATAACGGCCTGGGCAGCGGGCCAAGCCTGCCACGCGCCAGGAGGCTCGCTGCATCGCCCGGCAACCGCTCGTTCTCCTCCCGGGACCATGGCCCCTTTTCGGGGAAGGTGTCTCGAAGCGACGGATGACGGTACGGCCGACGCTCCATGATGCTCTGAGCGCCGCGCCCTCGCGACCTGTCCATCGGCCGCGTCATTGACAGGCCCCCGGCGCGGCCACGCAATAATGTGGCGCGCCCGTGCCGCCTCGTGCCCAGCGAAGCTGGCTGGCCCCTCCCACTGCCCGACTGCCCATCCCCGCCATGACCGAGTTCGACCGAGTACGCGACTACCTGACCGGCCTGCAGGACCGCATCTGCGCCGCCATCGAGGCCGCCGACGGCCGCGCCCGCTTCGCCGAAGACCAGTGGCAGCGGGCCGAGGGCGGCGGCGGCCGCACCCGCATCCTGCGCGACGGCGCGGTGTTCGAACAGGCCGGGATCGGCTTCTCCGACGTGTCCGGCACGCGCCTGCCGCCCTCGGCCAGCGCCAACCGCCCGGAGCTGGCCGGCGCCTCGTGGCGCGCCACCGGGGTGTCGCTGGTGTTCCACCCGCACAGCCCGTACCTGCCCACCACCCACGCCAACGTGCGCTTCTTCCGCGCCGAGCGCGACGGCCAGACCGTGGCCTGGTGGTTCGGCGGCGGCTTCGACCTGACCCCGTACTACCCGTTCGACGAGGACGTGGTCCACTGGCACCGCACCGCGCAGGCGCTGTGCGCGCCGTTCGGGCAGGACCGCTATGCCGCGCACAAGCGCTGGTGCGACGACTACTTCTTCCTCAAGCACCGCAACGAGACCCGCGGCGTGGGCGGGCTGTTCTTCGACGACCTGCATGGCGACTTCGAGCGTGATTTCGCCTACCAGCGCGCGGTCGGCGACGGCTTCCTGGACGCCTACCTGCCGATCGTCGAGCGCCGCCGCGCGCTGCCGTGGGGCGAGCGCGAGCGCGAGTTCCAGCTGTACCGGCGCGGGCGCTATGTCGAGTTCAACCTGGTCTACGACCGCGGCACCCTGTTCGGCCTGCAGAGCGGCGGCCGCAGCGAGAGCATCCTGATGAGCCTGCCGCCGCGGGTGCGCTGGGAATACGGCTTCCAGCCCGCGCCGGACAGCGCCGAGGCGCGCCTGGCCGAATACCTGGTGCCGCGCGACTGGCTGGCATGAGCGGGCCGTTGCCGGCCAGCGTGCTGGGGCGCGAGGACAAGGCGCGGATCGCCGAGCAACTGCAGCGCTACCTGCACGACGAGCTGCAGCAGGAGATCGGCGCCTTCGAGGCCGGGTTCCTGCTGGATTTCGTCGCCGAACGCATCGGCGCGCACTTCTACAACCACGGCGTGCAGGACGCGCGCACGCTGCTGGCCGCCCAACTGGACGCGCTGGACGACGCGCTCTACCAGCTCGAACGGCCGACCGCGCCGCGCCGCTAGCGCGGTGACGCCTCCGCGCATCACCTATCGGCCACCGTGCGGCGCGCCTGCGCTCTTGTAGGAGCGGCTTCAGCCGCGACCGGGGCGTTGCCGGGAACGCCTGGTCGCGGCTGAAGCCGCTCCTACAGGGGGCGGCCAGCGGCTTGACGCGCCGGCCCGCTCAATCGCCCTTGCCGGCGACGATGGTGATGTGGCCGTTGGTCTCCAGCAGCGCCAGCCGGACCTCGTCCAGCTGCAGGCAGCCCTGCTGGCGCATCGCCGCCTCGAAGTCGGCGTTGCTGACCAGTTCGCGGCGCAGCACCTGGCGGAACACGTGGCCGTCGCGCGCCAGCACCACCGGCTCGCCTTCGATCAGGCGCTCGGCGCGCGCGCTGCGCGAGGTGATCAGGCCGACCCCGAAGTTCAGCGCGATCAGCGTCGCCGCCAACAGCAGGCCGCCGCCGAGCGAGGTGTCCTGGCCGAGCAAGGCGTTCTGCACCGCGTTGCCGAGCAGCACGATCAGCAGCATGTCGAACGGTGTCAGCTGCCCCATCGCGCGCTTGCCCGACACCCGCACCATCGTCAGCACCGCCACGTACACCACCACCGCGCGCAAGATGAATTCCCACCACGGCATCGACAGATGGAAGAGATCGGGCATCGCGCGGCTCGCAAGGATGATGGGGCCGCGATCCGGTGCCGGCATGCGCCGGCGGCCGTGGCGGCGCACTGGATCTTTTCGCAGGCAATAAAAAGCCCCGCGGACCAGGGGGAGGTCGGCGGGGCCAGGGAACGGAGACTTGGGGAGGAGTCGCCGTTCCTAGATCTGCTCCAGGGGATGGGAGGAGATCCGCGACAGGTATTGCGCCTGTCGAGGGATATAAAACCATTTTGCACCTTGCTAGTTCGTGAAGATTTTAGTTAAAAAATTGTCGGATTAAGGGCGGATTCATTCGCGAAATTCGGTGCAACGCAAGGTTCCAAAAACAACTGCTTTTTATAGCTGAATTCGTGCACAGGAACGATGCGGCTCGACGCCCGCGCTGCGGCATCGATCCCGAAATCGCGCGCTGTCGCCCATCTGGTGCATCCATGCTCCAGCATCGATGCCGATGCGGGCGAGGGCGGAAAGATTCAGGCGCAAATGCCGGCCGCAATGTTTCATCGTCCGAGAGAGCATCCTTCCGAGAATCACGCTATCGGATGAAGCCGTTCAGGCGTTTCGCGGCATCGCGAGCGCGTTCCGCCCACTGCCCGTTCGCCTGCGGCTCGGCGGCGACGGCGCCCCGCCTCCGCTCACCGCATCGGCCCTGGCCCGCCGAATCCCGCGGCCGCGAGTCCCGAGTCCCGAGTCCCGAGTCCCGAGTCCCGCAAAACTAATGCGCCTCGTCCCAGTTGTCGCCGACCCCGCTGTCCACCACCAGCGGCACCTTCAGTTCGGCGGCGCCGGCCATCAGCCGGGTCACCTCGGGCAGCAGCGTGTCGACGAAGTCGGCGTCGGCCTCGAACACCAGTTCGTCGTGCACCTGCAGGATCATCAGCGCGCGTTCGCGGTGCGGCGCCAGCCACGCGTCCACGGTGACCATCGCGCGCTTGATGATGTCCGCGGCGGTGCCCTGCATCGGCGCGTTGATCGCCGCGCGCTCGGCGCCGGCGCGCAGGCCCTGCTGCTTGGCGTTGATGTCGTTCAGGTACAGGCGGCGGCCGAACAGGGTCTCCACGTAGCCCTGGGTGCGCGCCTGCTCGCGCATGCGCTCCATGAAGTCGCGCACCCCGGGGTAGCGGCTGAAGTACAGCGCCACGTAGTCCTGCGCCTCGCCGCGGCCGATGCCCAGGTTGCGGGCCAGGCCGAACGCGCTCATGCCGTACATCAGGCCGAAGTTGATCGCCTTGGCGGCGCGGCGCTCGTTCGGCGTGACCTCCTCCAGGCTGCGCCCGAACACCTCGGCGGCGGTGGCGCGGTGCACGTCCACGCCGGCGCCGAAGGCGCGCAGCAGGCCCGCGTCCTCGGACAGGTGGGCCATGATCCGCAGCTCGATCTGCGAGTAGTCGCAGGCGATCAGCTTGCGCCCGGGCGGGGCGACGAAGGCGCGGCGGATGCGGCGGCCGTCCTCGGTGCGGATCGGGATGTTCTGCAGGTTCGGATCGGCCGAGGACAGCCGCCCGGTGGCGGCGCCGGCCTGGTGGTAGCTGGTGTGCACGCGGCCGGTGTCGAGGTTGATCATCTCCGGCAGCTTGTCGGTGTAGGTGCTGCGCAGCTTGGCCAGGCCGCGGTATTCCAGGATCACCCGCGGCAGCTCGTGCTCGGCGGCGATCGCCTCCAGCGCCTCTTCGTTGGTGCTGGGCTGGCCCTTGGGGGTCTTCAGCAGCGCCGGCAGCTTCAGTTCGTCGAACAGCACCGCCTGCAGCTGCTTGGGCGAGTCCAGGTTGAAGGTGCGCCCGGCCAGCGCGGTGGCCTTCTGCTGCGCGGCCAGCATGCGCTGGCTCAGGTCCTGGCTCTGCTTGCGCAGTTCGGCCATGTCCACGCTGACGCCGTTGGCCTCGATCCGCGCCAGCACCTGCACCAGCGGCATCTCGATCTCGCGGTAGACCTTTTCCAGCGCCGGCTCCGCCGCCAGCTGCGCGGACAGCGCACCGTGCAGGCGCAGGGTGATGTCGGCATCTTCGGCGGCGTAGCCGGTGGCGTCGTCGATGGCCACCTGCGAGAACGCGATTTGCTTGGCGCCCTTGCCGGCCACGTCCTCGTACTTGACCGTCTCGTAGCCCAGGTAGCGCCGCGCCAGCGAATCCATGTCGTGGCGGCTGGCGGTGGAATTGAGCACGAAGCTCTCCAGCATGGTGTCGTCGGCGTAGCCGCGCACGTCGATGCCGTGGCGGCGCAGCACGTGCAGGTCGTACTTGCCGTGCTGGCCGACCTTGGCCTTGGCCGGGTTTTCCAGCAACGGTTTCAGCGCGGCCAGCGCCAGCTGCCGGTCCAGCTGCACCGGCACGCCGGGGTAGTCGTGGCCCAGCGGCAGGTAGTCGGCGCGGCCCGGCTCGATCGCGAAGCTGAGCCCGACCAGGTTGGCGCGCATCGCGTCCAGCGCGTCGGTCTCGGTGTCGAAGGCGAAGCGCTCGGCCACGCGCAGGCGCTCGAGCAGGTGTTCGAACTGCTCCGGAGTCACGATCGCGGTGTAGTCGCCCTTGGCCGCCAGCGCCGGGTCCAGCGTCGTGTCGACGGGCGCGGCGGCGCGGGCGTAGCCGGCGGCGGTGCCGCGCAGGCTGGGCGTGGCCTCGGCCGCCCCGGCCGGGGCGGCGACGCCGCCGTCCAGGTCGCGCAGCGCCTGGGTGAAGCCGTAGCGCTGGTACAGGCCGCGCAACTGGTCCGGATCCTGCTCGCGCAGGCCCAGCGTGCGCGGGCCGCCGGGCAGGGCCACGTCGGTCTTGATGGTGACCAGCTCGCGGTTCAGCGGCAGCCGCGCCAGCGCCGCGCGCAGGTTCTCGCCGATCTTGCCCTTGATCGCGTCGGCGTTGGCCATCACTCCGTCCAGCGAGCCGTATTCGGCCAGCCACTTGGCCGCGGTCTTGGGCCCGCACTTGTCCACGCCCGGCACGTTGTCGATGGCATCGCCCATCAGCGCCAGCAGGTCGACGATCTGGCTCGGCCACACGCCGAACTTCTCCATCACCGCCGCGTCGGAGTCCATGCGGCTGCCGCTCATCGTGTTGACCAGCTGCACGCCGGGGCGCACCAGCTGGGCGAAATCCTTGTCGCCGGTGGAGATGGTCACCTCCAGGCCGTCGCCGGCGCCCTGCAGGGCCAGGGTGCCGATCACGTCGTCGGCCTCCACGCCGCTCTCGCGCAGGATGGTGATGCCCAGCGCATGCACGATCTGACACATCGGCTCGACCTGCGCGCGCAGTTCCTCGGGCATCGGCGGGCGGTTGGCCTTGTACTGCGGGTACAGGTCGTCGCGGAAGGTCTTGCCCGGCGCATCGACCACGAAGGCCACGTACTCCGGGCGCTCCTTCAGCGTGGCGCGCAGCATGTTGACCACGCCGAACAGCGCGCCGGTGGGCTCGCCGGCGGGGTTGGTCAGCGGAGGGAGCGCGTGGAACGCGCGATACAGGTAACTGGACCCGTCGATCAGGACTAATCGGCTCATCCGCAGATTCTACGCTGCCGGGGAATGGGGGCCAGGGAGCGGGACGCGTGGGGCTGGTGGCTTATTCATTGGAACAGTGCAGGCTGCGCCCGTACCCTTATCCGTCCCTCGGGGGGCACCTACCCCCCAAAAAGGGGGTCCACGGTCCCGATGGGAGAAGGGCAGCCGCGGCGCGCTTTAGCCCCTCCCCCGGGGAGGGAGTGGGGTGAGGGCCCGGCGCGAAGCGTCCCACTGTCTTTGAGGTGCGCGAGCCTGCGCCCGTCGCTCGATCCGGCCGTGCGGACACCTAACCTCGAAAGTGAACACTGCCCCGGGCGGAAGAAGCGCACGCGCGTCCGGCCGTTTGTGCGCCGGATGCGGCCGCTCGGCGCATAATCCAGGCCGACGACTTCGGCTGTGGAGAATGCTGCGATGAAAGCCCTGATGCTGGTTCCGCTGTTGCTGCTGGCGGGTTGCGCCTCGACCGGTCTTGGCCCGGACGGCGCGCCGGCGGACGTGCGCGGTGCGGACGTGACCCAACGCAAGATGGACAACGGCGACACCGTGGACGAGTACCGGGTCTCCGGCCAGCTGCGCATGGTCAAGGTGACCCCGGCCAACGGCCCGGCCTATTACCTGTACGACCAGAATGGCGACGGGCACATGGACGGCAGCAAGGACAACGTGTCGCCGGTGTATTGGAAGTTGTATAGCTGGTGAGCCGGGATTCGGGATTGGGGATCGGGGATTCGCGAGCCGGCTCCGGTCCCGACCACGCGTCCTTGGCAGGAAGGGTCTTGTTCCCCCTCTCGGGATGGGCCGCGCGGCGCATGTGGCGCTCGGCTGTCGTGCACGGGCCTGGCTGCCCGGGCCCGTTCTTCTCGGGCCATGCCAGCCGAACCCAAACCTTGTTTGATGAATGGCCCCGAACGGCCTCGCCATTCAACGCGAGCAGTGAAGCGCCAAGGTCTCGGACGCCCACGCTTTCGGGCTGATCCCCCAAAGCGGACAAGAGCCGCTCTACAGGGCACCAGCGGCTCCCCTGTGCGAGCGACGTCGGTCGCGACGAACAGAGCGACAGACACCCCGCCATGGGACGACACCAGGGTGGAAGCCATCCACGGCGTCAGTCACCGCTGCCGGCAGGGAGAGCGGATGCATGGCCGTGTCGTCCGCTCCGTGCCGCCACACCGTCGGCCGCTCTCCATTTCCGGCGACCTGCGCCTTCAGCGAATCACCAGCACCGGCACCTGGCTGTGCGCCAGCACCTCGGCGGTCTGGCTGCCGAGCAGCACCCGGCTCATGCCACGGCGGCCGTGCGAGGTCATCACGATCAGGTCGCTGCGGTGCGAGGTGGCGATGTCGATGATGCCCTCGGCCGCGTAGCGATCCAGCACATGGCAGCCATGCGCGACCACGCCGGCCGCCGCCGCGGCGGCGAGCGCCGGCGCCAGGATCTTCTGCGCGCCGTCCTCGCGGTCCTGCCGGTATTCGGGCGTGGCTTCGTAGCCCACGCTCCAGCCCATCGCGTCGTACATGCCCATCGCCCAGGGCTCGGAAACGGTGACGATGTCCACTTCCGCGCCGAGCCTGGCGGCCAGCGCCAGGCCCTGCTGCAGGCCCTTGGCGGACAACTCGGAACCATCGGTTGCGATCAGGATGCGTTGGTACATGTGCGTGCTCCGGCAACGCCGCCCGCGGCGGCACGGCACCATTGCACACCCGGCGCAACCGCCGCGCCTTGACCCGGATCAAATTCCGGGCGGTTGCGCCGCCAACGGCCGCGCCGGGTTGCCGGCCACGCGCGCGCCGGCCGCCACGTCGCGGGTGACCACGCTGCCGGCGCCGATCACCGCATCGTCGCCGATCGTGACCCCGGGCAACACGATCGCGCCGCCGCCGATCCAGACGTTGCGGCCGATCGTCACCGGCCGGCCCAGCTCCAGGCCGGCCGCGCGCTGCGCCGCATCGCGCGGATGATCGGCCGCATACAGCTGCACCGCCGGCCCGATCTGCGTGCCGGCGCCGATGCGCACCGGCGCCACGTCCAGGATCACGCAATTGAAGTTGAGGAACACGTCCTCGCCCAGGTGGATGTTGTAGCCGTAGTCGCAATGGAACGGCGGCCGCACCACCGCGCCGCGCCCGACCGCGCCCAACTGCTCGCCCAGCAACGCGTGGCGCCGCGCCGGCGACTCGGCCAGCGCCGCGTTGTAACGCACCATCCACGCCTTGGCCACGGCCTGGTCGGCCTGCAGCTGGGCATCGCCGGGGAGGTACGGCTCGCCGGCAAGCATCTTGTCCTTTTCGCTGCGCATCGTGCGCTCCGTGCGGTGTCGATGCGGAATTATCGCACCGCGCGCCGCACGTCCGTTGCAGTGTCCCGCGGCATAGGCAATACCCGATACGCTGAACGGCGCACGACGATGACCAGCAGGATGGTTTATGCAAGGTCCTCTCGCGCGGCCCGTCGTCCTTCTCGCCGCATCCTCAATTGAACCGACCGACGCGATAGGGACACACCCTGCTCAGGGGTGGCGGCTACCATCTTGAAACAGGCCGGTTCCGCGTATCCGGCAGGACATGGCGTTCACCCGTCCTCGACGACGTCGCCCCGCATCATGCGCTTGCCCCGCGGCACAGGCATACAGAACGCCGCACGCGCGGGAAATCTCTCACAACAAGGCGGTGCGCAATGTCCGAGCGAGTGGAAGTTGGCCAGATGGTCTTCGTCACCGACGGCGAGCTCGGGGTCGGCGCGGTGCGCGAAGTGCGCCAGGCGTCCGCGGAGTTCGTCGTCAATATCCAGAACGGCGGCGACTTCGTGCTGCCGCTGAGCGCGGTGAAGGACGTGCATTCCGGCAAGGTGATCCTGGCCGTCGACAAGTTGCCCGAGCAGGTGCGCGATGCGCTGCGCCACCCGCACGACGCGGAGATCCAGACCCCGACCTATGCGGCGACGGATCCGAGCGACGGCGCCTTGAAGGAGTGAGACAGCCGGCATCCGGCGGGCGCTCGGCGCGGTCGTAGCGCCGCTCACTGCGGAATGGCGGCGCGGTCGCCCGCGCCCTTCGAGCGGCACCACGCCGATGCCACGTCGTCGGCCCGAACTCACTGCAACGCGCTCGATGAGGGGCATGCGTGCCCCGAACGCAGATCCGGCGCGCCGGCATCCTCACGCCTTGCACGCGGGCCACCGGCAAAATGCATGCAGGCCCTTCCTGTCCGCGCTGCATGCCTTCGATCAACGTGCTGACCCTCAACGCGCACATGGGCTTCAGCCTGCTCAACCGGCGCTTCGTCCTGCCCGAGCTGCGCGAGGCGATCCGCACGGTGTCGGCCGGGATGGTATTCCTGCAGGAGGTGCTGGGCGAGCACGCGCTGCATGCGGGCCGGCATGCCGACTGGCCCGCGCAGACCCAGTACGAGTTCCTGGCCGATACGCTGTGGCCGCAGTTCGCCTACGGGCGCAATGCGGTCTACCCGCATGGGCACCACGGCAATGCGCTGCTGTCGACGTTCCCCATCGTCTCCTCGCACAACCGCGACGTGTCGGTGCAGGGCCACGAGCAGCGCGGCCTGCTGCATGCCGTCGTGCAGGTGCCGGGCCACGACGTCGACGTGCATACCATCTGCGTGCACCTGGGCCTGCGCGAAGCGCACCGGCGGCAGCAGATCGGGCTGCTGTGCGGGATCGTCGCCGACGAGATCCCGGCGGAGGCGCCGCTGATCGTGGCCGGCGATTTCAACGACTGGCGCGTGCGCGGGCATCCGCTGCTGCGCCGTTGCGGGATGGTCGAGGCGTTCGAGCACGCGCACGGGCGCGTGGCGCGAACCTTCCCGTCGCGCTGGCCGCTGCTGCCGGTCGATCGCATCTACCTGCGCAACCTGCGCATCGAACAGGCGCAGGTGCTGTCCGGGCGGCCGTGGTCGCACCTGTCCGACCACGCGCCATTGCTGGCGAGGATCGCGCTGTGAAGGGCGCGCGCGGCATCGAGACGTGCTGGCGCCGCGGCCACCGCCTGCGCCTGCTGGAGAATGGCGAGGTGTTCTTCGCCCGCGTGTACGAGGCCATCGACGCGGCGCAACGCGAGGTGCTGCTGGAGACCTTCATCCTGTTCGAGGACAAGGTCGGCATCCCGCTCAAGGATCGCCTGGTGGCCGCGGCACGGCGCGGCGTGCGCGTGCACCTGCTGGTGGATGCGTTCGGCTCGCCCGACCTGTCGCCGGCGTTCGTCGGCGAGCTGCTCGACGCAGGGGTCGAACTGCGCATGTTCGACCGCACGCCGCGGCCGCTGGGCATGCGCCTGAACGTGTTCCGGCGCATGCACCGCAAGCTGGTGGCCGTGGACGGGACGATCGGCATGGTCGGCGGCATCAACTATTCGGCCGACCACCTCGCCGACTTCGGCCCGGAAGCCAAGCAGGACTACGCGGTGGAGGTCGAAGGGCCGGTGGTGGCCGACATCGTCTCCTTCATGCGCCACGCGATGGCCAGCCACGGCACCGGCGAAGGCTGGGCGCCGCAGGGCGCGAGCGCGGCGCCCGATACCGGCGCCGACGCCGGCACCGCCGACGTGTGCTTCCTGCCGCGCGACAACGGACGCCGGTCGCGCAGCATCGAGCTCGCCTACCGGCAGGCGTTCGGCGAGGCGCAGCGCGAGATCGTCATCGCCAATGCGTACTTCTTTCCCGGCTACGGCTTCCTGCGCGACCTGTGCGCCGCGTCGCGGCGCGGGGTCAAGGTCTGCATGCTCTTCCAGGGACAACCGGACACGCCGCTGGCGCTGATCGCCGCGCGCGCCCTGTACCGGCACCTGATCGACGCGGGCGTGCACATCTACGAGTACTGCGAACGCCCGTTCCACGGCAAGGTCGCGGTGATCGACGAGGAATGGAGCACGGTGGGATCGAGCAATCTGGATCCGCTGAGCCTGTCGCTCAACCTGGAGGCGAACCTGTTCGTCCGCGACGCGGCGTTCGCGCGCGAGCTGCGCGGGCGCCTGCGCCGGCTGATGGACACGCACTGCCGCGAGGTCGCGCCGGAGAGCGTGCCGCGGCGGCGCTTCTGGCAGGCGCTGACGCGGCCGTTGCTGTTCCATGTGCTGCGCAACTTTCCGCAATGGGCCAGCCACCTGCCCACGCGCACGCCGCGCACGGCGTTGATCCGCCAGGAAGGCGGTCCGGCGCCATGAGCGCCTCGCGCCAGCGCTGGCGGCGCGTGCGCCGGGTTGCGTATTTCGCGTTCCTGGCGCTGGTGGCGGTGCTGCTGGTGCGCTATGGGCGCTCGGTGGACTGGCCGCAGGTCGGCGCAACGCTGGCCGGCTACGGCGCCGGCACCCTGGCGCTGGCGGTCGGCCTGGCGCTGGGCAGCTACGCGCTGTACGCATGCTACGACCTGGCCGCGCGCCGCTACGCGGGCCATGCGCTGGCGACGCCGCGGGTGATGGCGATCGCGACGATCGCCTACGCCTTCAGCCTCAACGTCGGCGCGCTGGTCGGCGGCGCTGGCTTCCGCTACCGGATGTATTCGCGCGCGGGGCTGGGGTTGGGCACCATCGGCCGCATCGTCGCCTTCGCCATCGGCACCAACTGGATGGGCTACCTGCTGCTGGCCGGCGCGCTGTTCGCGTCCGGCCGCCTGCGCACGCCGCCGCAGTGGCCGGTGAGCGGTGCGCAGCTGCCGTGGCTGGGGACGGCGATGCTGCTCCTGGTCGTGGCGTACCTGCTTGCCTGCCGCCTGTCGCGCGGGCGCGAGTGGCAGGTGCGCGGGCACGCGCTGCGCCTGCCGCCGGTGACGCTGGCACTGCTGCAGCTGCTGCTCGGCAGCGCCAACTGGGCGCTGATGGGTGCGCTGCTGTTCGTGCTGATGCCGTCCGGCGTGGACTACGCCACGGTGCTCGGCGCGCTGCTGGTGTCGGCGGTCGCCTCGGCCATCGCGCACATCCCGGCCGGCATCGGCGTGATGGAAGCGGTGTTCCTGCCCATGCTCGGCCACCAGGCGCCGCAGGCGCAGCTGTTGGCCGCCCTGCTTGCCTATCGCGCCTGCTACTACCTGGGGCCGCTGCTACTGGCGGTGGCCGGCTACGCCGCAACCGAAGCACGCAGGCGACGCGGCAATGCCGCGATGTCGGACAGCCAGGGAACCGGCCACCGCGACGACCGCGCGCCAACGCGGTGACTCATGTGGCCGGCCCGCGGTCGATCCGGCAGGCGCCGCCGAGCAGCGACCAGGTGCGCATCCCGTTGCCGTCGCATGCGATCCCGGCCTACCCGAGCTGCACCCTCGTCGGCACGGCCGGCCTCAAGGAACTGGTTGGACATTTCGCCGGCGGATAGCTGGCACTGGTGCGCAAGTACCGCTTCGAGAACGAGCGCTCCCCTGACCCGGCCGTGTTTGTGAGGAGATGGGCGGGAATGCTAGTGTCGCACCGCACACGTCCAAAGTAGGAGTTCCCTCACGCACGCACGGACGGCGCCTTTCCTTTGGACGCGCTGGCGCGATGACGCGGTTGCGCGTGGCGGGCGCGGCGCTGCCCGGCTCGTGTGCGCGCCCTACTGCCGATCGACCCGTTGGCTTCCTCGTCCACTGCAGCCGTAACATCCTTGGGAGGTCGCATGAAAATGCTGTTTTCCGTCGCATTGGCGGCGGTCTTGATCCCGTGCTCGCCTGCGCACGCCGATTCGCCGAAGCCCTCGCCCTTGCTCGGCAGTTGGGCCGTGGATGTTTCGCGGTTGCCGATGCCGCCGCAGGAGCGGCCGAAGAGCGTCACCCTGACATTCGGCGAGGCCGGCAAAGGCAAGTGGGTCGCAAAGGTCGACATCATCGATCAGGGCGGAGGAAAGATGCATGCCGAAGGCGTCGCCGCCCTCGACGGACGCGCCACCCCGGTGAAGAACAATTTCGAAGCCGACACCTTCGCCTTGCGGACGCCTGCGTCCAATGTCCTGGTGATGATGCTGGCCAAGGACAGAAGCGCGGCATCGACTCGCATCTACACCGTTGCCCCGGATGGCCGATCGATGACCGAGATCGTCGCGGCGTTCGCGCCGGACGGCAGCCCGACGATGCGCACCAATTATTTCACCCGCCTCCCGACACCAGCGGCGCCGCCACGCCGCTGAGGCAGGCGCTATTCAACCGACCCGGGCCGGGCGCCGCGCCGGGGGCGCGTGGCACGCGGCGCTCCGCTCTGCCCGAAAGCGCATCCCATGCGCCTTCGCCATCCATTCTTTTCCGGAGGTTGCAATGAAGCGAGTCACCGGCATTGGCGGCATCTTCTTCAAGGCCCACGACGCTGCGGCGCTGCAGGCCTGGTACAAGCGGCATCTGGGCATCGATGTGCAGGAATGGGGCGGCACCGCGTTCGCCTGGACCGACGGCACAGGCCAGCCGGTGGCCGGCAGCACCATCTGGTCGATCGGCTCCGCGCAGGGCGAGCAGTTCGCGCCCAGCACGGCGCCTTTCATGATCAATTACCGGGTGGACGATCTGCACGCCCTGGTGAAGGTGTTGCGCGAGGAAGGCTGCAACGTGCTCGACAGGGTGGACGATTCCGAATACGGGAAATTCGCCTGGGTGATCGACCCGGAAGGCAACAAGGTGGAGCTTTGGCAGCCGCCTGCGGGGCAGTGATTGCACATCCGTGTGGCCCGCAGAACGCCGGACATCCAACACCACTCCTGTTGCCCCTGCCGGGTCATCGGCAAGACTTGCGGCGAGCTTGCCGGATGCACGGGGGCTGCGGCGCCGCCCGACTCCGAAGCCGGGTGGCTGCATAGCATCGTTCGTCGCGGCTGAAGTCGCTTCCACAAGGGACATGCGACGCGTTGACTGGTGCACTGTAGGAGGGACTTCAGTCCCGACTGTTCCCGAAGCCGGATGCCGGTATGGCGTCGTTCGTCGCGACTGAAGTCGCTCCCACAAGGGACTTGCGGCGCGTTGGCTGGTGCACTGTAGGAGGGACTTCAGTCCCGACTGTTCCCGAAGCCGGATGGCTACATGGCGTCGTTCGTCGCGGCTGAAGCCGCTCCTACAAAGGACTTGTGGCGAACTGGCGGGGTGCACTGTGGGAGGGCCGCAGTCCCGACTGCTTCCGAAGCTGGATGGCTGAAGCCGCCTCTACAGACACTCGTAGCGATGTGACTGGGTGCACTGTGGGAGGGACTTCAGTCCCGACTGCTTCCGAAGTCGGGGCTGACACGGCTGCGTGCGCCTTGCGGTGCCGCGCGCCATCGGTGCCATGGTCGGGGCGGCAATGCACTCGCCGCCCTTGCACTAACGAAACGCGATACAGCGCCCAGCCGTCAGATCACCGTCAGATTCGCGTACGCCATCACCAACCACTTCGCGCCGACTTCGTCGAACTGCACCTGCACGCGGGCGTGGGCGCCGTTGCCTTCGTAGTCCACGACCACGCCGCCACCGAACTTGGGGTGCTGCACGTTGGCGCCGAGCTTGATCGCCGGCGCTTCGATGACGCTGTGGCCGAGGTTGCGCTGCGCGCCCAGCGAGGCGGTGCGCGACACCTGCACCTTCGGCCGCACTTCGTGCAGCAGCTCGCGCGGAATCTCGCGCAGGAAGCGCGAAGGCACGTTGTAGTTGTCCTGGCCGTGGATGCGCCGCGACTCGGCATAGCTGAGCACCAGCTTGTGGCGGGCGCGGGTGATGCCGACGTACGCCAGGCGCCGCTCCTCCTCCAGCCGCCCGCTCTCTTCCAGCGAACGCGCGCTCGGGAACAGGCCGTCCTCCATGCCGGCCAGGAACACCAGCGGGAATTCCAGGCCCTTGGCCGAGTGCAGGGTCATCAGCTGCACGCCGTCCTCGCCGGCCTGGGCCTGGCCTTCGCCGGCCTCCAGCGAGGCGTAGGCCAGGAACGCGACCAGTTCGGTCATCGCCTGGCGGCCTTCGTCGGCGTCGTCCTCGCCGTCGGCGCGGACGAAGCGCGACGCGACCGAGACCAGTTCGTCGAGGTTGTCGGTGCGCGATTCCGAATCCAGCCCGCCGCGGCTTTCCTTGCTCCAGTGCTCGCGCAGCGTCGAGCGCGCCAGCACCTGGTCGATCTGCTCGGGCAGCGGCAGGCCGGCCACCTCGGCGGACAGCTGCTCGATCAGGCCCAGGAACTGCGCCAGGGCGTTGCGCGCGCGCGCCGCGAGGTCGCCACCCTGCTGCGTGGCCTGCTGCGCGGCGGCCCACAGCGACAGCGACTGCGCGCGCGCCAGGCGCCGCACTTCGTCCAGGGTGCGATCGCCGATGCCGCGGGTCGGCGTGTTCACCGCGCGCTCGAACGCCGCGTCGTCGGCGCGGTTGGCGACCAGCCGCAGGTAGGCCAGGGTGTCCTTGATTTCGGCGCGCTCGAAGAAGCGCATGCCGCCATAGACCCGGTACGGCACCTGCTCGGCGATCAGCGATTCTTCAAAGGCGCGCGACTGCGCATTGCTGCGGTAGAGCACCGCCGCCTCGCTGTAGCTGCCGCCGTCGCGCACCCACTGGCGCACGCGCTCGACCACGTAGCGCGCCTCGTCGATCTCGTTGTAGGCCGCGTACAGGTCGATCGGGTCGCCGTCGCCCGAATCGGTCCACAGCTGCTTGCCGATGCGGTCCGGGTTGTGCGCGATCACCGCGTTGGCGGCGTTGAGGATGTTGGCGCTGGAGCGGTAGTTCTGCTCCAGGCGGATGGTCTGCGCGTTCGGGAAATCCTTCAGGAAGCGCTGCACGTTCTCGACCTTGGCGCCGCGCCAGCCGTAGATCGCCTGGTCGTCGTCGCCGACCACGAACACGCGCCCGGTGTCGCCGGCGAGCACGCGTACGAACGCGTACTGGATCGCGTTGGTGTCCTGGAACTCGTCGACCAGGATCTCGCCGAAGCGGCTGCGGTAATGCGCCAGCAGCGCCGGGTTGTCGCGCAGCAGTTCGTGCGCGCGCAGCAGCAGCTCGGCGAAATCGACCAGGCCCGCCCGGTCGCAGCGCTCCTGGTACAGCGCGTAGGCGCTGCGCAGGGTGCTGGTCCACTCGTCGCGCGGCTCGGGCTGGATGTGCTGCGCGCGCCGGCCCTCGTCCTTCTGCTGGTTGATCCACCACACGATCTGCTTGGGCGGGAACTTGCCCTCGTCCAGCTCCAGCTGCTGCACGACGCGCTTGACCAGCCGCAGCTGGTCGTCCGAATCGAGCACCTGGAAGCTTTCCGGCAACTTCGCGTCCTGCCAGTGCAGGCGCAGCAGGCGGTGCGCCAGGCCGTGGAAGGTGCCGATCCACATGCCGCGGCTGCCGTTGCGCAGCTGCAGGTCGGTGCGGTGGCGCATCTCGCCGGCCGCCTTGTTGGTGAAGGTGACCGCGAAGATGCCGTGCACCGGCACGCCGTGGACTTCATTGAGCCAGGCGATGCGGTGGGTGAGCACGCGCGTCTTGCCGGACCCGGCGCCGGCCAGCACCAGGTAATGGCCGGACGGTGCGGAGACGGCCTCGCGCTGGGCGGGGTTCAGATCATCGAGCAAATGGGAGACATCCACCCGGGTATTTTACCGGTTGCGGCGGCGCATCGGCTGCGACGGCAGGCGCCGCCGCAAAAAAAGTTCGGCAGCACGCACGGTCGACCTGCCGGGAACCGGCGTTCGGCCCACGAAACCACGCTTTCGCGTGCGTCCGTACGGTGGCGAAGAACGCCCAACACGTTTCGGCAGATGTTCACGCGCCACTAACCTGGGGGCGCGACTTCAGTCGCGACGGGCTCCACCGGTAAAGCCCGTCGCGACCGAAGCCGCTCCCACAGCGGCCGGCGGTACGCTGGCGCGCTGCGCAAGCGCCCTGCCGCCGCCAAGCCACCGTCACTTCGTGCCGGCGCTCGCCGGCAGCAGCTCGCGCAGCAACGCCTGTGCCTGCTGTTGCGCCTGCACGCGCAGTTCCGGGATCGCCAGGCTTTCCCACAGGCTGCCGATACGCAGGCTGCCGAGCACGCGGATGCGCGGATCGGCGCGGCCGTCGGCGTCGCGCAGCGCGCCGTCGGGCGCGGTGGCCACGCCGATGCCGTGCGGGCCGGGCATGGCGTGACCGCAACCCAGCAGCTGGTGCAGCAGCGGGCTGCGCATGGTCTGCGCACGCAGTTCCACGCCGGTGGCGTTGACCAGGTAATGGGCGTCCAGTTGCAGCGCCAGGCCGTCGGGGCCGACCGCGTTGACCTGCACGCAGGCGCCGACCGGGAACACCGTGTCCAGCCGCGCGCGGTGCACGCGCAGCTGGCCGGCTTGGCGCATCGCCTGCAACTGATCGAATACCGGCGCGGCGATGCGGTGCCGGTGCACGTCCCAGTAGCGCACCGCATGGCGCAGGAAACGGCGTTGCTCGGTGGCCGACAGCGATTGCCACAGCGCCTGGCCCAGCGGCCGCAGCCGATCCATCACGCTCTGCCACGGCAGGCCGCGCGCCTGCGCGGCGGCCGCATGCCGGCGCAGCGCGCGCAGGCGGTGGCGCAACGGCAGCGCCAGCAACGGCTGCGGGTCGAAATCGGCCGCCGCGTGGTCGGCGTGCACGACATGCGGCAGCGGCAGCAAGGCATGCCGCGAGATCACGTGCACCGGGCCGCGATGCGCATTGGCCAGCAGGGTCAGCACGCTGTCGGCCATGCTCAGGCCGGCGCCGACGATGCACACGGTGGCCTCGCGCGGGATGGCGCGCAGCTGGGCGTGGTTCCAGGCGTCCACGCGCGCCTGCGCGGGCAGGCTGGAGGCGCCGCGCGCCGGCAGCGGACGCAGGCTGTTGCCCAGCGCCAGCACCGTCGCCTGCGCGCGCAGCGTAGCGCCGCCGTGCAGCCGCAATGCCTGGCCCCGGTCGTCGCGGTCCAGCGCCAGCGCCCGCTCCTGCCGCCATTGCAGCTGCGCCGGGCTTGCGGCCTGCGCCTGCGCCAGGCGCGCGCGCAGGTAATCGGCGTAGTGGCGGCGTTGCACGTAGGCCTGCGCCAGCGCGGCGCGGTCCAGCGCCGGATACAGGGCCTGCTGCTGCAGCCAGTCGAGGAAATCGTCGGGCAGCTCGGCGAAGGCGCTCATGCGCCCGGCCGGCACGTTCAGCAGGTGCTCCGCGCAGGGCGTCGCATAGGCCACGCCCTGCGCCAGCGCGGCCTGCGGTTCGACCAGCTGCAGCCGCAGCGCGCGCGTGGCCTGACGCAGCACCTGCAACGCGACCAGGGTGCCGGCCGCACCGCCGCCGACGATGGCGATATCGCAGTCGCAGTCGCCATCGGATGCAGTGGGCAGCAGGTCGCTCATGCCGGCGATTGTAAGGGATGCCCGCGCCGGCTCCGTTCGCGACTGAGAACCATCGCGCATGTGGCGACAAGGATCGCGCATGGCGGCGACATCATGCTGTCACCTGCGCGCATTTCACATCAGCGCGTCGGCCAGCCGCGCGATGCCTTCGCGGCTGCGCCGCCATGCCGGGCGCTTGCGCCACGCCGCCAGCGACAGGACGCGCGCATCGGCCAGGTAATCGGCCTCCACCGCGCGCAGCCGCTTCACCACCTCGCTGCAATAGCACAGCACGCCGATCTCCGCGTTCAGCGCGAAGGAGCGGATGTCCAGATTGATCGAGCCGACCAGGGCGATGCCTTCGTCCACGCTCAGGTGCTTGGCGTGCAGGAAGCACGGCCGGTACAGCGCGATCTTGACCCCGCTGCGCAGCAACTCGTCGTAGTAGGCCTCCTGCGCCCAGGCGGTGAGCCGCTGGTTGCTGCTCTCCGACAGGATCAGCTGCACGTCCACCCCGGACAGCGCGGCGATGCGCAGGGCGCTGAGCGTGGCCTCGTCCGGCACGAAGTACGGCGTCACCATCACGATCCGCCGCCGCGCCAGGTGGATCAGCGCATTGACCGCATCGCGCGCGTTCTCGAACGGATACGCCGGGCCGCTGGGCAGCAACTGGGTGGCGGTGTCGGCCCCGTGCACCGCGGTGACCTCGGTCACGCGCAGGCGCTGCCCGGTCTCGATGAACCAGTCGCTGGCGAACACCGCCTCCAGGTGCGCGACCACCGGCCCCTGCACCCGCGCCACCAGCTCGCGGTTGGGGTGGCCGCGCACGAACTCGGCGGCGGCCAGGTTCTGCGAGCCGATGTAGCCGACGCGGTTGTCGATCACCGCGATCTTGCGGTGGTTGCGCAGGTCCATGCGCCCGCTGCGGCGCCAGCGCAGCCCGCCCGGCAGCAGCGCCTGCACCTCGACCCCCGCCGCACGCAGGCGCTTGCGATAGCGGCGCAGGCCGCGGCGGCCGCCGCGCGCGTCGAGCAGCAGGCGGCAGCGCACGCCACGCGCGGCGGCGCGCAGCAACGCGGCCACCACCGCGTCGCCGACCGCATCGTCGAACATCAGGTAGTACAGCAGGTGCACGCGCTCCACCGCCGCATCGATGTCGTCGATCAGCGCCTGCAACGAGGCCGCGTAGCGGTCCAGCAGTTCCACCGTGTTGCCGTGGGTCGGCATGAAGTCGCCCTGGCGCTCGATCAGCGGCACCACCTCGGCGATCGCGGTGTCGGCCGGCGGGGTCCAGCGCAACGCGGTCAGCGGCACCTGCTGCTCGCGGATCACCTGCGAGGCCTGCGCCTGGCGCTGGATGCGCTCGCGCGACAGCCACGGATGGCCGAGCAGCAGATACAGCGGCAGCCCCAGCACCGGCACGAAGCCCACCAGCAGCAGCCAGCTGCGCGCCGCGCCGGGCGTGGTCCGCGCAGGGATCCACAACAGCGCCACCAGCCGGATCAGCCAGTCCAGCGCCAGCAGCCAGGTGCCTTCCAACCAGAACGGCAGCATCGCGACCCTTCGCAAGCCAAGTCGCCCGATTCTGCGGGCTGCGGCGGCAAACGCAAGCCTTCTCAGCGGTCCGGCGCCGGATGCCGGAACGGCCACGGGGCCAGCGCCGGCGATGCCTCGCGTTCGGCGCATACCCTGCGGAAGGTGGCCACGAACGCCGACTGCAGCCGCGTGGGATGCCAGTCGGCGCGCGTGGTCATGCCGATCCTGCGGCGCACGCTCGGGCCCGCCGTGCCGATTTCGCACAGCAGGCCGGCGCGGCGCTCGAACAGGAACTGGTCGCGCGACATCAGCGTCAGCCAGTCGTCCTCCAGCAACAGGCCGCGGATGATCAGCACTGAGCCGCACTCGATGCGCAAGCGCGGCGGCTCCAGCGCCTGCTCGCGGAACATGCGCTCCCAGCGCGCGCGCACCGGCGCGCCGGTGGCGGCCACCACCCACGGAAACTCCAGCAGCCGCGCGAAGCCGAAATCGCGCCCGGCCAGCGGATGCCCGGCGCGGCCGACGATGACCGGGTCGTCGTCGAACAGGCCTTCCTGCACCACGTCGCGCACCGGCAAGCGGTCGCGCAGCGCACCGATCAGCAGATCCAACCCGCCTTCGCGCAGATGCCCGAGCAATTCCGCGTACGGGCCTTCCACCACGTTCACGGTGGCGCCGGGGTGCGCGCGCGCGAAGCGCGCCAGCACCTGCGGCAGCAGGATCGCGCGCGCCAGCGGCATCACCCCCAGGGTGACGCGGCCGGCGTCCTTGGAGCGCAGCCCGGCCACTTCCTCCATGCCGGCGCCCAGTTCGGACAGCGCCAGCCGCACCAGCCTGAGCATGCGCATGGCCGCCGGCGTGGGCTGCACGGTCCTGCCGCGACGCACTGTCAGCGGCACTTCGATCGCCTCGGCCAGCTCGTGCACCGCGCGGTAGATCGCCGGCTGCGACACGCCCGAGCGTTCCGCCGCCAGCGAATAGCTGCCGGCGGTGTCGACCGCGGCCAGCGCGCGCAGCTGGCCCAGCGTCACCCGCCGCTCCACCGCCGCGATCGCCGGCAGGCGCTGCGAACGCCGCGCCAGCTGCACGCCGCGGGCGATGTAGCCCAGTGCGCGCTCGATCCGCGGCACCAGCAGCTGCGCCGCCTCGGTGGCGGCCATGCCGCCGGGCTGGCGGTCGAACAGGGCCAGGCCGAACTGGCTTTCCAGGCGTGCGACCGCCTGCGTCAATGCCGGTTGCGAGAGATTGACCAGCGGCGCGGCCGCGCTGATGCCGCCGACGTGGCGCACCACGGCCAGCGCGTGCAGGTGCCGCAGGTTGAGTTCGGTTTTCGCTTGCACGTCCGAACTATAACCAAAGCCAATGGGCGTGTCGCAAAACGATCTTGAGCTGTACGAGGTTCCACACACAGACTTCGCCACCCCTAACGAGGATGGATGGATGTCCAAGGTCGTCACCCGGATCGAGCGCGCCGCGCCGGCACTGCTCCACGGCCTGGCCCAGGTCGGCGTCGCCACCGCGCACGAGGCGCAGGGGCGCAACGGCCTGCTGCACCACCGGCTGCGGCCCGTCTATGCCGGCGCACGCATCGCCGGCAGTGCGGTCACCGTGTCGGTGCCGCCGGGCGACAACTGGATGATGCACGTGGCGATCGAGCAGCTGCGCGACGGCGACGTGCTGGTGGTGGCGCCGACCAGCGACTGCTGCGATGGTTATTTCGGCGACCTGCTCGCCACCTCGGCGCAGGCGCGCGGCTGCCGCGGCCTGATCATCGATGCCGGGGTGCGCGACGTGCGCGACCTCACCGCGATGCGCTTCCCGGTCTGGAGCCGCGCGATCTGCGCGCAGGGCACGGTCAAGGAGACGCTGGGCTCGGTCAACCTGCCGCTGGTCTGCGCCGGCGCGCTGGTGCAGCCCGGCGACGTGGTCGTGGCCGACGACGACGGGGTCTGCGTGGTGCCGCGCGCCGATGCCGCGCGCGTGCTGGCCGAGGCGCAGGCGCGCGAGGCGCGCGAACAGGCCAAACGCGCGCGCCTGGCCAACGGCGAGCTCGGCCTGGACATCTACGCCATGCGCGAGCGCCTGGCGGCCAAGGGGCTGACCTATGTCGACTGACCCGGTGCGCGCAACCACGCCGGCGCCAGCCGCGACGGCGGCGCGCGATCCGCACGGACACGGCGTGCGTGCGATGTGGATGCGCGGCGGCACCTCCAAGGGCGGCTTCTTCCTGGCCGACGACCTGCCGGCCGACGTCGCCGCGCGCGATGCGTTCCTGCTGCGCGCCTACGGCTCGCCGGATGCGCGCCAGATCGACGGCATGGGCGGCGCCGATCCGCTGACCTCCAAGGTCGCGGTGGTATCGCGCTCCAGCCGCGACGACGCAGATGTCGACTACCTGTTCCTGCAGGTCTCCGTCGAGCAGGCGCTGGTCAGCGATGCGCAGAACTGCGGCAACATGCTCGCCGCGGTCGGCCCGTTCGCGCTCGAGCGCGGCCTGGTCGCCGCCAGCGGCGAGCGCACCGACGTGCGCATCTTCATGCGCAACACCGGCAAGCTCGCCACCGCCACGGTGGAGACGCCCGGCGGCCGCGTGCGCTACGACGGCGACGCGCGCATCGATGGCGTGCCCGGCAGCGCCGCGCCGGTCCCGCTGGCGTTCGCCGATATCGCCGGTTCGTCCTGCGGCGCGTTGCTGCCCAGCGGCAACGCGGTGGACACGATCGACGGCATCGCGGTGACGCTGATCGACAACGGCATGCCGTGCGTGGTGCTGCGCGCCAGCGACGTCGGCATCAGCGGCTACGAAGACCGCGCCACGCTCGACGCCGACGCGGCGCTGAAGGCGCGGCTGGAGGCGATCCGCCTGCAGGCCGGCCCGCGCATGCGCCTGGGCGAGGTCGCCGACAAGACCGTGCCGAAGATGATGCTGGTCGCCGCGCCGCGCGACGGCGGCACGATCTGCGTGCGCTCGTTCATCCCGCACCGCTGCCATGCCTCGATCGGCGTGCTCGGCGCGGTCAGCGTCGCCAGCGCCTGCCTGTTGCCGGCGTCGCCGGCGCATGCGCTGGCGACGCTGCCCGGCGGGCGCCGCCAACAGCTCCAAGTCGAGCACCCCAGCGGCAGTACCGCCTGCGTGATCGATCTCGACGAACACGGCGCGGTGGTCCGCGCCGCGGTCCTGCGCACCGCACGCAAGCTCTTCGACGGCCGCCTGTTCGACTGAACCGGCGTACACCATCATTGCCTGGGAGGGTAGTCATGACAATCGTGGAGAAGCGGCCGCGCCGCTTCGGAATCTTCGGGCAACTCTGGTTCCAGGTGCTGATCGGCACGCTGATCGGCGTGTTGCTGGGCTGGCTTGCGCCGGGCACCGGCACTGCGATGAAACCGTTCGGCGATGCCTTCATCAAGCTGATCCGGATGATGATCGGACCGATCATCTTCGTCACCGTGGTGCACGGCATCGCCGGCATGCGCGACATGCGCAGCGTGGGCCGGCTGGCACTGAAGTCGCTGATCTACTTCGAGGCGATCACCATCCTGGCGCTGATCGTCGGCCTGGTCGCGGTCGACCTGTGGCAACCCGGCGCCGGCATGAACATCGACCCGGCCAGCCTGGACGGCAGCAGCATCAAGAACTACGTCAACACCGCGCACGATCAGTCGGTCACCGCGTACCTGATGAACATCATCCCCACCACGCTGGTCAGCGCGTTCACCGAGGCGCACGTGCTGCAGGTGCTGTTCGTGTCGGTGCTGTTCGGAGTGGGCCTGGCGGCGATCGGCGAGCGCGGCGAGCCGGTGATGCGGGTGATCGAAGGCACGTCGCAGACGCTGTTCCGGGTCATCGGCTACGTCATGTACTTCGCTCCGGTCGGCGCGTTCGGCGCGATCGCCTTCACCGTCGGACAGTTCGGCGCCGACTCGCTGATGGCGCTGGGCGAACTGATCATCGAGTTCTTCTTGGTCTGCGCGCTGTTCACCGCGGTCGTGCTCGGCGCGGTGTGCTGGTGGTGCGGGGTCAGCCTGTGGCGGCTGCTGGTGTACATCCGCGACGAGATCGTCATCGTCGCCGCCACCACCTCCACCGAGACGGTGCTGCCGCGGCTGATCGAGAAGATGAAGGCGCTCGGCTGCGAGGAGGGCGTGGTCGGCTTCGTGATCCCCGCCGGCTATTCGTTCAACCTCGACGGCACCTGCCTGTACCTGACCACGGTGGCGGTGTTCCTGGCCCAGGCGACCAACACGCCGCTGACCGTCTGGCACGAACTGGGCCTGATCGCGGTACTGCTGCTCACCTCCAAGGGCGCGGCCGGGGTGGCCGGCGCGGCATTCGTGGTGCTGGCGGCGACGCTGTCCACCACCGGCACCATCCCGGTGGCGAGCATCGCGCTGATCCTGGGCATCCACCGCATCCTGGCCGAAGGCCTGACCTTCGTGAACCTGGTCGGCAACTCGGTGGCCACCATCGTGATCGCCAAGTGGGAGGGCAAGCTCGACCACGCCGTGCTCGCCGAACGCGTCGGCAACCGCGCGCTGCGCCGCCGCTACCTGGCCGCCACCACGCCCTGATCGCATGCCCCGGTCGCACCGGGGCGCCGCCCGAACCGTCGTTCCGGCCGCCAGGCCGGACAGGAGGCTCCGTGTCTCGCATCACCCCTTCCTCGCTGACCCTGCTGCTGGGCGGACTCGCCGGCGGCGGCATCGCACCGGCGCTGGCGCAGGTCCAGACCGCCCCGCCGTCCACGCCGGCCGCCAAGGTCAAGGCCGGCAAGGCGCCGGACGGCATCGATCTGACCTTCGACTTCGTCGGCAACCTGGCCGGCAATCCGGTCGGCGGCGTCGATCAGGGCACCGCCGCCTCGTACTGGTTCATGGCCCAGTCCAGGCTCGACCTGGACACGCTGTTCGGCGTGCGCAAAACCGAGGTCGACGTGCAGGCCGCGTGGTTCGCCGGCGACAACCTGGCGCGCGAGGAGATCGGCAGCTCGATCAGCGTGCAGCAGACCTGGCGCCCGGTCGCCGGCGGGCGCCTGACCCGGCTCACCGTCAAGCACCGCTTCGACAACGGGCTGAGCGTCACCCTCGGCCGCGCGCCGTTGAACAGCTACTTCAACAATTCGCCGCTCAACTGCGCGTTCATGAGCAACGCGATCTGCCTGACGCCGTTCGGCCCGATCACCGACATCGGCATCACCGCCTACCCCAACTCCTCGTGGGCGGCGATGCTGCGCTACGACGTCGATGCGCGCTGGTACGCACAGGCCGGCGTGTTCGACTACGACAACGCGCTCAACGCCGCCGGCAAGAACGGCGTGGACTTCTCGCTCGGCAAAGGCACCGGCACCCTCAGCGCCGGCGAGATCGGCTACCAGACCAGCTTCGCCAACGCGCGCCTGCCGCGTACCGTCCGCATCGGCGCCTATCGCAACAGCGACGGCGGCAAGAGCCCGTACTTCGACGTCAACGGCAACTCGGCCGGGCGCACCGGCAAGGCCTTCGCCAGCCTGGACGGCGCCCGCACCGGCGCCTACGCGATGCTCGACCAGACCGTGTGGCGCGGCGCGGGCAAGCGCAACCTGGCGCTGTTCGGGCGCTACTTCGTCAACACCGGCAACGTCGCTCCAGTGCAGTACTTCGCCGCCGCGGGGCTGGTGAAGACCGGCACCTTCGCCGGCCGCGACCAGGACACGTTCGCGATGTTCGTCTCCGATACCCACTTCGACCCCGAGCAGATGGCCTACCTGCGCGACCGCCGCATCCGCCACGGCGGCAGCGGCACGCCGCACAACGACGAGATCCTGGGCGAGATCAGCTACGGCTACGCGCTGCGTCCCGGCATCGTGCTGATGCCCAACATTCAGTACGTGATCAATCCCGATCCGATCTACGCCCCCACCCGCACCACCGACATCCCCGATGCGCTGATCCTGGGATTGCGCGTGGACGTGCATTTCGCCCAGCTGTTCGGCTGGTGACTCCTCCCCTCCCCCACCGAGGCTTCCCATGATCATCGACTGCCACGGCCACTACACCACCGCCCCGGCCGCACACGACGCCTTCCGCAAGGCGCAGGTCGCGCATTTCGACGACCCCGCACAGCCGGCACCGGACTATCCGCGCATCTCCGACGATGCGATCCGCGACAGCGTCGAGCAACACCAGCTGCGGCTGCTGCGCGAACGCGGCGCCGACATGACCATCTTCTCGCCGCGCGCCAGCGCCATGGCCCACCACATCGGCGACGAGGCGGTGAGCCAGGCCTGGACGCGGCGCTGCAACGACCTGATCGCGCGCGTGGTGCAGCTGTACCCGGAGAGCTTCATCGGCGTGTGCCAGTTGCCGCAATCGCCGAACGTGCCGATCGCGCGCTCGATCGCCGAACTGGAGCGTTGCGTGAACGAGCTCGGCTTCGTCGGCTGCAACCTCAACCCGGACCCGTCCGGCGGGCACTGGACCGGCCTGCCGCTGACCGACAGGGCCTGGTATCCGTTCTTCGAGAAGATGGTCGAACTGGACGTGCCGGCGATGGTGCACGTGTCCGGCAGCTGCAACGGCAACTTCCACGCCACCGGCGCGCACTACCTCAACGCCGACACCACCGCGTTCATGCAGTTCCTGCAGGGCGACCTGTTCCGCGATTTTCCGGACCTGCGCTTCGTCATTCCGCACGGCGGCGGCGCGGTGCCCTACCACTGGGGCCGTTTCCGCGGCCTGGCCGACATGCTGGGCAAACCGCCGCTGTCCGAGCACGTGATGCGCAACGTGTTCTTCGACACCTGCGTCTATCATCAACCCGGCATCGACCTGCTGTTCGAGGTGATCGACATCGACAACATCCTGTTCGGCTCGGAGATGGTCGGCGCGGTGCGCGGCATCGATCCGCAGACCGGCCACCATTTCGACGACACCAAGCGCTACATCGACGCGCTGGCGATATCCGACGCCGACAAGCGCAAGGTGTTCGAGGCCAACGCGCGGCGCGTGTATCCGCGCCTGGATGCGCAGCTGAAGGCGAGGGGTCTGTGATGGGTACGCTGGCGACGGGCACGTTCCAGAAGGATGCCGACTGGCTGGATTTCGATCCGGCCCCGAGCAAACCGCGGTTCGTGCCGCCGCCGGGCGCGGTGGACGCGCACTGCCACGTGTTCGGTCCGGGCGAGGTGTTCGCGTATGCGCCCGAGCGCAAGTACACGCCGTGCGACGCCGGCAAGGAACGGCTGTTCGCGCTGCGCGATTTCCTCGGCTTCGAGCGCAACGTGATCGTGCAGGCCACCTGCCACGGCGCCGACAACCGCGCTATGGTCGATGCGCTGCGCGCCGCCGGCGCGCGTGCGCGCGGCATCGCCACGGTGCGCGACAGCGTCGGCGACGCGGAGCTGCAGGCACTGCACGACGCCGGCGTGCGCGGCGTGCGCTTCAACTTCGTGCGCCGGCTGGTCGATCCCAAGCCCGATGCCTACTACCGCCGCATCATCGACCGCATCGCCGCGCTCGGCTGGCAGGTGGTGGTGTATTTCGAGGCCGCCGACCTGGCCGAGCGCTGGGATTTCTTCACCTCGCTGCCGACCACGGTGGTGGTCGACCACATGGGCCGGCCGGATGTGACCCAGCCGGTGGACGGACCGGAATTCCAGCGCTTCGTGCGCCTGCTGGCCGAGCACGGCAACATCTGGAGCAAGGTCAGCTGTCCGGAGCGGTTGTCGCGCTCCGGTCCGCCCGGCTACGACGACGTGGTGCCGTTCGCCAGGTACCTGGTCGAGCGCTTCCCGGATCGCGTGCTGTGGGGCACCGACTGGCCGCATCCGAACATGAAACAGCACATGCCCGACGACGGCGCGCTGGTCGACGTCATCCCGCGCATCGCGCCGACCGCCGAGCTGCAGCGCAAGCTGCTGGTCGACAATCCGATGCGGTTGTATTGGTGAGGCCGGGAGTCGGGAGGGGGGAGTCGGGATCGGCAGAAGCGGGGCGTGCGCGCCGAAGCCGACGGCACGGATGATGCGCGGGGCTTGCGCGCCGGCAGCGCGTCGCTGATTCCGATCCGGCGCCGCCGGCCTCTGTCGCGCGGCGCACACACCGCTTGGGCCGATGCTCACAAGTGACACCGCACGCCACAAAGACGAAACCCGCCTTGCGGCGGGTTTCGTGTCGACCTCGAAAAGCGATCCAGCGATCAGGCGATCACTTGATCTTGCCTTCCTTGTACATCACGTGCTTACGCACGACCGGGTCGTACTTCATCATTTCCATCTTCCCCGGAGTGTTCTTCTTGTTCTTGTCCGTGGTGTAGAAGTGGCCGGTGGCGGCCGAGGAAATCATACGGATCTTGTCACGCTTGCCTGCCATGATTGCTTGCTCCTCAGACCTTTTCGCCGCGCGCGCGCAGCTCAGCCAGAACGGCGTCGATGCCGTTCTTGTCGATGGTGCGCAACGCGTGCGCGGAAACCTTCAGCTTGACCCAGCGGTTCTCGCTGGCGACCCAGAAGCGGCGCTCGTGCAGGTTGGGCAGGAAGCGGCGACGGGTTCTGTTGTTGGCGTGGGAGACGTTGTTACCCGTCTGCACACGCTTGCCGGACACTTGGCATACGCGGGACATTACGCACCTCGATAGATAGTTTGAGTCGCCCATAGCCTGGGAGACGGCGGCCCCGGCAGCCTTGCGGGCCGCCACGCGACGTGGGAAATCAAGCAGTTACGCTGGGGAAGGCCGGCCGGAGATCGCGTGTCCGGCCGCCGTTCCGACCGAAGCCGGGCACAGCGAGCCGCGCATTATGCATGGCTTTCCTTTGTGCCGCAAGCACTTACCGGCAGCGCGCGGGCCTGGCGCAGCTCCGCCCAGGCGCGCCGCGCCACCCGCCAGGCCGAGCGCAGGAACAGCAGCAGCAGCGCCGCGGCGATCAGCAGGTCCGGCCAGCCGGCGCCGAACGCCCACACCGCCACGCTGGCGGCGATCACCGCGCCGCCCTCGTAGACGTCGTTGAGCGAGCACGCCCAGGCCGAGGCCAGGTTGATGTCGCCGCGGCGGTACGGCCACAGCAGGCGCAGGCACAGCAGGTTCGCCGCCAGGTTCAGCGCCGCGGCCACGCCCATGCTCTCGAACAGCGGCAGCTGCGGATGCAGCAGCTTCCAGCCGATGCCGGCGGCCACCGCCAGCGCCGCGGCCAGGATCAGCGCGGCCTTGAGCAGGGCCACCCGCGCCTTGGCCGCCAGGCTGGCGCCGACCACCGCCAGGCTCAGCGCATAGGTCAGCGCGTCGCCGAGGTTGTCCAGGCTGCCGGACAGCAGCGAGGCCGAGCCGCTGTGCCAGGCGCTGCCCAGCAGCATCGCGAAGGTGCCGGCGTTGATCGCCAGCACCCACCACAGCACCCGCCGCTGGCGGGCGTGCAGCGCCGCCACGTCCACGGTTTTGCCGCACCCGCAGCAGCTGTCGGCCATCGCTCACCTCGCCAGCGTCGCAGCATCCGCGGTGGCGGACGCCGATGCGGCATTGTCGCGCCGGTGCAGCCAGCGGTACAGCACCGGCAGCACCAGCAGGGTCAGCAGCGTGGAGGAGACGATGCCGCCGATCACCACCGTGGCCAGCGGCCGCTGCACCTCCGCGCCGGCGCCGACGTTGAACGCCATCGGCACGAAGCCCAGCGCCGCCACCAGCGCGGTCATCAGCACCGGCCGCAGCCGCGCCAGGGCGCCCTCGCGCAGCGCCTGTTCCAGCGCCAGGCCGTCCTCGCGCAGCTTGCGCACGAAGGCGATCATCACCAGCCCGTTGAGCACCGCCACCCCGGACAGCGCGATGAAGCCGACCCCGGCGGAGATCGACAGCGGGATGCCGCGCAGCGCCAGCGCGACCACGCCGCCGGTCAGCGCCAGCGGCACGCCGCTGAACACGATCGCCGCGTCGCGCAGCGAGCCGAACGACCAGTACAGCAGGACGAAGATCAGCAGCAGCGTGGCTGGCACCACCCAGGCCAGGCGCTGCCCGGCCGAGATCAGCTGCTCGAAGGTGCCGCCGTAGCCGATCCAGTAGCCGCTGGGCAGGGCGACGTCGGCCTCGACGCGGCGCTGCAACTCGGCGACGAAGCCGCCCAGGTCGCGGTCGCGCACGTTGGCGGTGACCACGATGCGGCGCTTGCCGTCGTCGCGGTTGATCTGATTCGGCCCCAGCACCGTTTGCACCTTGGCCACCTCGCGCAGCGGCACGGTGATCGGCGCGCCGCTGCGCCAGCCGGGCGCGCGGCTGGACTCGTCGGCGTCGCCGCGCTCGCCGTCGCCGCGCAAGGGGATCGGCAGGTCGGCCAGTGCCGCCGGATCCTGCCGCAGCGCTTCGGGCAGGCGCACCACGATGGCGAAACGGCGGTCGCCTTCGAACAGTTGCCCGGCGTCCTGCCCGCCCACCGCGGCGGCCACCGTGTCCTGCACCACGCCGGGATTGAGTCCGTAGCCGGCCAGCGCGGTGCGGTCCGGCAGCACCGTCAGCATCGGCAGGCCGGTGGCCTGCTCGAGCTTGACGTCGGCCGCGCCGGGCACGGTGCGGGCGACGTCCTCGATGCGCCGGCCGACCGCCACCAGCGTGTCCAGGTCGTCGCCGTAGAGCTTGATCGCCACGTCCGCGCGCACGCCGGAGATCAGCTCGTTCATGCGCATCTGGATCGGCTGGGTGAACTCGTAGTTGTTGCCGGGCAGCTGCTGCACCGCCGCCTCGATCTCGGCCAGCAGCTGCGCCTTGGGCTTGCGCGGATCGGGCCACTGCGCGCGCGGCTTCATGATCAGGAAGGTGTCGGCCACCGACGGCGGCATCGGATCGGTGGCGACCTCGGCGGTGCCGAGCTTGCCGAACACGTGCGCCACTTCCGGGAACCGCTTGATCCGCCGCTCCAGCGTGGCCTGCATGGCGATCGCCTGTTCCAGGCTGGTGCCGGGAATGCGCAGCGCGTGCAGGGCGATGTCGCCTTCGTCGAGGTTGGGAATGAACTCGGTGCCCAGGCGCGTGGCCAGCACGCCGCACAGCAGCACCAGCGCCAGCGCGCCAGCGCCGATCCAGCGCGCGTGGCGCAGCGCGCCGTCCAGCAGCGGCGCGTACGCCTGCCGCGCCCAGCGCATCGCGCGGTTGTCGTGCTCGGCGACCTTGCCGCCCAGCGCCAGCGCGATCGCCGCCGGCACGAAGGTCAGCGACAGCAGCATCGCCCCGGTCAGCGCCAGCACCACGGTGATCGCCATCGGGTGGAACATCTTGCCTTCGATGCCGGTCAGCGCGAACACCGGCAGGTACACCGCGGCGATGATGCCCACGCCGAACAGGCTGGGACGGATCACCTCGGCGGTGGCCTGCGCGGTCAGCTCGAAGCGCTCGGCGGCGCCGAGCACGCGGCCCAGGCGCTGCTGCGCGTCGCCGAAGCGGCGCAGGCAGTTCTCCACGATGATCACCGCGCCATCGACGATCAGCCCGAAATCCAGCGCGCCCAGGCTCATCAGGTTGCCGGACACGCCGCCGCGGACCATGCCGGTGAGGGTGAACAGCATCGCCAGCGGGATCACCGCCGCGGTGATCAGCGCCGCGCGGAAATTGCCCAGCAGCAGGAACAGCACCGCGATCACCAGCAGCGCGCCTTCGACCAGGTTCCTGGCCACGGTGGCGATGGTGCGGTCGACCAGCGCGGTGCGGTCGTACACCGGCACCGCCCGCACGCCCGGCGGCAGGCTGCGGTTGGCCTGCTCGAGCCGGGCCGCCGAGGCCTGCGCCACCGCGCGGCTGTTGGCGCCGACCAGCATGAACACCGTGCCCAGCACCACTTCGCTGCCGTCCTGGGTGGCGGCGCCGGTGCGCAGCTCCGGCCCCTCGCCGACCTGGGCCACGTCGCGCACCCGGATCGGCACGCCTTCGCGCCGGTCCAGCACGATCGCGCCGATCTCGGCGAGGCCGCTGACCTGTCCCGGCACCCGCACCAGGAACTGCTGGCCATTGCGTTCGATGTAGCCGGCACCGACGTTGCGGTTATTGGCCTGCACCGCGCGCGCCACGTCGTCCAGGGTGAAGCCGAGCGCGACCAGCCGCGCCGGGTCCGGGGTGATGTGGATCTGCCGCGCATAGCCGCCGATGGTGTTGACCTCGGTCACGCCCGGCACGTTGCGCAGCTGCGGCCGCACCACCCAGTCCTGCAGCGTGCGCAGGTCGGTGGCGGTCCACGCGGTGCCGTCGGGCTTGCGCGCGTTCGGCTTGGCCTCGACCGTGTACATGAAGATCTCGCCCAGGCCGGTGGCGATCGGCCCGAGCTGCGGCTCCAGTTCCGGCGGCAACTGCGACTTCACCTGCTGCAGGCGTTCGGCCACCTGCTGCCGTGCGAAATACAGGTCGGTGCCGTCGGCGAATACCGCGGTGACCTGCGACAGCCCGTAGCGCGACAGCGAGCGGGTGGATTCCAGCCCCGGCAATCCGGCCAGCACCGTTTCCAGCGGGAAGGTGACGCGCTGCTCGGCCTCCAGCGGCGAGTAGCCGGGCGCGGCGGTGTTGACCTGCACCTGCACGTTGGTGATGTCCGGCGTGGCATCGATCGGCAGGCGCGAGAAGCTCCACGCGCCGACCGCGACCAGCACCCCGGTCAGCGCCAGCATCAGCCAGCGCTGCGCGATGGCGAAGCGGATCAGGTTAGCGAGCATGGCGGCGGCCTCCGTGCGCGGCGTCAAACGCGGTGCTTTTCTGTAGGAGCGACTTCAGCCGCGACCGCTCTGCCGGCATCGCGTTTACGTTCGGGTGTCGGTCGCGGCTGAAGCCGCTCCTACAGGGGCGCGCGATGCGCAGCTCAATGATCATGCGATGCCCCCGACTTCTCGATGTCCGCCTTGACCAGGTAGCTCTGCTCCACCACCACCTGGTCGCCGGCCTGCAGCCCGGACAGCACCTGCACCTGGCGCGCATCGCGCGCGCCGATCCGCAGCGGCCGCACTTCGTAGGTGTCGCCGACGCGCACGAACACCACGTCCCAGTCGCGGAAGCTCTGCAAGGCGGTCGCCGGCACCACCAGCGCGGCCGGCTGCTGCGCCACCGTCACCTTCGCCTTCACCGCCGAGCCCGGCCGCCACAGGCCGTCGTCGTTGCGCAGCACCGCGCGCGCCACCGTGCTCTGGCTGGCGGTGGCGGTGCCCGGCAGTACGCGTTCCAGCGTGGTCTGCGCGACCGCGCCGTCGCTGATCCGGGTCACCGTCACCGGCGCGCCGGCGGCGATGTGCCCGGCGTCGGCGCCGAAGATGTGCAGGTCCACCCACAGCGTGGACAGGTCGGCGATCTCGAACAGCGCCTGGCCTTCGCCGGCCGCGCTGCCCACGCTGGCGTTGCGCGCCAGCACCGTGCCGGCGATCGGCGCGGTCACGGTGTAGGTGGTCAGGCTGAGGTTGCTCTCCACCGTGGCCAGCGCCTGCCCGGCGCGCACGCGGTCGCCGACGTTGGCGCGCAGGCTGCGCACCGGCCCGGGGAAACGCGCGGTGGCCTGGGCCTGCGCGCCTTCGGCCGGGGTCAGCAGGCCCTGCACCTCGTGCTCGTCGGCGATGCTGCCGGGGCCGACCGGCGCGACGCGGATGCCGGCGTCGGCGGCGATCTTCGCCGCGATCCCGGTGCGCCCTTCGTAGCTGGGATAGGTCCAGCGCAGCGCCTTGCCCTGCACCGTGGCGCGCACCTCCACGTCGAAGGAGTGCGGCTCCTCCACCACGCTGTCGGCCAGCAGGCTGCCGTCGTCGCGTGCGCGCAGGCGATGCGTCTCGGCGGCGCCGCCCAGGCGCTTGAGCCGCACCTCGACGCTGCCGGCGGCGGGCGGCAACGGCTTGCCGTCGCGGTACAGCCAGGCCTGGTAGGCCGGCGGCGTGCCGTCCTCGGCGATCGCCAGTTCGACCGCGTGGCCGTCCTGCTCGAGCAGGCGGCCGCCGTGCGCGCCCTTGCGCGCTTCCTCGGCGTGGGCGTCGCCGGCTGCGCCGTGCGCGTCGGTTTCATCGTGAGTGCCGTGGGTGTCGCGGCCCTCGCCGCCGGCGCAGCCGCCGAGCAGGAGTGCCAGCAACGCCAACAGCGATGGCGCGATCAGCGCGGTGGATTTGGTTTTCATCGTAGGCAGTCCTGAGAGACGCCGGCGGTGGACGCCAGGCGTTGGGAAAGGGTGGTCGCGAGCGATGGCGTTCGCCGGCGCTGCGTGGCGCGGCTCGCGCGGCGCCACGTCAGGCGGCAGCGACCGGCAATGGCAATCGCCGTGCCCCGCACAGCGGCTGGCATCGCCTGGCGCCGTGCACGACAGCCGCGCTGCGTTCCGCTCGCGGCGCAGGCGCTGCGGGCGGCGTGGCGCAGCGGGCCCGAGGACGGCCGTGCCGGTCGGCAACCAGTGGCACGAGGCATCCGCGGCGCTGCCGTTGACCCGACCTGTGGACCACGGCCACGCGCGTCTTTGCGCCGGTGCCGCAGCCAGCGGGGACGCCAGCCGACGCCACGCGCAACGGATGCGCGACAGCGGCGCGCGGCTCATCGCGGCGCCTCCGCGCCCGCGGTCACGAACGGCTGCCCGGTCAAACGCTGGATCTCGATCAGCGCGGTCTGCGCCTCGATCGCGGCGGCGAGCTGCTGCCGCCGCGCATCGCCGTGCTGGGCCTGCAGTTGCGCCCACTCCAGATAGCTGATCGCGCCGCCGCGGTAGGCGCGCTCGGCGGCGGCCTCGGCGCGCGCCAGGATCGGCAGCACCTCCTCGCGCGTGCGCGCCACTTCCAGCTGCGCGGCGCGGTAACGGCCGTGCGCGTCGGCGAGCGTGGAGTACAGCGCCAACGCCTGCGCCTGGCGCTCCACGCCGAGCAACTCGCGCTCGGCTTCGGCGGCACGGATCTCCGGCTGCGCGCGCGACGCGCTGCCCAGCGGCAGCGAGACTCCGGCAATCAGCGCGGTGGCGTCGCCGTCCTGCAGCCGGCGCACGCCGAACTGCCAGTCCAGATCCGGCCGCGCCTGGCTGCGCGCCAGCCGCAGCCGCGCCTCGCGCACGCGCGCCTCGCCGGCGAACCGCGCCAGTTCCGGCGTCGCATCGAGCAGGGCAACCAGCACGTCGAACTCCGGCACCGCCGGCAGCGCCAACGGATCGCCGGCCACGCGCACGAAGCCCGGATCGCGCTCGCCCCACAGCACCGACAGGTGGCGCCGCGCGGCGGCGTGCTCCTGCTGCGCGCGGTCGCGGTCCAGTTCGGCGCGGGCCTGCAGCGCCTGCGCGGTCAACAGCACCGATTCGGGCGAGGCGCCGGCCTGCAGCCGCTGCCGCGCGGCGGCGACGGTGCGCTGGCGCTGCGCCAGGTCGGCGGCGGCGATGGCCTGGCGCTGCGCCGCGGCGGCGATCGCCAGGTAGCGGCGCGCGACCTCGGCGAGCAGGTCCAGCCGCGCCAGTTCGCGCTGCGGGGCCAGCGCGTCGATGCGCGCCTGGGCCAGGGTCCTGCGCGCGTCGAGCTTGCCGCCGCGTTCGAGCACGCCGGCCAGGCTGACGGTCAGTTCGGCCTGGTCCAGGCCGCGCGCGTCGCCGCTGCCGAAGGCGTTCTCCAGTTCCGCGCCCAGGCGCAGCGGCGGGCGCAGCGCGTCGCGCTCGGCCTCGGCGGCGAGCACGCGGCGCTGGCCGTCGGCCAGGCGCAGGTCGGGATGGGTCCGGGCGACGCGGGCGAAGGCGTCGTCCAGGGTGAGCACAGCATCGGGCGGCACGGCCTGCGCCCACGCGCAGGGCGCGACCGCGAAGGCGGCAACAGCCGCCAGTCGCAACCACATGGGATGTCTCCGGAGTCGGGGATGATGGACGGGCCGGCAGGCGCCGGCGGTGCATCACGCCGCGATCGGAGGGCGCAGCGGGGTATCCAGCAGGTGCGAGCGGTAGTCCTGGTGCGCGGCGACCGGGCGCAGCTGCGCGGCCGGCGGCAGCGCCTGCCACAGCAGCGACGACAGCAGCGCCGGGCTCTGTCCATGGCAATAGCCGCTGTGCATCAGCGCGTGCATCAGGCCGGCGCCATCGCGTTCGCCGCTGCCGTCGCCATCCGCGCGGTGCGGGGCGTCTTCGTCCACATGCGCCTGGTCGTGCGCCAGCGCATGCACGTCGCCCAGCGCGCAGGCCACCGGCGCCACCAGCACACCCAGCGCCAGCATCGCCAGCGCCATCAGGCGCAGCAACGGGGACAACAGGCGGGCACGGCGGAGGGACATGGCGCCAGCCTAGCGATGCGGCAGGGGTTACACAATCGCAGGAGGCTGGGTGGGAGCGCAGGTGGTTGGCGGCGGGCGCGCCCCGTGCGGCGCTGGTTGCCTCTTCGTTGGCTGGCGTGCTGCGCTGGCTGTTACGCCTCGCTGGCTGTCCACTGGCAGCCACACCTCGTTGGGTGGCCCGCTGGCTGCGACACCTGGCAGGTGGTCCGCTGGCTGCGATACCTCATTGGCAGCCGTCCCCTCATCCGGCGCTGCGCGCCACCTTCTCCCGGTGGGAGAAGGAGGAGCATTGCGCACTCTATTGGTTGCCAGGGTTACTCGGGCGTGCGCGCTGCGGGCTTTGCGGCGGCGGCCCGATGCTGCTGCTTGCTCTGGGCGATAAACGCGCGCACCTGCTGCTGCAGGACCGGCAGCGGCACCGAGCCCTGCTTCAGCACGGCGTCGTGGAAGGCCTTGATGTCGAAGTCCGCGCCCAGTTCGCGCTCGGCCTCGGCGCGCAGCTTGACGATGGCGATCTCGCCGAGCTTGTAGCTCAGCGCCTGGCCCGGCCAGGAGATGTAGCGGTCGACCTCGGTGGTGACCTCGTGCTCGCTGAGCGCGGTGTGCTCGCGCAGGTAGGCCAGCGCGCGGTCGCGGCTCCAGCCCTTGTGGTGCACGCCGGTGTCGATCACCAGCCGGCAGGCGCGCCACATCTCGTAGCTGAGCCGGCCGAAATCCTCGTACGGGGTCTCGTAGATGCCCATCTCCTTGCCCAGCTTCTCGGTGTACAGCGCCCAGCCCTCGCCGTAGGCGGAGATGTAGTTCTCGCGGCGGAACGCCGGCTGCGCGCCCTGCTCCTCGGCCAGCGCGCCCTGCAGCGAATGGCCGGGCGAGGATTCGTGCAGGGTCAGCGCCGGCAGGTTGTACAGCGGGCGCGACGGCAGGTCGTAGGTGTTGAGCCAGTAGGTGCCCACGCCGCCGCGGCCGGCGGTCCAGAACGGGGCGATCTCCGGCGGCACCGGCACGATGGTGAAGCGCCCGCGCGGCAGCGTGCCGATGAACTTGCCGACTTCCCCGTCCACCCGCTTGGCGATCCACGCGGCGCGGTCCAGCAGTTCCTGCGGCGTCTTGACGTAGAACTGCGGGTCGCTGCGCAGGAACTGCAGGAACGCCGGGAACGTCTGCTGCCCCGCCGGCGCCTTGAAGCCGACCTGCTTGATGATCGTGTCCATCTCCTTCTGGATCCGCGCCACTTCCTGCAGGCCGATCTGGTGGATCTGCTCGGGACTCATTTCCAGCGTGGTGTATTCGCGGATCTGCTGCCGGTAGTAGGCCTTGCCGTCGGGCATCGCCTCGGCGGCCAGCGTGGTGCGCGCCTGCGGCACGTATTCCTGGCGGTAGAAGGCCAGCAGTTGCGCATAGGCCGGGATCACCTTGTCGCGGAGCGCCGCCTGCGCCTGTTCGCGCAGCGCCTGCTGCTCGGCGGCCGGAATCTGCGCCGGCAGCCGCTTGAACGGCGCGTACAGCGCCGCGGCGGTGGGGTCCTTCAGTTCGGCGACGCCGGCGATCGAGCCGTCGCGGCCTTCCAGCACCGCGCGCGGCACGCTGAAACCGCGCTTGAGCCCGGCGCGCATGTTGTCGGTCTGCTGCGCGAAATAGCGCGGCACGTCGTTCAACCGCGCGATGTAGGCGCGGTATTCGGCCGGCGTGCGCAGCGTGCGCCGCGCCATGAAGCTCAGGTCCGACCAGAACGAGCTGTCGGAATTGAACGGCATCTCGTAGGCGCGCAGGCGCACCGCGGCGGCCAGGTTCTCGATCTGCGGGCGGTACACCGCCAGGTTGACCTGGTTGTCGGCCGACAGCTGCGCCGGATCGATGCCGTCGAGCTGGCGCAGCACGTCCTGCCACACCTGCAGCCGCGCGGCCTGCGCCGCCGCGCCGACGTCGGGCAGCTGCGGGTTGTCGCCGCTGCTGTCGCTGTCCTCGTCGGCCTGCCCGACCTGCGCCTGCCGCCACTTCCATTCCTTCTCGTAGATGGCCTGGAAACGGGCATCGGCGGCGGACGCGGCCGCCGCTGGCGGCGCGGCGGCTGGCGCGGCGGCCAGCGCCGGCGTGGCCAGTGCGAGGGCGAGCAACAGGGAAGCGGCCAGCGGGGTCTTGGCGATCGGCATGGGCGGTGGCGGCAAGTGGGAACGGGATCCCGATGATCGCACCCCCGGCGCGGCAGGGGGTGGGCCGGAAGTCCTGGCACGGCGCCGACCGGAGACGGCGACACTGAGCGGCGACGCGCTGCGCATCATCGAACCAATCGGGTCGACAGTCACCGCTGGCATTGGGGCCGATGTTCCTGCCACAGTGCCCTTCCGCTGTCGGCGAGTCGCTGTGGGAGCGACTTCAGTCGCGACGCGGAGCAGGACGACATCGCCGCCTCGCTCGTCGCCGGGAGCGACGACCGGACGCTATCTAGATTCCCTCGGCTCATCCATGTGCGCCATCCGGATCACGCTGTCGCGGCAGGCGTTCCGTCCTTCGCCGCACCCAACCAGACCGCATCCCAATAGGGATAGCTGCCAAGCCTGTCCACCAGGCCCGCACGCAACGGATTGGCGACGATGTAGCGCGCACTCGGCAAGATGTCTCGCTCGTGGCGCAGCGCATGGTCGTGAAAGCCCGGCATCCATACCGATCCGCCGCGCCCCCGTGCCAGATTCACCGCCCTGGCCGCACTGCCCTTGGCGTTTTGCATGACGGCCGAGAGCGGGCCGGACCCGTCCAGCAGAAGCAACCCATGCCAGTGATCGGGCATCAACACCCAGCACAGCAACCGTGCGCAATCCCAGGTCGCCGGATTGGAAAGACAGGCCGCGGCGGCCCAGGCGCAACGCCAGTCCTCGAACAGGTGTTGGCGCTCGCAGGTCACCGTGGTGACTAGGTAGATTCGGCCCGGCTCGGTGCAACGCCCTGCGCGCAGGGCGCGATAGCCTTTGGCGGGTTGCATGTGCATGGCGCCAGCTTCGCGGCGCCGGCATGGTGGCGCTATCGGGGATCGCCCGTGAGCCGTGTCGGAAAAATGCGCGAGAGCGCGATGGCGGAAATGGCAAGGCGTCGGGACTGAAGTCCCTCCCACAAGGAAGCGCTCGCAACGAGCGCTTTGGCTTTCCTCAGCGCTACCGCACCACCCTCAATGCGACGCGCGGTCGCGGTGCCAGCCGCGGTGCTTGATGTCCAGGTACAGGCTGTAGAAGGCGGTGAAGGCGGGGAACAGGTTCTGCAGCACGCCCACCGAGTCCTGCTTGGCCGAGAACAGGAAGTAGCTCAGCGTCATCAGGCTGCCCACCACGCTCATGTACCAGAACAGGCGCGGGATCACCGGCTTGCCGGCGCGCTTGGAGGCGACGAACTGCACCAGCCAGCGGCCGCCGAACATCAGCGCGCCGACGTAGCCGATCAGCTTCCAGCCGGTGACGTGCAGGCCGGTCCAGTACAGCGCCTGGATCGGTTCGTTGAGGAAATGCACTTCCATCTCAGCGCTCCTGCACCACGGTGCGGCGGCTGCGCGCGATCAGCCAGGCTACGCCGCGCAGGTCGCGGATGCCGACCAGCGCGCGGTTGAGGTTGTTGTACTTGGACACGCCCGAGGTGCGGTGGCGGTGGTTCACCGGCACGCTCAGGGTCCGCCAGCCGGCGCGCTGCATCAGCGCCGGCAGGTAGCGGTGCATGTGGTCGAAGTACGGCAGGTCCAGGAACGCCTCGCGCTCGAACAGCTTGATGCCGCAGCCGGTGTCGGGAGTGTCGTCGCGCAGCATGCGCGCGCGGATCGCGTTGGCCCACTTGGAGGCCCAGCGCTTGCTGCCCGAGTCCTGCCGCGACACGCGCCAGCCGGCGAACAGCTTGACCTGCGCATCGGCGGCGGCGCGCGCGGCGAGCAGCTTGGGGATGTCGGCCGGGTCGTTCTGGCCGTCGCCGTCCAGGGTGGCGATCCAGGCGCCGCGCGCGGCCTTGACCCCGTTGCGCACCGCGGTGCTCTGCCCGCTCTGGGTGACATGGTGCAGCACCCGCAGCTCCGGCACGCTCGCCTTCAGCGCGTCGAGCACGGCCAGGGTGTCGTCGCGCGAATGGTCGTCGACATAGACGATCTCGAAGTCGGTCACGCCGCGCAGCGCGGCGACGATCTCGGCCACCAGCGGCGGCACGTTGTCGCGTTCGTTGAACACCGGGACGACGACGGAAAGGGAAGGCTGGCTCATGGCTCGACTGGGCTCGACGGCAACGCAAGGGGGGAACACGGGGAACGCCGGCAACGGCGCAAAAAGACCGCGCATTGTGCCCTGGGCCGGTGACCCGGGGCTGAAGCGTCAGGCCGCGGCACCGAAATAGTCCCGGCACCACTGCACCACCTGCGGCAGCCCGACCTCGATCGGTGTGCTCGGATCGAAGCCGAAGGCGGCGTGGGCACGCGCAGTATCGGCCATCGTCTCGACCATGTCGCCCGGCTGCATCGGCTTGTAGACCTTCTCGGCGCTGCGCCCGGCGGCGGCCTCGATCACGCCGATGAAGCGCTCCAGCTCCACCGGGGTGTGGTTGCCCAGGTTGAACACGCGGTGCGGCACCGGGTCCTGCGACGGGTGGTCGAGCGCGCCGAGCACGCCGGCGACGATGTCGGCGACGAAGGTGAAGTCGCGGCGCATGCGGCCGTGGTTGAACACCTCGATCGGGCGCCCGGCCAGCACCGCGCGGCTGAACAGCAGCGGCGCCATGTCCGGCCGGCCCCACGGGCCGTACACGGTGAAGAAGCGCAGGCCGGTGGCGCGCAGGCCGTACAGCTGCGCATAGGTGTAGGCCATCAGTTCGTTGGCGGCCTTGGTCGCCGCGTACAGCGAACGCGGCTGGTCGATGCGCTGCTCCTCGGAGAACGGCGGGGTCGCCGAATCTCCGTACACCGAGCTGCTCGACGCATAGGCCAGGTGCTGCACGCCGCGGTGCCGGCACAGTTCCAGCACGTTGACGAAGCCGACCAGGTTGCTGTCGACGTAGGCGTACGGGTTCTGCAGCGAGTAGCGCACGCCGGCCTGCGCGGCCAGGTGCACCACGCGCGCGGGCCGGACCTCGTCGAACAGCGCGGTCAGGCCGTCGCGGTCGGTCAGGTCGAGCGGGCGGATGTCGACCTGCGGGCACAGCGCGGCGACGCGGTCGCGCTTGAGCTGCGGGTCGTAGTAGTCGTTGTAGTTGTCCAGGCCCACCACCGCCTCGCCGCGCGCGGCCAGCGCGCGGCAGGTGTAGGCGCCGACGAAGCCCGCAGCGCCGGTAACGAGGATGGTCATGGCAAGCGTCCTGGGTTGAGCGGGGATTGCAGGGTGTCCGGAAGCGGCGGCGCGTTCAGAACAGGCCGAAGCGCTTCCTGGCCACGTTGACGCGGCCGGGGTCGACGATGTCCTTGACGCCCTTGGCATCGAAGCGGTCCAGCAAGGCGTCGCAGCCCTTCTTCAGCTTGAGCGCCATCTCTTCCGGATACAGCGGCACGATCGCCATGAACGCGATGGTCTTGTCGGCATCGATGACCAGCTCGCCGAACGCGTCCGGCGCGCTCAGCGGCGGCAGCACGATCGCCCCGTCGAAGCCGACCCCGGGCGCGTACGGCTCGGCCGGGTCGCCGTTGGGAACGGTGTGGCCGAAGCCCAGCCAGGTGGCGTGCTTGTGCGGCAGCCGCGCCAGGGTCTTGAGCAGGCGCACCGGCCAGTAGTGGCGTTCGTCCTGAAAGTCCTCGTGCTGGACCGGCCAGTCCGCAGGCAGGGTCAGCATCAGCTCCATGTGCCGCGGCGCCCCCACATCCTCGGGCAGCGCCATCGGCAGATCGCTCATGCCCGAGGTCACCAGCCGCAGGTAGGGGACGTCCGCGGTGGCCGGCACCACGTGCACGTCCAGGTGTACGGTATCGGAGACGATTTCGTGGAACACGCCCGAGATCGGCCCCAGGTGCCGTTCGATATGCGCGCTGATCTGCTCGATGCAGGCATCGCCTTGGGCCGGCGCGACGTCCTTCTCCTGCGTGTGCAGCAGGATCGGGCTGCCGCCCGGGCTGATCTCGTCGAATTGGTCGCTCATGCAGTGCTCCCGGTTGGTGGCCACGGGTGGTTGCGGCAGTGCTCCGGTCCGGGCCGGCGAGGGTGCCGTGGCCGGCGTGGACTCAGCCCTGCCGCGCGCGCAGCCGCTCCAGCACGCCGTCCAGCGTGTCCAGGTCGGTGTAGTGGATCACCAGCTTGCCCTTGCCACCGCGGCCATGGGCGATGGCGACCTTGGTGCCCAGCGATTCGGACAGCTCGGTTTCCAGCGAGGCGATGTCGGCCTGCGGCGCGGTGCGGCCGGGCTTGGGCTTGCGGTTGTTGGGCACCTTGCCGGCGGCGAACTGCTGCGCGCGGTGCTCGACCTCGCGCACCGACCAGCCCTGGTCGGCGGCGTCGGAGGCCAGGCGGCTGGCCAACTCCGGCGACAGCGTCAGCAGCGCGCGCGCATGGCCCATCTCCAGGCGCCCGGCTTCCAGCAGCGCGCGGATCGCCGGCGGCAACTCCAGCAGGCGCAGCAGGTTGGACACCGAGGCGCGCGAGCGGCCCACCGCTTCGGCGGCCTCGGCGTGGGTCAGCGCGAATTCGTCGATCAGCCGCTGCAGCGCCTGCGCTTCCTCCAGCGGGTTGAGGTCCTCGCGCTGGATGTTCTCGATCAGCGCCATGGCGATGACGGTGCGGTCGTCGAGCTCGCGCACCACCACCGGCACTTCGCTCAGCCCGGCCAGCTGCGAGGCGCGCCAGCGGCGTTCGCCGGCGACGATCTCGAACCTGCCCGGCTCCAGCTCGCGGGCGACGATCGGCTGGATCACCCCCTGCGCCTTGATCGACTCGGCCAGCTCCTGCAGCTTGCCCTCGTCCATTTCCTGGCGCGGCTGGTACTTGCCCGGCTGCAGCTGCCCGACCGGCAGCTGGCGCAGGCTCTCGCCGGGCTGCGCCTCGTCGTTGGGCGCCGGCGCGGCCGTGGCGCCGCCCTTCGGGCCCAGCAGCGCTTCCAGGCCGCGGCCGAGGCCGCGCTTCTTCGCTCCGAGGGCGGGGGGCTTGGCGCTCATCAGACGGTCTCCATGGCCGGGGCGGCCCTGTTGCGTTCGTTGCGGCGGCGCACGATCTCGCCGGCCAGGCCGAGGTAGGCGACGCCGCCGCGCGAGGTGCGGTCGTAGCCGACGATGCTCTGGCCGTGGCTGGGCGCCTCGGCCAGGCGCACGTTGCGCGGCACGATGGTGCGGAACACCTTGTCGCCGAAGTGGTTGGTCAACTCCGCCGACACCGCGTTGGCCAGGTTGTTGCGCACGTCGAACATGGTGCGCAGCACGCCCTCGATCTCCAGGGTCGGGTTGAGGTTGGCGCGCAGCGCCTCGATGGTCTCCAGCAGCGCGGTCAGCCCTTCCAGCGCGTAGTACTCGCACTGCATCGGCACGATGATCGAGTCGGCGGCAGTCAGCGCGTTCAGGGTCAGCAGCGACAGCGCTGGCGGGCAATCGATCAGGATGAAGTCGTACTCGGCGCGCAGCGGCGCCAGCGCGGTCTTCAGCCGCTGCTCGCGCGCCGGCTGGTCCATCAGCTGGATCTCGGCGGCGGTCAGGTCGATGTTGCCGGGCAGCAGGTCGAAGCCTTCCGGCGCGGTCACCCGGATCTGCGCGGCGCTGCTTTCGCCCAGCAGCACGTCGCAGGTGGAGGCGGCCAGCTCGCGCTTGTCGATGCCGCTGCCCATCGTCGCGTTGCCCTGCGAATCCAGGTCCACCAGCAGCACGCGCTGCGGCTGGCGCGCGAGCGCCGCCGCCAGATTGACCGCGGTGGTGGTCTTGCCGACGCCGCCTTTCTGGTTGGCGATGGCGATGATGCGGGCCATGCGGGGAGCCTCGTCGGCGATGGGTGGGACCGGGCATTATGCGGGCACACCCCCCCGGGGCGGAAATCGGCGTCGGCGTCCGGGCCGCCGCCCTCCCCGGCTCAGCCGCGCTCGACCACCACCAGGTGGCGGTCCGCGCCCAGGCCCGGCACCTGCAGCGGGTGCACCGCCTGCGCCACCCAGCCCGGCGGCAACGCGGCGATCTCCTCGTCCGGGCGCACGCCCTTCATCGCCAGCAGCAGCCCGCCCGGGCGCAGCAGGTGGCCGCCGACGGCGACGATGCCGGCCAGCGTGTCCAGCGCGCGCGCGGTCAGGAAATCGTAGGCCCCGGGCTCGTCCACCGCCTCGGCGCGCGATTCGGCCACGCGCGCGTTGTCCAGGCGCAGCTGGCGCACCGCCTCGCGCAGGAACCGCGCCTTCTTGCCGTTGCTCTCGACCAGGGTCACCCGCAGCCGCGGCCGCGCGATCGCCAGCGGGATCCCCGGCAGCCCGGGGCCGGTGCCCAGGTCGGCCAGCGTGCCCGCTTCCACGAACGGCTGCATCGCCAGCGAATCGAGCAGGTGCCGGGTGACCATCTCGTGCGGGTCGCGGACCGCGGTGAGGTTGTAGGTGCGGTTCCAGCGCGCCAGCAACGCCAGGTAGGCCAGCAGTGGCGGCGCCAGCGCGGCGGCGTCCAGGCCTTGCGCGCGCAGGCCCTGGTCGAGCGCGGCGCGGACGGAGTCGGGGAGGGAGGCGTCGTTCATCGCAGGATTATCGCAGGTGCCGCCACTCCGAGCGCCGTGGCTGTGCGCCACGTCTCCACGCGAGAGCGCTGCGTGGCCGCGGCAGGCGCGCCGGCGCTGCCTATGTGGGAACGACGTCGGTCGCGACGGGCATTCCCAGGAGAGCGCGTCGCGACTGAAGTCGCTCCTACAGGAACACCGCACAACGCCTGGTGGCGGCGCGTTGGCGCTACGCCGGCTCCAGCGGGTACCAGGCCAGCGCGGCGCGGTAGGCCGGCGCCGGCACCCATTCGTGCACCTGCCAGCGCGCGGCCGCGCCCAGCGCCGGGTCGCACCAGGCCAGGCGCAGGGCGCCGCCGGCGTCCTCGGCGAACCGCAGCCGGTGCAGCCCGAACGACAGCCCGTGGCCGTGCGCCTTCAGCAGCGCTTCCTTGGCGCACCACAGGCGGAAGAACAGCGCCTCGCGCGCCGGCTCGGCCAGCGCCTGCAAGCGCGCGACCTCGTCGGGATGGAAGAACCGCTGCGCCACCTCCAGCAGCCGCGGCCGCGGGCGTTGGTGCTCGATGTCCACGCCCAGCCGCGCGTGCGCGCCGATCCCCACCAGCAGATAGTCGCCGCTATGGCTCCAGCCGGTGCCGACGTGCGCCAGCGGCGCGTGCAGCCACGGCCGGCCGCGTTCGTCGCGGCGCAGCGGCAGTTGCGCTTCCGGGGTCGCCAGTTCGGCGGCGAGCAGGCGCCGCGCCTGCGCCTCGCCGGGCGTGCGCGGCGGATGCGGGCGCAGCCACAGCGCCACCGGGCCGAAGCGCCAGTCGGGCGGATCCGGCCGCAACGGGGCGTCGGCGGACGTACTCACGCCGCGTCCACGAACCGCAACGCCCGCTGCGCCGCGCGCGCCTCGGTACACGGTCGCTTCACGGCAGCGCTCCTTAAATGGCCCCCGCCACACCGCTCCCGGTGCGGGCAAAACCGAGGAGTCTCATCCATGGGCATCATCATCTGGTTGATCGTCGGCGGCATCGTGGGCTGGCTGGCCAGCATCATCATGCGCCGTGACGCACAGCAGGGCATCATCCTGAATATCGTGGTCGGCATCATCGGCGCGTTGATCGCCGGCTGGTTGTTCGGCGGCGGCATCAACCAGGCGATCACCCTGTGGACGTTCCTGTATTCGTTGATCGGCGCCGTCATCCTGCTGGCCATCGTCAACCTGTTCACCCGCGGCCGCGCGCGCTGAGCGCAGGCGCCACCGCAGGTGTGTGCAAACGCCCGGTCCGCCGGGCGTTTGCGTATGCGGCGGCGCTCACGGGTCGTCGCGGTCGGACGGATGGTGCACGCCGTCGCTGACCGGCACCGCGATGGCCAGCGCATACGGGTCCACCCCTTCCAGGCAGCCGACGTTGTAGCCGTACTCGTTGGGATCGGAGCGGCGCTGGTGGTGCGTGTAGATCCCGCACACGCCGCAGAAATAGTGCTGCGCGGTCCGGGTATGGAAGGTGTACAGGCGCAGCGCCTCCGCGCCCTCGCGCAGGTGCAGCGCGGCCAGCGGCACCGAGGCGACGATCGCGCCGCGGCGGCGGCACAGCGAGCAGTTGCAACGGCGCGGGTCGACGATGCCGTGCGGCAGCTCCAGATCGATCTGCACCGCGCCGCAGTGGCAGCTGAGCCGGTGCAGCGGCGCGATCGCGGTGTCGCCGACCCTGTCCACGCAGCGGCGCAGGTGGCGCTCGTTCATGCCTCGCCCTCCTCCAGTTCGATCCAGGCCGGCGCGTGGTCGCTGGGGCGTTCCCAGCTGCGCGGTTCGCGGTCGATGCCGGCGGCGCGGGTGCGCGCCTTCAGCGCGTCGGAGACCAGGGTCAGGTCGATGCGCAGGCCGAGGTTGCGGCGGAAGCCGGCCTGGCGGTAGTCCCACCAGCTGAAGACGCCGCCGTCTTCGTGGTGCAGGCGGAAGCCGTCGTGCAGGCCCAGCGCCTGCAGCCGGTGCAGCGCGCCGCGCTCGGCGGTGGAGGTGAGGATGTGGTTGTCGCTCCACACCAGCGGGTCGTGCACGTCGCGCGCGTCCGGGGCGATGTTGAAGTCGCCCAGCACCACCATGCGCGGGTGCCGCTGCAGCTCGGCGGCGAGCCAGTCGTGCACCGCGTCGAGCCAGCGCAGCTTGTAGGCGTACTTGTCGGTGCCCACGTCCTGGCCGTTGACCACGTACAGGTTGACGATGCGCAGGTCGCCGACGGTGGCGGCGATGACCCGCTTCTGTTCGTCCTCCAGGCCGGGCACGCCGACCTGCACGTCGCTGGCCGGCGAGCGCGACAGGATCGCCACGCCGTTGTAGGTCTTCTGCCCGGCGAACACGCTGCGGTAGCCGGCTTCGGCCAGCGCCGTATCCGGGAACTTGTGGTCTTCCAGCTTGGTTTCCTGGATGCCGACCACGTCCGGCGCGAAGGCCGCCAGCCACTGTTGCAGGTGCGGCAGGCGCACGTTGAGCGAGTTGACGTTCCACGAGGCGATTTTCATGGCGCGCAGTTTAACCGCTGGCGGCGCGGACGCCGCGTCCCGCGCGCGTGGCGCCCTCAGCGCAGCAGGACGTCGATCATGCGCTGGATGCGCCGGTACGGCGGCTTCAGCAGGTCGCTGCCGGCCCAGCGCGACTGCCACAGGATCGGCAGCGCCTTGCTGAAGGCATCGAAGCCGGCGCGGCCGTGGTAGGCGCCCATGCCGCTGGGGCCGATGCCGCCGAACGGCAGCGCGTTGGCGGCGAAGTGCAGCAGGCTGTCGTTGACGGTGACGCCGCCGGCGACGGTGGCGTGCAGGATCGCGTCGATCTGGGCGCGGTCGTGGCTGAAGGGATACAGCGCCAGCGGCCGGTCGCGGCCGTTGACCAGCGCGATCGCCTCCTCCAGCGTGCGGTAGCTGCGCAGCGGCAGGATCGGGCCGAAGATCTCCTCCTGCATCAGCAGCGCGTCGTCGCCGGGCTGCAGCACCACGGTCGGCACGATCAGGCGTTCGCGCTCGGCGCGTTCGGGCTCGACGCTGGCCAGTTCGACCACCTCCAGGCCGCGCGCGCGCGCATCGTCCAGGTAGCCGCGCAGGCGCCGGTACTGGCCTTCGTTGACGATGCGGGTGTAGTCCTCGGCCACGGCGAAGTCGCCGTAGCGCGCCAGCACCTGCGCGCGCAGCGCCTGCACCAGCGCCGCGCGGCGGCCGGCGTCGATCAGCACGTAGTCCGGGGCGATGCAGGTCTGCCCGGCGTTGAACCACTTGCCGGTGGCCAGGCGCGCGGCGGCCTGCTCGAGCGGGTAGTCGGCGCAGACGATGGCCGGCGACTTGCCGCCCAGCTCCAGGGTCAGCGGGGTCAGGTTCGGCGCGGCGGCGGCCATCACCTTGCGCCCGACCGCGGTGGAGCCGGTGAACACCAGATGGTCCAGCGGCAGCGCGGCGAAGGCGCCGGCCACCTCGGCGCCGCCCAGCGCCAGCGCCACGCGCTGCGGCGGGAACACCTCGGCCAGCAGCGACTGCAGGAAGCGCGCAGTGCGCGGGGTGTGTTCGGAGGGTTTCAGGTAGACGTGGTTGCCGGCGGCGATCGCGGTGGCCAGCGGGATCAGCGCCAGGTTGACCGGGTAGTTCCACGGCGCGATCACTCCGACCACGCCGACCGGCACCGGCCGCACTTCGGCGCGCGCCGGCCACAGCCGCCAGCCGGCGCCGACGCGCTGCGGCCGCATCCAGCGCTTGAGGTGGCGCAGCAGGTGGTCGATCTCGCCGAGCACGGTCATGCCGTCGGCCAGCAGCGATTCGTGGCGCGAGCGATGGCCGAAATCGGCGGCGATGGCGTCGGCCATCTCCGGCAGGCGCCGCTTCAGCGCCGCGCGCAGGCGCAGCAGGTCGTCGCGGCGCTGCGCCCGGTCCGGCTTGGCCGCCTGCCAGGCCGCGCGCAGCCGCTGCAGCGTGGCCGGCAGGTCGGCGAGCGGCGTGTCGGTGGCGCTGGGTGCGGGGTCGGGTGTGGACATGGACGCACTATACGATGCGGGCGCATGGCCCGATGTGGGTACTGCAGGACAGGCGTGGCGCGTCGGCGGCAGGCTAGCCGGGCCGCTTGTGCAGGTGCCGCAGGGTTTGCCGCGTCGCGACTGAAGTCGCTCCTACAAGGGGCGATCGGTGCGCGGCTCTTGTGGAGGGGCGTGGCCCCGACGGCTTCCGGCGTGTGGATGTGTGTCGCTGGCAATCCTGCAGGAGCCTCCCTGCCCTAGCGAACATGACGTGCGCCGAGTTGGTGTGTCGCGGCTGACGCCGCTCCTACAGGAGGCGTTTCGGCGCTGGCACGCGCGGCAACGCGAGCGGTCATGTCTCCCCGAGCAGCAGGACCTGCAGCTGCGCCAGCGTCGCCACTTCGTAGTGCGGCACGATGCCGTCCGGCGCCGGTACACCGTGCGCGTTGACCCAGCAGGTGTGCAGGCCGGCGGCCAGGCCGCCGGCGATGTCGGCGTGCGGGTTGTCGCCGACCATCAGCACCTGCGCGCGCGGCGGATCGCCCAGTTGCGCCAACGCGTGTTCGAAGATGCGCGGATGCGGCTTGGCCACGCCCAGCTGCTCGGAAATGGCGAGGACCTCGAAACGGTCGTGCAGGCCGGTGCGCTGCAGCCGCGCCTGCTGCAGCGCGGTGAAGCCGTTGGTGACCAGGCCCAGCCGCGCATGCCCGCGCAGCGCGTCCAGCAAGGCCACCGCACCGTCCAGCGGCGCGCACAGCTCGGCCATCGCCGCCAGGAACGCGGCGTTCAAGGTCTCCGGCGTGGTCTGCAGCCGCTGCGCCCACGCGTCGAAGCGGCGCTGCTGCAACTGCAGCGCGGTGATCGCGCCGTTCTGGTACTGCACCCACAGCGGCTGGTTGCGCGCGGTGTAGTCGGCGTAGTCCTGCTCGGCGAAGGCCACGCCGTAGCCGGCGAACATGCGCTGCAGGCCGGCATAGGCATCGAAGCGGAACAGCGTGTCGTCGGCGTCGAACAGGATCCAGCGGTAGCGCATGCGGCGGCCCGGAGAGGGATTGGCGCGCATGGTAAACGCTTGCCGGCGTCGGCCGCCCGGCCGCACGCGGCGTGGCGCTGCTGCGGCTGGTCGGTACCACCGCGCCAAGGCAGGTTGTCGCCCGCGTTCGGATCGACGCCACCGGTGCCTTCGATCGCGATGGGCGCGCCTGCCGCAAACGACGACGCCGGCACAGGGCCGGCGTCGCAGTGCCGGGACATCCCGGCGCAAGGGTGCGCTCCGTTACTTGGTGATGTCCACGTCCTTGGTCTCGCGCAGGAAGAACAGGCCGATGACGAAGGTCATCACCGCGATGCCGATCGGGTACCACAGCCCGTAGTACATGTTGCCGGTGGCCGCGACCAGGGCGAAGGAGATGGTCGGCAGGAAGCCGCCGAACCAGCCGTTGCCGATGTGGTACGGCAGCGACATCGAGGTGTAGCGGATGCGGGTCGGGAACAGCTCGACCAGGTAGGCGGCGATCGGGCCGTAGACCATGGTCACGTAGATCACCAGGATCCACAGCAGCAGCAGCGTCATCGGCTTGTTGATGCGCGCCGGGTCGGCCTTCTCCGGGTAGCCGGCGGCGGTCAGCGCGCCCTTCAGCTGCTTGCCGAATGCATCGGACTTGGCCTTGGCTTCGTCCTTGCCGAGTCCGGCGGCCTCGTAGGCCGGCACCTGGGTGCCGCCGATGCTGACCTGCGCCAGCGAACCGGCCGCGGCCGGCTTGATCTCGTAGGGCACGCCGGCCTTGGCCAGCGCCGCGGCGGCGACGTCGCAGGAGTTGGTGAACTTGGCCTTGCCGATCGGATCGAACTGGAAGCTGCAGGTGGCCGGATCGGCGACCACGGTGGCCGGCGCGCTCTGCCGCGCTTCCTCGACCGCCGGATTGGCGAAGTGGGTCAGGCCCTTGAAGATCGGGAAGTAGGTGATCGCCGCCAGCAGGCAGCCGGCGAGGATGATCTTCTTGCGCCCGATCTTGTCCGACAGCCAGCCGAAGATCACGAAGAACGGGGTGGCCAGCGCCAGCGCCGCGGCGATCAGCAGGTTGGCGGTGGTACCGTCGACCTTCAGCGTCTGGGTCAGGAAGAACAGCGAGTAGAACTGGCCGCCGTACCAGACCACGGCCTGGCCGGCGGTAGCGCCGAGCAGCACCAGCAGCATCAGCTTGAAGTTGCCGTCCTTGAGGCTGTCGCGGAACGGCTTCTTGGAGCCCTTGCCTTCGGACTTCATCTGCTGGAACAGCGGCGACTCGCTCAGCTGCATGCGGATCCACACCGAGATGCCGAGCAGCACGATCGAGACCATGAACGGAATGCGCCAGCCCCAGTCCTCGAACACCTCGGTGCCCAGGGTCATGCGCGTGCCCAGGATCACCAGCAGCGACAGGAACAGGCCCAGCGTGGCGGTGGTCTGGATGAAGCTGGTGTACAGGCCGCGCTTGCCCGGCGGCGCGTGCTCGGCGACGTAGGTCGCCGCGCCGCCGTATTCGCCGCCCAGCGCCAGGCCCTGCACCAGCCGCAGCACGATCAGGATGATCGGTGCGGCCATGCCGATGCTGGCGTAGTTGGGCAGGATGCCGACGATGAAGGTGGACAGGCCCATCAGCACGATGGTGACCAGGAAGGTGTACTTGCGGCCGATGCGGTCGCCCAGGCTGCCGAAGAACGCCGCGCCGAACGGACGCACCGCGAAACCGGCGGCGAAGGCCAGCAGCGCGAAGATGAAGCCGGTGGTCTCGTTGACCCCGCTGAAGAACTGCTTGGCGATGATCGCGGCGAGCGAACCGTACAGGTAGAAGTCGTACCACTCGAACACGGTGCCCAGGCTGGAGGCGAAGATCACCTTCTTGTGGCCTTGGGTCAGGGTCTTGCCCGACGGGTTGATGGCGGTGCTGGACATAGGAAGCTTCCCCTCCGAAGCGGGTGGTGTGGCGGTGGTGAACGTGGGCGGGTGGCGCGGTCCGTCGCGTGTGCGTGGCAAGCCCGCGGCGGGCGCGGCGCGCCCTCCCGGGCGCCGCGCCGGCCGCGGCCTCAGAAGCTGTACTTGGTGGTGAACTGCAGGCGGGTGATGTCGCCCTTGGCGCCGCTTTCGATCTCGCGCTTGCCGTACATCAGCTCGGCGCCGACGTCGACCTTGGGCATCGGCGTATAGAAGATGTTGCCGCGGATGCTCTGCACGCTCTTGGTCACGCCCAGCCCGGTCAGCGCGGTGTCGTTGTCGTAGTCGCTGCGCGCGTAGATCAGGTTGGTGCGCAGCTTGGGCGAGAACGCATGGCGCCAGCCGATGTAGCCGGCGACCACGCCAACCGTGTCCAGGTCGCGGTCGGCCGCGTCGTAGACCGCGTTCTGGGCGATGCCCAGGCCGATGTAGCGGCCGATGCCCTCGCCGCCGCTGAGCTGGTAGAACAGGCTGTCGCTGTCCCCGGCCACCCACTTGCCGCCCAGGGTCAGGCCGCCGGAGACCTTGCTGGCGTCGGCGCCGGTGGCGCGGTTGTCCACCTTCTGCTGGCCGAGCAGGCCGCCGATGCCGAAGCTGCCCCAGTCGCCCTTCCAGCCGTAGCGCACGGTCAGGTCCGGCAGCGAGCCGCGGTCGGAACTGACGCTGGTGACCACGCCGATGGCGCTGCGGTTGTAGACGGTGGTTTCCGGGTTCTCCAGGGCCACGCTGAAGCCGCCGTTGGTGTAGCGCAGCTGCGCCTGGCGCACGAAGATCACGCCGTCGGTGGGGCCGATGAAGTCGGCCGCTTCCGGCAGCGCCGCCGGATCCATGAAGTTGGACCAGGTCTGGCCGGCCAGCCAGTGGTTCCAGTACATGTAGGCGTGGCGCAGGGTGGCGCCATAGGTGTTGGTGGCGGTCTGGGTGCCCAGGGAATTGCCGAAGAAGTCCAGTTCCACCAGCGCGCCGGCCTTGTTGCCGGCGTCGGTGACGCTGTCCACGCCGAAGTTGATGCGCGAGAACTTGGCGTGCGCGTTGTAGTCGGTACCGGACTTGGCGCCGCCCACCGGGGTCTGCCCGGGCAGGTACAGCGCGCGGCCGGTGGCGTCGTCGGCCAGCTGGCCGTCGCCGGTGCGGGTGGCCAGGAAATCGGCCTTGATGAAGCCGCCGACCTTGAACGTGGTGCCGGGCGCGGCGCCGGGGGTGATCGTGGTCACCTGGATCGGCGCCTTGCCGGCCGGCAGCGCCGGTTGCGCGGCCTGGCTGGACTTGACCGCGGCCACCTCGGTCTGGGTCTGCGCGATCTGGCCCTGCTGCTGTTGCTGCGAGGACAGCAGCAGCTGCACCTGCCGCTCCAGCTCGGCCACGCGGGCCTCCAGCGCCTGCTCGCGCGCCGACGGGGTCTTGCCGCTCTGGGCGAAGGCCGCGCCGGGGGCGACCAGGGCCACGAACAGCGCGGCGGCCAACGGGCGCCGTGCCAAGGATGCGATGCGGTTGCTCATTACTCCCTCCCGAATAATGGATGTCCACCGCGCGCAGGCACGGCCGAGGCCCAGGGTGCGCGCCGCCGCGGGCCGCGCCTATTGGCCATTAGTCGAACGCTGGGGCTGTCCTCCACTCCCGAGCGCGGCGCGCTCGGGAGTGGAGGGCAGGCCCTAGGGTTACGACCATCGTCTAAAGCCCGGTGGGTGCGCGCTTAACGGCGGATGCGGCACACTGCGCGATGACGCGCCGCCGCATGCGGCGCCCCGTTCATTGCAGAGGGAACCATGGCCGATCTCTATCCCGTCGATCCGCAGTTCGCCGCCCAGGCACGGATCGACAAGACCCAGTACCAGACCCTGTACCGGCAATCGGTCGAACAGCCGGACGCGTTCTGGGGCCAGGCCGCCGAGCGCCTGGACTGGTTCAAGAAGCCGACCCGGATCAAGGACGTGAACTTCGCCCTGGACGATTTCCACATCCGCTGGTTCGACGACGGCGAGCTCAACGCCAGCGTCAACTGCCTGGACCGCCAGCTGGCCACCCGCGGCGACAAGACCGCGCTGCTGTTCGAGCCGGACAGCCCGGATGCGCCGTCCTACCCCGTCAGCTACCGCGAGCTGTACGAGCGCGTGTGCCGGCTCGGCAACGCGCTGCGCAACCTGGGGGTCAAGAAGGGCGACCGCGTCACCATCTACCTGCCGATGATCCCCGACGCGGCGGTGGCGATGCTGGCCTGCGCGCGCATCGGCGCGATCCACTCGGTGGTGTTCGGCGGCTTCGCGCCCAACTCGATCGCCGACCGGGTGATCGACTGCGGCAGCAAACTGATCATCACCGCCGACGAGGGCCTGCGCGGCGGCAAGAAGATCCCGCTCAAGGCCAACGTCGATGCGGCGCTGAAACTGCCCGGCACCACCACCGTGGAGACCGTGCTGGTGGTGCGCCACACCGGTGGCGCGGTGGACATGCAGGCCCCGCGCGACCGCTGGTTCCACGACGTGGTCGACAGCCAGCCGGCCGAGTGCGAGCCCGAGCGCATGAACGCCGAGGACCCGCTGTTCATCCTCTACACCTCCGGCTCCACCGGCAAGCCCAAGGGCGTGCTGCACACCACCGCCGGCTACCTGCTGTACGCGGCCTACACCCACGAGGCCGTGTTCGACCTGCGCGAGGACGACATCTACTGGTGCACCGCCGACGTCGGCTGGGTCACCGGCCACAGCTACATCGTCTACGGGCCGCTGGCCAACGGCGCCACCGCGCTGATGTTCGAGGGCGTGCCGAACTACCCGAACGTGTCGCGCTTCTGGGAGGTCATCGACAAGCACCAGGTGACGATCTTCTACACCGCCCCGACCGCGATCCGCGCACTGATGCGCGAGGGCGAGGCGCCGGTCAAGCGCACCTCGCGCGCCAGCTTGCGCCTGCTCGGCAGCGTCGGCGAGCCGATCAATCCCGAGGCCTGGCGCTGGTACTACGACGTGGTCGGCGACGGCCGCTGCCCGATCGTGGACACGTGGTGGCAGACCGAGACCGGCGGCATCCTGATCACCCCGCTGGCCGGCGCGATCGACCTCAAGCCCGGCTCGGCGACGCTGCCGTTCTTCGGCGTGCAGCCGGCCCTGGTCAACGCCGACGGCGAGATCCTGGAAGGCGCCACCGAGGGCAACCTGGTGCTGCGCGACTCCTGGCCGGGGCAGATGCGCACCGTCTACGGCGACCACCAGCGCTTCATCGACACCTATTTCCGCACCTATCCGGGCAGCTACTTCACCGGCGACGGCTGCCGCCGCGACGAGGACGGCTACTACTGGATCACTGGCCGCGTGGACGACGTGATCAACGTGTCGGGCCACCGCATCGGCACCGCCGAGGTGGAGAGCGCGCTGGTCTCGCACCCGAAGGTGGCCGAGGCCGCGGTGGTCGGCTTCCCGCACGACATCAAGGGCCAGGGCATCTACGCCTACGTGACCCTGGTGGCCGAGGAAGCCCCCAGCGAGGAACTGCACAAGGAGCTGGTGGCCTGGGTGCGCAAGGAGATCGGCCCGATCGCCGCGCCCGACCACCTGCAGTGGGCGCCGGGCCTGCCCAAGACCCGCTCGGGCAAGATCATGCGCCGCATCCTGCGCAAGATCGCCGAGAACGCCCCGGACCAGCTCGGCGACACCTCGACCCTGGCCGATCCGTCGGTGGTCGATTCGCTGGTGAACGAGAGGCTGACGCGCTGACGCGCGTGCAGCCGGGATTGGGGAGTCGGGATTGGGGATTCGCCAAAGCGGTCCCCTGCCCCCGCCCACGCTCCTGACGACGTCACGCTCCGCTGTTGCTTTGCTTCACGAATCCCCAATCCCCTATCCCGAATCCCGGCCCCCCATGCCCACCCTGCTGATCGCCGACGACCATCCCCTGTTCCGCGAGGCGCTGCGCGGGGCGGTGCAGCGGGTGATGCCGGGGGTGCAGCTGTACGAGGCCGACAGCGTCGAGGCGTTGTACGCGCTGGCCGACCACCACGCCGATGCCGACCTGCTGCTGATGGATCTCAACATGCCCGGCGCGCAGGGGTTCAGCGCGTTGGTGCACATGCGCGCGCTGCATCCGCAGCTGCCGGTGGTGGTGGTGTCCGCGCGCGAGGAGCCGACGGTGATGCGGCGCGCGCTGGACCACGGCGCGTTCGGCTTCATTCCCAAGTCGGCCGATTCGGACACCATCGGCCTGGCCCTGGGCACGGTGCTGGACGGCGAACGCTGGGCGCCGCCGGAAGCGCACACCGTGCCGCCCACCGACCGCGCCGAACGCGAGGTCGGCCAGCGCCTGCGCGAACTGACCCCGCAGCAGTTCCGCGTGCTGCAGATGCTCGGCGCCGGCCGCCTCAACAAGCAGATCGCCTACGACCTGGGCGTGTCCGAGGCCACGATCAAGGCGCACGTCACCGCGATCCTGCGCAAGCTCGGCGTCACCAACCGCACCCAGGCGGTGCTGATGGCCGGCAAGCTGGCCATCGACAGCGACGGCATCGTGCTGCCGTTGGAAGAGGACTGAGGGCATACGTTTCGGCAACGGTGCAGATGCGCCGCTTCGCGCGGCACGCGCGGCGTTGCGCGGGACCGGCCTGGCGGCCTGATCGCTTCGCGATGGGACGCGCAGCCGCGGCGACGGTCGGCGAGCATCGGGAACGGGAGCGGCCAGGAATTGCGTGAGGATGGCGCGGCTTGCTTGGCGGGTTCCTTGCCTTGACTGTTGCTCGCGTTCCTCGTGCATCGCCGTTGCACCGGTCCTGTCTCATGCCGGAATCGCTATCGGCGCAACGAGGTTCGGTCGCGGCTGAAGCCGCTCCTACAGAGAGCCAGGTGGGCCACCACCCACTCAGAAGCATTTTCAATCCGACCGCTGCGCGCGTACTGGACCCTCGCCAGCGCATTCGCGCTCACCGGACTGTGGGACCGCTGGAGGTCTCGGTCGCAGCTGAAGCCGCTCCCACGGTGCGTTGGCATCACACCGCGATGTCCCCTGTAGGAGCGGCTTCAGCCGCGACCGCTGTCCGCAGCGCTCGCCCTCGCCTGCATTCCATCACTTGCCGGTGTGCTGGACGGCCCTCCGGCACCACGCCGCCGCAGCGCCGACGACGCGCTGCATATAGCCGCTGCTAAGAAAAAAAGCTGCAGGCTCGCGTGCGTTCGCCGCGTATTCGCCGGCATTTGCCGCTGTTAGACTGCGCGTCCCCTTGGGGAGTAGCCTGCTGTCCGGCCTGTCCGGACGGCGCCCGCATCAACACACTCGGCCATTGCGCCGTGGTGCGGGCAGCCTTCGTGGTTGGCGAGACCAGCGGCGAGCTTGCGTGGCGAAAGCCGGGCGCGCGCGCTCGTCGTCGTCTCCTGCCCCGGCGCGGTCCCCCCATGTCGTTTCTTTCGATTCTGTTGCTCGGCATCGCCATGTCCACCGACGCCTTCGCCGCGGCGGTCGGCAAGGGCGCGGCCATGCGCAGGCCGCTGTGGCGCGACGCGCTGCGCGCCGGCCTGATCTTCGGCTGCATCGAGGCGCTGACGCCGGTGCTGGGCTGGTTGCTGGGCCAGGCCGCGGCCAAATACGTGGCCGCGTTCGACCACTGGATCGCGTTCGGCCTGCTCGGCGCGCTGGGCGTGCACATGATCGTCGCCGGGCTCAGGCCGCAGGAAGCCGAGCAGGCCGACGACGCACCCAAGCGCCACGGCTTCTGGAGCCTGGCCGCGACCGGGCTGGCGACCAGCATCGACGCGATGGCGGTCGGCGTGGGCCTGGCTTTTCTCGACGTGAACATCGTCGAGGTCGCCGCGATCGTCGGCCTGTGCACGCTGACCATGGTGACCCTGGGCATCATGCTCGGCCGCGTGCTCGGCGCGCTGGCCGGCAAGCGCGCGGAGATCGTCGGCGGCGCGCTGCTGATCGCGATCGGCAGCACCATCCTGTTCGAGCATCTGCATTGACGCCGGGATTGGGGAGTCGGGATTGGGGATTCGTAACGGCGAAGCGCGTCGCTGCCTTGTCCCTGATCGACCGCTTCAGCCGCGCGGCGGCGGGGACGGTCTGGCGGTGAATTCCAGGTAGGTGGAGAGGATGTACTTGTCGCCGCTGCGCGGCGGCAGTGCGGCGTGCATGTACATCCAGTACGGCGGGAACATCAGCAGCCGCCCGGTGCGCGGCGCGACCTCCAGGTCCAGGTCGACGAAACGGGTCTGCCCGCCCTCGGCCACGTCGTTGAGGTACCACAGCAGCACCAGGTAGCGGCCCGTCTCCTCGTCGCAGGCGTCGAAATGCGGCTGGAAGCGCTCGCCGGCGCTGGCGCGGTAGCGCTTGATCCGCAGGTCGGCCAGGCGCGGGCGCCACGGGACCGGCGCGGACAGGCCGAGGTCGGCGTTGTAGCGCGCCAATGCCGCGCGCACCCGTTCGAGGAAGAAGCCCTGGAACGCCGGATCGGCGGCCTGGGTGACGTTGAGTTCGGTCCAGGCGCTGTCGTGCAGACCGGCGCGCGCGCCGGCGCCGTTGTGGCGGTGCTGCGCCGATGCGCGCTCGAACTGCGCGACCAGCTGGCTGCAGAAGCCGGCCCCCAGCGCGGCGTCGTAGACGCGGACGTAATGGCGAAGATCGGTGTGGGTCATGGCGGTGGGTGCCTGTGCGTGGTGGCGGGACGGCGGCCGCGGGGCATCACGTCACCTGCGCAGCGCGGTCGCCGTCGACCCGCGTGTGCGCCACGACGCGCCCGCCGCCACGCATCGCGCAGCCCCCGCCGCACCGCGTCTGCGGCCCCCTCGCGGCATCCCGCTCGGCCGCCATCGGCGCATCTCTCAAAGAAACGGCGCGCCCAACCGGGCGCGCCGCGTGTCGCGACCTGGCGCCCCTGCGAACGCAGGAGATGCCGGCCGAGGCCACTCAGAACCGATAGGTGGCGCGCATCCAGTAGTAGCGGCCGACCGTGTCGTAGGTGCTCACGTCGGTGTTCGCGTTCAGCACGTTGTTCTGATACAGCACCGGCGGCTGCTTGTCGAACAGGTTGTCCACGCCCAGGTCGAAGCGGATGTTGGCGTCGGCCATGTCGTAGCCCAGCTGCAGCGCGTGGTACATGTAGCTGCCGTAGTTCAGCACCACGCCCTTGTCGGCGGCGTCGGCGGACATGTTCTCCGACAGGTCGGTGCTGCCGACCTGGATCTTGCCGATCCAGCGCGTGGTCCAGGTCGCGTCCCAGTTGCCCAGTTTCCAGCCGATCTGGCCGCGGGCGCGCCAGCGCGCGTAGTTGCCGTAGGACGAGTTGTACTTGCCCGCCATGTGCACCACCGAATCGCCGGTGTCGATGTCGTAGCGCTGCAGGTAGGTGCTGTCCAGGGCCAGGGTGAACTTGCCGTAGGCGGTCGCCGGCAGCGCGTAGTTGGCGCCGACGTCGATGCCTTGGGTGTCGAGCTTGCCGATGTTGACCACCGGGGTCTCGATGTAGTCGATGTTGCCGGCGCTGGCCGTGCCTGCCGCATAGCGGTGGATGTAGCCGCAGTACGGGCTGCTGTCGTCGTTGTAGCAGAGATTGGCCACGGTCTGCGCGGAGATCGACTGGATCAGGTCGTCGAGCTTGACCTTCCACCAATCGACGTTGAGCGACAGGCCCTGCACCGCTTCCGGGCTGTAGACGAGGCCGTAGTCGTAGGACGTGCCCTTCTCCGGCTTCAGGTTGTAGTTGGCGTAGGTCGAGCCGGACACGATCGCGTTGGTCTGCGACAGGCCCGAGCCGGTCCAGCCGGCGGACACGCCTTCGCAGGCGTTCTCGTGGCCGCTGCCGCTGTAGCCGATGCACGGATCGGTGAAGGTCGGCGAGTTCGCGGTCGGACCCTGGTACAGGTCGTAGATGGTCGGCGCGCGGAACACCTGCGCCACGGTGCCGCGCACCATCAGGTCGTGGATCGGGCGCCACTCCAGCTGGAACGAGGCGCTGTTGTTGGTTGAGCTGACGCTGCTGTAGTCGGAGAAGCGATCGCTGAGCGTGACGTTGAGCGCGCCGATCGGCGAGGATTGCGCCAGCACCGGGATGAACAGCTGTGCATAGGCTTCCTTGACGCTGAAGGAGCCGCTCAGCGGCGAGGAGCACGCTTCGGAGGAGATCTCGCAGGTGTTGTCGCTGTTGATCACCGCGTTGCTGGACACGGTGTAGCCCAGGTTCTCCTTGCGGTACAGCGCACCGACCGCCAGCTGCGCGCTGCCGGCCGGCAGCTCCCACACCGTCCCGTTGGCGCTGGCTTCCCATTGCCGGGTGATGTGCGTGGTCTGGTAGCGCGGGATCGACTCGTGGCTGTTCATCCAGGCGACGGTGTCCGCATCGGTCTGGTCGAAGATGTTCACTTCGCCCGTGTCGATCGCATCCTGCAGCGCGGCGTAGTCCACGTAGCCGTGGCTCCAGTTGCGCTGCTTGTAGTGGCCGTAGTTGAAGTTGACGTCCCACACCCAGCTGGTGTCGCCGATGCTGCCCTTCAGGCCGAGCACGTCCTGGTCGGTGGCGGTGTCGTAGAAGCCCTCGCGCTGGCCCAGCGAGGTGAAGCGCGAGCGGTACTCGTAGCCGTCGGGGCCGAACTCCACGCCGAACGGGTTGTAGGGATTGTCGGCGGCGATGGTGATGCCGTCGCTCTGCGCATCGAACGGCAGCGGCGCGATCGCGTAGTGCGACATCGTGTGGTTGTGGTAGGCGTTGACGTAGGCCTGCACGTCGTCGGTCACGTTGAAGGTGCCGAGCACGAAGCTGTTGACGCGCTGCTGCGGGGTCATCAGCAGGTTCTGCGCCTGATAGTTGTAGGCGTCGGCGGAGGAGGAGTAGCACTTGTAGCCGCCGTTGCCGTCGCTGGTCATCGCGCCGCCGGTGCTGCAGCCGTTGGCGGCCAGCGTGCTCGCCGGCAACTTGTAGTAGCCGCTGGGGGTGCGGCTGGAACCGCCCTTGTAGACGCTGCCGCTGGACAGGTACATCGCGTCCTTGGAGAACGCGCGGTCGGCCGAGGAGATCTCCTTCTGCTTGTTGTAGTCGATGCCGACCACCACGTTGCCGCGGTCCCAGGTCTTGCCGAAGGTGAAGCTGCCGCCCTGGCGGGCGCCGTCGCCGCGGCTGGCCTGGCCGTAGTTGGCGACGAATTCGCCGCCTTCGTAGTTCTTGCGCAGGATGAAGTTGACCACGCCGCCGATGGCGTCGGAGCCGTACAGCGCCGAGGCGCCCACCTTCAGCACCTCCATGTGGTCGATCATGCTGGCCGGGATCGAATTGATGTCGTTGTTGAGGATGCGGTGGCCGTCGATCAGGATCAGCGTGCGCTGGTCGCCGAGGCCGCGCAGCGACACGGTCGAGGCGCCGTCGCCGCCGCCGTTGTTGACCTGCGGATTGGTCGCATCGCCGGCGATGCCGGGCAGCGACTGCACGAGGTCGCCGAGGGTCTGCTTGCCGCTCTGCTGGATCTGCTGGCGATCGATCACGGTGACCGGGCTGGCGGTCTCCACGTCCACGCGCCGCACCAGCGAGCCGGTCACGGTGACGCGGTCCAGGTCGACCGCGCCGTTGCCCGCGGAAGCCCCCGCGGTATCGGCGCTCTGCGCGTAGAGCGAAGCGGGAAGCGTCGCCAATCCCAGGCAGATGGCCTGGGCGAGTCTGTTCTTTGGTGCGGGCATTGGGGAAAACCTCATGTGATGGGCAACAGCGCGCCAGCGGTGCACGCGGACGCGAACCGATTCCGATCGCGCAGGGCGCGATGTCTTTTTTTGTCGGATACCTCGGGCAGGCGGCCGTCGAGACCGTCGAGCACTTGTTAGTTTTTTATAAGAGAAGTGTTGTTTCGATGTGCCGGATTGCGCCAGGCCCTGGCACAATCGCTACACCGTCCGAAATACAGGCGTCCATCCGCATGGAGGCGCGCCGCGTGGGCGCCTGCCGCAGACGGCGCACAGGCGCCGATCAGTCGACGCGATAGCCCCAGCGCTGCAGGTAGGGCTGCAGCAGCGGCAGCACCGGCTCGAAGAACCCGCGATACGGGCGCCAGCGGTCCAGGCCCTTGCGGTTGATGCCCTCGACCACCTGCGCGTAGCTCGGCGTGCTGATGAAGCCCTTGGCGCGCGCATGGCGCTGGAACTCGAGCAGCCGCGCCGGCTGTTCGAGTTGCAGGAAATCGCCCAGCCGCGCGACCTGCGCCTGCGGATCGGCGACCAGGTCCTCGTAGCGCAACTCCAGCGCGCGCGGCTGCAGCAACTGGACGTGGTGCAGCCAGAATCCCATCGCATCGGCGTAGCCCTGCGCCAGGCGTTGCGCGCTGGAGCACAGCAGCGCGAACGCTGGCGAACGGAACGCCTGCATGTAGCAGCTCAACAGCACATCGCACGGATGGCGCAGCGCCAGGATCACGTGCGCCTCGGGAAACAGCCGCCGGATCAGCGGCAGGCGCAGCAGGTTCAGCGGGTTCTTGTCGACCAGGCGCTGCCCGGGCTGCAGTTGCACCACGCCGCGCACCGACTGCCAGTAGTCGGCGCGCAACGCGGCGCAGGCGGCGTCGTCCAGCTCGCCCAGGCCATCGGGCCAGGCCACGCCGCGCCGCTCCAGGCGCTCGGCCACGCCCTGCAGAAACGGGCGTTCGTCCATCGCGCACAGCTGCGGATGCGCGTCGAGCATCTGCTCCAGCAAGGTGGTGCCCGAGCGCGGGAAACCGACCACGAAGATCGGCGAGGCCTCGCGCGGCGGGCTGGCCACCGGCAGCGCCGCGGCGTAGCGCGCCGGATCCCAGCGGCGCCGCGCGGCCGGCAGCGGCGCCGCGTCCGCTGCGGCCAATTCGGGCACCAGCGAGGCCACGCCGTCGACCTGCCCGGCATGCCCCTGCGCGCATGCCGCCAGCGCCTCGCCGTGGCGGCCCAGGCGGTCGCACACGCGCGCCAGCGCGAAGAACAGGTTGCTCTGCTTGCGCGTGTCGGTAGCCGCGCCGAGCAGGCCGGACAGCAGCCGGTAGGCGTGGTCCCAGTGCCCGTCGCGCATCGCCAGCACCGCCAGCGCATTGAGCGCATCGTGGCGCGCGTCCAGGTCCTCGATCCGGTCCGGTGCCGGCAGGTGCGCCGCCGCCTGGCGCGCCTCCTCCAGCCGGTTGGCGCGTTCGAGCACCAGCACCAGCCGCGACCAGGCGCGCGCCGGCTGCGGCATCGGGCCGGCCGCGCAAGCGCGTAGCATCTCCACGGCGGTCTCGGTGTGGCCGGCCTGCGACAGCAGCCAGGCCAGCTCCAGCGTGGTCTCCGGGTTCTGCGCCGGCCATCGCCGCCAGTGAGCGAGCAGCGCCTCCACGCGTTGGACATCGCCGCACTCGTGGCAGGCCATCGCGGCGTGGACGCTCAACTGCGGCGACTGCGGCGCCAGCGCGTGCGCGTCCAGCAGGTGCCCGCGGGCCGCGCCGTAGTCGCCGTCGTCCATCGCCAGCAGGCCCAGGTTGTGGTGCGGCATCGGATCGTCCGGCGCCAGCGCGCACGCCTGCGCATACGCCTGCCGCGCCTCGGCGAAGCGCCGCGCCTCGCGCAAGGCGGTGCCCAGGTTGTTCCAGTGCACCGCGTCCTGCGGCTGGCGCTCGGCCAGCGCGCGGTACAGCGCGGCCGCCCGCGCCGGATGGCCCTGCATCTGCAGGCTCATCGCCAGCAGGCTGCTGGCCAGGGCGTCGCCGGGCACGTGCTGCAGGTAGCGGCGCGCACCCTGCTCCAGTTGCAGCGCCTGCCCGGCCTCCAGCGCAGCCAGCAATGCGGGAACCGACGGGATCGCGGCGTCGTGCGGTGAGGTCATGCGCGTGGGGTGCGGACAGGAGAATGGAACGGGTCGCCACGATAGCCGCGCGGGATCGCGTCGCAACGCGGTGCGTGCCGGCTGCCGGCAAATCGCGAACACATTGCAGCTACGTAGCGCCACCGCCTGGCCTGCCAACGCGATCGGCAGCCCAACGCCGTCGACGCGATCGGGAGCGCCGCCCGACGTGGACGTGCACGGGGCCGCGGCACGTCCCATAGTGTGCGGCCTGGGCTGCGCAGGCGATCGCGTCGCGGGCGCTAGTCGCCCTTGATCGGATCGTGGTACGCGGTCAGGAAGGCGCGCAGCGAGGCCGGCTTGACCGGCTTGGTCAGCACCCGGTAGCCGCGTTCGCGCGCCTGCAGCTTCAGTTCGTCGCGGCCGTCGGCGGTGAGCAGCGCGCCGGCGACCGGGCCGGGCATCGCCTCGCGCAGCGCGTCCAGCGTGTCCAGCCCGTCCAGGCGGTCGTGCAGGTGGTAGTCGACCAGCATCACGTTGGGCGCGCGCCCCGCCAGCGCCAGCGCGTCGTCCACCGTGCTGGCGCAGATCACCTCCACCTGCCAGCGGCCGAGCAGCGCGCGCATGCCGTCGAGGATCTCCTGGTCGTTGTCCACGCACAGCACGCGCAGCCCGGCCAGCGAATCGGCCGCGGCGGCGGCGCGTTGCTGGCGCAGCTGCTTCTGCGGCACCGGCGCCACCCGCGGCAGGGTGATCGAGAACATGCTGCCGTGGCCGACCGCGCTGCGCGCATCCAGGTCGTGGCCGAGCAGGCGCGAGATGCGCTGGCAGATCGACAGGCCCAGGCCCAGGCCCTGCTCGCCCCAATCGAACGGCTGCTGGTAGCGCTGGAATTCCTCGAAGATCTGCTGCATGTGGTGCTTGGGGATGCCCGGGCCGGTGTCCCACACCTGCAGCTCCAGTTCCGCGCCGCGCCCGCGCATGCCCAGCACGATGCGGCCCTGGCGGGTGTAGCGCAGCGCGTTGGCGAGGAAGTTCTGCAGCACGCGGCGCAGCAGGCGGCGGTCGCTGCGCACCCAGATCGGCCGCGCGTACACGTGCATGCGCAGGCCGCGGCCGGCGGCCACCGGCGTGTACTGCGCAGCCAGTTCGCGCAGCAGCACGCTGGCGTCGAAATCCTCGATGGTCGGGCGCAGCCCGCCGGCGTCCAGCCTTGATACGTCGAGCAATCCGTCGAGCAGTTCCTCGGCCGCGCGCAGCGAGGCGTCCACGCGCTCGGCCAGGTGCCGCTGCTCCTCGTTCTGGTGCGCCTCGCGCAGCGCCGAGGCGAACAGCCGCGCGGCGTTGAGCGGTTGCAGCACGTCGTGGCTGATCGCGGCCAGGAAGCGGGTCTTGGACTGCTGCGCCAGCTCGGCCTCGCGCGAGCGCGCGGCCACGCGCTGCTCCAGCGTCTCGTTGGCCTCCAGCAGCGCCTGCTCGGCGCGCTTGTAGTCGGTGATGTCGTTGTAGCTGGTCACGTAGCCGCCGCCGGGCAGCGGCTGGCCGCGCATCTCGATCACCTTGCCGTCGCTGCGGGTGCGCTCGAACACGTGCGAGGTGCCGGCGCGCAGGTGCGCGATGCGGCGGCTGATCTGGTCCTCGATCTGGCCCTCGCCCAGTTCGCCGCGCTCGGCGTTGTAGCGGATCAGGTCGGCGACCGGGCGGCCGACGTAGAGCATGCCGTCCGGATAGCCAAACATCTGCTGGTAGCGCCGGTTCCACGCGGTCAGGCGCATCGCCGGATCGACCACGCTGACTCCGGCGCTGATGTTCTCCAGCGTGGTCGACAGGATCTCGCGGTTGAAGCGCAGTTCCTGCCCGGCCTCGTCGAGCACCGCCACCACTTCGCCCAGGTCCATGCCCGAGCCGCGCAGCAGGCTGGTCAGCACCAGCCGCGCCGAGGCCGCGCCGATCGAGGCGGCAAGCAGGCGTTCGGTGAACTGCACCCAGACCCGGTCGGCCACCGCGTTGGGTTGCGGTTCGCGGCCCAGCAGCTGCGCCTGTTCGGCGAAGGCGCGGCGCGCGTGGCGCTCGCCGACCATGCGCTCGGCCAGGGCCTGCAGGTCGACCACGTGCACCAGCCCGATCCAGTCGCCGGCCACCGCCGGCCGCTGCGAATACGGCTCCAGGAACGGCGCCGCGCGCAGCCGCTCGTCCAGGCCCGGCCGCCAGCGCGCCGACACCAGCATCATCGTGCCGACGTTGAGCAGCAGCGACCAGAACGTGCCGTGCGCCAGCGGGTCCCAGCCGCTCATGCCGAACAGCTGCTGCGGGCGCAGCCAGGAGATGCCGAACGGCCCGTCGTGCAGCCACTGCGGCGCCAGCCAGCCGGCCTGGGTCAAGGCCGGCAGCAGCAGGGTGTAGATCCACACGACGAAGCCCAGCACCATGCCGGTCTCCACGCCCTTGCGGCTGGCGCCGCGCCAGTACAGCCCGCCGATCACGCCCGGCGCGAACTGCGCCACCGCGGCGAAGGCCATCAGCCCGTACGAGGCCAGGGTGCTGTCGTTGCTGCTGCTGCGGTAGTAGCCGTAGGCGATCAGCGCCAGCAGCAGGATCGCCAGCCGGCGGATCCACAGCACCCGCGAGGCGACGTCGGCACCGGCGGCCTGGTGCCCGCGGCGGCGCAGCAGCACCGGCATCACCAGGTCGTTGCTGATCATCGTCGCCAGGGCGATGCTGGAGACGATGACCATGCCGGTGGCGGCGGAGAAGCCGCCGACGTAGGCCACCAGCGCCAGCGCGGTGCGGCCCTGGGCCAGCGGCAGCGCCAGCACGATGCTGTCGTCGGCCACGTCGCCGCCGCCGAACAGGGCGATGCCGGCCGCGGCGATCGGCACCACCATCGCCGAGATCACCACCAGGTAGAACCCGAACAGCCAGCGCGCGCGGCGGATGTCGCCGATGTCGCTGCACTCCACCACCGCCACGTGGAACTGCCGCGGCAGGCACACGATGGCCAGGAAGCTGAGCAGGGTCTGCGAGATGAAGCCCACCGGCGGGGTGTTCTGGAACAGCGTGCGCGCTGACTGCAGCACCTGGCCGTCGCGGCCGCTGAGCCACACGTAGGCGAACACGCCGACGGCGACCATCGCCAGCAGCTTGACCACCGACTCCAGCGCGATCGCCAGCATCATGCCGTGGTGGTGTTCGGTGGCGTCGACCTGGCGCGTGCCGAACAAGGTCGCGAACAGCGCCATCAGCAGCGCCACGTACAGCGCCGGATCGGCGTAGAACGGCGCGCCGGCGCTGGACTGGCCGCTGAGCACCTGCAGGCTCATCGCCACCGCCTTGTACTGCAGCGCCAGGTACGGCACCACCCCGATCAGCGCGATCACCGCCACCAGCGCCGCCAGCCGCCGCGAGCGGCCGTAGCGCGAGGAGATGAAGTCGGCGATGGACACCGTGTTCTCGCTGCGCGCGATCAGCGCCAGCCGTTCGATGATGCGCCAGCCGAACAGCAGCAGCAGCAGCGGACCCAGGTAGATCGGCAGGTAGCCGGCGCCGTTGCGCACCGCGCTGCCGACCGCGCCGTAGAACGTCCACGACGAGCAGTACACCGCCAGCGCCAGGCTGTACACCGCCGGGCGCAGCCACGGCCGCTCGGGATACAGCGGGCGCCGGTCGCCCCACCACGCCACCGCGAACAGCAGCGCGGCGTAGCCGACCGACACCAGCAGCAGGATCCAGCTAGACACCATGGGCGCGGTTCCCACAGCGATCGCGGCGGTCTGCCCGGCCGCCGCTCACGTGGCCGCCGCCGTGCCGGCGTGCAGCGGCAGCCGCAGGCGGAACACGCTGCCGCGCCCGGGCGCGCTCTCCACCAGCAGCGCGCCGCCGGCCGCGGCGATCAGGTTGGCGCTGACCGCCAGGCCCAGGCCGGTGCCCTGGCCGCTGGGCTTGGTGGTGAAGAACGGCTCCAGGCAGCGCGTGCGCACGTCCTCGCTCATGCCGTGGCCGTTGTCGCGAGCGACGATCTCCAGCATCGCGTCGGGCTGCGGCGCCAGCGCCAGTTCGAACTGCCCGCCCTCGGGCATCGCCTGCTGCGCATTGGCGGCCAGGTTGAGCACGATCAGTTCCAGCTGCGCGCGGTCGAAGCGCACCGGGCACGGCGCTTCGTGCAGCTGCAGGCGCACCTGCACGTCCGGGCCGAACAGCTGGTCGAGCATCGGGCGCATGCCGGCGATGGTCTCGGCCGGCTCGAACACCTCCAGCCGGGTAGCTTCCTGGCGGCTGAAATCCAGCAGCTTGCGGGTCACCGCGGCCGCGCGCCGCGCCGCCGCGTCGGCGCCCTGCAGGGCGGCCTTGAGCTGCTCCGGATCGTCGCTGCGCCGCGCGCGCGCGGCATAGCCCATGATCAGGCTGAGCAGATGGTTGAAATCGTGCGCCACGCCGCTGGCCAGGCGGCCGACGCTCTCCATCTTCTGCGCGTGCACCAGCTGGTCGCGCGAGCGCTCCTTTTCCTGCATCTCCAGCTGCAGCCGGTCGCGCGAACGGGCCAGCTCGTTGCCGCGCTTGCGCGCCAGCGCCAGGCTGTCGCGCAACGCCGCCACCGACTGGTCCAGCGCCAGCGCGACGATCACGAAGCCGACCAGGTTGCCAAGCGCGGCCTCCAGGATCCGCGGCCACATCGCCGGCAGGAAGAACATGCCGGCCGCGTCGCGCCACGCCCCCAGCGCCACCACCAGCACCAGCCACGCCACCGTGCCCCACAGCGCGCGCCGGCTCAGCAGCAACCCGCCGATCAGCACCGGCAGCAGCTGCGCCAATTGGCTGCGCAGTTGCACCTCCAGGCCCCAGCGCGCATACCCCACCGTCAGCAGCGCCAGGCTCACCACGACGAACAGCCGTGCCGCCCACAGGAACGCGCCGCGCCGCAGCCACACGAAACACCCGACCATCGCCAAGGTGTTGAATCCCGCCAGCGACAACGCGACCGGGTCGATGGCCGCGCCGACCCGCCACCAGGCCATCAGCATCGATGCCAGTTGATGCAGGCCCACGAACACCAGCACCGACTGCAGCATCGCCGCGTTGCGCCGGTCGACACGGTCGGCCAGCGGGATCGCGCGCCACCAGCGCAACGCGCACGCCAGCGGGCCCGCGGCGGGCGGATCGGCGGAGGGTGGCGGAGCAGGCAGGTTGGGCATGCGGAGCCAGGAGGAAGCGCCATCGCGGGCAGGACGCGGACTGCGGCTATATTAGCCATCTCCGTCTTCCCGCTGGGGGCGGCGCGGCCGGACCTGCATGCCGCCGCGCACGCTGCACGGGCCGATTCCCGCTGGACGCGCCTGGATGACACATCGATGACGCCTCACTTCCTCACCGGCCCGGCCCGGGCTGTATGCGTGGCCCTCGGCCTGCTGGCCGGCCCGGCGCTGGCGCAGACCATTCCCGGCGCCGATCCGTACGAACCGCTGCTGCAGCGCTGCCATGCCGGCATCATGCAGCAGCCGCAGACCTCGCTGGCCATCGCCCGCGAGCTGCTGGGCAAGCCGAACCTGCCCCTGCCAGTGCAAGTGCAGGCGAACGGCTGCCTGGCCGCCGCACAGCAGATGCTGGGCGACAGCACGCAGTCGGCCGCGACCACCGAACGCCTGATCGCCCTGCTGCAGAAACCGGGCCTGCCGCCGACGGTCCTGACCGGCGGACGCCTGCAGGCGGCGATGTTGCTGCAGCAGAACCGCCAGCTGCCGCGCGCGTTGAAGCTGCTGGAACAGGTGCAGGCCGATGCCGAGCGCAACGGCGACACCGCCGCGCAGATCGGCGCGTTGGCGAGCATCGGGATGATGCGCGCCGACGCGCTGGACGATCCGGAAGGCGCGCTGCACTACTTCCGCCAGGCCATCGCCCTGGCCGACCAGTTGCAGCGGCCACCGCGGCCCGGCGACATGATGCTGTACTACAACTATGGCTACGCGCTGCTGCTGCTCAAGCGCTACGACGAAGCCGACGCCGCGTTCGACCGCGCCTCCGGCGTGGCGACCAAGCTGCCCGGCCAGGACCTTTTCCTGCACCGCATCGCCGGCCATCGCGGCGAGATCCAGCGCGCCGGCGGCCACACCGAGCGTGCCGAGCCGATCCTGCAGAAGACGCTGCAATGGCAGCAGAAGTACGATCCGCAAGGCGCGGTGGTCAGCCTGCAGCGCCTGGCGCGGCTGCGGCTGGACCAGGGCAGGGCCAAGGACGCACTGGTCTATGCCGAACAGGCGCAGACGCAGTCCGAGCGCAGCCGCTTCGCCGCGGAGACCCGCGACGGACTGGACCTGATCAGCGAGATCCACGCCGCGCTGGGCAATGCCGACGCCGCGGCCCACTACGCGCAGCAGGCACGCGCGATGGATCGCGACAAGGCCCGCGCCGAAACCCTGACCTCGCTGGCCAAGCTGCAGGCCGATGCGGCGCGCAGGCTGCCGCCGGCCGCCGCCACGCGCACGGCGCGCGCCGACAGCGCCGGCCGCATCGCGATCGGCCTGGTGCTGGTGCTGCTGCTCGGCGCCGCGCTGGTGATCGTGTACCGCCGCCGCCAGCGCCGCGCCGCCGATCAGAGCCTGCTCGATCCGCTGACCGGGCTGCTGAATCGGCCGGAGGCCGGACGCAGGATACAGGCGCTGTTCGCCGCGCCGATCCGGGACAAGCGCGAGACCGGCAGCCGCAGCGCGCTCCTGCTGGTCGACGTGGACGGCTTCAAGGCGCTGAACGCGCGCTACGGCCACGCCGCCGGCGACCGCGCACTGCTGGCGCTGGCCGCCTGCCTGCGCGAAAGCTGCGACGCCGACGACCTGATCGCGCGCTGGGGCAGCGAGGAATTCCTGGTGGTGCGCGCCGATACCACCGCCGCCGCCGCATTCGCGCTGGCCGGCCACCTGCGCGGCGCGGTCGAACGCCTGCGGGTGGAGGCCGGCGAGGGCGAACTGCTGCCGTTGACGGTGTCGGTGGGCGCGGCGCCGTTCCCGCTGTTCCGCGGGCCCGATGCGCGCCTGCAGGACAGCGTGGCGCTGGCCGAACGCGCGGTCCAGGCGGCAGGGCACGCCGGCGGCAACGCCTGGGCCGGACTGTGGGCCGCGTCGGGCGATGCGGCGGCCACGCCGCAGCAGGTGCTGGAAGATCCGTTGCAGGCGCGCGCGCAGGGCTGGGTGCTGCTCGACGGCAGCGACCCGCTGCTGTGGACGCGCGCGTTCGCCGCGCCGGCCACGCGGCGCGCGTGAGCGCGTCCGACGCGCGGCGCCGACGTGGGCCGCGGTGCCGTACGCTCACCCCAACCCCTCTTCCGATGGGAGAGGGGCCATGTGCCGCGGCGGCGGCCGTGCCGTGCACGCTCTGCGCCGGCGCAGTGCGGCGCGGGCGGCACGCTAAGATCCGTGCCGTGAACGCCTGCGCCCGCCCACGCTGATGTCGTCCGTCCCGACCGAATCGCGGGCGAACTACCTGCAGCAGCAGCGCCTGCGGCTGCAGGCCCAGTTGCAGCAGGCGCAGGCGCGCCAGGCCGCGGCCGACGCCGAGGTGGAGCGGCACCTGCCGGCGGTGGAACAGGCGGTAGCGGCGATCCGCCGCGACTTCGTCGCGCAGGCGGCGCAGGCCGCGGCCGCGGTGCTGCGCCGCGAACGCCGCCGCGCATGGTGGCCGGCGCTGTTGCTGCGTCCGCTGCTGCCGGACTGGCGCTGGCGGCTGGCGCTGCTGGCGTTCCTGCTGCTGGCGCTGCCGTGGATGAGCGCGCACTGGCTGGGCGATGCGCACGGCCCTCTGGACTGGTGGCGCCTGCTCGGCGTGCAACGCGACACGCTGCAGCTGCTGCAGCGCGCGCTGCCGTCGCTGCTGCTGTATGCGTTGCTGGTGATCGGCGGCGCGCAATTGCTGGCCCGCCATGTCAGCCACGACGAACGCGCGCTGCTGGCCGGTTTCGCGCAGCGGCCGCTGGCGCTGATGCAGTTCGCCGACGGCGACCGGCACGACGCCGCCCATCCCTACCGCGTCACCCGCGCGCCATGGCCGCTGCGCGAACTGCAGGGCCGCTGGCAGATCGCCGCGGCGCACGGCGACCTGTCCGGCGCGCGCGTGCTCGCGCTGCACGACGGCGCCGAACCGGACCCGCACGTGCAGGCGCTGCTGGTGCTGCCCGACGACGCCCATGCCGCGGCGCTGATCCCGATCGCCCCCGAACTCGGCGCGAGCGAACAGGCGCAGCTGCGCGAGCTGGCGCTGGCGGTGGCCGCGCGGGCGGCCGCCGAGGCGCAGCCGATCGCCGAACTGCACCGGCACGTGGACGCCTGGATGGAGGCGCGCAACCAGCAGCGCGTATTGCAGCAGCGGCTGCAGAGCGTGGACGCGATCCACCGCCACTGGGCCGACGTGGCGCTGCCCGACAGCACCCTGGACCAGATCCTGAAGCTGGTGGACCTGTTCGTGTCCGGGCGCACGCCGGCGCCGAAGGGCATGCTGCTGCACGGCCCGCCGGGCACCGGCAAGACCCTGATCGCGCGCAAGCTGGCGCGCCATGCCGGCTGCCATTTCGAGGCGCTGGGCGTGGCCGACCTGAAGGCCGCGCACGTCGGCCACACCGGCCCCAAGGTGCAGGCGATCTGGCAGCGCTGCCGCGCCAAGGCGCCGGCGATCCTGTTCATCGACGAATGCGAGAGCGTGTTCGCGCGCCGCGGCGGCACGGACAGCGACAGCTTCGGCGCCGAACTGGTGCAGACCTTCCTCGCCGAATGGGACGGTTTCCACGAAGCGCGCGGCCAGGTGCTGGTGATCGGCGCCACCAACCGCCCCGCGCTGCTCGACGACGCGGTGATGTCGCGCTTCACCGCCAGCATCGGCATCGGCCTGCCCGACGCGGCCGCGCGCGCGCGTATCCTCGGCGGCGAGCTGGAACGCGCCGGTTTCGCGCTGGCGCTGGATCCGCGCGTGATCGCCGACAGCAGCGGCCTGTCCGGCCGCGACCTGCACACCCTGGTGGCGCGGGTGGCGGCCGAATGCCTGGACGGTGAGCTCGATGGCGACGCGCTGTTGGCGCAGTTGCGTCTGCTGCGCGGCAAGGGCTCCACCCGGGTGGCGCCACTGGACTGGGACGACGTCGTGTTGCCGGCGCCGGTGATCGAGGAATTCGTCGGCCTGGGCAAGGAACTGCGCAACGCCGAGACGCTGGCCACGCTGGGCGTGCCGGTGCCGCGCGGGATCCTGCTGTACGGCCCGCCCGGCACCGGCAAGACCCAGCTGGCGCGGATCCTGGCCAGCCAATCGGGCCTGGCGTTCGTCGCCCTGACCGGCGCCGACCTCAAGGCGGCCTACCTGGGCCAGTCGGGCCAGCGCGTGCAGGCCGCGTTCGAGCGCGCCCGCGCGCAGGCGCCGTGCATCGTGTTCGTCGACGAGATCGACGCCGTCGCGCCGGCGCGCGGCGCCGACGGCGACGATGCGCTGACCCGCGAGATCGTCGGCCAGTTACTGCAGGAGCTGGACGGCGTGGCCAGCCAGGCCGGGCAGGTGTTCCTGCTGGCGGCCAGCAACCATGCCGCCGCGATCGACCCGGCCTTGCTTTCGCGGCTGGACCGGCAGATCGAGATCGGCCTGCCCGACCGCGCCGCGCGCCGCGCGATCGTCGCGCGCCTGCTGCACGGCAAGCCGCTGGCGTTCGACCCGGCGCAGGCGGCCGACTGGCTGGCCGAGCGCAGCGCAGGCCGCTCCGGCCGCGACCTGCAGACCTGGATCAGCCGCGCCCTGCGCCGCGCCGCCCGCCGCGCGCTGCAGGAAAGCGACGACGCGGCCAACACCCGGCTGCAATGGGACGACCTGGTCGAAACCGCGGGTGCCGCACCGGTGTAGCAGGGCCGGGCGGCCTCGGGTCACCGCCTGCACCCCCGTAGGAGCGGCGTCAGCCGCGACAAGCGCAGCGGCGAGCGTTCCAACTGCCGATGCAGCCGGGGCTGAAGCCCCTCCCACAAGTGCACCCAGCCGGCCAAGCGCAGGCCTTTTTGTAGGAGCGGCTTCAGCCGCGACAAGCGCAGCGGCGAGCGTTCCAACTGCCGATGCAGCCGGGGCTGAAGCCCCTCCCACAGCGCACCCAGCCGGCCAACGGCAGCGCTTTCTGTAGGAGCGGCTTCAGCCGCGACGAGCGCAGCGGCGAGCGTTCCGGCGGCGGACAACGTCGGGGCTAAAGCCGCTCCCACAGCACATCGACCCGCCACCCGAAGCCCCACTGTGGGAGCGACTTCAGTCGCGACGCGCGAAACGGCCGGCACTCCTTCATCACGCGCATATTGGACGCCGCAGCCCTCATCCACCCGGCAGCATCACCTCGACCAGATAACGGCGGCCGCGCTCGATGCCCTCGATCCGCGCCCCCTCCAACACCTGCCCATCCACGCTGACCCGCGGCGCCACGCACCCGGCCTCGCGCCGCATCCGCACCTCGAACGACGCGCCACGAAAACGGCGCTGCGCCGTCGCCTGCGTCCAGTGCGACGGCAGCTGCGGGCGCACGCTCAAGGCCTCGCCCTCGCCCTTCAGGCCGAACAGGCCCTCGATCAGGCAGCGGTACAGCCACGCCGCGGTGCCGGTGTTGAACAGCTGACTGGAGCGGCCGGCGGTGCGCGGCAGCTCGCGCCAGGCGCCGCGGTAGTAGTTCGGCACGAACACCGGCAGCTGGCCGCGCTGCAGGTAGTCGCCCAGCTCCGGACCCGGGATCATCGCGCGCAGCACGCGCCAGGCGCGATCCGCGTCGCCGATCGCGTACAGCGCATGCAGGTAGAACGCCGCGGCGTGGTTGTAGACCGAGCCGTTCTCCGCCGAGCCGGGGTGCTTCTGCGTGAGCCGTCCCACGTCCTCGCGCATCGCGGTGTACGGCGGCGCCAGCATCGTCGGCCCGTAGGGCGTGTCCAGCTGCGCATCGACCGCCTGCAGCAGGCGCGCGCGCCGGTCCGCGTCGGCGGTGCCGGCGAGCAGCGCCCAGCTCTGCGGATTGAGATAGATGCGACCTTCCGCGTCATCCTTGATGCCGAAGCGCACGCCGTCGTCGGTGATGCCGCGTGCGTACCAGTCGCCGTCCCACAGCTCGCGGTTGACCGCGGCATTGACCTCAGCCGCGCCGGCGCGGCACGCCGCCGCCTGCGCATCGCGGCCGTGGCGTTCGCAGATCCCCGCCCACAGCTGCAGCGCGTAGGCGGTGGCCACGGACAGCCAGCCGGACACGCCGCGGCCGCGGTAGCCGACCATGTTCATCGGGTCGCACCAGTCGCCCTGCGCGATGTAGCTCAGCCCGCGCGCATCGCGCGCGCCGAGCAGCCAACGCATCGCCGCGTCCAGCCGCTCGGCGACGCTGGCGCCATGCCCGTCGGCGCCGACCACGACCTCCTCCAGCAGGGCGGCGTCGCCGGTCTCGTCCAGGTAGGCCGACAGGAACACCGGCAGCCACACGCAATGGTCGGTATGCGGCACCTGGTTGATGTACTTCAGCTCCGCGCCTTCGATCAGCAGGATGCCGTCCGGCATCGCGCCGCTGGCCTCCTGCTGCGACAGCGCGTGCAGCAACGCCGCGCGCGCGGTCTGCGGGCGCAGGAAGCTCATGCCCATGTGGTCCTGCAGGAAGTTGCGGGTCTGCGGATCGGTGGTCAGGCGGTTGACGTCGCCGTGGTAGAACACCTGCCGCGGCAGCCAGTGGTTGACCAGGTTGTCCAGGCACGGATCGGGCGTGGCGATGTGCAGGCAGCCGGCCGCTTCGTCCAGGTAGGTGCGGTACGCGTCCGCGGCGTCGGCAAACCCGGCGGCGGACAGATAGCGCTGGCGCAACGCGCCGATCTCCGCATCGTCGCGCGCCGGGCCGAACAGGAAGCGCAGCGTGCGTTCCTGCTGCGGCGCCAGCGTCAGGCCGTACTGCAAGGCCGCGGTCGGGGTTTCGTAGCGCGCATCGCTGCCACCCAGCCGCGGCTGCAGCACCGCGCTCGGCGCGTGCAGGCCGCCCTCGCCTTCGAACGCCGCTTGTCGTGCGTCCCAGGCATCGGGCGGCTGCTCGTGCAGCAGGAAGGTACAGTCCTTGAAATCCCGGTTGCGGAAATAGTCCTCGACCTTCTGGTACGGGGTGACGCTGCGGCAGACGATGCCGCCCAGGTCGGCGCGGTACTCGCCGCTCTGGTGCATCCAGGACATGTAGCCGACCGGGAAATACGCATACAGCGCGATCCGGCGCTCACGCCCGTCCAGGTTGCGCACCTGGCATTGCCACAGCTCGACAGTGTCGTCCACCGGCAACTGCAGGCGCAGTTCCACCTCGATGTCCGCATAACGCGCGCACCAGACGATGTCGCGCTTGCCGACCGAGAAACGGAACGCCTGCGGCGTTGCCCGCACCGGCTCGTACGGCACCGAGTACACCGCGCCGCTGTCCTCGTCCTTGAGGTAGAAGAAACGCCCGGGGTGGTGCGCGTAGTACGGCTGCTCCGGCTGCATGAAGGTCCGCGCCTCCAGGTTCGGCGCATGCGCGTACTTGGCCGGCTCCGGCTGCATGAACTGTGCGGTGGCATAGCCGCGGCAGGTGGCCTGGATCATCATCCGCCGGTTCCACAGGAAGCCGCCGGCATTGGGCAGCGCGGTCGGGCTGTACAGCGTGTAGCGCTCGCCGTCGGCGCTGGGCGCCAGCAGGTCGGTCGCCTCGCGGGATGCGTCGTTGCTGGAACTCATGCATTCGCCTCTTCTGCGGCGCGCTTGCGCGCGGCCAGTTCCTGCTGGATGTGCAGCAGCTTGGCGTCGTCGAGCGGATAGAAATGCATCGTCCACGCCGCCAGCAACGCGACCGCGCCCGGGATCACGGTCAGCAGCAGCACGATGCCCAGCTGCGAGGCGCCGCTCTGCGCCTGGTTGGCCACGTAGCCCATCGCCGCCAGCATCCACGCGATGCAGGCCGAGGCCAGCGCGCCGCCGAGCTTCTGCGAAAAGGTCGCCGCCGAGAACGTCATCGCGGTGGCGCGGCGCCCGGTCTTCCATTCGGTGTAGTCGGCGGTGTCGGCGTACATCGAGAACGCCAGCGGCGATTTCGGCCCCAGCGCCAGGCCGATCAGCAGGTTGATGGCGAACAAGGCCCAGATCGCCTCGCGCGGGATGAAGAACATCGCGCAGCTGAGCACGCCCACCGCCCCCATCAGCAGCATCATCAGCCGGCGCTTGTCGCACAGCCGGGTCAGCAACGGCGTGGCCGCCGCCCCCACCGCCAGCGCCACCGAATAGCTGCCCAGGAACCAGCCGGTCAGCTCCGGGCGGCCGACGTAGTACTTGAAGTAGTACACGCCGGCGCCGGCGCGCATGACGATGGTGATCATGATGACCAGCGCCAGCACGAACAGCACCCGCCACGGCGGATTGCGCAGCAGGTCGGCGATGTCCTGCCGCACCGGCACGCGCGGCTGCGGCAGCGGCTGCACGCGCTCGCGCGTGGTCGCGAACACGATCGCGAACAACGCCGCCGCGGCGATGCCGTAGACCAGCATCGTGCGCTGCCAGCCCTGCGCATCGTCGCCGTTGCCGAACCAGCGCACCATGTCCAGCGTGGCGTAGTTCACCAGCGTGGTGCCGGCGAAGGCGGCGATGAAGCGGAAGCTGATCAGCGTGGTGCGCTGCTGGCTGTCGGCGGTGATCACCCCCGACAGCGCCGAGTACGGGATGCTGATCACCGTGTACATCAGCATCATCAGCCCGAAGGTGACGTAGGCCCAGACCAGCCGCCCGCCCTGGTCCAGGTCGGGCGTGGTGTAGGCCAGCACGCCGCTGGCCGCCATCGGCAGTGCCGCGAACAGCAGGTACGGCCGGAACTTGCCCCAGCGCGAGCGCGTGCGGTCGGCGATCGCGCCCATCAGCGGATCGGTGATCGCATCGACCACCTTGGTCAGCAGGATCATCGTGCCCACCGCCGCCGCCGGCAGGCCCATGGTGTCGGTATAGAAGATCAGCAGGAACGCGGAGATGTTGGCCCAGTAGAAATTGAAGCCCATGTCGCCGACGCCGTAACCGACCTTCTCGGTCCAGCGCAGCGGGGCATCGGCGCGTTGCGGCGGTGTGGGCATCGGCGATCCTGTCGGGTGGTCATGCGATGATGGAACGGCGCAAGGCGCGTTCCGCTGAGCGTGGCGTGCCGACGCTACACCACGCTGCGCGCATCGCCAACGCCAGTGCGCGCATCATGCCAAACCCACCGCCAGGTATAACCGCACGTGATGGACCCAGCACCGCCGATTCCCATGCCGCACCGCAGCGAAGCCATCGTGGTGATGGGCATTTCCGGCAGCGGCAAGACCAGTGTCGCCCAGGCCCTGGCCGCGCACTACGGCCATGCGTTCCTGGACGCGGACGATGTCCACAGCGCCGAGGCCAAGGCGCAGATGGCCCGCGGCATCCCACTCACCGACGACCAGCGCGTGCCCTGGGTGGCGGCGCTGGCGCTGCGCCTGCGCCAGTCGATCGATGCCGGCCGCAGCGTGGTGCTGGCCTTTTCCGGATTGCGCCGCGTGCATCGGCAGCAGCTGCGCGACAGCGGCGTGCCGATGCGTTTCGTGTTCCTGCATGCCGCCGCGCACGTCATCGCCGCGCGCCTGGCGCTGCGCAGCGGCCACTTCATGCCGCCCAGCCTGTTGCAGAGCCAGCTCGACACGCTGGAGCTGCCGCTGGAAGAACCCGACGTGATCTCGGTGGACGTGGATGCACCGTTCGACGCGGTGGTGGCGGATGCGATCGCGCAGCTGGATGCGGCGAGTGGCGACGTGAGTGGTGGGGCTGCGTAGCGGTTTTGCCGCATTTGGGGAGGACTTCAGTCCCCGAGGCTTGCCCATTGCGGCAATGCCGCCGCTTCGCTCGTCGCGGCTGAAGCCGCTCCTACAAAAAGCTTGCGGCCAGCTTATTGGGCGCACTGTGGGAGGGACTTCGGTCCCGGCGCCCTCCGATTGCGGCTACTCCATCGCTTCGTTTGTCGCGGCTGAAGCCGCTCCTACAGGAGCTTGCGACCAGCTTGCCCGGGTGCGATGTGGGAGGGACTTCAATCCCGATACCCCCGGTTGCGACTACTCCGCTGCTTCGTTCGTCGCGGCTGAAGCCGCTCCTACAGGAGCTTGCGACCAGCATGCCCCGGTGCAATGTGGGAGGAACCTCAGTCCCGATGCCCCCAGTTGCGGGGCCAGTCCACCGCTTCGCTCGTCGCGGCTGAAGCCGCTCCTACAGGAGCCTGCGGCCAGCTTGCCTGGGTGCACTGTGGGAGGGACTTCAGTCCCGATGCCGTCGGTTACGGTTACTCCACCGCTTCGCTCGTCGCGGCTGAAGCCGCTCCTGCAGGGGCTTGCGGCCAGCTTGCCTGGGTGCACTGTGGGAGGGACTTCAGTCCCGACGCGTTGTGGTTGCGGCCATTCCGCCGGGCGGCATCGCCGCGCGGGTATGTGGCGCTTCCATCACTCCCTCAGCTCGCGCGCACGACCTTGCGCTTCGTCCCCGGCGCCACAGGCCCCGACACGTTCCGGTCGCCGGGCACGTACCAGCGCCACGGCGCCTCCGTCGCCTTGCTGATGCCGATGCGCGGCGTGGCCACCGGCTCGGCCGGCGGCGCGGTGCCGTCCTCGCCCAGCCACAGGCGCGAGCTGGTCCGGGTCAGGTCCAGGCCGTTGTCCGCACCCGAGGCGCCGAGCGCCTTGGCCAACCGGCCCGGGCCGCGGGTGAGATCGGCGATGCGCGCCGCGCCGCGCGCCAGCTGCATCGCCTCGATGCCCGCGACCGGCGCCAACGCACGGATCAGCACCGCATGCCCGGGCGCGCCGCCGCAGACCGCGTTGAGCGCCCAGTGCATGCCGTAGATGAAATAGACGTACAGATGGCCGGGCGGGCCGAACATCACCTGCGTGCGCGGGGTCATGCCACGGAACGAATGCGCCGCCGGGTCCTCGGCGCCGCAATAGGCCTCCACCTCGACGATGCGCCCGCAGCGGCCGTCGGCGGCGACCAGCAGCTTGTTCAGCAGCTCCGGCGCCACCAGGCGCGAATCGCGCGCGTAGAACGCGCGCGGCAACGGAGTCGGAGAGGTCGCAAGCATCGTCACAGCCTAGAACCGTGCGCGCGAAGACGGTGTTGCCCCGTGCATGCGGCTGCAGCCGCAGCGACGCGGCCGGACAGGCGCCAGGTGCAGGACACGGCGCCCGCTGGCCGCGGCACGGCTCACTCCGGCGGCAGCTGCAGTTCCCGCAACAGCTGCGGCGCCGGATACACCTTGGCCAGCAGCCAGCGCAGGTAACGCATGTCCACGTGGATCGCCCGCTTGTAGCGCGGGTCGTACCACCAACTGGCGCTGACCGCCTCCCAGTTGCTGTCGAAGTTCAGCCCGATCAGTTCGCCGCGCGCGTTGAGCACCGGCGAGCCCGAATTGCCGCCGGTCGTGTCCAGGTTGGTCAGGAAGTTCACCGGCTGCGTCTTCAGCTGCGCATCGGCGGTGCTGCCGAAATCGCCCTTGGCGATCGCGGCGAGCAACGGCTTGGGCGCATCGAACGGCGCCTGCCCGGTGTTCTTCTCGACGATGCCGGCCACCGTGGTCACCGGCGCGAAACTCACCGCATCGCGCGGCGCCAGCGGCTCGACCCGGCCATAGCTGATCCGCAGCGTGCTGTTGGCGTCCGGATACACCGCCCGCCCCTGCTGCTTGCGCCAGGCGAACAGCGCGCGCATGTAGGCCGGGCGCAGGCGCAACTGCTCGCCCTCGCGCGCCTTGCGCTCGTCCTCCAGGCGCTTCTGCGCCGGCACCAGCGCCGCAGCCAGGGTCATCAGCGGATCGGCCGCCACCGGCTTGCCTTCGCGCGCCGCGGCGAAGCGCGACAGGCGCTCGGCTTCCGTACCCAGCTTGGTACCGGCGTACGCGGTATCCAGCGCCTTCTGCAGCTGCGCCGGCGTGCGCCCGAACGCTGCATCGAATTCGGCCAGGCGCTGCGCATCGGGCAACTGCTGGTAGGCGCCCAGCAACGCGCTCAGCAATGCCTTCTCCACCGCTGGCGCGTAGCGCCGCTGCACCTGCTTCAGCTTGCCCTCGATCAACCCGTGGTCGCGCTGCTGGTAGCCGCTCTCGCGCTGTGCATCGGACCGGGCCGACTCCAGCCGCAGCCGCTCCAGCGTCAGCGCCGACGACAGCAGCTGGGTCTGGCTGCCGAGCAGGGACAACAACAGATCGCGCTCGTGCAGCGCCGACGCCTGCGCGAGCAGCGACTGCAGCGCCGCGATGTCGTGCGCATCGTCGCCGCGCACGGCGGCCAGCATGCCGCGCTCGTCCTCGCCGCGCAGCCGCACCGCATCGCTGCGCTGCATCCCTTCCAGTTCGCCGGCCGCACGCTTGCGGTTGTTCTTCAGCGACTGCAATTGCGATGCATAGCGCGTGCGCGCCTCCACATCGGCCTTGCCCGCCGCCTCGATGACCCCGATCAGCCGGTCGAACACCGCCACCCGCTGCGGCAGCACCGAGTTCACCTGCTCGTCGAACTCGGCCGCCGTGCGATGCCGGTAGGTGATGCCCGGGTAGCCGGCCAGCATCGCGTAGTCCCCGGCCTTCGGCCCCTGCGTGGCGATCTGCAGATGCGCCGGCGGCTGGTACGGCACGTTGTCGGCACTGTAGTCGGCCGGCTTGCCGTCCTTGCCAACGTAGGCGCGCAGCAGGGTGAAATCGCCGGTGTGGCGCGGCCACATGAAGTTGTCGATCTCGTCGCCGTAGTTGCCGATCGCCCGCGGCGGCGCGTACACCAGGCGCACGTCGCGCAGCTCCAACTGCCGGATCCGGTAGAAATCGGTGCCGTAGTACATGTTGGCGACGCTGCAACGCACCCCTGCCTCGCGCTCGCAATCGGCCACGATGCGCTTGCTCGCCGCATCCACTGCATCGAAATACGCGCGCCCGGTCTTGCCCTTGGCCGGCCCCAGCACCTCATCGGTGACCTTATCGAAACCCACCGTCACCAGCACCCGGAAATCCGGGTTGGCCGCGCGCTCGTCGCCACGATCCTTGGCGATGAACCCGTTGTCGATCAGGTTCTCCTTGGCCGAGGTGTTGTACTGGATCACCCCATAGGCCACGTGGTGGTTGGTCAGCAACAGCCCGTCGCCGGACACGAACGCCCCGGTCCCGCCGCCGGCCTTCACCACCGCGCTCAACGGCGGCTGCGTCACCGCCGCCAGGTCGCGCGGATCGCCGCGAAAGCCCGCCTCGCGCAGCGGCTTGGCCAACTCCGGCAACTGCGACGGCATCCACATGCCTTCGTCGGCGTGGGCGGTGGCGGTGAGGGCGAGACTTAGAGTGAGCGAGGCGGCGAGGGTGCTGGGTACAGACATGTTGAAATCCACGTTAGCTAGCTTCCGACCTTAGCTTGCCATTGCCGGAAGAGGCAATACGGCAGCTTTGCAGCAGAGAGTTACTTCCGCCGAGATAGCTAGCGCCATGACATCGAGAACCTCTACAGATCAGGCATACGGGCGAGCCTTGAGTCCATATTAGTACTAAATTCTTATAATGATGCACATCCACCTGCGCAACTTTAGATTAAAGCCCCAATAACGCTAACTATTGGTATAGACAGAAAAGCGACAATCGCGAATACGAGGAAGCGCTTCATATCGGCTTTTAGTCCGTCCAAGTTAGCGTCCCCTGTAGAGCCAGCCCTGAACAGCCAATCCCCTTCGCGCATTGTGTTAGTTCCCCTGACCTTCAATAATGGTACATATGTAATTTCAGCTTCAGCAGCAGGATCTACAGATCTTATTGCCCGCAGTATTCGAAGTCGTCGCAGTGTTCCAAGCACGGCCAATCCACAGAGAATCAGTGCGGTATAATAACCCGACAACACCCTCGGACTTATAGAACCAAAAATAAGCAATATTATTAAAGCGATAAGCACTGCCACCCAAACCATCCAAAGATACCTGACCTTCATTTTATACCTCGCAATCACTTTGCATCAGGGGCCAAGAGTGTTGGCATAGAAACCAGCGGCAGCGTACGATCTCCAGTGGCCCGAGTTATTATTAGCATATCGATATCTATTAAAAACTCGCATCGGCACTGATTGCACTTATTAGATCGCCGCTAAGGAACCGCCCTGTGTTCTGGTCATGGTAGCGCTGTTGCATATATGTGAGCCCAATCGCCGCATCCATGACGTGTCCCGTATAGCCGGCCGGACGGAGAGCCTGCTGTTGCCGGGAATGTCGATGTCGGTCCAGTTGAACTCTACCTCACCATTCTTCAGGCTGACCTGTTCGCCGAAAGAATCGACGCTCAGCCGCCCGATGTCCCGACGACTGCTTGCTGCACTCGATGTATTTCTGATCGAACCTCAACTCCTGGGCATTGGCTAGCGTCGCGAACGCCATCGCCAGCAGGGTCGCGCCTGCGCGCAGACGAAGAAACGTAGCGAACGTGTCCATGTGTGTTCTCGAGATCGATCGATAACCAATAGATGGCCATGCCTCGCCCGCGGCATGGAATGCATCGATGTGCCGCAGGAGCGACTGAGTTCAATGCATCAGCTTGCAGCGCCGACCAGGTCGATCGAACGCAGCAGCCAACAACGACGCTTTACGTCGCTGGCATCCGTTGATATGAAACAGCGCCCCCGTTGCAGCAAGCGCGAAAGCACCCGAATGACGATCCATGTTTCCCTTGATCTCGACACCATATGCCGCTGCGCTTCAGTTCGAAGCGAAGCAGAACACACGCCCTTCGCAGACGGCGCAGCCATCAATACAGCAGCATTGCACCGCCGATTACCCGTACTTAGCTGTGATAGAGCAAACCTGGGCCTGTCAAGAAAATTTTGGCGCTCGTAAAGCTTCAGTCAGGCTATGCCTGGGAAAGCCCCTACTTCTCCTTCCGCCAATTGATCGACCCACGATTCTCCACCGTGCTCGATTCCACTTCCGCGTCGAAACCGCGGCCAAGCAGGTATTTGAGGGTCAGCACCGAGCCGCTGCCGACCAGGGAGACGCCGTAGCTGACGTAAAGCCGGGGCGAGAGGTATTTGCCGAAGCCGACCACCGAGCCGCCGAGCGCGCGCGACTGGCTGACGCCGGCGTCGTCGAAGCCGAGCTTGGCGCCCAGTTGCGAGGCGAGGATGCCGCTGCCGGCCGACAGCGCGCTGGCCGCGGCGGTGACCTGGTCGGCTTCGTCGCTGCTGGCGTTGCTCAGGCTGCGGCCCAGCACCAGGTAGGACATCGCTTCGGATTGCGACATCGAAGGGTCCGACCACACGTCGGCGCGCGGGGCGGTGGCGCGGCCGGTGACGTCGATGCCGGCGGTGACGTCGCCGATCTTGCGCTGCGCGCGCATGTTGATGCGCGGGTCGGAGACGACGTTGTTGCTCCAGGTCAGCTGGCCGCGGGTAATGGTCAGGTCCTGGCCGTAGGCCTTGTACTGGCCGCTGACGTCCAGGCCGCCGGTGGCGGTCATCTCGCGGCCCTGGCGCGAGCGCACCTGCATGGCGCCGGTCAGGGCGCCCTTCAGGCCGAAGCCGGCCATCTTGACCTGGTCGCCGAGCACCACACGCAGGTCCATTTCCAGCGGCGAGCTCGGCGCTTCCTCGGGGTCGGCCGGGTCCAGCACCACCACGTCCTCGGACACCGAGGTGCCGCGATCCAACCGCTCCAGGTCGATGTCCGCCGACGGCACGGTGACCTGGCCGTTCAACTTCATGGTCTTGTTGGCGATGCCGAACTGCAGGTCGGGGTTGGCCACCGCGCGCAATTCGGCGGTATTGGAAACCAGCACGTTGCTGCCGCGGATGTTCAACTGCAGCGGCGTGGTGTCGCCGTACCAAGACAGGCCGCCGTCGACGTTGAGCGTGCCTTCGCCGGATTTCACCGCGGCGACGATGCGCGCCGAGCCGTCCGGCTGCGCGTCGAAGCGGCCGTTGCCTTCGCTCAGGGTCAGGCCCAGTGCCGGCAGTTCGCCGGTGAAGTTGCTCAGCGTGGCGTTGCCGCCCATCGACGGTTGCGAGCGCGTGCCGCGCAGGCTGACGTGGCCTTCGACCAGGCCCTTGGGCCGCACCAGGTCGGGCGAGAACAGCTCCATCCAGTACAGCCGCGACATGTTCATGTAGATCTCGCCGTTGAGCGGCGCGTACGCATCCCAGCCGGTATCCACGGTGGCGTCGATGAAGCCGTCGCCCTTGAAGCCGACGCCGAGCTTGGAGTGGATGTGCTGGGCGCTGAAGTCGGTGACGAAACTGAACTGGTCGTAGCGCACCAGCTCGCCGCGCGCGTTGTCGCCCAGGCGCAGGCCGCCTTCCGGAGAAGCCAGGCGCAGCGATCCTTGCCAGGCGTTGCCGGCCGGCTTGAAGCTGCCGTCGAGGGTCAGTTCGCCGCGCAGGTACATCTTGCGGCCGCTGTTGGGCGGCAGCCACGGCTGCACCAGCGACAGCGGCAAGGCGTCGCCGCGCACGGTCAGGCCCTGCCTGGGCCAGTTCGCGGCCACGCACAGCGCACCGCCGCCGCTGGCGCCGAGGCAGGTGTCGGAGAGGGTGAAGGCGCTGCCGGCGATGGCGAACGTGGCCGGCTGCCGCAGTTGCCACGGCTCGCCCTTGGCCGGCGCCACCCGCAGCGCGTTCAATCCGCCCTGCCAGCGCGCGCCGTCGCGGCGCACTTGGCCGGCGAGGGCGAGCGCGCCCATGTCGTTTTGGGTATCGGCGTCGAGCTGCAGGTTCTCCACCGCGCCGCGCGCGTCCACGCGCAGCGTCTGCAGCGCCACGCCGGCACTGATCGCGCTGCCGCGCAGCGCCAGTTCGCCGCCGTTGCCGCGCCACGGCAGGCGCCCGCGCAGGCTGAGGCTGTCGGCGCCGTAGCTGTCCCACTTCAGGCCGTTGCCGGTGAGATCGGCGGTAAGGTCGGGCGCGTCGCGGCGCCCCTTGACCTGTACGCTGCCGCGCAGGCTGCCGGTGGCGCCGGGCAGCAGGTCGGCCAGCTGCAGCGGTTGCAGTTGCGCCTCGATGTCGAGCTGGTCGCCGACCTTGCCCTGTGCCTGCACGCGGCTGTCGCCCAGCGCCAGTTGCAGCTTGCCTTCGCCCTGCTCGCCCTGCAGCGCGAACTTGCCGTTGGCGTCGAGCGGGCGGCTGCGCAGCTTGCCGTTCAAGCGCGGCACGTCGAGGCTGGCCTGGTAGCCGGCGGCGCTGCCGTCCGGGCGCGCCGGCAGCTGCTTGCCCTTGGACGCGAACTGGCCGGACAGGTTGCCGTCCCAGCCCGGCGCGAAATAGCCGGGGTCGAAGCCGGCGAGCTTGCCGCTCAGGTCCCAGCTCAGTTCTGGCGTCCACGCCACCGCACCGCCGAGATCGAGCGTGCCGCTGGGCATGGCCGCCTGCAGCTGCACGATCTGCGCCTGCCGGTCGTCGCCGCGCACGTCCAGCTGCAGGCCGGCGCTGTCCTTGCCGCGCGCGACGGTGGCTTCGCCGTAGGTGGCCCACTGTTTCAGCGTGCCGGCCAAGCCGAGGTTGGCCTCGACCAGCTGGATCGGCACCGCCGGCGCGTCCGGCGTGGAGGGATCCGGCGCGGCAGTGAACTTCAGCCCGCTGGCGTTGACCGAGAAGCGGAAGGTCGCGTTGTCCCGGTCGCGGAAATCGGCCGTGCCGCGCAGCCGTGCCTGGCCGTCGAAGGCGCGCAGCTGCAGCGGCGCGACGGTCAGCACCTGGTTCTCCAGGCGCACGTTGGACGGGTCCAGCGTCAACTTCTGCTCGCCATACGCGAGTTGGCCTTGCAGCTTGGCATCGCCGCCCTTGCCGGACGCGCCCAGGTCGAACGCGATCGGTTCGCCGGCGGCGGCCGTGGCATCGCTGGGAGGCACGAACAGCGACGGATCCAGCGCCTTGCTGCTGGCGGCGAACTGCCAGGTCGGATCGGTGCGGCCGGTGAACACCAGCGTGACGCGCAGCGGCGCCGGCGCGGCGCCGGCGATCGCCACTTCCATCTTGTCCAGGTTGCCGCGCGCCACCAGGCCCAGCCGCGCCGGCGTGCGCCCGCGCGCGGCCGGCAGCACGGCGCTGGCGGTGAGATCGGCCTTGTAGTCCTGCGCCGGCACGTAGTCGCCATCGACGCGGAAATCGCCGCGGTCGCTGGTCACCACCAGCTGCGTGGCGCGGAATTCGCCGTTGGCCACCTCGATGCCGCCGCGCAGCGTGCGGATGTCGATCATCGGTTGCTGCGACTGGGTGATGCGGAATCCGTCGATGGCGATGCGGTCGGCCTGCAGCGCCAGCGGCATTTCGATCTGCGGCAGCGACTCCGGCCAGCTCGGCAGTTCGAACGGTTCGTCGCTCTTGGCCAGGTTGAGCGTGGCGTTTTTCAATTGCAGCGCATCGAGCTGCAGCTTGCGCCCGAGCAGCGGGCGGATGTCCGGATCCAGGTAGGCGCGCTCGGCGGTGAAGTGGATCTGGTCGTAGCGGAAATCGAGGTTGTACAGGGTCAGCGGGCCGGCCAATGGCCCTTCGGCGCGCTCCCAGGTCAGCGAGGAGCCGGCCGGCAGCCGCGCCACGATCTGCGTCAGCAGCACGTCGCGCCCGGCCACCGTCTGCAGCAGCCAGTACACGGCGATCAGGGCCAGCAGGCCGAGTCCGGCGACGGTCAGCGCCGAGCCCCACCAGAAGCGCTTGCGGCGGTAGAAGCGCGGACGCCGCGGCGGCGGCGGCGCGGGCGTGGCGGGACCGGTCGCGCTCACAGGTTGGCCCCGATGTTGAGGTAGAGCTGGAACTGCGAGTCCGGATCGTTCAGGCCATGCGCGATGTCCACCCGCACCGGCCCCACCGGCGAGCGCCAGCGCACGCCGAAGCCGACGCCGGTGTGCCAGTCGGGCGTGTCGTCGAAGGCGCTGCCGCTATCGACGAACACCGCGCCGCCCCACGGCCCGCCCTTGTAGTAGTGCTCGTATTCGGCGCTGCCGGTGAGCACGTGCTTGGCGCCGAGCGCGAAGCGGTCGGGCCTGGGCGTGCGCGGGCCGACTTCGCGGAACGCGTAGCCGCGGATGCTGTTGTCGCCGCCGGCGAAGAACCGCAGGCTCGGCGGCATCGCCACCAGCGCGTTGGTCCAGGTGCTGCCGGCTTCGCCGCGCAGCAGCAGGCGGCTGTTGGCGCCCAGGCCCTGGAACCAGTTCAGGCGCAGATGCGCCTGGACGAAGCTGGCGTCCGATCCCAGCCCCTCGGCGCCGCCGCGCAGGCTGAGGTTGCCGCTGAAGCCCTTGCGCGGGAACAGCTTGTCGTCCACGCCCACGTAGTCGGCCTCGATCTGCGGATAGACCAGCGTGGAGTACTGGTACAGCGCGCCGTCGAACACTTCGTCGGTGGCGTAGCGCCAGCGCTCGCGCAGCGCGTTGAGCGAGGCGATCGCGGTCCAGTGCTCGTTGATCTCGCCGCTGCGGCTGCCGGTGAGTTTGAGGTTGCGCAGGTCGATGTAGTCGGTCTGCTCGTCGTAGGCGCGCAGCGAGGCGGTGTACCAGCCATCGAGCCAGCGGAACGCCGGCACCCGGTAGCTGGTGATCAGGCTCTTGCGCTTCTGCGCATAGTCCAACTGGGTGCTGAGCTTGTGCCCGCGCGCATTGACGTAGCGGCGGTCCACGCCCAGGCGCACGCCGGCGCCGCTCTCGCTGCCGTAGCTGACGCCGCTGGTGTAGATGCTGCGCTTGGCGCGGGTCAGGTTCACGTCGACCGGCACGTTGCCGTCGGCGTCGGCTTCCTCGGGCTTGGGCTGGATGTCGACGGCGCTGAAATAGTCCAGCTTGACCAGCGACTCGCGCAGCCGGTCGAGCTTGCCTTCGTGGTAGTAGCTGCCTTGGTCCCAGTACACCAGCGGGTCGAACAGGTCCTGCCGGAAGTAGTCCTGGTGGAAGCGGATCGCGCCCATGTTGTAGCGGCGGCCGCTGTCCCAGCTCAGGTCGATGTCGGCGGCGTGGTCGGCGCGGGTCACCTCGACCTTGCGCTGGGTGAAGTCGGCATCGAAATAGCCGCGTTCGGCCAGGCGCCGGGTGATGGTGACCTTGCTGGTCTCGTAGGTGGTGTGGTCGAAGACCTCCGACGCCTTGGGCCGGAAGTTCTGCAGGTCCTCGCCCAGGTAGCGGTCGTCCTCGGCCGGGCCGGTGATGGCCACATGGAAATTGCGCACCCGCACCGGCTCGCCCTTGTCCACGTGCAGGGTGACGGTGAGCTTGTCGTCGTTGCGCGGCGCCTCGACGGTGATGGTCGGGGTGTAGTAGCCGAACGGCTCCAGCGCCTGCCGGGTCTGCCGCTCGGCCTGGCTCAGCAGGTACTCCAGGCGCGATTCGCCCTGGACCTTGCCGATCGTCTGGTACAGCGACAGCGAGACCTCGATGTTCTCGATCATCGCCGCGTCGGCGTCCTCGTCCAGGCCCCGTATCTGGACTTTTTCGATCGTGCCGCGCGCCTGGACGAGGCCGGCCAGCGACAGCAAGGACAGGAGCAGAGCGAGGCGGGGGATGGATCGCATGGGCGCCAGAATACCGACACAACGTGTGAAGCTGTTAACTAGACGTTCGCCGATGGCCAACCGGAGGTTGCTTGCATCGGCGGGCGATGTCGCGTATGCGGCCTGCGACGATGTGGACGGGGCGGTGGCGGCGTGGCGGCGATCGGCGTTGGTGCGGCTGCGGGGTTGCCTGGCATGTATGTCGAGCGGCGCGCACCGACGGCTGCAGCACACCGCTGGCTACCACCGAGCACCCGCACGACGCGCACCGGCGTCGCGTGCTGGGCGGCGCACGGCGGCTGCCAGGCTGGGAGCAGCCGATGCGGTCTCCCATGTGCGAATGCCGCATGCGCGCCGCAAGGCCGCCGCCCCGCACCTTGCCAAGTCGCGGAGGCCGCGCCACGCTGATGCGCTCGTCATCCCCGCAAGGAACGGCCGTGTCCACCGTGATCGAAACCGCGCGCCTGCGCCTGCGCTTGCTGGAGCCCGATCGCGACGCCGCCGCGATGCTGGCGCTGCTCAACGACCCCGGCTTCCTGGCCCATATCGGCGACCGCGGCGTGCGCGACGAAGCCCAGGCGCGCCGCTACCTCGCCGACGGCGCGGTACTCAGCTACGCCCAGCATGGCTTCGGCCTGTATGCCCTGGAGCGCCGCGACGACAACGCCTGGCTCGGCGTCGCCGGCCTGGTGCTGCGCCCCGCCCTGCCCGCGCCGGATCTGGGCTACGCCCTGTTGCAGCCCTACCAAGGCCATGGCTACGCCAGCGAAGCCGCGCAGGCGGTGCTGGCGTACGCACAGGGCACCCTGGCACTGCCGCGCCTGTGCGCGATCGTGGCGCCGGACAACCTGCGCTCGATCCGGCTGCTGGAAGCGCTGGGCTTCGCCGCGCAAGGCCGCATGCGGGTCGCGGCCGACGCGCACGAGGTCGAGCTGTACGCACGCGACCTGGCTGGCGCCGTGCGCCCGGAGGCTTAACGTGGATGCCCTGGAATCGCTGCAACTGCTCGCGCGCTACAACCAGTGGATGAACGAGCGCCTGTACGCCGCGGCGGCGACGCTGCCCGAGCACGCCGTCGCGCAACCGCGCGGAGCCTTTTTCGGCTCGCTGCTGGGCACGCTCAATCACCTGGTGGTGGCCGACACGGTGTGGCTGCAGCGTTTCGCCATGCACCCGGCAAGATATCCGGCATTGGTCGCGATCGCCGCCGCCCCGGCGCCCGCCGCGTTGGACGCGCCGCAAGCCTCGACCCTGGCCGCACTGCAAGCGCGGCGACAGACGCTCGACGCGACCATCGCCAGCTGGATGACCCAGGTCAGCGCCGCGGACCTGGACGCCATACTGCACTACCGCAATACCCGCGGCGGCGCCCATCGACGCCGCTTCGGCGACCTGCTGCTGCATTTCTTCAATCACCAGACCCACCATCGCGGCCAGGCCACCACCTTGCTCAGCCAGGCCGGCGTGGATGTGGGTGCGACCGATCTGCTGGTGCTGATTCCGCAGATGGAGATCGAATAAGGATCGATACAGCCGGCGGCGCGAGAGTCGCACGCGCTGGTGCTGTGGAGACAACAAGTCCGCGCGCCCGGCGTCGGCGAGCGGTTGGCAGACACCACTCGTCGCATTTCCTTCGGCGAGTCGGTGAGCGCGCCATGATGCCGACTACACGCTAGCGACGTGCATCAGCCCACTAGCGTGGCGGGCTCCTGCGCAACAAGGCGCTACGCCTCCCTGCTCTGCGCCTGCAACCCGGCGACGATCTCGCGCAGCTCCGCCACCTCGGCCTCCAAGGCCTGCACCCGCGCTTCCAGTTCGTCGCTGCCGGACGCCGCAGGACGCGCCTTGAACGAGGCCGCCAACGCCTCCGCATCGATCGGCCCGCCAAGCAGGTGCATGTAACGATCCTCGCGCTGGCCGCTGGCGCGCGGCAACTGCACCGCCAACTGCCGCTGCGCCAGCCGCTCCAACTGGTGCCGCACGTCCTCGGCATCGGCGAACCGCGCCATGCGCTCGGCCCGCGACAGCAGCTCGTTCACCGTCTGCGGACCGCGCAGCAACAACAGCCCGATCAGGATCACCTGCTGCTGGGTCAGATCCAGCGCCGCCGCCAGGCGGTGCTCATAGCGCACCGCACGCGAGGAGAACTGCTGCCGCGCCAGCCCACGCCCTTCCAACTGACGCAGCGCATGCTGCACATCGCCCGGACTCAGCGACATCACCGGCTCGCGCGACGTCTTCTGGTTGGCCGCCACCACCGTCGCATTGACCGTGAGCGGATACGCATCCGGCGTGGTGGCCTCCTTTTCGATCAGGCAGCCCAGCGCGCGGGCTTCGATGGCGGAGAGAACGGGAGGCGGCGGCGCATCGGTCGTCATCGTGGGATTCCAACGGCAGGGGTGGCTAGGATAGCCCGGCATGCGGCGTCCGCTTGGATTTCCAACCGTGCGGGGGCGCTTGCAACGCCCTTCATGCCGTCAGTTGCAGCGCACCGCCTGGCAGTGCGGCCACGCCGCCGCCCACGCCGTGCCTGGAGCCATGCCAGGTTCATCGCGCGCGGCCTAGATTCGTCCACGTCGCGCGTCGCCGCGGTCGTATGGAGTGCCCCATGTCGTTCGCCGGATTGCGAGCAAGCCTCGTCATCGCCGTTCTTGCCTTGTCCACCTCCGCGCCAGCCACCGCACTGCAGCGCCTCTGGCCGACCGAGCAGCAATGGCACCAACTCGGCACCGGCAGCGACGCGGCTGCCGCGCAACTGCGCCTGGCCAACGCGGCATTGCACGATACCGCGCACCCCATCGCGGTGCTGAGCAGCGCCGGCCGGCTGAAAGGCGACCCGGTCAAGGCAAGCACCGAAGCGAGCCTGGGCGACATGCGCAAGATTCAGGCGCTGGCCGTGGCCTATGCGCTGACCGGCGAGGAACGTTATGCGACCAAGGCCGGCGACTATCTCGGCCGATGGGCCGCCGTGAACCAGCCCACCGGTCAACCCATCGACGAGACCGGCCTGGAACCGGCGACCTTTGCCTACCGCATCGTCAGGAAGGCATTGTCCCCCGGCACCCGTCATGACGTGGACGACTGGATGCGACGCATCGCGCGCGCCGAAATCGCGTCGCGCGATACCAGGCGCAAGACCGCCACCAACAACTGGCACAGCCATCGCCTGAAGAGCGTCGGCCTGATCGGCATCGCGCTGGACGACGACGCCTTGATCGCCTACGCCCGGGATGGATTCAAGCAACAGATCGGCGACAACCTGCGACCGGACGGCCAGAGCATCGACTTCATCGAGCGCGATGCGCTGTCCTACCATGTCTATGACCTGCGCCCGTTGGTCACGCTCGCCCTGGCCTTCTCCGAGCGCGGCGAAGACCTGTATCACTGGCAGGCGCGCAATGGCGCATCGCTCGCGCGCAGCGTGCAATGGCTGCTGCCCTATGTCCGCGGCGACAAGACCCATGCCGAATTCGTCGGCAGCGACGTCGCCTTCGACAAGGCCCGCTCACGCAATGGCGAAGCGGGCCATGTGATCGGCAGCGCCTACGCCCCGGGCGACGCTTTGCCGTTGCTGGCGTTGACGGCCGCCTACGATCCCGACAGCGCCCGTCTGGCGATACAGCTCGCCGGCGGTGCGGCGGACCTGCGCCTGGCCTTGAGCCTGCTGCCGGCGCAGCCGCTGTTGAGTGCCAAGTAGAAAAGCCGGCCGATTACGCTGCCATCGAAGAACCTGACTTCGCCAGCGCTGGCCGATGGCCATAGCGCGTTTCTGAGCGTGGCGGCTGCCCACGCGCCGCGGCAGCCGCCGCAACCCGCTAAAATCCGCCGATTCCCCGCCTAGGTTCCCGCGCCCGATGACCCCGATCGCCCGCACCGCACTGGCCTGCGCCGTGCTCGCCCTGTCCGCCTGCAAGCCGCAGGCGCCAGCCGCCGACGGCAAGGCGCCGCCCGCCGCGAGCAGCGCCGCCGCGCCGGTCGCCGGCGACGACAACCTCAACGCGGTGCTGTGGATGCAGCGCTCGGCCGAGTACCAGGCCGTTGCCGAGCAGACCTATCGCGCCGCCGCCGACCGCCTGGATGCGGCGCTGAAGGAGCCGAACTGGGACGCGCTGGTGCCGGAGGAACGCGGCAACGCCGCGGCCGGGCTGAAGCCGGCGGTGGTGATGGACGTGGACGAGACGGTGCTGGACAACTCGCCGTACCAGGCGCGGCTGATCCGCAACGGCAAGGAATACGACGAATTGAGCTGGGACCAGTGGGTGGCCGAGAAGAAGGCCAGGCCGATCCCGGGCGTGGTCGATTTCGCCAAGGCGGCCACCGCCAAGGGCATCACCGTGCTGTACGTCTCCAACCGCGCCGTGCACCTGACCGACGCGACCCTGGCCAACCTGCGCAGCGCCGGCCTGCCGGTGGCCGACAACAGCGTGCTGCTGGGCCTGGGCACGGTGGTCAAGGACTGCGAGCAGAACGGCTCGGAGAAGAACTGCCGGCGCAGGCTGGTCGGCCAGCAGTACCGGGTGCTGATGCAGTTCGGCGACCAGCTCGGCGATTTCGTGCAGGTCGTGGCCAACACCCCGGACGGCCGCGCGCAGCTGCTGCAGCAATACCACGACTGGTTCGGCGAGCGCTGGTGGATGCTGCCCAATCCCAGCTACGGCTCCTGGGAACCGGCGCTGTTCAACAACGACTTCGCGCAGCCGCGCGCCGCGCGCCACCAGGCCAAGCGCGACGCGCTGGAGCTGGCGCAGTGAGCCGCGCGCCGCTGCCGCTGGAGGCGCGCGAACGGCTGATCTTCGCGCTGGACGTGCCCGGCCGCGACGAGGCGCTGGAGTGGATCGAGCGGCTGGACGATGCGGTGGCGTTCTACAAGATCGGCATGGAGCTGCTGGCCTCGGGCGAATACTTCGACGTGCTGGAGACGCTGGCCGCGCGCGGCAAGCGCGTGTTCGTGGACCTGAAGTTCTTCGACATCCCGGCCACCGTCGGCGGGGTGATCCGGCGCCTGTCGCAGTGGCCGGTGGACTACTGCACGATCCACGGCTGGCACCCGGCGATGATGCAGGCCGCGGCCGACGCCAACAGCGGCGAGATGCGCCTGCTGGCGGTGACCGTGCTGACCTCGATGGGCCGCGCCGACCTGGCCTCGATGGGCATCGACCGCGAGCCGCAGGAGGTCGTGGTGGAGCGCGCACTGGCCGCGCAGGCGGCCGGCATCGACGGAGTCATCGCGTCGGGCCAGGAAGCGGCGCCGATCCGCCGCGCCACCGGCGCCGGCTTCTCGATCGTGTGCCCGGGCATCCGCCCCGGCGGCCCGGTCGGCGACGACCAGCAGCGCACCGTCGGCGTGGCCCAGGCCTTCGCCGCCGGCGCCGACGCGATCGTGGTCGGCCGCCCGATCCGCCAGGCGGCGGACCCGCGCGCCGCGGCCGAGGCGATCCAGCGCGAAATCGCCGCCACGCTGGCAGGCGCGGCAGCCCGCTGAATATCGAGTATAAATATCAATGACTTAGCAGATAGAACTTAAGCCATTGCATTAACTTCGCACTGCCGGTAGCATGTGCAGCGTCCGGCTTTGCCGGAGATGCGCCACAAACCGTTCTCCGGCTTCGGTCGGATTTTGCAGAGGCCCGCGCCTTGGTGCGCGAGGCCTCTTTTTTTTATGCCCGGCGCCGGCCGGCTCAGCGCGGCGCGGCGGCGCAGTAGCGGTCGATGAAGGCCTGGTGCGGCGGCATCGCGTCCACGCAATGGCCGATGGTCTGCTCGATGCCGGCGACGAAGCGTTCGATGTCCGCGGCCGGCACCTGGTCCACCAGCGGGTGGTAGGCGCGCGGCAGGATGCCCTGCCCGACCATCACCTGCACCCAGCTGATCTCGGCGAACATCTCCTCGCCGTTGCGGTAGAAGCGGCCGCTGTCGCGGAACAGGTCCAGCGTCGCCTGCAGTTCGGGCGTGATCGCGATGTTGCGGCACTGCCGCCAGAAGTCGCTGTCGTCGCGCTCGGTGGCGGTGTAGTGCAGCACCAGGAAATCGCGGATGCGGTCGAACTCGAAGGCGATGCGGTCGTTGTAGCGCTGCACCAGCGCCGGGCTGATGCCCTCGCGCGGGAACAGCTCCAGCAGCTTGGAGATGCCGGACTGGATCAGGTGGATGCTGGTGGACTCCAGCGGTTCCATGAAGCCGCTGGCCAGGCCCAGCGCGACCACGTTGCGGTTCCACACCTGCTTGCGGCGGCCGGTGAGGAAGCGCAGCGGGCGGGGGTCGGCCAGCGCCGGCCCGTCCAGGTTGGCCAGCAGCGTGGCCGCGGCCTCGTCGTCGCTGAGGTGCGCGCTGGAGTACACGTAGCCGTTGCCGGTGCGGTGCTGCAGCGGGATGCGCCACTGCCAGCCGGCCGCACGCGCGGTGGCGCGGGTGTACGGCGTGGGCGGGCCGATCTTGGCGCAGGGCACCGCCAGCGCGCGGTCGCACGGCAGCCAGTGGCTGAAATCGTGGTAGCCGGTGTGCAGCGCCTGCTCGATCAGCAGGCCGCGGAAGCCGGAGCAGTCGATGAACAGGTCGCCGGCGATCGTTTCGCCCGAGGCCAGGCGCACCGAGAGCACGTCGCCCGACTCCGGATGCAGCTGCACCTGCTCGACGATGCCCTCGCGCCGGGTCACCCCGCGCTGCTCGGAGTAGCGGCGCAGGAACGCCGCGTACAGCGAGGCGTCGAAGTGGTAGGCGTAGGCGATGTTGCCCAGCGGCGAATTGGGCGGCGCGTCGCTGGCCGAGGTCATGAACTTGCCGCGCTTGGCGGCGACGGTGTTGAGCGTGTAGGCGCCCAGCGGCTTGGCCTTGCCGAGCAGCGCCTGCTTGAACCAGTACTGCTGGAACGGCAGCAACCCGAGCGGATGTCCGATCTCGGTGCCGAAGCCATGGACGTAGGACGTGCCCGGCCGCTGCCAGTCGACGAACTCGATGCCGAGCTTGAAGCTGCCCTGGGTCTGGCGCACGAACTCGGCCTCGTCGATGCCGAGCAGGTTGTTGAAGGCCTTGATGTGCGGCACGGTGGCTTCGCCGACGCCGACGATGCCGATCTGTTCCGACTCGATCAGGGTGATGCGGTAGTCCGGACCCAGCACGCGCGCCAGCGCGGCGGCGGCCATCCAGCCGGCGGTGCCGCCGCCGACGATGACCAGGTTGCGGAGAGGGGCGGCGATCATGCGTGCGCGGTCCTAGGCAAAGGAAAGAGGCGACCGAGACGCGAACGGGGCCAAGCGGCCCCGTCCGGAAAAACCCCACGCGCGCCGGTCGGGCACGCGCGTGGGCGGTGTTGCGTGGATCAGAACTTGGCGCCGATCTCGAAGGTCACGGTGCGCGGCACGTACAGGATCTCGCCGGTGTCGTTGATGGTGATGTTCGGGTCGAAACGTCCGTTGGTGCCGAAGCCGTTGTATGCATACGACGAGTAGTTCTTGAAGTTGAAGGCGTTGAGCAGGTTGACGCGCGCCGACAGCTTGAAGTCGTTGTACACGGTGAAGTCCTTGCTGGCCTGGAAGTCGACCGTGCGGTAGCCCCAGATCTTGCCGCCGACCAGGAACTTGCCGCTGCCCGGCGGGGTGACGCCGACCTGCTGGCAGGTGCCGCCATCCGGATCGACCCTGCCGTAGCAGGCGATGGTGTTGATCGGCTCGGGCGTGGCCAGCACCACCTTGGCGCCGAAGGTGACGCCCCACGGACCGTCGATCGAGCCGGAGGCGACGAAGCGGTGCGCCGAGACCGCATCGGACTTCACGAACGGATAGTCGCCGATCGTGGGCTTGTCGAACGCGAACGGCTCGTCGATGTTGCGGTTCTGGCGCGCGCTGGTGTGGGTGTAGGACAGGGTCAGGCCCCAGCCCGATTCCTTGGTGTAGGGCTTCTCCGCCGACAGCAGGACCTGGCTGCTGCGCTGCTCCAGGCCGTTGTTGCCGATGATGGTGTTCTGGTAGCCCGGCACCGGCTCGCCCCACGGCACGCTGCCGTTCTGGAAGTAGGAACCGTCCGGATAGCGGTTGATCAGCGACATCACGAAGCCGTCGTAGCTGAGCACGCGCTGGAAGGTCACGTCGGTCAGCCAGTCGCCGACCTGGTTGCTGATGCCGATGCTGTACTGGTCGCTATACGGGGTCTTGATGTTGTTGTTGAAGATGAACAGCTCGGCGCTGCCGCTGACGCCGGGGATGGTGTTCAGCTGGTCCACGCCATTGAGGAACCGCGGATCCCACGCAGCGCAGGTGCGATCGCTGCGGAAGCACTGCCCGGTGGCCGGGTTCTGGAAGTACACCGCGACCGGCGACAGCGCGGCCTTGCTGGTTTCCAGCGCGAGCTGCTCGAACAGGTTGCGGTCGTAGGAACGGCCGGCGCCGCCGTGCAGTACCGCGGTCTCGTCGCCGAAGAAATCGTAGGAGAAGCCCAGGCGCGGCGCCCACGCATCCTTGAAGTTCTTGCGGTTCTTGCCGGTGCTGATGTAGTCGGCCGCGTTGATGCCGCTGGGCAGCAGGCGGTCGGCCCACGGGTGGCCGGGGTTTTCCGGATCGTCGCCATACAGCGCGTCGACGAAGGGCTGCGAGGTGACGAAGTCGGTGTAGGCCGGGGTGTCTTCGTAGTCGTAGCGCACGCCGACGTTGATCAGCAGCTTGTCGGTGACGGCCCAGTCGTCCTGGATGTAGATGCCGTACTGCTTGGACGGCGACTCCACCGTCGCCCGCTGCCCGGGCGTGGTGTAGGGCGCGACGAAATCCACGCGGTACGGCGTGGCGGCGACGCCGTTGGCATCGACGGCGTAGCTGAACTGCGGGTTCACCGCCGCCGCGTCCTGCGAGGTCAGCTTCACGTCCTTGTAGTTCACGCCCATCTTGATGGTGTGTTCGCCGTGCCACTCGAAGCTGGTGAAGGTCAGGTCGTTCTGCAGGAACCAGCCCTTCTGGCTCTTGCGCTGCACGGTGAGGCCGCCGGCCGAGCCGGTGGCCAGGAACGTGTACTCGTCGACATCGGTGGAGCCGGCGCGCGGTGCCAGGTACTTGTAGAGGATGCCGTTGCCGAGGGTCTTGGCGGTCGGGTTGTTCTCCGAATCCTCGGTGCCCACGATCAGCTCGTTGTACCAGCTGTCGGCGCTGTGCTGCCAGCGCAGGTTCGTCCGCTTGTCCTTGTTGATCTTGTTGGTGGCCTGCTCCGGCGTGTTGAGGCCGCCGACGTTGGCGATCTGGGTCTCGTCGCGGTACAGGGTGCTCAGCTCGATGCGGTCGCGGTCGGTCGGCTCGAAGTCGACCTTGGCGAACACCAGGTCCTCTTCGAACGGCATGTTCGCCGCGCCGAACTGGCTGGACAGGTTGGCCGGCAGCACGCCGACGAAGGGCTGCGCATTGGCCTCGGCCTGCACGCTCTTGGGCGCCACGTTCTCCTTGCCCTCGTAGGCGACGAAGAAGTGCATGCGGTCCTGCAGGATCGGGCCGCCCAGGGCGAAACCGTATTCCTTGGTCTGCGAATCGATCTTGCCGTTCTCTTCGTCCGGGCGCTTGTCGCGCAGGTCCTGGTCGGTGTAGCGGAAGAACGCCTCGCCGTGGAACTCGTTGGTGCCGGACTTGGTCGCCGCGGTGATCGCCGCGCCGCTGACCTGGCCGTACTCGGCCTTGTAGTTGGAGGTGATGACCTTGTACTCGCCGATCGCCAGCTGCGGGAACGGATTGCCCTGGGTGTCGGCCTGGCCGGCGATGCCGCCGCTGCGCACGTAGCTCTTCTGGCCGACGCCGTCGATGTACAGGTTGCCGGCGCTGGCGTTGGCCGCGCCGCCGCGCAGCTTGGTGTTGCCGTTGCCGTCGATGGTGAACACCATGCCCGGCACGGTGTCGGCGAACTCCAGGAAGTTGCGCGTGGCCTGCGGCAGCTGCTGGATCTGGCGCAGCGAGACGACGTTGCCGACCTCGGAGGTCTTGACGTCCTTCATCGACGGCGGCGCGGTGACGTTGATCGTGCCCAGCGTGGTGGCATCGCCACCCGGCGCTGCGGCGTTGCCGGCGGCCAGGTCGACCGTGGAGGAGGAGGCGACCTGCAGGGTCACGGTGCGGCTGACGCCGTTGGACTCGACCGTGTAGGTGCCCGGCGGCAGGCCGATCACGGTGTAGTTGCCGTTGGCGCCGACCGGCGTGCGGCGCACCGAACCGGTGGCGGTGTTGGTGACGACCACTTCGGCGCCGGCCTGGGCCTGGCCGCGCAGGATCGCGTTGCTGGACTGCGCCATCGCCGGCATCGACGCGAACAGGCAGGTCGCCAGCGCGCAGCACAGCAGGCTGCGTGCGGGCAGGTTGGAAGCGGAACGCTTGCTCTTCATGACAGTACCCCTCCCAGGGCAGTAAACGGGATCATTCGTTTTGTTTCTTCTAGTTGGATGCAGACGGTGATGTGAAGCGCGTCGGGCGGTGTCAGTCCATGGCGGTTCCTCGCTGGACACTGGACGCACGGACGATCAATTGCGGGGCGATGTCGGTGGACGGCGGCGCGGACGCGGTCTGCGGTTCCAGCGCGGCGATCAGCAGCTGCATCGCGCGCGCGCCGAAGCCGGCGATGTCCACCCGCATCGTGGTCAGCGCCGGGTGCACGTAGCGCGCCATCGGCACGTCGTCGAAGCCGGCCAGGGCGATGTCGTCGGGCACGCGCAGGCCGGCGTGGGTGAAGGCGAACAGGCAGCCGAGCGCCATCATGTCGTTGGCCGCGAACACCACGTCCGGGCGCTCGCCCTGCAGCAGCGCCTGGCCGGCGCGGTAGCCGGAGGCTTCGTCGAAGTTGCCCGGCAGCACCTGCGGCGGCGTCTGCGGGCTGCGCGCATGCAATTCGTCGCGGTAGCCGCGCAGGCGTTCGCGCGCGTCGAAGTTGTCCTCCGGCCCGGCGATGAAGGCGATGCGGCGGTGGCCGCTGTCGAGCAGGTGGCCGGTCATCGTGCGCGCGCCGCCGTAGTTGTCGACGTTGAGCACCTGCGTGTCGGCGATGCGCTCGGCGCAGTTCATCAGCACCGCCGGCAAGGCGCCGGGAAGCATGTCGATGGCGCCGTCGGCGCCGCTGCCCAGGTAGGGCGACATGATCAGCAGCCCGTCCACGCGCCCGGGCATGCGCCGCACCGCCAGCCGCTGTTCCTCCGGCTCGCCGTGGTAGCTGGACACCAGCAGGTGCAGGCCGCGCTCGCGCGCGACCGTGTCGATGCCGCGGATCAGTTCGGAGAAGAACTCGCCGTGCAGGTCGGGCAAGACCACGCCGATGGTGTGGGTGCGGCGGCTGCTGAGGCTGCGCGCGGCATGGTGCGGCACGTAGTGCAGGGTGCGCGCCGCTTCCAGCACCCGCGCGCGCACCGGCTCGGCCACGTGCTGGTGGCCGTTCATGGTGCGCGACACCGTCGCCACCGAGACGTTGGCCATGCGCGCCACGTCCTTGATGGTGATGCTGGCGCGCTGTTCCGGCGTTGGCGCGATGCGCGGATTCACCAGCGCGCCTCCAGGGTCCGGAACGGCTTGCGCAGCACCACGCCGCCGGCGTCGTAGTTGTCGACGCGGCGGCCGTCCACGCGCACCTGCGTCGGCCGCGTGCGCGAGGGCCACACCACGCGCACCGCGGTGCCGGCGCGCAGCCCGCTGCCGAGTTCGATGCGCAGCACTTCGTCGCGCTGCCGCGCGCGCATGCTCAGCTGGCCATGGGCGGTGGGCAGGCGCTGCACCGACAGGCCGTCGCCGGCCAGCCAGGACGGCGGCGCGCCCGGCAGCAGCACCAAGGCGTCGTCGCCTTCGTGCATCAGCATGCCGAACAGGGTGCGCGCGTACTCGGCGCCGATCCAGGTATGCGGCATGTCGCCGAGGTAGCGCGGGAAGCGCAGCCGCGACTGCACCACCTCGGCCAGCACCTGCCATTCGAACGGGCGGCGGTCGCGCAGCATGTCCTGCAGCAGTTCGTCGGCGACCTGCGGCTGGTCCAGATGCACGTAGGTCAGCACGTTGCGCATCTCGTACGGCGAGTACGCCCACAGCGCGTTGGGCTGCTTGCGCTTGCGCACGTCGTCCAGGTAGCGGGCGAAGGTGGTGCGCAGGGCCTGCTCGGGCAGCAGGTCCTGCTGGCCGGTGGGGTCGAGCGCGATCGACACGCTGCTCGGGTCGCCGTCGCCCAGGTCGGCGGCGGCGGGGATGAAGTCGGCGCCCTTCCAGGCCATCGTGGCGCGGATCGAGGCGGCCAGCGAGGTGCGCAGCGCGGCGTACTGCTCGCGCGCCCAGGCCGCGGTCTGCGCATCGCCCAGCGACTCGGCCAGCCAGGCGCCGTCGTGCCAGCCCTTCAGCGCCCAGTAGTCGTCCCAGTAGCTGTGGGTGGGGCTGGAATAGCCTTCGTGGCTGATCGACGGCGCCAGGATGCCGCGGAAACGCTCCGGCGCCGGCTGCTCGGCCATGTAGCCGGGCACCAGGGTGCGCTCGCGCAGCTGCTGCATGAACTGCATCGCCAGCTTCACCTTCGGCAGGTAGGCGCGCACGCTCTCCGGGCCGCCGTCCAGGCGCGCCACGTCGGCGACCAGGGTGATGTACTCGCCCTGGCTGTCGTACTCCAGGTCCGAGCCGAAGCCGTCGTTGACGCTGCCGTCGTCGTTGAGGATCGGCGACACCAGCCCGTTCGGGTGCACCGCGTGGTCGCTGTACCACTGCAGGTAGTCGCGGGCGACCTTGGCCTGGCCCATGCGCAGCAGCACCGCCGAGGTCGCCATGCCGTCGCGGATGAAGGAGCGGTTGTAGTTGCGCGGGCCGGGCTGCATCGCCGGGCCGGTCTGGTTGATCAGCATGTACGCGGCCTGCGCGCGCAGCATGTCGACCAGGCTGGCGTCGGGCAGGCTCAGACCGACGTTGCCGAGCCGCCGCTGCCAATCGGCGGAGACGCGCTCGGCCAGCGCATCGAAGCTGCGGCCGGGATCGCGGCGGTCGGCACCGAGCAGCGCGGCGCGGTCCAGGGCCGGCGCCGGCGGCAGGCGGCCCTGCTTGTCGGCGTTGGCGGTGCCGAGCGGGAACGCCAGCACCACGTCCTGCTGCGCGCCCGGCGCCAGGGTCACCGCGTAGTTCAGCATCGCCGCGGCCAGGCCGTCGGCGTCGTGCGCCTGGCGTTGCGCCGGCAGCGTGCCGGCGGCGACGTGGCGGGTGATCTCGGTTTCCCCGTGCGCGCCGAACGCCTCGGCGCCGGCGCCGCTGGGCGGGCTCAGCGATTCCAGCAGCAGGCGCCCGTTGACGCGCACCGCGGCGTCCTCCACGGCCACGTCGTGGATCGGCGACAGGCCGCCGTTCTGCCACGGCGGGTTCATCTGCATCGGCCGCACCAGCAGCGACAGCGTGCCGCTGACCGGCGTGTTGCCGGTGTTGCGCAGGCGGTGGCGCAGCAGCGTCACCGGTTGCCCGTTGTGTTCGATCGCGAAGGTCTCGCTGCGCAGCTCCAGCCCCGGCTGCGGCGACCAGCGCACCGACGGCATCGGCTTCCAGCCGTCGCGCAGCGCATGGGTCAGCGCGTGGCCATCGGCACCGGCGGCGGCGCCGGACGCGTCGCGCCACAGCGGCTGCACCAGCGGCGCGCCCTTCCACGCCTCCAGGTTGCCGTACTCGTCGAAGATCGATTTCTGCCGGCCGGCGTGGATGCCGACCGCGGTCCAGTAGGTCTGCTGCATGTGCAGCGAGGCCGGGAACAGCGCGCGCGCGTCGCCGCGCTGCGCGGCGACCTGGTAGCGCTTCATCGGCGTCATCACCGCCTTGGGCCCGAGCAGGCGCAGGCGACGCAGCGCCGGCGCGGCGCCGCCGGGCGCGGCGTCCACGCGCAGGCGCAGCGCGCGCGCCTGGACCGGCGCGGTGCCGGCCAGGTAGGCGCTGTCGCTCTGCCCGGCCTGCGGGTCCTCGGCCAGCGTGCTCCAGCGGCCCGCGGCATCTTGCGCCTGCAGCCGCGCCGCGCCGTGCGCGCCGGCGAACTCGACGATCAGCCCGGTGCTGGCGAACGCGCGCGGGAACGCGATGTCCAGCTGCCGCGCCTGCGCGCCCTTGCCGGGCATCGCCACCGCCGCACCGCCCTGCCACAGCGCCGCCGCGTCGGCCGCCGACAGGCCCTGCAGGCGCGCGCTGGCCGCATCGCCCAGCGGTTCCATCTCGTAGATCGACACGCCCCAGTCGGCGGTGCGTTCGGGACTGGCCAGACGCAGATAGCGCGCGCGGCGCGGCGCGAAGAACAGCGTCTCGCTGCCGCCCATCGAGTCGGCCATGGTGTAGACCGTGTCCCAGCGCTGGCCGTCGTTGGAGGCCTGCAGCAGGAAGCCTTCCGGATTGGCGGTGTCCCATTGCAGGTGCACGCCGCCGACCCGCGCCACGCGGCCCAGGTCGACCTGGAACCAATGCCCGGGGCTGAAGGCGCCGCCGGTGCGGGTGGTGGCATCGCCGTCGATCAGGTACTCGATCGCCTGCGCCTTGACCTGGCTGGAGGAACTGGAGGCGCGCCACGTGTCGCGCGGCGGCAAACGGCCGTCCTGCGCCTGCACTGGCAGGGCCATGGCGAACCCGCACAGGAGGCCGGCCAACGCCAAGCCACGGCGGCCAATGCCACCGTGACCCAGCGCTCGGAAGATGTCTGAACTGTATCGCACTGGGACCCCCGTCCAGCACCACCTCAAGCTGAGGTGGGCGGACGGTAACAGCAACTGCAAGCGGTTACATGATGCGCCGCAACATTGCGCAATGTGGCGGCACGCTGTGCGATACGCCGACATCGCACCGACAGGGTTGTCCCGGCGGTGCCGATCGAGCCAGAAATTGTCCCGGCGCGACATCGGCGCCGGCCGCCGCAATCGCCACGCCGCGCCGCCGCGGGCGCGCGGCTTGCCGGAATCGCGCGCGCCCAGCAAGATGCGGAACGTTTTGGGGAAACGAGCCAGCACCGATGCCGCCACGACCGATCCGGCTCACGCCCATGCATGTCGTTCCTGCGCTGCTGCTGGCCATGCTGGCGCTGGCCGGTTGCAAGCGCAGCCCCGCCGAACTGCCCGGCGCCAGCGCCGAACCGGCCACGGCCGTGCGCGAACTGGCGCGCGCGCTGCAACGCAACGACCTGGCCGGCTATGCCCGCGCCGCGGTCCCACCCGAGCACTACCAGCGCCTGCAACAGGCCTGGCGCGAGGACCGCAGCCGCTGGCCGCTGACCGAGCTGCCGCTGGCCGAACGCCTGCCCTCGGCGCTCGACACCCTGGCCGCGCCGGACGCCGAGCGCCAGCTGCAGCGGGCGTTCGATGCGCAGTTCGGCGGCCAGGCGGCGAGCCTGCGCCAGGCCGCGCACTCGCTGGGCCTGTTCGGCGTGCAGTACCTGCGCAACCAGGGCGACTACACGCCGGAGCAGCGCGGCCACTACGTGCAGCTGGTGCAGGCGCTGAGCGGCTGGGCCGAGCACGCGCCGCTGTCCGAGCGCAAGCGCGCGCAGGCGGCGATCGCCCGGCTCAGCGGCGCCGCGCGCCGCACCGGCCTGCGCAGCGATGCCGACCTGCACGGCCTGGGCATGGAGCAGAGTCTGGTCCGGCTCGGCCCGTTCCTGGCCGACCTGAAGACGGTGCTGGCCAGCTACGGCCTGGACCTGGACGCCAGCGCGCGCGAACTGCGCACCGGGCTGGTCAGCCAGCAGGGCGACCAGGCGGTGGTGCGCATCCAGTACCCGCTGGGCAGCGCGCAGATCGACACCACCGCGGTGCTGGTGCGCCGCCAGGGCCACTGGTACCTGCGCGATACCCTGCACGACGTGGACACCCTGCTGGCCGCCGCCGCGGTACCGATCGCGGCCCCTGCCGAGGCCCCGGCGGCGCCTGCCGCCGACCCCGCGCTGCCGGCTAAGCGATAATGACGCCGATGCCAGAACAAAATCCCCTCCCCTTCCCCGACGACGCCGCGGGCACGCGCGCCCCGGATCCGGCGCATGCGCCCATCCCCCCGGCCAGCGGCGACGCCGCCGCCAGCGGGCCGCAGGCGCCCGCCGCGGCGGCGCTGCCGGTGCCGGCGGCCGCCACGCGCAGCGCCAAGCGGCCGCTGTGGGCGCGCCTGCTCGGGCGCCTGGCCGATCCGTGGCTGGGGCTGAACATCGAACCGGCCGAACCCGGCCAGTACGACGACGGCCGCCCGGTGGTCTACGTGTTGGAGGACTACGGCCTGTCCAACGCGCTGATCCTGGACAAGGCCTGCCGCGAGGCCGGCCTGCCGTCGCCGCTGGTACCGCTGCCCGGCGACCCGCTGGGGCGCAAGCGCGCCTACCTAGCGCTGTCGCGGCGCAGCAGCAACAACGCGCTGATCCCCGAGCAGCGCGGCGCCAAGACCCATTCCGATTCGCTGGCCAAGCTGCTGCAGGCGCATCGCGAGCGCCCGGACCTGGACATCCACCTGGTGCCGGTGTCGATCTTCGTCGGCCGCGCCCCGGACAAGCAGAGCGGCTGGTTCGCGGTGCTGTTCTCGGAGAACTGGGCGCTGGTCGGTAGCTTCCGGCGCCTGCTCGGCGTGCTGCTCAACGGCCGCAGCACCATCGTGCGCTTCGCCCCGCCGGTGTCGATGCGGCAGACGGTGGACGAAGGACTGCCGCCCGAACGCACCGTGCGCAAGCTGCAGCGCGTGCTGCGCACCCATTTCCGCCGCATCCGCGAGGCGGTGATCGGCCCGGACCTGTCCACCCGGCGCCTGCTGGTGGACCAGGTGCTGGCGTCCGAGCCGGTGCGCGAGGCGATCGCCGCGCAGGCCAAGCGCGACAACAGCAAGCCGATGGACGCCTGGCGCAAGGCCCACGCCTACGCCTGGGAGATCGCCGCGGACTACTCCAGCCCGGTGGTGCGCTCGGCCAGCTTCCTGCTCACCCACGTGTGGAACCGCATCTACGCCGGCGTGCTGGTGCACCACCTGGACAAGCTGAAGGAGGCCGCGCCCGGACACGAAGTGATCTACGTGCCCAGCCACCGCAGCCACATGGACTACCTGCTGCTGAGCTACCTGCTGTACGAACGCGGCATCGTGCCGCCGCACATCGTGGCCGGCATCAACCTCAACCTGCCGGTGGTCGGCACCTTGCTGCGCAAGGGCGGCGCGTTCTTCATCCGCCGCTCGATCAAGGGCAACGCGCTGTATTCGGCGGTGCTCAGCGAATACGTGGCGCAGCTGGTGGCCGGCGGCTACTCGATCGAGTACTTCGTGGAGGGCGGGCGCTCGCGCACCGGCCGGCTGCTGCAGCCCAAGGGCGGCATGATCGCGATGACCCTGCGCGCGTTCCTGCGCCAGCCGCGCAAGCCGGTGCTGTTCCAGCCGATCTACGTCGGCTACGAGAAGCTGATGGAAGGCAACAGCTACCTCGACGAACTCAGCGGCCGGCCGAAGGAGAAGGAATCGATCTGGGGCCTGCTGTGGAGCATCCCCAAGGTGCTCAAACAGAACTACGGCCAGGTGGTGGTGAACTTCGGCGAGCCGATCGCGCTGAGCCAGGTGCTGGCGCAGCGCGCGCCGGAGTGGGACGGCCAGCCGCTGGGCGAGGACGAGAAGCCGGGCTGGTTGAACGGCACCGTCGATGCGCTGGCGCAGCAGATCCAGGTGCACGTCAACGCCGCCGCCGACGTCAATCCGGTCAACCTGCTGGCGCTGGCGCTGCTGTCCACGCCCAAGCACGCGATGGGCGAGGCCGACCTGATCGCGCAGATCGAACTGTGCAAGAAGCTGCTGGCCGAACTGCCGTACTCCAACCGGGTCACCGTCACCCCGCATTCGCCCGAGCGCATCATCGCCCACGCCGAGGAGATCAACGTGCTGACCCGCACGCCGCATCCGCTCGGCGACGTGCTCAGCGTCAACGGCGACAACGCGGTGCTGCTGAGCTACTTCCGCAACAACGTGCTGCACCTGTTCACCGCGTCCTCCTGGGTGGCGTGCTGCTTCCAGAACAACCGCCGCATGAGCCGCGCCGGGCTGCTGCGGCTGGGCCGCACGGTGTACCCGTTCCTGCAGGCCGAGCTGTTCCTGCCGTGGAGCGAGGACCAGTTCGCCGAGCGCATCGAGCGCACCATCGAGGTGTTCGTGCGCGAGGGGCTGCTGCTGCAGGTCAACGACGACGACGGCGGCCTGCTGGCGCGCAACACCGGGCAGACCGACGAGGTGTTCCGCCTGCGCGCCATCGGGCATTCGCTGCAGCAGGCGTTCGAGCGCTACTACATCGCCATTTCGGTGCTGGTCAAGAACGGCCCCGGCAAGCTCGGCGCCGGCGAACTGGAGAGCCTGTGCCAGCAGGCGGCGCAGCGCCTGAGCCTGCTGTACGCCCCGGCCGCGCCGGAGTTCTTCGACAAGACCCTGTTCCGCGGCTTCATCCAGAAGCTGCGCGAACTGAAGCTGGTGTGGCCGGACGAGAACAGCAAGCTGGTGTTCGACGAGCGGCTGGACGCGTGGGCCAAGGACGCCAAGTTCATCCTCGGCCGCGAACTGCGCCACACCATCGAGCGGGTCAGCCCGGAAGCGGCCAAGCCGGAAGAGCCGGCGGTGCCGCAGGATTGAAGTGGCTGCGGTGGCAGTGGCTCTGTCGGGCCCGTGCGGGATGCGGCTGGCGTGCTCGCTTCGCTCTCGGCACGTGACTGTAGGAGCGACTTCAGTCGCGACGGGCTCTACCGGTAAGGCCTGTCGCGACTGAAGTCGCTCCTACACAGGTGGCATCGTCGGCGTCGCCGGACCCGCTGGCTCAGCCGCCGAACAGATCGCCGGTGACCGAGCCGGCCGGCGGGGCGTCCGGCGGATAGACCAGTTGCCCCTGCGCATCGGCGCGCGCGGCGGGATTGAGGGTGGCCGGTTCGCGGCGCTTGGCGTCGATCAGGTGGATCACCGGGTGGCCGTGGTGCAGCAGGTGGTCGCAGATGATCTGGCGATGGCACTGGCGCCAGTAGGCCTCGGCGCACATCACCGCGCATGCGCCGCGGCTGCCGAGCGCGCGCAGCTGTGCGAACGCCTCGCCGAACTCGGCGCCCAGCGCGTAGTCGGCGTAGTTGTGGAAGCTGACACTGCGCCAATGGCCGTTGCGCTGTGGGTCCACGCCGGGCTGCTTGCCGCGGCGTCCGCCCAACGCACGGAAATGCTGGTAGCCGATGCCTTCGGCGGCCAGCGTGCGCGCCAGCGCGCTGCCGTCGAACTGCGGGAAGCGCCGCGAATACGGAAACGCGCGCACGTCGGCCAACTGCGTGACCTGCGCGCCGCGCAGGATCTCCAGGAACTCGTCCAGCGGCCGCGTGGAATGGCCGATGCTGAAGAACGTCGCCGCGCTCACGCCGGTTCGTCGGGAATCAGCAGGTTTTCCAGGCGCATGATGCAGTCCTTGAGCTGCAGCTTGCGCTTCTTCAGCCGCTTGGCCTGCAGTTCGTCGTCGAGGTTGGCCGGGGTCCGCTGGATCTGTTCGTCGAGCGCACGGTGCTCGCGACGCAGGGCGTCGATGCGCAGGGAGATCTCGGCGGGCGTCATGTCTTCCACGAGGCCCGAGCATACACAGGCGACGGGGCTGCCGTCACCGTGCCGCCGCCGCGGCGCTTTGTCGGCGGTGCGGTTGCCGGCACAATGCACGCGGCGCCGCGGCGGAGGCGGCGCCATTCCCATCGTCCGCATCACCGGCGGCAGGATCGCCGCCCGGAAAGGAGTCTCCATGCGTTTGCGCCCTTCCCTGTTGGTTCTCGCCCTCGCCGCGGGCACGGCCGCTCCCGGCCTGGCCGCCGCGGCCGACGCCAAGTACGACGGCTTCCTGTGCTGCAACATGCGCAGCGACGGCAGCTGGATCAGCGACAGCAACTATGCCGAGAACGGCAAGAAGGTGATTCCCGCCGGCACCCCGGTCAAGGTCACCGGCTACGGCCGCTACCGGGTCAACGTGCTGATCGACGGCCAGAAGCAGTCGATCGGCAACGACTACAGCCGCGACCTGGACAACGAGGCCTTCGCCCGGCGCTACGTGGTCGCGCAGGATCCCAGGCTCAAGCTGGCGGCGTATCCGGCGAAGATCCGCGAGGCGATCGGCAGCAGCCGCGTCACCAAGGGCATGACCCGCGAACAGACGCTGATGGCACTGGGCTACCCGATCAGCAGCGAGAACCCGAACCTGGACAGCGCCCTGTGGCGCTACTGGCGGACCAGCTTCGGCGAGTTCCAGGTGTCCTTCGACGGCGCCGGCAAGATCGACAAGGTCACCGCCGATCCGCAGACCCAGAACCTGGTGTGGATGCCGTAAGCCGGCCGCGCCGGCGCGCACGCGCGTATCGCGCGCGGACGCCTCCGCGCGCGATCACTCGCCGTAAGGGTGGACCAGCGCGATGCGCCCCTGCGCGTCGTGCTGCAGTTCGGTGAGCTTGATCGAGCGCAGGTGGGTGACGCCGCCGGACAGCACCGCGTCGTGGTAGAACAGGTACCAAGTGCCCTGGAACTGGCAGATCGAATGATGCGTGGTCCAGCCGACCACCGGGCTCAGCAGCGGGCCCTGGTAGGTGAACGGGCCGTAGGGCGAATCGCCGATCGCATAGCACAGCAGGTGGGTGTTGCCGGTCGAATACGACAGGTAGTAGCGCCCGGCGTACTTGTGCAGCCACGGCGCCTCGAAGAAGCGGCGCGCATGGTCGCCGGCCAGCAGCGGCTGGCCGTGTTCGTCGACGATGCGCACTTCCCGCGGCGGCTCGGCGAATTCGGTCATGTCGGCGCGCAGCCGCGCCACGCGCGGGCCCAGCGCCGGCTCGGCGTCGGCCGGTTCCTCGTGCGCCTGCGCGTAGACGTTGTCGCGGTACTTCTGCAGCTGCCCGCCCCAGATCCCACCGAAATACAGGTAATGCTCGCCGTCGTCGTCGGCGAACACCGCCGGATCGATCGAGTAGCTGCCGTCGATGGCCTGCGGCTCGGCGGTGAACGGGCCCTCCGGGCGCGTGCCGATGGCCACGCCGATCTGGAAGATGCCGTCGGCGCGCTTGGCCGGGAAATACAGGTAGTAGCGCCCGTCCTTGCACGCCGCGTCCGGCGCCCACATCTGCCGCTCGGCCCACGGCACATCCTTCACGTGCAGCGCCACGCCGCAGTCCACCGCCGGGCCATCGGCGCTGTCCATGCGGAACACGTGATAGTCCTCCATGTCGAAATGACCGCCGTCGTCGTTGAACGGCACGCCGGCGTCGATGTCGTGCGAGGGATAGATGTAGATCGCGCCGTCGAAGACGTGCGCCGACGGATCGGCGGTGTAGATGTGGGTCACCAGCGGTGGCGAGATGGCGCGGCTGGCCAGGGTCTGCAGGTCGTCGGCGGGGGTGGCGGGGGACATGGCGCGGTGGTGCTCCGGGGGGATCGTGTCGGGTTCAGCCGATGGCGCCGGAGGGCGCGCGCAGGCGGCGCGCCTCCAGCTCGCGCTCGATGCGCGCTTCCATGGGCTTGTTGATTTCGTAGAGGAACAGCGCGGCCACGCACATCAGGAACGGAATGGCGCTGTACACGCTCACCGCCAGGCGGATGCCGTGGGTGACGGCGGTGCTCTGCTGCGGCAACGCCGCGTCGTAGCCGTAGATCGCCAGGATCGCCGCGACCAGCGCGCCGCCGACGCTCAGGCCGATCTTCAGCCCGCACATCATGGCGGAGAAGATGATCGCGGTGGCGCGGCGGTGGTTCTTCCATTCCGAGTAGTCGGCGACGTCGGCGATCATCGCCCACAGCAGCGGGATGGTGATGCCGTAGAAGAAGCCGTGCAGGATGTAGGAGCCGAACACCAGCGCGATGGCGTCGGGCGGATACAGGTAGAACGCCAGCAGGAACAGCGTGGACACCAGCAGCGCGGCGCCGAACACGTCGCGCTTGCCGAAGCGGTCGGCCAGGGGCTTGGAACAGCCGATGCCCACGATCATGAAGAGGATGCCGCCGGCGCTGAACGCACTGAATGCGGAGGTGGGCGCGTCCTGCGGCCATTGCAGCGCGGCCAGGCCGGCACGGGTGGTGGTGGCGTTGGCGCCGGCGATCAGCGCGTTGAAGCCGCTGCCGTCGAGGAACCGCGACAGCGCGCCGGCGTCCAGGTAGTACTTGAAGTAGTAGACGTACATGCCGCCCTTCATCGCCAGGTTGACGAACACCAGGATGGTCAGGGCCAGCATCACCAGCCACGGCCTGTTGCGGACCAGGTCGGTCAGGTCCTCGCGCACGCTGGAGGCGCGTTCGGACAGCGGCAGCACCCGCTCGCGGGTGGTGAAGAAGGTGATCAGGAAGCACAGCGTGCCGGTCGCCGCGAACAGCGCCATCGCGTTGTGGAAGCCGCGCGCCTTGTCGCCGTCGCCGAGGATCAGCACCAGCGGCAGCAGCAGCACCTGGATGATGAACTGCGCGATCATCACCGCCACGAAGCGGTACGAGGACAGGCTGTTGCGCTGGGCCATGCTGCCGGTGAGCACGCCGCTCAGCGCCGAGTACGGCAGGTTGTTGGCCACGTAGACCAGCATCAGCAGCGAATAGCTCGCCAGCGCGAAGACGGTCTTGCCGCGCTCGCCGAGCTCCGGCGTGGTGAACGCCAGCAGCGAGGCGGCGCCGAACGGGATCGCGGTCCACAGGATCCACGGCCGGAACTTGCCCCAGCGGCTGCGGGTGCGGTCGGCGAGGATGCCCACCAGCGGCGTGAACACGAACGCGCCGAGCAGGCCGACGACGAAGATGATGCTCGCCGCCGACGAGGCCGGGATCTTGTAGACGTCGGTGTAGAAGAACGCCAGAAAGGTGATCAGGGTCTGGAAGATGATGTTCGCGGCCAGATCGCCGAGGCTGTAGCCGATCTTTTCCGTGATCGAGAGGCGGTGCGCGCTGTTGGTCATGGCCTGGGGGAACCGGTGGTGGGGGCGTTGCTCCCCTCTTCCGGCGGAAGAGGGTCCGCGCTCGAGGGTACGGCGAACGCACCGCCCTGCGGCGGGCGCGGCGGCCGTGCTGGTCGCCGCGCGCCCGCCCGTGGCGGCGCGGCTGGGTCCGGAGTGGAGGCCATCGGCTGCGCCAGGATCAGAACGAGCCGCGAATGCCGAGCATGATGGTGCGTCCGGGCTTGTACAGGTCGTAGGTGGCGTTGGGATACTGGAAGGTGGTGCGCAACGGCTCGTCGGTGAGGTTGGTGACGTTGAGGGTGATCTGCGGCGCCGAACGCATCCACGCCAGCGTGTAGCTGGCCGACAGGTCCAGCTGCCCGCGCGCATCGGCCATCAGCCGCGCGTCGGGGATGCCGTTCTGGTTGGCGCCGGAGATGATCATGTCGTCGTTCCAGGCATACGACAGGCGCACCGAGGCGTTGTTCTTCTCCCAGTACACGGTGCCGTTCCACAGGTTCGGCGCCACGCCCACCGCCACCGCCTGGATGCCATCGCCCTCGGACTCCTGCTTGACGTGGGTGTAGTTGAGGCTGAAGCCCAGGCCGTCGAGCACGCGGTCCAGCGGCTGCACCCAGATCGCTTCCAGGCCGCGGATGTTGAGCGTGCCGTCGGCGTTGACCTGGGTCTGCACGTCCACGGTGGCCGCGTTGGGGCCGCCGCGCTGGTCGATCGCAGCCTGCTGGGTCGCGGTCAGGTCGCTGTAGGCCACGCCCAGGTCCAGGAACGGAATGCGGCGCACGCCGTTGACGGTGAAGCCGTCGATGCGCTTGTCGAACACGGTCAGGCCGACGAAGCCTTCGCCGCCGGTGTACCACTCGCCGCCGATGTCCACGTTGGTCGACAGGTACGGCGCCAGGTTGGAATTGCCCTGGGTGGCGGTCTGCGCGGACGGATCGCTGAAGTTGGTGTTGGGCAGCATCGCGCTGGGATCGGGCCGGGTCAGCGTGCGCGAGCCGGACAGGCGCAGCACTACGTTGTCGGCCACGTCCCAGGCCACGTTGAACGAGGGCAGCAGTTCCTTGTAGTCCGAATCCAGCACCTGGTAGCGACGCACCCCGCCGACGGTGACCGGGCCGCTGATGGTCTGGTCGGTGGTGACGTAGCGCACGCCGGCGTTGAAGCGCAACGCGCGGTTCCACACGTCGGTCTCGGCGTTGGTCTCGACGTAGAAGCCCCAGTTCTTCTCCAGGATGCCGCCGGTGGAGGCGCCGGTGTTGGCGGCGTTGGTCTCCGGCGCGCTGTCGCTGAGGCCGTAATAGCCGCTGTCGCGCAGGAAACGGTCGAAGTCCACGGTGATGAAGCCGCCGGAACCGGGCTTGAGGTAGGAGGCCAGCGCCGATTGCGGGATCAGCGAACCGGCGCCGCCGGTGCAGGTGGGGCCGGCACCGCGGCACACCAGGGTCTCCCACGCGGCGCTGTTGTCGAAGCCGCGGATACGGCGCTCGGCCTGGTCGTAGGCGACGCCGACCTTGATGTTGCGCTTGTCCTCGCCGAACTGCAGGTCGGCGCGCGCGCCGCGGGTCTCCGTCTGGCGTTTCTCGTTGCTGATGTTGAGCCGGCCGCCGGTCCAGCCCCAGCCCAGGTTGGGATCGTTGAGGTCCAGCGGGCTGTCGATCGACGGCTGGTCGCCGCCGTGGTTGCTGTACTCCACGGTGGTGAACGGCGAGGTCACCAGGATGCTCGGCGACTGCCGGTACATCCAGCTGCGGGTGGCGTTGGCCTGCACGTTGAGCTTGATGTCCTGGTCCGCGCCGAACAGCAGTTCGGCACCCGGGTTGACGCTCCAGAACTTGACGTCCTCGTGGTACGGGCGCGCTTCCAGGAAGTACTGGGCGTTGGTGAAGGTGGCATCGGTGACGACGTTGTTGCCGTCCAGCTGCATGTCCAGCGGGATCATGTTCCCGTTGCGGCCGATCAGGTTCATGCTGGTCCGATCGGTGGTGCGCTTGGCCTTGGAGAACATCGTGTCCAGATAGAAATGCGCGGTGTCGCTGGGCCGCCATTCCAGCGACATCACCGAGGCGTCGCGGTCGCGGTCGCCCTGCATCTGCACGCGGCGGCCCAGGCGCGGGATCAGCGCGTCGCTGATCTGCGCGATGCTCAGGCCGGGGTTGTGCGCCAGCAGCCAGGCGGCGTCGATGCTCTGCCCGGGAACGAGCCCGGCGCCGGCGGTGACCGGCACGGTGTCGGGGATGCGCCAGTTGCCGCCGCCGTTGGCGTTGCACGCGGCCGGCTGGCTGGTCGAGGGCGTGCCGGCCGGCGGGGTCAGGCCGCATTGCGCGTAGGTCAGGCCCGGGTTGGTCCAGCCGATGGTCTCGAAGCCTTCCACGCCGATCTTGCTGCGCACCGAGGCCACGCCGAACAGCGCGCCGAAGGTGCCGGCCTCGTTGGTCCAGCTGCCCATCACCGCGCCGCGCGGCGTGGTCTTCTCGCTGGTGCTGTTCCGGTCGCCCTGCAGCTGGTAGGTCAGATGCGTGCCGGCACGATCGAACGGCCGCGCGCTGCGCATGTCGACCACGCCGGACACGCCGCCTTCGAGCATGCTCGCGGTCGGGGTCTTGCTCACCGTCAGCTGGGTGAAGAATTCGGTCGGGAACAGGTTGAGGTCGACTTCGCGGTTCTGGTTCTGCGCGTTGATCCCGATCGAGGCGGTGGCGATGCTGGCGCCGTTGAGCGTGGTCTTGGTGAAGCTGGTGCCCAGGCCGCGGATGGCGATGTTCAGGCCCTCGCCGTTGACGTCGCGCGCGAGCTGCACGCCGGGAATGCGGTTGAGCGACTCGGCGATGTTCATGTCCGGGAACTTGCCGATGTCCTCGGCGAACACGGTATCGCTGAAGGTCACCGAATCGCGCTTGGCGTCGGTGGAGAACTGGATGCTGCGGCGATAGCCGGAGACGGTCACCGTATCCAGTTGCTTCACCGCGTCGTCGCCTGCCTGCGCCGCGTCAGGCGCTGGCGCCGCCGCGGTTGCCGGGGCGGCCTGCGCGGCAGGTGCCGGCGCCGGCGGTGCAGTCTGCGCCCAGGCCGTGCCCGCGGCCATGCCGAGCAGGACGGTGGCCAGTGCGTGAGACAACGTGGTGCGCGCGTAACTGTTCTTCACCGTGATCCTCCCCAAAACAGGTGACCTGCGGCTCCGCGATGGCGATGCGGAGCGACCTGTCGATGCATTGCCCGAGCGACGGAAATGACGTGCAGCGACTTCGACGCCCGAACCTGGGGCCGTGGCCGCGGATGGTAGCGCTACCAAACCGGCTGTCACGCTGCACGGCAACATAAACCGGCACGGAGCGGCAGCGGCCGGCCAACGTGCGCCCGGGTACGGCGGACGGGGGCGAGCGGTGCCGTGCGAGGCAATCGCGTTTCATGCTGCTGTGCACGATGGATCGCACGCGGCGACATGCTACTGATAGCGCTACCAATCGCGGCGGCCGCCGCGTCCTGCGGGGATTCAAGCGCATGCACCGACCCGGGATCAGCGCAGTCTGCGGACTGCATCGCACTCTGCGGCACGCAGGCAGGCACATGGCCGCGCGCTGCCGCCATCCGCAGCGCGCGCTGCAGCCCACGGCCGCACTGTCGGCAGCGCGCGCATGATGCCGCTGCCCGGCGCCGACACGGCCGAAACGGCCACCGCCGGCGCGCGCCTGGGGCGCATGCGCTGGCGCATCTGCGCGCTGCTGCTGGCCGCCACCACGATCAACTACATCGACCGCCAGGTGCTCGGCGTGCTGGCGCCGTTCCTGCAGACGCAGATCGGCTGGAACGAAATCGAATACGGCTACATCGTCACCGCCTTCCAGGCCGCCTACGCGCTGGGCCTGCTGTGCAGCGGCGCGGTGATCGACCGCTTCGGCACGCGCGCCGGCTATGCGCTGGCGATCGGCATCTGGAGCCTGGCGGCGATGGGCCATGCGCTGGCGGCCAGCGTGGTGGGCTTCGCGATCGCGCGCTTCTTCCTCGGCCTTGGCGAGTCGGGTAACTTCCCGGCGGCGATCAAGACCGTGGCCGAATGGTTCCCGCGGCGCGAGCGCGCGCTGGCCACCGGCATCTTCAATTCCGGCTCCAACATCGGCGCCATCGTCGCGCCGCTGCTGGTGCCGCTGATCGCCAGCGCCTGGGGCTGGCAGTCGGCGTTCCTGTTCACCGGCGCGCTCAGCGCCACCTGGCTGGCGGTGTGGTGGCTGACCTACCGTGCGCCGGAGCAGCAGCCGCGGCTGAGCGCGGCGGAGCTGGCGCATATCCGCAGCGATCCGCCGGAACCGGCGCGGCGGCTGCGCTGGGCGCAGGTGCTGCGCCATCGCCAGGCCTGGGCGTTCGTGGTGGCGAAGTTCGTCACCGATCCGATCTGGTGGTTCTTCCTGTTCTGGCTGCCCAAGTTCCTGCACGCCGAGTACGGGCTGAGCCTGCTGCAGCTCGGCGCGCCGCTGATCGTGATCTTCGTGCTGGCCGATATCGGCAGCATCGCCGGCGGCTGGATCGCCGGGCGCTTCATCGCCCGCGGCTGGAGCGTCAACCGCGCGCGCAAGACCGCGATGCTGATCTGCGCGCTGGCGGTGGTGCCGATCGTGTTCGCCGCGCGCGCCGACAACCTGTGGCTGGCGGTGGGCCTGATCGGCCTGGCCACCGCCGCGCACCAGGGCTGGTCGGCGAACCTGTTCACCCTGCCCTCGGACATGTTCCCGCGCCACGCGGTGGCCACCGTGGTCGGCATCGGCGGCTTCGCCGGCGCGGTCGGCGGCATGCTGATCGCCACCTTCATCGGCTTCCTGCTCGAGGCCACCGGCAGCTACGTGCCGGTGTTCCTGATGGCCGGTTCGGCCTACCTGCTGGCGCTGGCGCTGGTGCAGTGGCTGGCGCCGCGGCTGCAGCCGGCGCGGCTGGGGGACGCGGCGTGATGCCGCAACAGCGAAGCCGATCGCCACGCCGTCGCGATGCCTCGTCGCGACGGCGCACACGACCGTCCCGCGCGACGGCCGCGGGCCGCCGGCCTCGGCCCGGTCGCGCGATGATGCGGCGCATGCGCCGTCCCGCGCCGATCGCGGCGTCCGCATTCCACTCCTTGCCTGCATTTGCGCTATGACCCCGACCTCCCCCGTCCTGTCCCTGCATCCCGACCGCCTGCTGCCGCCCGAGCCGGGCATGCGCGCGATCGCGCGCCGCCTGTACGCGCAGGTCGCCGCGCTGCCCATCGTCAGCCCGCACGGCCACACCGACCCGGCCTGGTTCGCCGAGGATGCGCCGTTCGCCAACGCCACCGAACTGCTGCTGGTGCCCGACCACTACGTGTTCCGCATGCTCTACAGCCAGGGCGTGGACCTGGACGCGCTGGGCATCCCGCGCGCCGACGGCAGCCGCGCCGCGGTGGATCCGCGCGCGGCCTGGCGCGTGTTCGCCGAACGCTTCCACCTGCTGCGCGGCACGCCCTCGGCGCTGTGGCTGAACCACGTGTTCCACGAGGTGTTCGGGCTGCGCGTGCGGCTGGACGCGGCCAGCGCCGACCTGTACTACGACCGCATCGGCGAGGCCTTGCAGACGCCCGCGTTCCGCCCGCGCGCGCTGTTCGACCGCTTCGGCATCGAAGTGATCGCCACCACCGAGTCGCCGCTGGACCCGCTGCAGCACCACGCCGCGATCCGCGCCAGCGAGTGGAGCGGACGGGTGATCACCGCGTACCGTCCCGACGCCGTGATCGACCCGGACCACGAGCAGTTCCCCGACGCGCTGCGCCGCTTCGGCGAGCTGACCGGCGAGGACGTGTACGCCTGGGACGGCTACCTGCGCGCGCACCGCCAGCGCCGTGCGTTCTTCGCGCGCATGGGCGCCACCTCCACCGACCACGGCCATCCCAGCGCGGCCACCGCCGACCTGCCCGCGGCCGAGGCGGCGCGGCTGTTCGCGCGCGTGCGCGGCGGCGGCGCCAGCGCCGCGGACGCGGAACTGTTCCGCGCGCAGATGCTGACCGAGATGGCGGCGATGAGCGTGGACGACGGCCTGGTGATGCAGCTGCATCCGGGCTGCTTCCGCAACCACAACCGCGCCCTGTTCGCGCGCTACGGCCGCGACAAGGGCGCCGACCTGCCGCTGCGCACCGACTACGTGCGCGCGCTCAAGCCGCTGCTGGACCGCTTCGGCAATACGCCCGGCTTCAGCCTGATCCTGTTCACCCTGGACGAGAGCACCTACGCGCGCGAACTGGCGCCGCTGGCCGGGCACTATCCGGCGCTGCTGCTCGGCCCGGCCTGGTGGTTCCACGATGCGCCCGAAGGCATGTGGCGGTTCCGCGAACAGACGCTGAGCAGCGCCGGCTTCTACAACACGGTCGGCTTCAACGACGACACCCGCGCGTTCCTGTCGATCCCGGCGCGGCACGACGTCGCCCGCCGCGTCGATTGCGCGTTCCTGGCCAAGCTGGTCGCCGAGCATCGCCTCGACGAGGACGAGGCGGCGGAGATCGCGCACGACCTGGCCTACCGCTTGCCGAAGCGGGCCTACCGGCTGTGATGGCGGATGCGGCATGCGGCGCCGCCGCGCCGGCGCGCGAACCTGCGTGCGCGGCCGTGGCCGCGCGCAGGCGTGCGCGGCAGCGCGCGCTGGCGCTGCTGGCGCTGGCCTGGCTGGCCGCCGGCAGCGGCGCCGCGGCGCCCGTGCCGCCTCCCCCGCGCGAGCGGCTGTCGCTGGATGCCGATTGGCGCTTCCATCGCGGCGACGCGCCCGGCGTCGGCGACGCGCTGGACTACGACGTGCGCCCGGCCGTCCCGCCCGATGCAGACGGCAAGGCCGCCGACGCCCGCCCCGACGCCGCCGACCATGTCGCCCCGCGCATCCGGCCGGTGCTCAAGCCATGGATCCTGCCCACCGGCGACGCCTTCATCGCCGATCCGGCGCAGCGCCACCGGCGCCCGCCCGGCGACCCGGGCAGCGACGTGGCCTTCGTGCGCGCCGAGTTCGACGACAGCGGGTGGACCCGCGTGGACCTGCCGCACGACTGGGCGATCGCCGGACCGTTCCTGAAGGACGGCCCGTACGGCGGCATGGGCCGGCTGCCGAGCTGGGGCGTGGGCTGGTACCGCAAACGGCTGGACATTCCCGCCAGCGACCGCGGCCGCGCGATCTTCCTGGACATCGACGGCGCGATGTCCTACGCCACGGTCTGGCTCAACGGCCACCTGGTCGGCGGCTGGCCGTATGGCTACAGCGCCTGGCGCGTGGAGCTGACCCCGTACCTGCGGCCCGGCGGCAGCAACCAGCTGGCGATCCGCCTGGACAATCCGCCCGCGTCGGCGCGCTGGTATCCCGGCGGCGGCCTGTACCGCAGCGTGTGGCTGAGCAAGACCGCGCCGGTGCACGTCGGCCAGTGGGGGACGCAGGTCAGCACGCCGCAGGTATCGGCCCAGGCGGCGGAAGTGCGCCTGGCGGTGACCGTGGACAACAGCGGCGGCGATGCGGCACAGGTGCAAGTGGGCACCGCGATCTATGCGCTGGACGCCGACGGCCGCCGCCAGGGCGCGCCGGTCGCGCGGATCGCGACGGCCAGTGCGCGCATCGCCGCGCGCGCCAGCGCCACCCTCGACGGCAGCGCGCGCATCGCCAACCCGCGGCTGTGGGGCCCGCCGCCGACGCAGCGGCCGCACCGCTACGTGGCCGTGACCGAGGTGACGCAGGACGGCCGCGTGGTCGATCGCTACGAAACGCCGTTCGGCATCCGCACGCTGCGCTGGGATCCGGCCCGCGGCCTGCTGGTCAACGGCGAACACGTGCCAATCCGCGGCGTCAACAACCACCACGACCTGGGCGCGCTCGGCGCCGCGTTCAACCCGCGCGCCGCCGAGCGCCAGCTGCAATCGCTGCAAGGCATGGGCGCCAACGCGGTGCGCATGAGCCACAACCCGCCGGCACCGGAACTGCTGGAGCTGACCGACCGCATGGGCCTGCTGGTGGTCGACGAGATCTTCGACAGCTGGGACATGAAGAAGACCCCGCTGGATTTCCACCTGGTGTTCGGCGACTGGCACGAGCCGGACCTGCGCGCGCTGCTGCGCCGCGACCGCAACCATCCGTCGGTGATCCTGTGGAGCGTGGGCAACGAGGTCGGCGAACAGTACACCGGCGAGGCCGGCGCCGCCATCGCGCGGCGGCTGCAGGCCATCGTGCACGAGGAAGACCCCACCCGCCTGGCCACCGCGGCGATGAACTACGCCGCGCCGGACATGCCGCTGCCCGCGGCGCTGGACGTGATCGGCCTCAACTACCAGGGCGAAGGCATCCGCGATACGCCCGAGTTCGAAGGCACCGAGCGCATCCGCAAGCCGCCGCAGTACCCGCTGTTCCATGCCCGCTTCCCGGACAAGCCGATCTTCAGCAGCGAGACCGCCTCGGCGCTGAGCAGCCGCGGCGTCTACCTGTTCCCGGTGACCGCGGACAGCAGCGCGCCGGTGCGCGACGGCCGCGGCGGCGATCCGCGGGCGCGCCAGGTCAGCGCCTACGAACTGCACGCGGTGGATTTCGGCGCCAGCGCCGACAAGGTGTTCGCCTCGCTCGACAGGCATCCGTTCGTCGCCGGCGAGTTCGTCTGGACCGGCTTCGACTACCTCGGCGAACCGACGCCGTACTACTCCTCGCGCAGTTCCTACTCCGGCATCTTCGACCTGGCCGGCTTTCCCAAGGACCGCTACTGGCTGTACCAGGCGCGCTGGCGTCCCGAATTGCCGATCGCACACCTGCTGCCGCACTGGACCTGGCCCGGCCGCGAAGGCCAGGTCACGCCGGTGCACGTGTTCACCTCCGGCGACGAGGCCGAGCTGTTCGTCAACGGCGTCTCGCAAGGCCGCAGGAAGAAGGCGCCGTTCCAGTACCGGCTGCGCTGGGACGAGGTGGTCTACGCGCCGGGCGAATTGCGCGTGCAGGCCTACAAGGACGGCAAGCCGTGGGCCAGCGAGCGTGTGCGCACCGCCGGGCCGGCGGCGCGGCTGCAGGCCACGCCGGATCGCGCAACGCTCCGCAACGACGGCCGCGACCTGGCCTTCGTGACCGTGCGCCTGCTCGACCGCGACGGCAATCCCGCACCGACCGCCGGCGACCGCCTGCGCTTCCGCATCGAAGGCCCGGGCGAGCTGGTCGCCACCGACAACGGCGATCCCACCGACCTGACGTCGTTCGCCGCGCCCGAGCGCAACGCCTTCAACGGCCTGGCCTTGGCCATCGTGCGCGCACTGCCGGGCAGGACCGGCACCATCACGCTGCACGTCGCATCCGACACCCTCCAGGCCACCCGCACGCGCGTGCGGGTGCAGCGATGACCGGCTCGCGCGCCGGCATGCGCGTGCCACCGCCACGCTGCGACGCATACACACTGCATGCGCCTGAAACGCGCGATCGAAGGAGCGCCACCACCATGCCTGCACTGCGCAAGATGTTCGCCTCGCCCCTGCTGCTGGCCTGTCTGCTCGGCGCCGGACCGGCGATGGCCGCCGATCCCGCCGCGGCGTCGAACGCACCGCCCGCCCCGACCGGAGCGGGCAGCCTCAAGGACGCCTATGCCGGGGCATTCCTGATCGGCACCGCGGTCAACGCCGACATCGTCTCCGGCAAGGACGCCGCCTCCGCCGCGCTGGTGCCGCGGCACTTCAATGCGATCACCGCCGAGAACGCGATGAAGGCCGAGGTGGTCAATCCCCGTCCCGGGGTCTTCGACTTCGCCGCCGCCGATGCCTTCGTCGACTACGGCCGCCGCCACGGCATGTTCGTGGTCGGCCACACCCTGGTCTGGCACAACCAGACCCCGGATTGGTTCTTCGTCGATGCGCAGGGCAGGCCCAACGGCCGCGACGCGCAGCTCGAGCGCATGCGCGCGCACATCCAGGCGGTGGCCGGGCGCTACGTCGGAAAGGTGCAGGCCTGGGACGTGGTCAACGAGGTGATCGACGAGGACGGCAGCTACCGCAACACCAAGTGGGTGGAGCGCGTCGGCGACGGCGACGAACTGGTGCGGCAGGCGTTCCGCTTCGCCGCGCAGTACGCGCCGGATGCGCAGCTGTACTACAACGACTTCAACGCCTGGCGCCCGGAGAAGCGCGACGGCATCGTGCGCATGGTGAAGATGCTGCAGCGCGCCGGCATCCGCATCGACGGCGTGGGCATGCAGGGCCACTGGGGCCTGGACTATCCGAGCCTGCACGACATTGAGGCGGCGATCGACGCCTACGCCGCGCTCGGGGTCAAGGTGATGATCACCGAGCTGGACGTGGACGTGCTGCCGCTGACCAAGGAAGGCCAGGTGATCGGCACCGGGATGGCGCACAAGCAGTTCCAGCTGCCGGAGTTCAAGCGCTACCTCGACCCCTACCGCGACGGCCTGCCGGCGGACGTGCAGGCGCAGCTGCGCGATCGCTACGCCGACCTGTTCCGGCTGTTCTGGCGCAAGCGCGACACGCTGGCCCGGGTCAGCGTGTGGGGCGTGGACGACGGCATGTCGTGGAAGAACGACTACCCGGTGCCCGGGCGCCGCAACTATCCGCTGCTGTTCGACCGCCAGCGCCAGCCCAAGCCCGCCTTCGACGCGGTGCTGGCGGTGCCGGCGCAGGCGCGCTAGCGCAGCCGGCGAGCGCGGAAGCCGCGCCAGCGGCGCCGGCTCCTGCCACGCACCGGCCGGCGACCGGCAACACGCTCCGCCGTTGCCGCAGCGGTCACTCGACGAAGCGCATGTCGCCGTATTCCCAACGCAATGCCGCACCGGTCTCGCCGAGCACGTAGCGGATCAGCTGCGGGAACGCCGCTTCCGCGCGCACGTCGTTGGACAGGATCACCACGCAGCGGCGCCCGCGTTTCACGCAGACCAGCATGTTGCCGGTGGCGTCGTCGTGGCCGCCCTTCATGAAACCCGGCCCTTGCGGTCCGTCGAACACCACCACCCCCAGCCCCGCCGCCAGATCGGCGCGCCGCTGCGCGTCCGGCAACAGCGGCTGCAGGGTCGGGAACTGCGAGGCGGTGCCGATCGCAAGCTGCGGCGCGGTCAGCGCCGCGCCGTGCTGGGGCGCGAGCCCCTCGCCGTCGACGTAGCCGGCGGCGAACTTCGCCAGGTCGGCGATCGTCGTGTCCATCGAACCGGCCGCGCGCACCCTGCTGCGCTCGTCGTGCGGTACGACGCTGCCGTCCAGCGTCCAGCCGTCGGCCAGGTTGGCGGCGAAGTCGTCGCGCCACATCATGCTGGTGCGGCGCATGCCGAAGCGGTCGAACACGCGGCGCTGCATTTCCTGGCCCACGTCCAGGCCCAGTCCGCGCTCGAGCACGAACTGCAGCAGGATCAGCCCCTCGCCCGAGTAGGCATAGCGGCTGCCCGGAGCGAAATGGATGCGCAGCTTGCCGTCGGGCTCAACGAAGGCGAAATTGGCGAAGCCTGCGCTGTGGGTGAGCAGCATGCGCGGGGTGATCGCGCGCCAGCGCGGGTCGCCCGCCAGGTCGGCCCACGGCGCGTACTTGTCTTCGTTGGGGTAATCGGGCAGCGGCCGCTTCAGGTACTCGGCGATCGGCGTGTCCAGCCGCAGCACGCCTTCTTCGACCAGTTGCATGACCATGTACGCGAACGCCATCTTGGTCAGCGATGCGCCATACATCACCGTGTCCGGCTGCAACGGCGCACCGGCCGCGTTGCGCTTGCCGTAGCTGCGCACCAGGGCCACCTCGCCCCGGTCGATCACCGCCAGCGCCAGCCCGTTGGCATGGGTGGCGGCCAGCAGCCGCGCCACCTCCGCGTCCAGCGCCTGGGGAGCGGGCAACGGCGGAGGCGCGTCCTCGGCCAGGGACAGCAGCGGCAACAGCGCGAGCAGGCAAGCGATCGGGACAAGGCGCATGGCATCCTCCTATCGTTGGCGCCACTGTAGGCAGCCGCGGCGCGGCCTGCCATCGGCAGGAAGTCAGGGTGCCGGCCGGCCCAACGGCAGGCGACCGGCTGCGGCGCCGGCCCGCCTTGTCGTGCCGGGTCGGCGCCTTCCTGCCGCCTGCCGCCTGCCGTCCCGGCGCTGGCGCGCATACACGCGCCGACGCCACGGCGCAAAGGCTCAGCGGCTCAACACCTGCGGAGCCTGGGCCTGGACCTGGGTCTGGGTGGCCTGCTCCTGCGCCTGCACCGTGCGCTGCGTCTGCGCCTGCTGCAGCGACTGCTCCTGCAGCTGCTGGTAGGTCTCCTGCGCCGGCCGCGCGATCGCCTCGCTGGTCGGCATCTGCGCGCGGTTGGCGTAGGGATCGGGCGAGGCGGTGTGGCCGTCGCGATACACGAACGCCAGTTCCCCGCCCGGATGCGTCGCGGTGGGCCGGTTGAACCCCACCGACAGCTGGTCGCGCTCGCTGAAGCCGCTCTGCTTGGCCAGCAGGGTCAGGCTGGCGGTCATGCGCTCGCTGTTGTCGTCCCAGCCCTTGCCGATCGCCTGCTCGGCCTGCGCGACGCCGCTGCGGACCCGCTCGCTCAACGCACGGTCCGCGCCCGCCGGCTCGCCGGCGCGCTGCGCCGGCGGGGCCGCGCGCGGCTCCGGCGCTGCCGGCTGCGCGCCGGTGTCGCGAAACCCGTTCGGGATCCACGCCGACGGCACCTTGGCCTGGTCGATCCCCAGCGCCTTCAGGTCGGCGCGCACTTCCGGCGGCGCGCGCTTGGGATCGCGCAACTGCGCGGCATCCTCGGCCTCGGCGACCATGCCCAGGTCGCGCGCGCCGTAGTTCTGCGGATAGCCGCGCGCGTCGTAGAACAGCTTGCCCATCGCCTCGACGTTCTTCGGCGCGTTCGCGTCGATCTTCAGGTCGTCGCCGAAGGTCAGCCCGTCCTTGGCCTTGTAGGTCGCCTTGGCGCCCTCGCCGTTCTTGTCGATGTAGTTGGCCATCTCTGTGCTGGCGTTGTACAGGTCCTTCAGCGTCGCCTTGGGGTTGCTGTGCCTGACGTAGTCGGCCAGCGTGTTGATGCCGGCGATCTCGTCCTTGGACTCGCGCGTGCGCTCCTCGGCGCCATGCGCCTTCAGCGCCGCGGTGTAGTCGTGCGGCGAAGGCGACTTGGCGATCTCGTCGATCTTGTCCTTGAACGCGGCATCGGATTTTTCGATCGCCGCCTTGTTGATCGCATGGCCGATTTCGTGGCCGAGGATGATCCGCGCGGTATTGGCCGAATCGTCGCGCGGCGCATCCATCTTCGCGGTGCGTAGCACGTCCATCGGCAACTGGATCCTGCCGGTTTCGGTGTTGTAGGAACCGCCACCGTCGCGCGGATGCGGCGCGAAGCCGGACAGCTGCTTCTGCTCGATCGCCTGCTCCACCCGCGCCTTCAGCTCGGGCGTGTTGTCCAGCATCTTCCGCAGCGCCTGGCCTTCCTTGGCGTGGGCCGCCTCGAACTCGTCCACCATCTTCTTCAGATCGTCGCCGTTCGCCATCACCCTCTCCTTATGCGGTGGCCAGGATCTGCAGCGCGGACACGCAGGCCTGCGCGTCCTGCGCGTCGGCGTCGTTGCCGACGAACGCGTACACGACCACCGCGCCGCGCTCGAAATGCCAACGGCCGGGGCTGCCCAGGCGCGGCGGCGCGATCCACTGCGCGGCGAAACCGGCCTCGACCAGCGCCTGCCTGTACGGGCCGAGCGGCTGCGTGCAGTGCGCCGCCGCGGTGGATGCCGGCGCGAACGCGAAATCCAGCCGCGACGGCGGCAGCCCATCGGCATCGGCGACCGATTCCAGCGTGTAGCGGCCGCCGCCGGCCACGGGACCGGACGCGCTGAACGCATGCGCCGTGTCGCCGGCGTCCACGTGCAGGCCCGCATGCGCGGCGATCTGCGCCGGGGTCAGGTCCTGCTTGCCGCCGATCGCCAGGATCAGCCGCACTACGCCCTGTGCCAGTTGTTCTGGCGTCATCTCCGACATGGCCCGCTCCTTTGCAGTGGTAATCGATGGGGAATGGGATTGCGCACCGGCGCAGGCGGCCAGCAGCGCCGCGGCCAGCACCACGGCGCCGCGCCGCACGCGCCGGCCGCCGGCAGGTGGCGACAGCGGGCCGATGCCGTTGGGGGAAACAGGGTCCATGGTGCGCCTCTCCTTTGAATGCCCGTCGCGGGGGACGCGGCCGGGCATGGTGGCGGCGATTGTAGCCCCCGGGTCCGCGCAACGCAGCCGATCCGGCCGCGCCCATGGCGGTGCGGTTCCGCCGCCGCGCGGCAGCGGCGGGCGTGCGGCCGCGGCACGCGCCGAGGTGAAGAACCACGCCCCGCGCAATGGCATCATCGCCCGACATCACACAGGAACCTCCCGATGCGATTCCCGACCCGCGTCCTGCTCGCCGCCGCCGTGCTGGCATTGCTCGCCTGTTGTGCGAAGCGCCAGCCGCCCGCGCCGCGCTTCCCGGTCATCGGCCACATCACCGCGTTCGACCCGGCGTTTGGCGAGACGGTGGCGGCGGATGCGCGCATCGAGCGCATCGCCGAGGGCTTCACCTGGGCCGAGGGCCCGGCCTGGGTCCGCGACGGCGGCTACCTGCTGTTCAACGACGTGCCGCAGAACACCATGTACCGCTGGTCCGAGCGCGACGGCCTGTCGGTGTTCCTCAAGCCCTCCGGCTACGCCGGCCCGCCGCTGGACGCCTTGCGCGAAGCCGGCGCCAACGGCCTGCATGCCGAAGCGTCGGGGACCGTGCTGCTCGCCGATTCCGGCACCCGCGCGGTGGCCCGGCTCGATCCGGCCACGCGGCGCAAGACCCTCCTGGCCAGCGCCTACGACGGCCACCGCCTCAACAGCCCCAACGACCTGATCCAGCGCAGCGACGGCGTGGTGTTCTTCACCGATCCGCCGTACGGGCTGAAGGACGGGGACGCATCCCCGGTCAAGGAACTGCGCTTCAACGGCGTCTATCGCCTGGACACCGACGGCAGCGTGCACCTGCTCGACGACAGCCTGAGCCTGCCCAACGGCATCGCCCTGTCGCCGGACGAACGCACCCTGTACGTGGCCAACTCCGATCCGGCGCGGCCGATCTGGACCGCCTACACGCTCGACGCGCGCGGCAACGTCACCGGCAAGCGCCTGTTCGCCGATGCCTCCGACATCGTCGGCGACGCCAACCCCGGCCTGCCGGACGGCATCGCGGTGGCCAGCGACGGCCGCCTGTTCGCCACCGGCCCCGGCGGCGTGCTGGTGTTCGCGCCCGACGGCCGCCGCCTGGGCCGCATCGAGACCGGCGGCCCCGTCGCCAACTGCGCCTTCGGCGACGACGGCCGCACCCTGTACATGACCTCGCACAAGATCCTGGCGCGGGTGCGGGTGAAGGCGACGGGGCTGGGGTTTGCGCCTTAACCGACCTACGGGCTCCCGCCCGTCCATTCAAGCCGCCTCGCGGCCAACGCAGACAGTGGGTCTATGGAAATCATGCGATTCGCGGATGCAGCAAAGCAGGACGATCCCGCAGAAGCGGTCTTCATGGCTGCGCACGCCCTGGTCTTCGACAAGGGCGACGGAATCACGGAGCATATCGATCGCCTCTCTCCTGAAGCGCGCCTCGTTTACTTGCTGTGGTGCTTCGACGGAGAGGTCCATAATGGCGGCTTCGACCAACTTTTCACAAACTCGCTGGGCAATCATTGCGTCGAGATCCTTGGCCACTTGCAGACCGTAGGCGCGAGCAAGTCTCACGCCCTTCTGTCCAAGGCAGTTTCGTGGTTTCCGAACGCATCGCCATCCGGCGACCGGCGGGTCAGGTGGTCGCAACGTGAATCCTTCTCTGACACGCCTGAGTACGAGGCGGAGATGGACAGGCTGGATGCCGAGTTCTACAGGTACGAAGACAATCTGGGTTCGCTGCTGAACTCGTATGTGGCCCAGCACCCCGATGCGTCGATCAGAGCTTGATCGATTCGGGCGTTCGCCTCTCCGGAGGCATTGCATGGCGTGCCTTGATGTCCATTGCGCCCTGCCAGACGAAAATGTCGCCGCTCTTCTCTAGGCAAGGTAACGAACGCCTGGCCGTCGTCCAGGAAGAGATCGAGGGCGCTATTTTGAGCAGCCTAGAACCTACGTCCCCTTTTCCCATCGGGAGAAGGTGGCGCGCAGCGCCGGATGAGGGTACGTCCGACGGAGGAATTTACATGATGAATCCCTACCGCGGCGGGCATCCGCAAGCGGACACGCTCCGATCCAATGTGTCAGCTGCCGTGATGCCTGCCGCTTCGTTTGTCGCGGCTGAAGCCGCTCCTACAGGAAACAGGCGTCACGGCCTCGGTACGATCACCGAGGCCTTTCGCGCTTCCTGACCGACGTGCGCTTGGCCAGAGCCACCGTCAACGACCGCCGTCAGCCGCCCTCTCGGCCGATCCGATCCAACGCGGCCAGCGCGTCGTCCGACAACGACAGTTCCGCCGCCGCCAGGTTCTCCCGCAGATGCGCAACCGACGAGGTGCCCGGGATCAGCAGGATGTTCGGCGCGCGCGCCAGCAGCCACGCCAGCGCCACCTGCATCGGCGTGGCGCCAAGCGCCTGCGCGATCGACGAGAGCGAGTCCGACTGCAGCGGCGTGAAGCCGCCGAGCGGGAAGAACGGCACATAGGCGATGCCGTCGCGGCCGAGCGCGTCGATCAACGCGTCGTCGTCGCGGTGCGCGAGGTTGTAGTGGTTCTGCACGCATACCACCGGGGCGATGCGCCGGGCTTCCTGCACCTGCGCGGCGGTGGCGTTGCTGATGCCCAGGTGCCGGATCAGCCCACGCTGCTGCAGTTCCGCGAGCGCGGTGAACTGTTCTCCGATCGGGCCCTCGCTGGGCGCGTGCACGTCGCCCATCACCCGCAGGTTGACCACATCCAGGACATCCAGGCCGAGGTTGCGCAGATTGTCGTGCACCGCCTGGGCCAGCTCGGCGGGACTTTGCGCCGGCAGCCAGGAGGCGTCGTCGCCACGCACGGCACCGACCTTGGTCACGATCGTCAGCCGCTGCGGATACGGTTGCAGCGCCTCGCGGATCAGCTGGTTGGTGACGTGCGGCCCGTAGAAGTCGCTGGTGTCGATGTGGTCCACGCCCGCGGCCACCGCCTCGCGCAGCACCGCCAGCGCCGCGGCGCGGTCCTTGGGCGGGCCGAACACACCCGGCCCGGCCAGCTGCATTGCGCCGTAGCCGATGCGCGTCACCGTGCGGTCGCCGAGGGAAAAGGTGCCAGCGGTCGAAAGCTTGCTCATGATTGCCTCCAGAAGGGGTGGGCCCAAGCCCGGGTGAGGCCTGCACTGTAGGCGGCGCGCCGATGCGCGATAATCCCGTCGAATCGGTACGGGCTGTGCGGAATCCCGAACAATGACCACGGACCTGCAGGACCTCTTCGCCTTCCTGGCGGTAGTGCGCGCCGGCGGCTTCCGCGAAGCCGCGCGCGCCAGCGGCAGCTCCGCCTCCAGCCTGAGCGAGGCGGTGCGGCGCCTGGAAGCCCGGCTCGGCGTGCGGTTGTTCAACCGCACCACCCGCAGCGTGCTGCCGACCGAGGCCGGCGCACGCCTGGCCGAGCGCCTGGTCCCTGCGCTCGGCGAAGTGGAAGCGGCGCTGGACGTGGTCAACGGCTTCCGCGACCGGCCCAGCGGCACCCTGCGGCTCAACGTGCCGGGCGTCGCCGCGCGCCTGGTGCTGCCGGCGATCGTCACCCCGTTCCTGAAGGCCTATCCGGAGATCAGGCTGGAGGTGATCGTGGAGGACAGCTTCGTCGACATGCTGGCGGCCGGCTGCGATGCCGGCATCCGCTACGACGAGCGCCTGGAGCAGGACATGATCGCGGTGCCGATCGGCCCGCGCGTGCAGCGCTTCGCCACCGCCGCTTCGCCCGAGTATCTCGCCGCGCACGGACGGCCGCAGCACCCGCGCGACTTGCTGACGCACGCCTGCCTGCGCGGCCAGTTCGCCAGCGGCGCCATCCCGGCCTGGGAATTCGAACGCGACGGCGAAGTCGTGCTGATCGAACCGAGCGGCCCGCTGCTGGTACGCCTGGGCGCCGCGGTGGACCTGGCCATCGACGCCGCGGTCGGCGGCCTGGGCGTGATCCACCTGTTCGAGGACTGGCTGCGCCCGCACCTGGACAGCGGCGCGCTGGAGCCGGTGCTGGAACCATGGTGGCAGAGCTTCAGCGGCCCCTTCCTGTACTACCCAGGACGCCGCCACCTGCCCGCACCGCTGCGCGCGTTCGTGGATTTCATTCGGACGCCGTGACCGCGGAGCAGGCGGCGGTGCCACGACGACGCTCGGCATTCGGAATGCATCGCCAACCGCTGCTCTCTGCTCCCTGTAGGAGCGGCTTCAGCCGCGACCCGCCTCACCGACAATGCCCAGCGCACCAGACGAAGGCGCGCCATCCTGCATCCCCCACGACTTGCAAGAAAACTACCAGCTACTAGCGAAACCGCCGCAACCAAACAAACCCAGGCACCGCGATCCGGGTCTTCGACGTCCCATCCCACGCCAACACAAACCCCGCATCCACCAACGCCGCAGCGACCCTCTGCCCAACCGCAAGATCCGCATCCGCCCCACCCTGCAGATCGCCGAACGCAATAAACAACCCACCACCATCCACAGCGCACTCCACATCCTGCCCGTGGTAGAAACAATAGCCGTGATACTGGCCCTCCGGCGCCTCCGCCACCGCCTCGGTCACCTCGGTGTGGCCATCGGACATCGTGTAGCCGGCATTCGCCAGCGCGCAGATGCCCGCGTCGTGCAACCGATAGAACACCGCATCCAAGCGATCGCAATCGGTCTGCGCCGGCCAACCCTGCTCCGCCTGCTGCTTGGCCTGCCACTGGCTGCCGACCGCGGCACGCAGCATCGGTTCGTCGCAATCGTCTTCCAGAATGTCGTCGAGCATCTCCTCGCGGATCTCGGACTCAGAGTAGTAGCCGGACCAAACCCACTTCCGGATTGAATCGAGGACATACGCATCGGTCTCGTTCACGCTCGCTCCTTTGGAGGCCAGGCACTTGCCTGGCGCGCACGTCGATTCCTTCGATGGCACGACAGCGGCAGGCAGGCGACTTCACCACAGGATGGGATCATGAGACAGTCCTTCCGAGATCACGAGCTCGGCATACGGTTTTACCTCACATCTTAGGTCCGCGACCGAAATGCCCTTCACACCCATACATCTCGGTCCAGGACTGGCATTCAAGGCCGCAGGAGGGCGCCATTTCAGCTTTATGGTGTTTGGCGGCTCGCAAGTCCTCATGGACATCGAGCCTCTGATTGGAATCCTGCAAAACAAGCCGATCCTCCACGGCGTGACACACACACTGTTCGGCGCCATGGTCATCGGCAGCCTAGCGGCGGCCACTGGCAAACCCGTCAGCTCAGCCGTGTTGAAACTTCTCAGGATTCCCCACCCGCCACTCACATGGACTGCCGCAGTGTCGGGCGCGTTCGCCGGGACTTACTCCCATATCGTGCTTGACGGCATCGTGCATTCGGACATCATGCCTCTGTGGCCACTGGTGTCAGGCAACCCGTTGTTTCGCGTCGTTGACATCGATCAGCTTCATATCGTTTGCCTGCTCGCTGGCGTCATTGGCCTTGCGTGCCTCGGGCTGAAAGCGGCGTTCAAGCAGCGGACCTGAGGGCATGAAAGCGTTGAGCCGCAGGAAGATCACAAAACGTGGCCAGAGGAAATATCCAACCTCAGGCGCACACTCCTCCTTCTTGCGTTCTTCAGCTTTTTAGCTCGACCGCAGCCTTTCTCACCCTTCCGGCGGATGCCGAACAGGCGCATGCACCGCCATCAGCGCCGCGATCCATTCGATGAACACGCGCAACTTGGCGCTGACATGGCGGTTGGGCGGGAACGCGACGTACAGCGGCATCGGCTCCAGCTGCCAGTCGGCGAACACCGGTACCAGCTCGCCGCTGGCCACGTGCGGCCTGGACATGTAGTCCGGCAGCCACAGCACGCCCATGCCCGCCAGGCCCGCGGCGAGGTAGGCATTGCCGTCGTCCACGGCCAACACATGGCGGCCTTGCACGCTCAGCCGCTCGCCGTCGCGTTGCATGGCATAGGCGATGACCTTCCTGCCGCGGCTGGCGCCGGTGAAGCCGATGATGCGGTGGTGCGTGTCCTCCAGTTCGCGCGGATGCGCTGGCGCGCCGGCGCGCTCCAAGTAGGCCGGGGCGGCGAACACGCCGGCCTGCAGTACGCCGATAAGCCGAGCGCTCAGCGATTGCTCACTGAGCACGCCGCCGCGCACCACGCAGTCCACGTTCTCGCCGATCAGATCCACATGGCGGTCGCTGACCCCCAGGTCGAGCTGGATCTCCGGGTAGCGCGCGTGGAACGCCGGTAGCGCCGGCACCAAAATCAAGCGCGCCAGCGGGCTGGGCACGTCCACCCGCAGCCGGCCGCGTGGCGCGGCAGCTGCGCCGGACAGGCTGGTTTCGGCGTCGTCCAGATCCGCCAGCAGCTGGATCACGCGCTCGTAGAACGCCACGCCATCGGCGGTCGCGTTGACCTTGCGCGTGGTGCGATTGAGCAGCTTCACGCGCAGGCGCGCCTCCAGCTGCTGCACCGCTTGGGTGACGCTGGCCTTGCCGACGCGCAAGGTCTCCGCCGCCTTGGTGAAGCTGCCGGTTTCGACCACGCGCGCGAAGGCCAGCATCGCCTCGAACCGATCCATCCATGCTCCAGTGACGTTGGGATTGTTTGGATTCTACAAACAGTGATGCGGCGATGCGTCAGTTTATCCGCCGGTATCCTGCGCGTACCGTCTTGCCATCGTCATGACTGGCCCGCGCGGGCCGAGGAAGAAGACAGATGGCCACACGCGACGTTGTTTTTCCGCAGGGGCGACAGGCCCTGTACGAGCGCAATCGCTATTCGCCGGCGGTGCGTGCCAATGGCTTGCTGTTCGTGTCCGGACAGGTCGGCAGCCGCGAGGACGGCTCGCCCGAGCCGACCCTGGACGCGCAGGTGCGGCGCGCCTTCGACAACCTCAACGCGGTCCTCGCCGCGGCAGGTTGCACATTCGATGACGTGGTCGATGTCACCTTCTTTCTGGTCGACCCCGAAGCGACGTTCGACACGGTCTGGAAGGTCTTGCCCACGTATTGGGGCGAGGCCCCGTATCCGACCGTGACCGCCGTCGGCGTCACCTGGCTGTATGGGTTCCAGTTCGAGATCAAGGTGATCGCGACATTGCCCAAGGCGCAGTAGCAGGCATCGCGGTCGTGGTGGACCCGGCTGCGCGGCCTTCGCGCCACAGCCGCTTCAGTGCCGCCCGACCCTTGCCGTCATACCAACGCGGGCTAGCGTGGCGGCGGCGACCATGCTCAATCCTCTGCCGGCCACTCGCGAAAGTTCACGCACACCGTGGTCTTGTCCAGCATCGCGAACTCGCGCGATCCCCAGGGCCTGGGCGCGACGGTGTTGCAATTCGGGTGCAGCAGATGCGGCACGCGTGCGGACATTTCCGCGAAGATCGCATCGACATCGTCGGTGTCGATGCTGAGCTCCGGACGATCCTTCGCCGCCCACTCGGGGTTCTCGACCAGATAGGCCTTGGCGCCGTCGCGGGCGACGACGGCCATCGTTGCGTCTTGGTATTGCACGGCAAAGCCCAGGCCATCGACGAAGAAGTCGAGTCCGTCCTGCAGCTTGTCATAGAAGATCTTCGGGATGAGGTTCTTGAACATTGGCTACCTGCGTTGATGGGGGTATTTCAGCAAGGCAAGCACTGCCGCTCTACATCGGCACGAGCGCTTGCCGCCTATCACCGGGGCGTCTTCGGCTAGAGCAGCATATGCGGTCCGGGATACCTCGACCAAGCGTGTCCGCCCGCGCGGACAGGGCCCCGGTGCGCTGGCAGTGCTGCACCAGCGTTCGCAGCCGTTTCCGTGGGCCGCTCACGGCTATGCTGCAGGAGGCGACGCGAGCCGTTGCAGGTAAGCGCAGAACATGTCCGCCATGGCGTCGGCATAGGCGCGGATCTGCGCGGCGCTACGCGGCGTTTCCGAAAACTCCTTGGCCCCTGCGCCGAGCGTCGTCTTGATCAGATTGCCGGCCAGGGTGCGGGTGGCCGCCGGCGCATCCGGCAGCACCTCGCGCATGAAGCGTCGCAACGTCCGCTTTCCCGAGGCGCGCGCCTGCTGCGCCTCGGGCGCGTCGCGGTACAGCGGTGCGGCGGTGGCAAGCGCCGTGCGCATCTGCGCCTCCTCGCATTCCGAACGCACGAAGGCGTGCACCAACAGGCGCAACCGGTCCAGCGGCGGACGCTGGGTGTCCTCGAGGATGCCGCGCAGCAGGTCGCTGGTCTGCCGCCATTCGTCGCTCTGCAGCCGGAACAGGATCGCCGCCTTGTTCGGGAAGTACTGATACAGCGACCCGATGCTCACCCCGGCCTTCTCGGCCACCCGCGCGGTGGTGAAGCGCTGCATTCCTTCCTTGGCCAAAACCTGAGCTGCCGCTTCCAGGATGACCGCCACGAGCAGGTTGGAGCGCGCCTGTTGCGGCTGTTTTCTCGGGGAAATCCTGGTTTTCCGACGATCGTTCATGCGGCGGGCCAATGCGAATAGCGAATGTGACGGATCAGTCGCATTCTATTCCGGTCCGATGACGGACGCACAAAACGGCAACTATCGATGAGCACCCTGACCACTGCACCGCTCGCTCCCCTGCTCGACCACCTGTTCGATGAGGCCGCCGCGACGACGGCGACGGCGATGTCCGCATTCGCCGAAATCCCGACCGAGGAGCGGGAGCGCCTGATGCGCAGCAAGACCGACTACGTGGAGTTCTACAGCCGGCTAAAGGATCTGCCGCTGGCCGTCTCGCGCGAGACCGGCACGCTGCTGTACATGCTGGCGCGCAGCTGCCGCGCGCGCGCGATCGTCGAGTTCGGTACCTCGTTCGGCATCTCCACCCTGCACCTGGCCGCGGCCCTGCGCGACAACGGCGGCGGCCAGCTGATCGGCAGCGAATTCGAGCCGTCCAAGGTGCTGCGCGCCCGCGACAACCTGCGCGCCGGCGGCCTCGACGACCTGATCGAGATCCGCGAAGGCGACGCCTTGCAGACGCTGCGCAGCGACCTGCCCGCCAGCATCGACCTGCTGCTGCTCGACGGCGCCAAGGCGCTGTATCCGCAAGTGCTGGCGCTGCTGGAAACGCGCTTGCGGCCCGGCGCGCTGATCGTCGCCGACAACGCGGACTACAGCCCCGAGTACCTGGCGCATGTGCGCTCGCCCGACGCGGGCTACCTGTCCATCCCGTTCGCCGAGGAGGTGGAGTTGTCGATGCGCATCGGTTGATGCCGCTGCGCTGCGCACTTTCGAGAACGCATCGGTGCAGACGCGATGTTGATGCACGATCGAACGGCCCGGCGGCGCCGGCCTGCTAGAGCGGATGCCTAGCCAGACAGGTTTGTCCAGGTCTTGAGGCCCAGGTAGGCAACGAAGAGCAGCACCACGGCCACGATAATCGCGCGCGACCTGCGCCCCGCTCGCTGATGTTGCGCAACGCGTGACGCGAGCAACGGCGCACTCTTGGCCTGCGTCTCTTCGATGAGTGCATCGGCGCGCTGCGATCCTTCCTCGAGCGTCAGCCTGCCCGCGTCGATGTCGTTGGCGATGGCGTCCAGCTGACGGATCAGGTCCTGCTGCAACCGATCGTACCCGTCGTTGGTGCCGTCTGGTCGTGCCATTGGTATGCTTCCTTGCGCTTGAATAGGCCGCGCGGCGACGTCGCGCCCGCTGGACTGCATTGTCTGCAAGACTATGACAATACAGACGCTAGTGAGCAACAGCACCGTTACGCGAGCGCCTGCTGCACCTCTGTCGGGCTGGCGTCACCCAGCGCAGCGTAGGCACTTCGCAACGGCCCGATGAAACGCGTCTCCCCCGATAGCGGCGCGAACACCGTATCCAGCGCGAGGAACACGCCCACATCATGCTCGGCATCGCCAGTCGCGCTGCGCCCGATCTCGCTCAGCACCTCGTGCATCGGGTCCACCAGCGCCACGCCATCGCGCGCCTGGCGCCGCACGAACTGCATCCACGCCGCGACCGGCAGGCACAGGCGGTCGATGCGGCGGCCGGCGGCCAGGGCGTCGGCGATGGTGCCGAGCAGGCGTACCGGGATTTTTTGTGAGCCATCCCAGGCGATCTGCGCCAGGCGGTGGGCGATGGTGGGGTTGCGGAAGCGGGCGAGGATGGCGCCGGCGTAGTGCTGCGGGTCGAAGCCGGGCATCGGTTGCAGGGTGGGCGCGATGTCCTCGCGCATCAGGGTCTCGACGAAAGCGGCCAGTTGCGGGTGGCGCATGGCGTCGGCGACGGTGTCCAGATTGAGCAGCGTGCCCAGGTACGCCAGCGCGGAGTGCGGGCCGTTGAGCAGGCGCAGCTTGGCGCGGTCGTAGCCGGCGATGTCGTCGCTCAGGGTGACGCCGGCGCGCTCGAAGGCGGGGCGGCCGTTGCAGAAGCGGTCTTCGATCACCCATTGGCTGTAGCGTTCGCGCTGGACCGGCCAGGCGTCGTGGCAACCCAGTTGCGCGGCGACGCGCTCGCGCAGGGCGTCGTTGCTGGCCGGGGTGATGCTGTCGACCATCGAGCGCGGGAAGGCGGCTTCGGTCTCGATCCAGGCGGCCAGTGCGGGGTCGATGGTGTGGGCGAACTGCAGCACGGCGCGGCGCAGCTTGCCGCCGTTGTCGGGCAGGTTGTCGCAGCTGAGCATGGTGTAGGGCGCCAGGCCCAGGCGCAAGCGTTCGCGCAGGCCGGCGACGAGGTAGCCGATGGCGCTGCGCGGGGCGTGCGGGGCGGCGAGGTCGTGGACGATGTCCGGGTGCGCGAGGTCGAGATGCTCGCCGGCCAGGCAGTAGCCCTTTTCGGTGACGGTGAGGGTGACCAGGCGCACCGACGGGTCGGCCAGGCGCGCGAGGACGGTGGGTTGTTCGTCGCTTGCGCACAGCACTTCGCGGATGGCGCCGATGATGCGCAGTTCGGGGTGCTCATCCAACAGGGCGAGGGTGTAGAGGGCGTCTTGCGGGCGCAGCGCGTCGCGGACCTGCGGGCTGTGCAGGGAGACGGCGCTGATCGCCCAGTCCGGTTCGGTCGCGAGCAGGTCGTCGATATAGACGGCCTGGTGGGCGCGGTGGAAGGCGCCGGCGCCGAGGTGGACGATGCCGATGCGGGTGCGGTCCAGGACGTAGGTTGGGCTGGCGATGGCCGGCGGCAGGCTGGTGAGCGTGGCGGCGGTGAGGCGTGAGTTGGTCACGGGGGGTCCAGGAGGATTTCGGTCTGGGGCATGGTCGGTGAAGCCGTCGCGACTGAAGTCGCTCCCACAATGGAGTTGAGGGGCTGGTGGCTGGTCGGTAAGGCGGTCGGGGCTGAAGCCCCTCCTGCAGGGAGCTGAAGCGGGTTGGTGGCTGGTCGGTAAGGCGGTCGGGGCTGAAGCCCCTCCTACAGGGGAGCTGCAGTGGGCTGGTGGTTGGTCGGTAGGGTGGTCGGGGCTGAAGCCCCTCCTACAGTGGAGCTGAGGCGGGCTGGAACTTGGTCGGTGAGGCGGTCGCGGCTGAAGCCGCTCCTACAAGGGATCGCGTGGGTCCGGTGCATGGTCGGTGACGTGCCTGGGGCTGAAAGCCCTAGGCCTTCCGCAGCCACGGCTTCGGTGGTGCGAGCGTTGGCTGCCCGCACCACCGATGGCGGTCACTGGCGCGGCGTTGCTTTCGCTGCGGACGACGGCTGCACGCTGAAGCGCTGGCGCGCGCGCACGTCGGCGCTGGAGGCGCCGACCTGCAGTTCGTAGTCGCCCGGGTCCACCACGTAGGCCTTGCGCGCTTCGTCGTAGACGCGCAGGTCGGCCTGCGGGGAGATGGCGAAGCGCACTTCGCGGGTTTCGCCGGGCTGCAGGGCGATGCGCTGGAAGCCGCGCAGTTCCTTGCTCGCGCGTTCGCGCTTCGGCGCCAGCGGTTGCAGGTACAGCTGCACCACTTCGTCGCCGGCGCGCTTGCCGGTGTTCTTCACCTTGAGCGTGGCGTGCAGGCTGCCGTCGGCCTGCACCTTGCTGCGGTCCAGGCGCAGGTCGGAATAGGCGAACTGCGTGTAAGACAGGCCGTGCCCGAACGGGTACAGCGGGGTGCCGGCGAAGTAGCGGTAGGTGCGGCCGCGCATGGCGTAGTCGTCGAACGCGGGCAGCTTCTCGTCCTCCCTGTAGAAGGTGACCGGCAGGCGGCCGCCTGGGTTGGCGTCGCCGAACAGGGTATCGGCCACGGCGCTGCCGCCGCGCTGGCCGGGATACCAGGCCAGCAGGATCGCCGGCACGTGCTGTTGCGCCCAGTCGATGGCCAGCGCCGAGCCGGTGGTCAGCACCGCCACCACCGGCTTACCGGTGCCGTGCAGCGCTTCGAGCAGTTCGCGCTGCGGCTTGGGCAGGCGCAGGTCGGTGCGGTCGCCGCCGGCGAAGCCGGGATAGTTGACCTTCATCTCCTCGCCTTCCACGTCGCCGGTCAGGCCGCCGACGAACACCACCACGTCGGCGCGGCGTGCCGCGTCCAGCGCCTCTTCCAGCGGCGGCCTGGCGCCGGGCTGGCGCCAGGCCAGGCGCACGCCGGCATCGCGCTCGCCTTCGTAGTACTCCAGGCGCAGGTCGTAGCTGCGGCCGGCTTCCAGGCGCACGTCGACGCCGTCGGCGTGCAGGCGGTCGCTGGCGCTCCAGCGGTCGATCAGGCGCTTGCCGTCCAGGTACAGGCGCACGCCGTCGTCGGCCGCCGTTTCCAGGTGGTAGGTGCCGGTGGCCGGCGGCACCAGCTTTCCGCTCCAGCGGATGCTGAAATTGTCCGCGGGCACGGCCTGGCCCGGCCCGGCCTCGCCGCGGGCGAGCAGGTTGTCGGTGGGCGAACCGCGGTCCCACTTGAAGCCGATCTGCGCGTCCGTCCGCACCAGCGCCGGGGTACCGGACAGGTCGCGGTTGCGGAAGTATTCGCCGCGCAGGCCGCGCTCGGGCGAGTCGGCCGACGGGCGCAGGTACTGCGGTTCGATCAGCGGCGTGGCGGCGGGGTCGTCGCGGCCTTCGACCAAGTCGGCGCCGCGCGCGTATAGCACCTCGGCGTCGGGCGCGGCCTCGCGGATGCCCTGCAGCACGGTGACCGGCGCGGCGGGGGTGCCGTAATAGTTGCCCAGCAGCGCCATGGTGTCGTCGGCGGTCGGGCCGACCACGGCGATGCGTTTGACCTTGGCGCGCGACAGCGGCAGCACGCCGTCGTTCTTCAGCAGCACCAGCGATTCGCGCGCGGTGCGCCGGGCCAGCGCGTCGTGTTCGGGCGACTGGTTGGCCGAGATGGGAATCCGCGCCCAAGCCAGTTTTTCCGGCGGATCGAACATGCCCAGGCGCATGCGCGAACACATCAGCTTCTGCAGCGCCTTGTCGACCTCGGCTTCGCTGATCAGGCCCTTGCGCACGGCGGCCGGCAGCGTGGCGTATTCCTCGCCGCATTCCAGTTCGGTGCCGTGCTTCACCGCCAGCGCGGCGGCCTCCTCGCGGGTGGCGACGATCTTGTGGTTCTTCCAGATGTCCACGATCGCCCAGCAGTCGGACACCACGTAGCCGTCGAAACCCCATTGGTCGCGCAGCACGTCGCGCAGCAGGAACTTGCTGGCGCTGGCCGATTCGCCGAACACGCGGTTGTAGGCGCCCATCACCGCATCCACCTTCCCTTCCTTGACCAGCGCTTCGAATGCCGGCAGGTAGGTTTCGTGCAGGTCGCGCTGCGACGGATGCGCGTCGAAGTGGTGGCGGTCGGCCTCCGGGCCGCTGTGCACGGCGAAGTGCTTGGCGGTGGCGTCGAGCTTGCGGTAGGTCTCGCCCTGCGCGTTCTTCGGCGCATCCGCGCCCTCGCCCTGCAGGCCCTGCACGAAGGTCACGCCCATGCGCGCGGTGAGGAACGGGTCCTCGCCGTAGGTCTCCTGGCCGCGGCCCCAGCGCGGGTCGCGGAAGATGTTGATGTTCGGCGACCAGAACGTCAGGCCCTGGTAGCGCGCATGCTGGTCCTGGCGCAGCGCCTGGTGGTGCTTGGCGCGCGCTTCGTCGCTGATCGCGGTGGAGACCTCGCGCATCAGCGGCACGTCGAACGTCGCTGCCATGCCGATCGCCTGCGGGAACACGGTGGCGCCGCCAGCGCGGGCCACGCCGTGCAGCGCTTCGTTCCACCAGTCGTAGGCCGGCACGCCCAGACGCGGGATCGCGGGTGCGGCGTTCTGCATCTGCGCGGCCTTTTCCTCCAGCGTCATCCGCGACACCAGGTCGGCGGCGCGCTGTTCGAAACTGCGCTGGGTGTCCAGGTACGGGGGCGGCGCCTCGGCGGCAAGCGCCACGCACGGCACGATGGCCAACAGCAACGCCAGCGTCGTGACGCGGCGCCGGCTTTCCTTGTGCAGCGCAGTCTTGGTGTGCATTGCCTACTCCTTGGTGGATCGGTCCGGTTCGCGGCGGGCGTACGGCCCGATGGTGGTGCCGGTGAAGCCGCCGGCCACGGCAGTGCTGAGCATCGCCGCATCGTCGTTGCGGCGCAGCCAACGCCAGTCCTGGCCGGCGGCGGCGAAGGCGAAGGCATAGCGGCCGCCGTCGCCGGCGATCTTCAGGCGCAGCGCGCCCTCGGCATCGACCGCGCTGCGCGCCAGCGTGGTGGTGCGCTGGCCGTCGCGCTTGTCGAGGAACACTTCGGCGCGCGCGCCGCGCCGGCGCACGCCGAGCACGTACCAGGCGTCGGCGTTCTGGAACGCGGCGAGCCCGGCGACCAGGCCCGGCTGCGCCGGTATCTGCACGGCGGTGCTGGCTTCGAAGCGCATGTGCTGCTGCCGGTAGGCCAGGAAGGCGGGATTGCCGACGCCATCCAGGCCTTGCGTGTCGGGCCGCAGGGTCGCCCAGCCCGGACGCGCGCGCAGGTCCAGCCATTCGCGCCTGGGCGTGCGCAGCAACAGCCAGCGGCGATCGCGCTGCGCCGCGTCGAAGCCGTCGCGCCAGGTGAAGTTGCCGCTCAGCGGTTCGGCGTCGGCGCTGGCGTCGGCGCGCGACCCGGCCGGCCCCGGCGCCACGTACGGGATCGGCTGCCCGGCAGGCAGGATCGACGGCCAACCGTCGCGCCACGTGACCGGCAGCAGGAAGGTCTCGCGGCCGGTGTTGTAGCGGTCCTGCGCGTACGGGCGGCTGGCCAGGAACAGCGCCCACCACTGGCCGTCGGTACCTTCGACCAGGTCGGCATGGCCGGCGTTGCTGATCGGGTCGGCGCGCTCGACGGGCAGGTCGCGCTGGGTCAGGATCGGGTTGTGCGGCGCCGGCACGTACGGCCCCCACGGCGTGCGGCTGCGCAGCGCCACCTGCGAATGCTGCGGACCGGTGCCGCCTTCGGCGCAGGACAGCACGTACCAGCCGTCGCGCTTGTACAGGTGTGGGCCTTCGATCCAGATCGGCTTGCTGGCCAGATCCACGCCGCCGTTGACCAGCACCTTGCGCGGGCCCACCGGCTGCATCCGCGCCAGGTCGAAGCGCTGCATCCAGATCGCGCGATGGCCTTCGTACAACGGCGCACCGTCCGGCGGACCGTTGTTGAGCAGGTAGGCGCTGCCGTCGTCGTCGAAGAACAGCGACGGGTCGATGCCGTCGATGTCCGGCAGCCAGTGCAGCGCCGACCACGGCCCGGCCGGATCGTCGGCGGTGGCGACGAAGTTGCCGCCGCTGTCCACCGCGGTGCCGACCACGTAGAAGCGGCCCTGGTGGTGCGCGATGCTGGCGGCGAACATGCCGCGCGATACGCGCAGGCCGTCGTAATCCAGCTGCTCGGCCCGCTCGACCACGTTGCCGACCTGCCGCCAGTGCACCAGGTCGCGGCTCTCGAACACCGGGAGCGCCGGGAAATAGGCGAAGGTGGAATTGACCAGGTAGTAGCGGTCGCCGGCGCGGGTGACGCTGGGGTCGGGATAGAAGCCGGCCAGCACCGGATTGCGATAGTGACCGGGCGGCAGCGGCGTAGCGAACACCGCATCGTCGCCGCGGTATTCGAACCAGTCGAAGGCGACCGTGCCCGTGTCCGCCGCTGACGCCGGCGCGCGCTGCGCCGACGCGGCCTGCATCGCCACGATGCCGAGCACCCCCCAGGCTAGTGCGCGTCCCCAGCGCATGCGCATCACCAGTCCCACATCGCGCCGTCTTCCAGGCGCGCGACCGGCAGTTGCTTGGGCACGTAGGGATAGCGCTTGGCCAGGGCCTCGTCGATGTCCACGCCATGCCCGGGCGTCTCGCCGCAATGCAGGCGGCCGGCATGGAACGCGTAGTCGTGCGGGAACACCGCGTTGGCCTCGTCGGAATGGAACATGTATTCCTGGATGCCGAAGTTCGGCACCCAGGTGTCGAAGTGCAGCGCCGCGCCCATGCACACCGGCGACAGGTCGGTGGCGCCATGGAAGCCGGTGCGCACCTGGTGCAGCGCGGCGAAGTCGGCGAGCCGGCGCACGTGGGTGATGCCGCCGGCATGGACGATGGTGGTGCGGATGTAGTCGATCAGCTGCTGCTCGATCAGGTGCTTGCAGTCCCAGATCGAGTTGAACACCTCGCCTACCGCCAGCGGCGTCACCGAATGCTGGCGGATCACCTCGAACGCGCGCTGGTTCTCCGCGGGCGTGGCGTCCTCCAGCCAGAACAGCCGGTACGGCTCCAGGTCCCGCGCCAGCCGCGCCGCCTCGATCGGGGTCAGCCGATGGTGCGCGTCGTGCAGCAGTTCGACCTCATCGCCGTGGTCGGCGCGCAGCTGTTCGAACAGCTTGGGCACCACGCCCAGATAGCGCGGCGTGGACCATACGGTCTCGGTCGGCAGCTCGCTTTCGGCCGGTTCGTAGGGCTTGCCGCCGACGGAAATGCCGTAGGTCTTCTTGATCCCGGGCACGCCGCACTGCGCGCGGATGGCGATGAAGCCCAGTTCGCGGAAACGCCCGACTTCGTCGCTGGTCTCGGCGATGTCGCGGCCGTTGGCGTGGCCGTAGACCAGCGCGCCTTCGCGCGAGCGCCCGCCCAGCAGCTGGTACAGCGGCATGCCGGCCATCTTGCCGAGGATGTCCCACAGCGCCACGTCCACCGCCGCGATCGCGGTCATCGTCACCGGGCCACGCCGCCAATAGGCGCCACGGTAGAAGAACTGCCAGAGGTCCTCGATGCGGCCGGCATCGCGGCCGATCAGGTTCGGCACCACGTGGTCCTGCAGGTACGACGCCACCGCCAGTTCGCGGCCATTGAGGGTGGCGTCGCCCAGGCCGTACACGCCGGAGCGGGTGACGATCTTCAGGGTGACGAAATTGCGCCCCGGGCAGGTGACGATGACCCGCGCCTCGACGATTTCGCGATCGCGGGCCGAGCCTTGGGCGGAAGTAGCGCTGTCGGAAGTCTGGGTCATCGCGGATCGCTCACGGGGAAGAGGCCGCCGCCGCATGGGCCGCGGTCGGGAGGGAGAGTTCGAACGGACCGGCCGGCAGCCCGGCGCGGTCGAACAGGGTGCACACCGGGCTGTCGGCCCAGCAATAGCGCACGCGGGTGGGCGCAACACCTGCAGGAATCGGCAGGCGCACGCTGCGGTCCTGCAGCTCGGCCTGCGCATAGCGGCAACTGCCGGGCGCCGCGCCGCACAGTTCGAAGCCGATCGGTGCGGCGGCGCTGTAGGCCTGCAATGCGCCATCGACGTCGTCGAAATCGACCACCAGCGCCGAACCATCGCGGCGCAGCGCGCGCGGCACCGGCCCGGACGGCGCCAGCGCCTGGCCGTAGACCACGTGCCGCGCCGCGCGCGCCAGGCGCCGGCCGAGTTCCTGCTTGTTGGCCGGATGGATGTCGTAGCGGTCGCCGATGTCGATCGTCACCGCCAGGCCGGCATGCGGGTCGGCGGCGACGAAGCGCCGTTGCGCCTCGCGCAGCTGCGCCCAGCCGCTGTCGCCGGGTTGGGTGGGCGGTGCGCCGAAGTTGGCCAGTTGCACCAGCAGCAGCGGCAGATCCGCGCCGAAGCGCTGCCGCCAGTCGCGCTGCCAGGCGTCGAGCAGCGCCGGATAGCCCGCCGCGTCGCCGGTGTTGGATTCGCCCTGGTACCACAGCACGCCGCGCAGGCCGACCCGGCCGAGCGGGGCGATCATGCCGTTGTACAGCGTGGTCAGGCCCGCCGCGGAGGACCACGGCGCGCGCGGCGGCGTGCCCAGTTGCGGCGGCACGATGCGGTACCGCCACCCGGCCAGCGCCACGCGGGAGCCGTCGCCCAGCTGCAACGCCTGCGCCTGCGCGCCGCCGAGCAGCCCGCCGCGGCGGTAGCTGTTGTACACGTTGACCACCACGGTGTTCTCGCCCGCGTGCAACACGCCGCGCGGCAGCGGGTAACTGCGCGCCTGGTCGGCGCCGTAGCTGCTGCCCACCGCCTGGCCGTTGACCCAGGTCTGGTCGAGCTCGTCCACCGGCCCCAGCGCCAGCGTCGCCGGCTGCCGGGCCTGCTCGGCGCTCAGCGTGACCGTGCCGCGGTACCAGACCATGCCGTTGAAACCGACCAGCTGCGGCACGCCCCAGTCGTCCCAGGCATCCAATGCCGGCGCCTCGCGCCAGTCGCCGCCGGCGTCGTCCGGCTGCCATGGCGCGCCGTCGCCGCGCGCGCGCCACCACGCTTCCCACAGCCGGCCCCAGCGCGGCGCCGCCTGCTGCGGGTCGGTGGCGTAGCGCGCCAGCACGTCCAGCGCCGCGGCGTTGCCGTCCACCTTGCGCAGCGCCGCGTCGCCGATCCACGCCTGCATCTGCGAACCGCCCCAGGAGGCGTTGATCAAGCCCATCGGCACGTCCACGCTCTTGCGCAGTTCGCGGGCGAAGTAATAGCAGGCCGCGGAGAACGCCCCCACCGTCTCCGGCGTGGTCGGCTGCCACGCGGCGGGGCCGCCGAACTGCGCCTGCGGGCTCGGGCTGGACTGCGCCGGCACCTTGAACATGCGGATCGCCGGCTGCCGCGCGTCGGCGATCTCGCTGCGCGTGTCCAGCGAACGTTGCACCGACAGTTCCATGTTCGACTGGCCCGAGCACAGCCACACGTCGCCGAGCAGCACGTCGTCCACGCGCTGCGTGCGGCCGTGCGCGGTGCTGGCCTGCAGGGTGTACGGCCCGCCGGCCGGCAGCGCCGCCAGCTGCGCCTGCCAGCGGCCCTGGCGGTCGGCGCGCGCCTGCACGCGCTGCTGCGCCAGCTGCACGGTCACCGTCTCGCCGGCCGCGGCCTGGCCCCAGACCCGGATCGGCGCATCGCGCTGCAGCACCGCATGGTCCTGGAACAGCGCATGCAGCAACGGCGCCTCGCCGGCATGGGCGAACGCGGGTGCGCACAGCGCCGCCAGCAGCAGGCGGCGCGCGCGCGCGACAACGGAACGGAGCGGCGTCATTTCGGATTCCCCGGTGCGTACGGAAAACGCAATGCCTGGTAGTACGACAACGGCTGCGCCGGCGCCGCGATACCCGGCGGCAACGCGCGCCCGGACACCTGCTGCCAGTAGGCGATGCTGGCATCGCGCCACCACTGCGCCTCGCGCTGCTGGATCGCCAGGAAATCGGCGACCTGCCGATGGCGCTGCGCATCCACGTACGGCGCCAGCCCGGACCAGGTCGCACGCATCCGCGCCACCTCGGCCACGCCGTGGTCGTAGCGGCCGAGCAGTTCCTCCCACAGCGGCCGGCCCGAGGCCATGCGGTGGTCCCACGGCACGTGGTGGAACCACAGCAGATACTGCTCCGGCACCGTGCGCACGTCGCCGAAGCGGCGCGCCAGCGGCGGCGCGTACTGCGCCACCGCGTTGCTGCCGCTGGCGCTGCGGTCGAAGCCGATGCCGTTGCGGTCGGCGCGGTGGTAGTACACCGGGTCCCAGTCCGGCCGCGCGCTGCCCGCATCCCACGGCGCCGGGCCATAGTGGTGGCCGCGGCCCATCAGGTGATGCAGGCCGAGCGGGGTCATGTAGTCGACCACCGCCTGGTGCGAGGCCATCATCATGCCGACCACCGGCGCGACCAGCGCCGGGTCGTTGCCGAAGCTCATCCTTACCCACTCCTCGGCGATCGCCCGCGCATCGCCCTGCGGATCCCAGGCCAGCCGCCCGAACGCGTACCAGTTGGCCTGGTCGAAGATCGAACCGCACCAGTTGCGGTCCGCGCCGATGTTGGCCACCCCGGCGATGCCGCTGAGCGCGTGCCCGTCCACCGCGCCTTCCACCACCCGCGCCACCGTCGCGCGCCTGCCGCGCCGCGTGTCCGCCTGCAGGGTTTCCTGGTACAGCGTGCCCAGGTAGGCCAGGTGGGTGGCGAAGCCCAGGTACTCCTTGGTGATCTGGAACTCCAGCATCAGCGGCGTCTTCGGCATCGCCCCGAACAACGGGTGGAACGGCTCGCGCGGCTGGAAGTCGATGGCGCCGTTCTTGACTTGCACCACCACGTTGGCGCGGAACTTCCCGTCCAGCGGCACGAACTCGCTGTAGGCCTGCTTGGCGCGGTCGTCCGGCTGCTCGTGCGAATAGACGAACGCGCGCCACATCACCACGCCGCCATGCGGCGCCAGCGCGTCGGCGAGCATGTTGGCGCCGTCGGCGTGGCTGCGGCCGTAGTCCTGCGGGCCGGGCTGGCCTTCGGAATTGGCCTTGACCAGGAAGCCGCCGAAATCGGGAATGCGCGCGTAGATCTCGTCGGCCTTGGTGCGCCACCACTGCCGCACCGCCGGGTCCAGCGGATCGGCGGTGGCCAGCCCGCCGATCTCGATCGGGGCGCTGAAGCGCGCGCTCAGGTACACGCGGATGCCGTACGGACGCAGCGCCGCGGCCAGCGCCGCGGCCTTGTCCAGGTATGCCGGGGTCAGGCTCCAGGCATTGGCGTTGACGTTGTTGAGCACCGCGCCATTGATGCCGATCGAGGCGTTGGCGCGCGCGTAGTCGGTGTAGCGCGGGTCCACATAACCGGGCAGCTTCTGCCAGTCCCACAGCGAGGCGCCGGCGTAGCCGCGTTCCACTACCCCGTCCAGGTTGTCCCAGTGGTCGAGCACGCGCAGCTTCACCCGCGGCGCATCGCGCAACGCCAGCGCCGCCGGCGCGTGCCCGGTCTGCAGCAGGCGCAGGAAGCGGAACGCCGCGTACAGCGCGCCGCGCTCGCCGCCGCCGACGATCGCGGTCACCGGGCGCCCATCGACCACCGTACTGCGGATCAGGTAGCCCTCCTCGCCCAGGCCGCGCGTGTCCAGCCGCAGCCGCGCGACCGCCGGGGACGCCGGCGTGCCGAGCACGATCGCGCCGGCGCGCTCGGCGCGTGCGGCCAGCGCCGGTTCGGCGCCGAGCAGGCCGGCCAGGCCGCGCCGCAGCTCGTCGCGCGCGGCGCGCTGCATCGGCGTGTCGGCGTCGGCCACCAGCTGCGTGGCCGCCGCACGCCATGGCGCGGCCTGCGCTTCGGCCAGCGGCTGGTAGCGCAACCATAGCTCGTAGCCGTCCTCGGCCTGCGCCGCGGCGATCGGCAACAGGAACACCAGCCACAGGCAGGCGCCGCGCAGCCAGCGCATGGCGCGACGGCGCTGCGGCGCGCGCGGCCGGGCAATGCCGTTGCCGCTCATGCGCGCCCCCTGCGCCGCGGCGCCCGCGTGCGATGTGAGTCGCCGCTCACCCGGCTTCCCGGTACCATGCAGGCCACACTCGTGTCGGGATCCACACCGTGCCGCGGCGCCGCCGCACACGGGGCTTGGGCAGGATGGTCCCGGTCGCGATCCACGCCCGCACGCCAGCGAAGAGGCCCAGCTTGGAGAAGGTCAGGAAATCGGTTCGCCGCAAGAGCCTCGCCGTGACCATCGACGAGGTCGCCGCGCTGGCCAAGGTTTCGCCGATGACCGTGTCGCGGGTGATCAACGGCCAGGGCAACGTGCGCGACACCACCCGCGAACAGGTCATGCGCGCGGTCGACACGCTCGGCTACACGCCGAACCTGGCGGCCAGCGCCCTCGCCGCCGCGCAGAGCACGCGGGTCGCCCTGATCTACAGCGACCCCAGCGGCGCCTACCTGGGCGAACTGCTGGTCAGCGTGCTGCGCGCGGCCTCGCGCACCTCGCTGCAGGTGGTGGTGGACTACTGGGACGACCTCGGCGCCGACGCCGAACGCAAGGCCGCGCGCAAGCTGGCCAAGAGCGGCGTGGCCGGGGTGATCCTGCCGCCGCCGCTGTGCGAGTCGGATGCGGCCATCCGCGAGCTGGTGCGCGCCAAGGTGCCGGTGGTGGCGATCGCCTCCGACCGCTTCAGCGCGCAGGTGGCCTGCGTGCGCATCGACGAATTCAACGCCAGCAAGGACATCACCGCTTACCTGATCGCGCAGGGCCACACCCGCATCGGCTACATCGCCGGCCGCTCCAACCTGTCGGCCAGCGCGCGCCGCTTCGAAGGGTTCCAGGCGGCCCTGGCCGAAGCCGGCCTGCGCCTGGACCGGCACCTGCTGCAGCCGGGCGACTACACCTACCGCTCCGGCCTGGACGCCGCCGAAAAGCTGCTGTCGCGCCGCCACCGCCCCAGCGCCATCATCGCCAGCAACGACGACATGGCCGCCGCGGCGATCTCGGTGGCGCACCGGCGCGGCCTGGACGTGCCGCGCGACCTGTCGGTGGTCGGCTTCGACGACACCTCCGCGGCGACCACGGTGTGGCCGGAACTGACCACCATCCGCCAGCCGATCGCGGCGATGGCCGATGCGGCGATCGACGTCCTGCTGCGCAGCATCCGCAGCAAGGAACGCACGGCCCGGGCGAAGATCGATCATGTGCTGGCTCATCAGCTGGTCAAGCGCGATTCGGTCGCCGCGCCGTCCGCCGCGCGCGCCGGGCGGCGCTGACACGGCGGCGGCGGGCATGGTCCGCATCAGCGGATCAGGTACTGGTTGATCAGGTTCTCGTAGGCTTCCTGGCGGCCGCTGGCCTGCTTCGGTTCGCCGGCCTTGGCCGCGTGCGCCGCCAGGTCCGCCAGCGAGCTGCCGCCGGAGGCGAACGCCGCGCCGGCGCCGCTGTCGAAGCTGGCGTAGCGCTCGGCGCGCCACTGCTCCAGCGGCGAGGACGTCAGCAGCGCATGGGCCACCTCCAGGCCGCGCGCGAACGCGTCCATGCCGCCGATGTGGGCCAGGAACAGGTCCTGCGGATCGGACGACTCGCGCCGCACCTTGGCGTCGAAGTTCAGACCGCCCGGCGCCAGCCCGCCCTGCCGCAGCACCACCAGCATCGCCCCCACCGTGTCGTACAGGTCGGTCGGGAACTGGTCGGTGTCCCAGCCGTTCTGCGGATTGCCGCGGTTGGCGTCGATGCTGCCCAGCAGGCCCGCATCGGACGCCACCTGCAGGTCGTGCTCGAAGCTGTGGCCCGACAGCGTGGCGTGGTTGGCCTCGATGTTGAGCTTGAAGTCCTTGTCCAGCCCATGCTCGCGCAGGAAGCCGATCACCGTGGCGCTGTCGAAGTCGTACTGGTGCTTCATCGGCTCCATCGGCTTGGGCTCGATCAGGAAATTGCCCTTGAAGCCGATGCTGCGGCCGTAGTCGCGCGCCAGGGTCAGAAACCGCGCCATGTGCTCCTGCTCGCGCTTCATCTGCGTATTGTGCAGGCTGGCATAGCCTTCGCGGCCACCCCAGAACACGTAGTTCTCCCCGCCCAGCTCCACCGTGGCATCCAGCGCGGCCTTGACCTGCACCGCCGCGCGCGCGACCACGTTGAAGTCCGGGTTGGTGGACGCGCCGTTCATGTAGCGCGGGTGCGAGAACAGGTTGGCGGTGCCCCACAGCAGCTTGATGCCGGTGTCGGCCTGGCGCTGCTTGGCGATGCCGACCATGTGCCTGAGGTTCTTCTCGTACTGGCCCACGTCCTCGGCGTCCGGCGCCAGGTCCACGTCGTGGAAGCAGTAGTACGGCACGCCGAGCTTGGTGAAGAACTCGAACGCCGCATCGGCCTTGGCCTCGGCCCGGCCCAGCGCATCGCTGCCGGCGTCCCACGGATAGGCGCGCGTGCCCGGCCCGAACGGATCGGCGCCGTTGCCGCAGAAACTGTGCCAGTACGCCACCGCGAAGCGCAGGTGCTCGGCCATGGTCTTGTCGCCGATCTTCCTGTCGGCCTCGTAGACCTTGAACGCCAGCGGATTGTCCGAGGCCTTGCCTTCGAACGCGATGCGGCCGATGCCCGGGAAGTATTCCTTGGCGCCGATGTAGACGGAATTGCTCATGGGAGGTGGAGTCCTGTCGAGTGGGAGGAACGAAGCGCGCGTTGCCGCCGGCGGGCCGGCATGGCGATGGCGGCGGGTGCAGTCGCCGCTGCGAACGCGTGTGGAGGGGCGGCGAGCATGCGCAGCGCGCAATCGCCTTGGACGGCGGCATGCGGACGTGCGATGCGGAGCGCGCAGGTGCATTGCCCGCGGCGGCATGGCGCGGGATCGGCGCAAGCGGCGCCCGACGGCAGCGGCCGGCGTCCGCGGCCGCCGGCGAACCGTGACGCATGCAGCGTTATGGTAGCGCTACCAGAAACCGCGCTAAAAAAAGCCTCACTGCGGAGGGAAGCCGTCGGGGCCATCAGATGCGGTTCGCACGCCGGGGGACAGGCGGACTTTACCCAGCCCATCGGCGAAACGCTTGCTGCGCTGCGCCATCGGCGCGCAACGTACGCGCCAGCACGGTGCGCAGCGCGCGTCCCCTCGCCTCCTGCGCCGCTCGCCCTGGTTGCGCACGGCGCCGACTACAATGCGCGCCGATGCCGCCCGCTTCCCTTCCCCCGCTCCAGTTCCTCGCCGATCCCGCACCGCACGCGCGGCGCGCGCCCTCGGCGCTGGGCAAGCGCCTGTGCCGGCAGGTCGGCCAGGCGATCGCCGACTTCGGCATGATCGAAGCCGGCGACAAGGTGATGGTGTGCCTGTCCGGCGGCAAGGACAGCTACACGCTGCTGGACATCCTGCTGCAGTTGCAGCGCAAGGCGCCGGTGCCGTTCGACCTGGTGGCGGTGAACCTGGACCAGAAGCAGCCCGGCTTCCCCGCGCACGTGCTGCCCGACTACCTGCGCACGCTGGGCGTGGCCTGGCACGTGATCGAGCAGGACACCTATTCGGTGGTCAGCCGCGTGGTGCCCGAGGGCAAGACCCTGTGTTCGCTGTGCTCGCGGCTGCGCCGCGGCGCGCTGTACCGCTACGCCGCCGAGAACGGCATCAGCAAGATCGCGCTGGGCCACCACCGCGACGACCTCGTCGCCACGTTCTTCATGAACCTGTTCTTCCACGCCAAGCTGGCGGCGATGGCGCCCAAGCTGCGCAGCGACGACGGCCGCCACGTGGTGATCCGGCCGCTGGCCTACGTGCGCGAGGCCGACATCGCCGAGTATGCGCAGGCGCGCGGCTTCCCGCTGATCCCGTGCACCCTGTGCGGCAGCCAGGAGAATCTGCAGCGGCGCCAGGTCGGGCTGATGCTGCAGCAGTGGGACCGCGACCACCCCGGCCGCATCGAGCAGATCGCGCGCGCCATGGGCAACGTGCAGCCGGCGCAGCTGGCCGACCCGGCGCTGTTCGATTTCCGCACGCTGGGCGCGGCCGATGCCGTGGCCGCCGCCGGCTGGCCGCTGGACGACGCCGACCGCTGACGCAGCGGCCGCTGAACCGCGCGTTGCGGTATCGGGGCAGGAGCGATGCGACAATGCCCGCCGCCCTACCCGGCGCCTGGCGCCGGGCCGTTCCGTTTTCCTTCTGCTGGATGCTCGATGTTCTTTCGCAACCTGACCCTGTTCCGCTTCCCCACCACCCTGGACTTCGCCGAAATCGACAAGCTCCTGCCGGAGGTCCAGCTCAAGCCGGTCGGCCCGCTGGAAATGAGTTCGCGCGGCTTCATCTCCCCGTTCGGCCGCGACGAGCGCGAGGTGCTGTCGCACCGCATCGCCGATTTCCTGTGGCTGACCGTCGGCGGCGAGGACAAGATCCTGCCCGGCTCGGTGGTCAACGACCTGCTCGAGCGCAAGGTCGCCGAGATCGAGGAGAAGGAAGGGCGCCGGCCCGGCGGCAAGGCGCGCAAGCGGCTCAAGGACGACCTGATCCACGAATTGCTGCCGCGCGCCTTCGTCAAGACCTCGCGCACCGACGCGATGCTCGACCTGCAGCACGGCTACGTCGCGGTGGACACCTCCAGCCGCAAGAGCGGCGAGAACGTGATGTCCGAGATCCGCGGCGCGCTGGGCAGCTTCCCGGCGCTGCCGCTGAACGCGGAAGTGGCGCCGCGCTCGATCCTGACCGGCTGGATCGCCGGCGAACCCCTGCCCGAGGGCCTGAGCCTGGGCGAGGAATGCGAGATGAAGGATCCGATCGAAGGCGGCGCAGTGGTCAAGTGCCAGCACCAGGAACTGCGCTGCGACGAGATCGACAAACACCTGGAAGCCGGCAAGCAGGTCACCAAGCTGGCGCTGATCCTGGACGACCACGTTTCCTTCGTGCTCGGCGACGACCTGGTGATCCGCAAGCTGAAGTTCCTCGACGGCGCCCTGGACCAGCTGGAGAACGCCGACCAGGACGGCGTGCGCGCCGAACTGGACGCGCGCTTCGCGCTGATGAGCGCCGAAGTGCGGCGCCTGTTCCTGTTGCTGGAAGCGGCGTTGAAGCTGAGCAAGGCGGACAGCTGAGGCCGGGCCGCGGCCCGGCTGGTCGCGCCGGCGGCCACCGCTCCGGGCCTGCCGGCGCGAGGCTGCACGGCGGCGTGTCGCGGACCGCATACCCGCCACGGCCTGGCTGCCCTCCTGCATCGGGCTATCGGCCTGGGCGGGCGCCGGATCCGGCCGACTTCCTGGCCCCGTTCGTCGCGACTGAGGCCGCTCCCACAAAGAACCTCGGCGCGTCGGCTGGGTGCACTGTGGGAGGGGCTTCAGCCCCGACTGCTTCCGCAGCCGGCCAATTCCCGGCTTCGTTCGTCGCGGCTGAAGCCGCTCCTACAGGAGGAGATTGGCGCACTGGCTGGGTCAACGTTGTAGGAGGGGCTTCAGCCCCGACAGGCTACCGAAGCCGGCCGACTTCCCGGCCCCGTTCGTCGCGACTGAAGTCGCTCCCACAAAGAGCCTCGGCGCGTCGGCTGGGTGTACTGTGGGAGGGGCTTCAGCCCCGACTGCTTCCGCAGCCGGCCAATTCCCGGCTTCGTTCGTCGCGGCTGAAGCCGCTTCTACAGGAGGCGATTGGCGCACTGGCTGGGTGAACTTTGTGGGAGGGCTTCAGCCCCGGCAAGCTACCGAAGCCGGCCGACTTCCCGGCTTCGTTCGTCGCGGCTGAAGCCGCTCCTGCAAAGGCAGCGGCATGCGCTGCCCGCGTCCGCTGCCGAGCGGCCCGGAGGCGCTGCACCGGACATCCAGCTGAAGCATGCAGCGCGATCGGTGCGCGCTGTCACCGTGCGTGCGCGCATGAGCGGTATGCTGTGCGCATGCCCGATTTCCTCCGTCGCCTGATCGCGCCGCGCGCCGCGGCTGTCGAACGCGACCTCGTCCGCCTGCGGTTGGACGAGCGCGAGATCGAGGTGCTGCGCGTGCGCGACCCGCGCGCGCGGCGGATCAAGCTCAGCGTCGACGAACGCGGCGCGCGCCTGACCCTGCCGCTGCGCGCCAGCCTGGTGTCCGGCGAGCGCTTCCTGCTCGAGCACCGGCACTGGCTCGGCGAGCAGCTGGCGCGCTACCAGGACGAGGACAACGAACCGGGCCTGGAGCGCGGCGTGCCCGGCTGGCTGCCGCTGCGCGGCGAGCGCCTGCCGCTGCGCTGGAGCGAGGGCCGCTTCGCGCGCCTGCAGGTCGATGCCGACGGGGCGGAGCTGCAGTTGCCGGCGCGCGCCGGCGATGCGGCGATCGCGCGCGCGCTGCGCGAGTTCTACGAAGCGCAGGCGCGGGCCGACGTCGGCCGCTGGCTGCCCAGGTACCTGCCGTCGCTGCCGCGCGCGCCGGCGCGGGTGCGGCTGAAGGTGATGTCCTCGCAATGGGGCTCGCTGGCGCCGGACGGCTCGATGGCGCTGGACCTGGCGCTGGTGCTGGGACGGCCGTCGGCATTCGAGTACGTGCTGGTCCACGAGCTGTGCCACCTGCTCCAGGCCAACCACTCGCCGGCGTTCTGGCGCGAAGTGGAAGCGCGGTTCCCGGCCTGGCGCGCCGAGCGCGACTATTTCCACGCGCACGGGCGGCGGCTGAAGGCGCAATTGCGGCGGTTGCTGGGCTAGCCGGGTGGGCGACTGCGGTCGCGACAGGCGTCTCGGTAATGCCCTCGCGACCGATGGCCCGGAGCGACACGGCCGCTCCACATGCCGTCATCGTCCCAAGGCCCGACAGCAGCGTGCGCGAATGCGGGCGATGCTGGCCTGCGGATGCAGCCGTTCGCCGGCCGTGCCTTCGGCCGGCAGCGCGATGCCGCCTTTTGCCGATCGGCAAGCCTGTTCGGAATGGGGGATTTCGTCTTGGGGCGACGCTACGGCGTCGACGATGGAACGACAGTAGGGTCCGGCGGTTTCGCCTCAGCGCTGCGGAAGAAGAACTCCATGCGCAGCGCCCGGCAGGCCCCCCTCTCCCCGCCCACCTCACACCTGGCGCGCCTCCGGCGCCAGCGAACGATACGGTCCGAGCAGCACTACGCCGGCATGGCAGGACGCCGGGATCGGGCCGCGTACGCAAGACGTATCGCGTCTATGCCTGTTTTGTCGGCAGGCGTGGCGGGAACTTAAGCGAAATCTTTTCTACACACAAGCATCACATGAACCCGTGTAGGGCCGCGGCCACCGCCGCCGGCTGTTCCATGTGCAGGTGGTGGGTACCCGGCAGCACGTGCACGCGGCCCTGGCGCAGCCGCGCCGCGCGCTGGCGCCGCAGCGGCTCGGGGAAATACGCCTGCGCCGGGTCGGCGTAGATCACCCGGGTCGGGCACTCGATGCCGGCCAACAGCGCCTGGACCTGGGCCTCGCTCAGCCGCACCGCGGTGGGCAGGGTCAGGCGCCGGTCGCTGCGCCACACGTAGCCGCCCTCCACCGGCCGCACCCCGCGCTCCACCAGCAGGCGCGCCGCCGGCTCGCTGAGCTGGTTGGCCTGCATCCGCGCGCGCACCGGCGCGGCCAGGTCGGGGAACACGCGCAGCGGCGCGGCGCTCGCGCGGCGGGTCGCGGCGACGCTGTCGCGCAGCCGCTCCACCGTGCCCTCGACGGTCTCGGCCAGGCCGCCGAGCATTTCGATCGCGACCAGCTTCTCGACCCGCTGCGGTACCGCCGCGGCCAGGGTGCTGGCGATCGCCGCGCCCATCGAATGGCCGATCACCGCGAAACGCTCCCAGCCCAGCGCGTCGGCCGCGTCCAGCAGCGGATGCAGCGCGCCGGTCAACAGATAGTCGGCGCCGGCCGGCAGCGGATCGCTGTGGCCGTGGCCGGGCAGGTCCAGCATCACCAGGTCCAGCTGCGGCAGGTGCGCGCTCAGCGGCACGAAGCTGGCGGCGTTGTCCAGCCAGCCGTGCAGCGCCAGCACCTTCGGGCCGTGCGGATCGCCGCTGCGCAGCCCGGCCAGCGTGCCCACCCGCGACGGGCAGGCGAATGCGCGCAGGCTCATGCGGCGCGCGCGGCCAGCTGGGCCAGCGCGCGCGCGTGCGCCGGGGCGTCGTTGAGGCAGGGGATGTAGCGCACCTGCATGCCGCGCGCGGCGCAGGTCTCGACGAAGCCCATCGCCACTTCTTCCAGCGTTTCCAGGCAATCGGTGGCGAAGCCGGGGCAGATCACGTCGACCCGCTTGGTGCCGCGCGCGGCCAGTTCCCACAGCCGCGGCTCGGCGTAGGGCTGCAGCCAGCGCTCGGCGCCGAAACGCGACTGGTAGCCGAGCTGCCACTCGCCGGCGTCCAGCCCCAATGCCGCGGCGATCGCCTGCGCGCTGGCCTCGCAGCGCTGCGGGTACGGGTCGCCGTTGTCGGCCACGCGCTGCGGCAGGCCATGGAAGGAGAAGAACAGGATCTCGCCGCGGCCGTGCTGCGCCCAGTGCGCGCGCACGCTGTCGGCCACCGCCGCGACCCAGGCCGGGTCGGTCGGATAGTCCTGGATCAGGGTCACCGGCAGCTGCGGGTTGCGCGCCTGCCAGGCCTGCACCACGTCCTCGATCGAGGCGGTGGTGGTGGTCGAATACTGCGGGTACAGCGGCAGCACCACGATCCGGCGCACGCCGCCGTCGCGCAGCGCGTCCAGCGCCGGCGCCAGCGCCGGCTGACCGTAGCGCATCGCCCAGGCCACGCGCTGGGCGGGCAGTTCGCGCTGCATGCCCTCGGCCAGGCGCCGGGTGTACACCGCCAGCGGCGAGCCTTCCGGCAGCCACACCAGGGCGTACTTCTCCGCCGAGCGCGGCGAGCGCCGCGGCAGGATCACCCAGTTCAGCAACGGCCACCAGAACAGCCTGGGGATGGCGACCACGCGCTTGTCGCCGAGGAACTCGGCCAGGTAGCGGGCGACCGCAGGCGCGGTCGGCGCCTCGGGCGTGCCTAGATTCACCACCAGCACGGCGGTCTCGGGTGCGTCGGACATGCGCGCATTGTGGCAGAGGCGCCCGCCGCGCGCGTCGCGATCGTGTCTATCGCAACGATCGGCGTGCCCGCACGTGGGCCGCCACCGCTCATTGCCGATTCATTGCGCTGTGACTAAGTTCAAGGACTTGCAGTATCTTGCTGTGGACCTCTCTGGGAACCCCGCCATGCCCCGCCTGCCGCGCATCGCCCTGTTGTTGAGCACCACGCTGTTCGTCGGCCATGCCGTGGCCGGCCCGGAGGAGGACGAGCGCGCCCGCAACGCGCTGCGCGTGCTGACCGACATCCAGGAGATCCCGGAGCAGTCCATCCCCGACAAGCTGCTCGACGAGGGCCGCGCGATCGTGGTGATCCCGGACACGCTCAAGGCCGGCCTGGTCATCGGCGGACGCCGCGGCCACGGCCTGATGTCGGTCAAGCGGCCCGACGGCACCTGGTCCAACCCGGTATTCGTCAAGCTCACCGGCGGCAGCATCGGCTTCCAGGTCGGCGTGCAGTCCTCCGACGTGGTGCTGGTGTTCCGCAACGACCGCAGCCTGGACAACATCGTCAACGGCAAGTTCACCCTCGGCGCCGATGCCGGCGTGGCCGCCGGCCCGGTCGGGCGCAACGCCGCCGCGGCCACCGACGGCCAGCTCAAGGCCGAGATCTGGTCGTGGTCGCGCGCGCGCGGCCTGTTCGCCGGCGTGGCGCTGGACGGCGCGGCGCTGCAGATCGACGATGCCGCCGACCTCAACGTGTACGGCAGCAACACCACCCCGCGGATGATCTTCGAAGGCCGCACCACCAGCCTGCCGTCCAACGACGTGGTCGCCTTCCGCGACAAGCTCGAGGAAGCCACCTACGCGGCGCGGCAGAACCGCGGCACCGACGGCGGCGGCGCGCGCACCGCCAGCGCCCCTCCGCCGCCGCAGCCTTCGGCGCAGGCCGCACCGCCGGCGACCGCCGAACCCGCCAACGGCGCCAGCACCGCACCGCTGCAGGCGGCGCCGCAGACCCCGCCGCAGCAGGGCTTCCAGCCGGTATCCGAAGGCGAGATCCGCACCGAGTCGCTGGACGGCAATCGCTGACGGCGCGCGGCACCGAACGCACCGCGGCGCGGTGCGTTATCCTCCTCGTTCCTTACGACTTCTCTGCGAGCGGATCATGGGCGGTTTTAGCATCTGGCACTGGCTTGTGGTGCTGGTGATCGTGCTGCTGGTGTTCGGCACCAAGCGGCTGACCAGCGGCGCCAAGGATCTGGGCAGTGCGGTCAAGGAATTCAAGAAAGGCATGCGCGACGAGGACAAGCCCGCCGGCCAGCTCGGCGACGAGTCGCGCAGCAGCGAACAGTCCCGCGAGACCCAGGCCGAACGCGACCGCGACGCGCGCTGAACAGGAAGCCGCGGCGTGTTCGATATCGGATTCAGCGAACTGCTGCTGATCGCCGTGGTGGCGCTGGTGGTGCTCGGCCCGGAACGCCTGCCCAAGGCGGCGCGCTTCGCCGGGCTGTGGGTGCGCCGCGCGCGCGCGCAGTGGGACTCGGTGAAGCAGGAACTGGAGCGCGAACTGGAGGCGGAGGAACTCAAGCGCAGCCTGCAGGACGTGCAGGCCTCGCTGCGCCAGGCCGAATCGCAGCTGCGCGACAGCGGCCAGCAGCTGCAGCGCGAGACCGAGGCATTGCGCCGCGAGATCGACCCGACCGGGCCGGAACCGCCGGCCGAGGCCGCGCCCGCGGCCGCCGGCCCGGATGCACCGGCGCTGCCGGCGGAGCAGCCGGCGCCGACCGGCCAGCCTGCGCTCGCCGAGCCGTCGCCCTTGCCGACGGCCGCGCCGCCCGCCGCGGCGCATCCGCCTGTACCTGCCGCCACGCCGCGGCCCACCCTGCACGACGCGGCCCCGACACCACCGGCGCCTGGCGCCACCGCGCCCAGCGGCGATCCTGAGGCGCCGCGATGAATCCGGAAGCCGAAAGCAGCCTGATCGAACACCTGGTGGAACTGCGCGCGCGGCTGATGCGCGCGCTGATCGGCCTGGGCGTGGTGGTCGTGGCGTTGCTGCCGTTCTCCAAGCGCATCTACACCTGGCTGGCCGCGCCGATGCTCTCGCAGCTGCCGATCGGCCAGAGCGTGATCGCCACCCATCCGGCCGGCGCGGTGCTGGCGCCGATCAAGCTGACCTTCTTCCTGGGCGTGTTCATCGCCGTGCCGTGGCTGCTGTACCAGGCCTGGGCGTTCGTCGCGCCGGGACTGTACCAGCGCGAGAAGCGCCTGGCGCTGCCGCTGCTGGCCTCGGCGGTGGCGCTGTTCTACGTGGGCTGCGCCTTCGCGTATTTCCTGGTGCTGCCGTCGGTGTTCCATTTCCTGACCACCTTCAAGCCGGACATCATCCAGCTCACCCCCGACGCGGGCTCCTACCTGGACTTCGTGCTGGCGATCTTCTTCGCCTTCGGCGCCAGCTTCGAACTGCCGGTGGCGCTGGTGATCCTGGCCCTGCTCGGCTGGGTGACCCCGCAACAGCTGCGCGAAGGCCGCGGCTACGCGGTGGTGGGCATCTTCGTGCTGGCCGCGGTGCTGACCCCGCCGGACGTGGTCTCGCAGCTGATGCTGGCGATCCCGATGTGCCTGCTGTACGAGCTGGGCATCCTTGCTGCCAGTGCGGTGGTGAAGAGGCCGGGATTGGAGATTCGGGATTAGGGATTCAACCGCGGGCCGGCGGTGCCCTCGGCATGGGGAACGGCGCTAGCCGCGATCGAGGCGTCGGTACCGAAGCCCCTCCTGCAGATGCGAGCGACCTGCCAAGGCCGACAACGCCCTAGCCAGCCATGCACGCGAAGCGACCGGAACCCATCAGCCGCCGCTTCCACGAATCCCCAATCCCAACTCCCCAATCCCGGCCCTCAGGCCACGAACACGTTGGAAGGCGGCGGCGGCACCGCCGGCGCGGCGTCGCCGCTGTGCACGAACATCTGCTTCCACGCCGCGTACACCGCGCCGGCCAGGGCCGGCATCGCCAGCGCCATCAGCAGCAGCTGCGCGACCAGGGCGGCGATGGTCGGCCCGGCCAGCGCCTGCAGCAGCAGGATCACCAGCACCAGGGCGAAGTACAGCGCGAACATCGCGATGAAGGCCAGGATGAAGAACACCAGCATCGCCGGCAGGTTGTGCAGGCAGGCGCGCAGGCTGTTGCGCATCGCCGCTAGGCCGCCGCGGCCGTCGAACATCACCTGCGGGGCGAGCACGAACAGGGTCAGGGTCACCGCCACGAAGCCGACGAACACCAGCAGCAGCCACAGCAGGATGCGCATGGCCGGCAGCGTGGCCACCAGCTGCTCGACCTGCGCCGGATCGGGCTGGGCGCTGGACTGGCCGAGTTCGTTGAGCTTGGTCATCACCGTGCCCAGCTGCTCCCAGCCGCTCTGGCCGACCACCACCAGCGCCAGCGCGCCCAGCGCCAGGCCCACCAACACCTGCGGCAGCAGCGCCACCAGCAGGCTCGGCGCGCGGCCGTCGTGCACGCCCTGCAGCAGGTGCGCCGGCTGCGCGGTCCGGCCCTGGTCGACCTCGCGCACCGCCCACACCAGCCCGCCGAACAGCAACGGCCCGGCCAGGCCCAGCAGCAATTGCGCGAGCATGCCCAGGGTCGGGTTCAGCGCGCCCATCAGCAGCGCCAGCAGCGCCGCCAGGCCCCAGATCACGCCCAGCAGCCCCAGCGCCAGCGGCGCCCGGCGCAGCAGCGCGATCCCGGTCAACAGCCATTCCGCGCCGGCCGAGGCCGGCAGCTTGCGAATCTCGATCATTGCCAATCCGAAGTGGGGGGCGCCGTACGACGCGGCGCCTGCGCAGATTATCGCGGTTTTGCCGCGCCGCCGGCAGGTTGCTGGCCGCGCGCGTGCTGAACGAAGCGCCGCAGCAGCTTGCGCGCCAGCGGTGCGGCGCTGACCTCGCGGGCGATGGTACGGGCGCAGCGCCCGGCGCTGCGTAGACACTCGGCGCGGGCATGCACGTAGCCGCGCATGTGGTGGGTGGCGAACTCCGGGTGGAACTGCACGCCCCAGGCCGCTTCGCCCCAGCGGAAGGCGTGGCACTGGTCCTGCGCCGAGCGCGCCAGCACGGTGGCGCCGGCCGGCGCGCGCAGCACCGTCTGCAGGTGCGTGGCGTGGGCCGGGAAGCGCCCGGGCAGGCCGGCGAACAGCGGATCGTCGAACGCCGGCGGGTGCAGGTCGATGTGCACGGTGCCCGATTCGCGCCCGGCCGGGTTGTAGGCGACCTCCCCGCCCAGCGCGTGCGCCAGCAGCTGGTGGCCGTAGCAGATGCCCAGCAGCGGCGTGCCTTCGTGGGCGGCCTCGCGCAGCCAGTCGGCCGAGCGCTCGCTCCACTCGGCGCGGTCGGTGACGAAGGCGGCCGAGCCGGTGACGATGACCCCGGCGAAGCCGGCGCGCGCCGGCAGCGCCGCGCCGGCGGCGACATTGGCGACCACGGTATCGCGCTCGGCCAGGCCGGCGGCGACGCGGATCCAGTGCGGGAACCGCCCATAGCGCCGCATCGTCGCCACCGGTTCGCCGGTTTCGAGGATCAGGAAGGGCGCAGCGGGCATACGGAGAGGTCCAACGGCATTGCCCGATTCTAGACGCCAACGCACTGCGCGTTACAGGCGCCACCGTTGCCGATGGCATAGCGAGATAACCGCGGCTCATCAGAAGGGCCGGCAGCCCCTGCCTGTCCGGGCCAGCGCGGGCTCACTCGCGCGGCGGCAGCACCGACAGCACTTCCTCGATGGTGGTCAGCCCGGCGGCGACCTTTTCCAGGCCGGCGCGGCGCAGGCTGCGCACGCCCTCGGCCTGCGCGGCACGGCTGAAGCCGGCCAGGTCCATGTCGGCGCGGATCAGCGCGCGCAGGCGCGGCGTCACCGGCAGCAGTTCGTACAGGCCGACCCGGCCCAGGTAGCCGGTGCGGCGGCATTCCAGGCAGCCGACCGGGGCGTGGGTCTGCAATGCGTCCGGCAGCGCCTCGCCCGGCTCGCGCAGCGCGTCCCATTCGAGGTCGTCGAGCGTGTGCGGGCGCTTGCAGTGGCTGCACAGCGTGCGTACCAGGCGCTGCGCCAGCACCCCGTTGAGGGTGGAGGCGACCAGGTAGTGCGGCACGCCCAGGTCGAGCAGGCGGGTGATCGCCGAGGGCGCGTCGTTGGTGTGCAGCGTGGACAGCACCAGGTGCCCGGTCAGCGAGGCCTGCACCGCCATCTGCGCGGTCTCCAGGTCGCGGATCTCGCCGATCATGATGATGTCCGGGTCCTGCCGCAGCAGGGTGCGCACGCCGCTGGCGAAGTCCAGGTCGATGTTGGTCTGCACCTGCATCTGGTTGAACTCCGGCGCGATCATCTCGATCGGGTCCTCGACGCTGCACACGTTCACGTCGGGCGTGGCCAGACGCTTGAGCGTGGAATACAGCGTGGTGGTCTTGCCCGAGCCGGTCGGGCCGGTGACCAGCACGATGCCGTGCGGGCGCTCGACCAGCGATGCCCAGCCGGCCGCCTCCTGCGCGCTGAAGCCGAGCTGGTCCACGCTCTTGAACGCCGCGTCCGGGTCGAAGATGCGCATCACGCACTTCTCGCCGAACGCGGTGGGCATCGTGGACAGACGCATCTCGGTCTCGCGCCCGCCCGGCGAGCGGGTCTTGATGCGCCCGTCCTGCGGGCGCCGGCGCTCGGCCAGGTCCATGCGCCCGAGCACCTTGATCCGGCTGACGATGGCGGTCATCACCGCCGGCGGCACTTCCAGCACCTTGTGCAGCACGCCGTCGATGCGGAAGCGCATGCGCCCGGCCTCGCGCCGCGGTTCCAGGTGGATGTCGCTGGCGCGCTGCTCGAAGGCGTACTGCAGCAGCCAGTCGACGATGTGCACGATGTGGTGGTCGTCGGCGTTGACGTCGCCGCCGCGGCCCAGTTCCACCAGCTGCTCGAAGCTGGGCAGGCCGCTGCTCTGCTCGGTGCGGCCGTCCTTGGCCCCGCGCACCGAGCGGGTCACGCCGAAGAACTCCATCGTGTAGCGGTGCAGGTCCAGCGGGTTGACCACCGCGATCTCGATCCGGCGCCGCGCCAGGTGCTGCACGTCGGCCAGCCAGTCCAGCGCCAGCGGCTCGCTGGTCGCCACCAGCACGCGCTCGGCGTCCAGCGCCAGCGGCAGGATGCGGTGGCGGCGCGCATAGGCGTGCGAGACCACGCCGGTGACCGCGGCCACGTCGACCCGGGTCGGGTCGATGCGCAGGTAGCGCAGGCCGCAGCGCTGCGCCAGCCATTCGGTCAGCCGCTCCAGGCCCAGCTCGCTGCCCGGCGGGCGGGTCGCGGCCAGTTTCAGGTTGGACAGCAGCACCAGCGGATGCACGTCGCTGACCGTGCGCGCGGACTGCGCCGAGAACTGCATGCGGCCGCGCTCGGCCGGCGCGACCAGGCCGTCGGCGAGCAGCGCCGCGGCCACGCGTTCGAAACTCAGGCGCCCCGGCGGCAGCGACACGGCGGCAGGAACAGGCACGGCGGGCGGCTGCGCGGCAGGTCGCGAATCCATGGTCAGGTCCGGTGCGCGGAAGTCCCCGCAAGTCGGTCGCTATACTAGCGCACCCCCTTTGCCGGCCTTTGCTGCATGCCCGACTCCCGGTCCGTTCCGATCACGTTCCAGGGTCTGATCCAGACCCTCAACCAGTTCTGGGCGCAGCACGGCTGCGTGCTGATCCAACCGCTGGACCTGGAAGTGGGCGCCGGCACCTTCCACCCGGCCACGTTCCTGCGCGCGCTCGGGCCCGAGCCGTGGAACGCCGCCTACGTGCAGCCCTGCCGCCGTCCCACCGACGGCCGCTACGGCGAGAACCCGAACCGCCTGCAGCGCTACTACCAGTACCAGGTGGCGATGAAGCCCAACCCGGACAACATCCAGCAGCTGTACCTGGATTCGCTCAAGGCGCTGGGCATCGACCCGCTGGTGCACGACCTGCGCTTCGTCGAGGACAACTGGGAATCGCCGACGCTCGGCGCCTGGGGCCTGGGCTGGGAGGTGTGGCTCAACGGCATGGAGGTCACCCAGTTCACCTACTTCCAGCAGGCCGGCGGGCTGGAGTGCAAGCCGGTGCTGGGCGAGATCACCTACGGCCTGGAACGGCTGTGCATGTACCTGCAGAACTGCGACAACGTCTACGACCTGGTGTGGACCTACGGTCCGGACGGCGCGCCGGTCACCTACGGCGACGTCTACCACCAGAACGAGGTGGAGCAGAGCGCGTACAACTTCGAGCACGCCGACGTGGCCGAGCTGTTCCACCGCTTCGACGCCTGCGAGCGCGAGGCGCAGCGGCTGGTCGAACTCGGCCTGCCGCTGCCGGCCTACGAGCAGGTGACCAAGGCCAGCCACGCCTTCAACCTGCTCGACGCGCGCCGCGCGATCTCGGTGACCGAACGCCAGCGCTACATCCTGCGCGTGCGCGCGCTGGCGCAGGCGGTGGCCAAGGCCTACCACGCGCAACGCGAGAAGCTGGGCTTCCCCGGCGTGAAGCGCTGAGGCCGCAAGCCCCTCCCCCATCGGGAGAGGGGTTGGGGTGAGGGTACGGGGCGAAGCCCCGCAGACCTGAACTTCCAAAAGCGTCGCCCGAACCCTCATCCGCCCCTTCGGGGCACCTTCTCCCGCAGGGAGAAGGGAACCGCTAGCAAGGTCTGACACATGAGCGCACTACACCCCCTGCTGATCGAACTGGGCACCGAGGAACTGCCGGTCAAGGCGCTGCCGGGCCTGGCGCAGGCGCTGTTCGACGGCGTGATCGCCGGGCTGGAGAAGCGCGGCATCGCCTTCGAGCGCGGCGACGCCAAGCCGCTGTCCACGCCGCGCCGGCTGGCGGTGCTGCTGCCGGGCGTGGCCGCCGAACAGCCCGAGCAGCGCTCGGAGGTGCTCGGCCCCTATCTCAACATCGCGCTGAACGCCGACGGCCAGCCGACCAAGGCGCTGGCCGGTTTCGCCGCCAAGGCCGGCATCGACTGGACCGCGCTGGAGCGCACCAGCGACGCCAAGGGCGAGCGCTTCGTGCACCGCGCGCTGACCCCGGGCGCGCAGACCGCCGCGCTGCTGCCGGAGATCCTGCGCGAGGCGATCGCGGCGATGCCGATCCCCAAGCCGATGCGCTGGGGCGACCACGACTATGGTTTCGCGCGGCCGGTGCACTGGCTGGTGCTGCTGTTCGGCAACGAGGTGGTGCCGGTGCAGTTGTTCGGCGTGCAGGCCGGCCGCGACAGCCGCGGCCACCGCTTCCTGCACGACGCGCCGGTGCCGCTGGCGCAGCCGGGCGATTACGTCGCCGCGCTGGAGGCCGCGCAGGTGCTGGTGGACCCGGACACGCGCCGCGCGCGCATCGTCGCCGAGGTCGAGCAGGCCGCGCGCCAGGCCGGCGGCAGCGCGCGCATCTCCGAGGACAACCTGGAGCAGGTGGTGAACCTGGTCGAATGGCCGTCGGCGGTGCTGTGCCATTTCGAACCGGCGTTCCTGGCGGTGCCGCAGGAAGCGCTGATCGAGACCATGGAGAGCAACCAGAAGTTCTTCCCGGTGCTCGACGCCGGCGGCAGGCTGACCGAGCATTTCATCGGCATCGCCAACATCGTCTCGCGCGACGTGGCCGAAGTGGCCAAGGGCTACGAGCGGGTGATCCGCCCGCGCTTCGCCGACGCCAAGTTCTTCTTCGACGAGGACCTCAAGCAGGGCCTGCCGGCGATGGGCGCAGGGCTGGCGAGCGTGACCTACCAGGCCAAGCTCGGCAGCATCGCCGACAAGGTGCAGCGCGTGGCCGCGCTGGCCGAGGCGATCGCGCCGCTGGTCGGCGTGGACGCCGCACAGGCGCGCCGCGCCGCCGAACTGAGCAAGAACGACCTGCAGTCGCGCATGGTCAACGAGTTCCCCGAACTGCAGGGCATCGCCGGGCGCCACTACGCCACCGCCGCCGGCGAGCCGGGCGAGATCGCGCTGGCGATCGACGAGGCCTACCAGCCGCGCTTCGCCGGCGACGACATCGCGCTGTCGCCGCTGGGCAAGGTGCTGGCGATCGCCGAGCGCCTGGACACGCTGGCCGGCGGCTTCGCCGCGGGCTTGAAGCCGACCGGCAACAAGGATCCGTTCGCGCTGCGGCGCAATGCGCTGGGGTTGGCGCGGACGGTGATTGAGAGTGGGTTTGATGTGAATCTGAAGACCCTGCTGGCCGACACGTTGGAATCCCTCCGTGTCGAAAGAGAAGCAAAGGCGGCCGAAGAAACCGTGCGCAAGATGAAAGAGCTTCAATCGAAGGGCATGGACGTAAAGTCGGCGGAAGTGAAGCCTTTGCCGGTTGATGTCCAAGCGCATTCCGCTGAACTGTTCGACTTCGTCCTCGACCGCCTGCGCGGCTACTACGCCGACAAGGGCGTCCCGGCGACGCATTTCAACGCGGTGGCGGCCTTGTTCTCGGTCGCGGCTGAAGCCGCTCCTACAGGGAGCGCCGCGGCGTCGGTGGGAGCGGCTTCAGCCGCGGCCGCCACGCACGGATCGCTGTACGACTTCGACCGCCGCATCGACGCGATCGGCATCTTCGCCACGCTGCCGGAGGCCGAGGCGCTGGCCGCGGCCAACAAGCGCATCCGCAACATCCTGCGCAAGGCCGAAGGCGCGATTCCCGCGCAGATCGACCCGACCCTGCTGCGCGAGCCGGCCGAAAGCGCGCTGGCCGAAGCGGTGGAAGCGGCGATCGTGGAGACCGACGGCGCGCTGCGCCAGCACGACTACGTCACCGTGCTGAACTTCCTGGCGCGGCTGCGGCCGCAGGTGGACGCGTTCTTCGACGGCGTCATGGTCAACGTCGACGACCCGGCGATCCGCGGCAACCGCCTGGCCCTGCTCAAGCGCCTGGGCGACCGCCTCGGCAGCGTCGCCGCGATCGAGCACCTGTCGTCATAAGCCACGCCACGAGTGGATACATGGAGAGGCCGCGAAAGCAGCCTCTGCTTTTCTGTAGGAGCGACTTCAGTCGCGACGAACGAAGCCAGCAGTCCACCGCCAAGTGAAAAGCGCCGGGACTGAAGTCCTCCCACAGTGCACCCGGCCGGCTACCTCCGAGTGCTTGCCGAGCGAATCCGCTTGAAAGCCACTGCCTCTGGCGGCACTGCTTCATGTAGGAGCGACTTCAGTCGCGACGAACGAAGCCAGCAGTCCGACAGCCAAGTGAAAAAGCGTCGGGACTGAAGTCCTCCCACAGTGCACCCGGCCGGCCACCTCCAAGCGCTTGCCGAGCGAATCCGCTTGAAAGCCACTGCCTCTGGCGGCACTGCTTCATGTAGGAGCGACTTCAGTCGCGACGAACGGAGCCGGCAATCCCGCAGCCAAGTGACAAGCGCAGGCACTGAAGCCCCTTCCACAGTGCACCCGGCCGACCGTGTACACGCACTGTGTCTTAGCCCCTCTCCCCGGGAGAGAGGTTGGGGCGAGGGTCCGGCGCGAAGCGTCTCGTGGAATTCGGCTGCACGAGGCTGCGCCCGTGCCTCATCCGCCCGTTCGGGGCTCCTTCTCCCGCCGGGAGAAGGGAACGGCCAGCCGGTTGCCGCCTGAGCGCACTGCCCTACCCCAGGCCCGCCGCTCTCAGCCCACGCACAACCGGCGTTACCAATCCCAAATCCCCACTCCCCAATCCCGGCCTCAATCGAACAACGCCTGGATCGCCGCCAACCCTGCCGTTGCACGCTCCTTCTTGCGCTCGGCGTCGGCCACCGGGTCGGCGCCGTCCCGCTGCATCTCCTCGGCGGGAATCTCATCGAAGAAGCGGCTGGGCTTGAGCCGGATGTGCTCGCCGAACTTGCGGGTCAGCTTGCTGTAGCTCATCCACAGCTGCTCCTTGGCGCGGGTGATGCCCACGTACAGCAGGCGCCGCTCCTCCTGCAGGTTGCCCTCCTCCAGGCTGACCTCGTGCGGCAGCACGCCGTCCTCGCAGCCGACGATGAACACGTAGCGGAACTCCAGGCCCTTGGACGCGTGCATCGTCATCATCCGCACCTGGTTGCCGCCGTCGTCCTTGTCGTTGCGCGACAGCAGCGCCAGCTGCGCGGCCAGGTCGCCGACGGTGGCGCCGCGCGGGCCGCCCTCGAACCACTTGGCCAGTTCCTCCAGATTGTTGCGGCGGCGCTGGAAGCTCGCCTCGTCCTTGCACTGGCTGCGCAGTTCGCGGATCAGCCCGGACTGCTCGGCGAGCTGGCGCACCACGTCGGCCGAGGACAGCGTGGCCGAGGCGCGGCGCAACTCGTGCAGCACGTCGACGAAATCGCTCAGGCCGTTGGCCGCGCGCGGCGGCAGCTGCTGCAGCGCGCCCATCGACTCGGCCGCGCGCGACATCGGCAGGTGCTTGGCCGCGGCCAGCTCGGCCAGCTTGGCCAGCGAGGTGGCGCCGACCTCGCGCTTGGGCGCCTGCACCGCGCGCAGGAACGCGGCATCGTCGTCGGGATTGACCAGCAGCCGCAGCCACGACAGCACGTCCTTGACTTCCTGGCGCTCCAGGAACGCGGTGCCACCGGTGATGTGGTACGGCACGCCGGCCAGCTGCAAGGCCTTTTCCAGCGGCCGCGACTGGAAGTTGCCGCGGAACAGGATGCAGAAGTCGCTCCACGGCGCCTGCTTGGCCGCGCCCAGGTAGGCGATCTCGGCGGCCACCTTCTCCGCCTCGTGCTCGCTGTCGCGACACTCCCACACGCGGATGCGCTCGCCGTCGGCCTGGTCGCTCCACAGGGTCTTCAGGTGCTCGTGCGGGTTGTGCGCGATCAGCGCATTGGCCGCACGCAGCACGCGGTTGGAGCAGCGGTAGTTCTGTTCCAGCTTGATGATCTGCAGCGCCGGATAGTCGCGCCCCATCTGCATCAGGTTTTCCGGGTTGGCGCCGCGCCAGGCGTAGATGCTCTGGTCGTCGTCGCCCACGCAGGTGAAGTTGCCGCGCGGGCCGGCCAGCATCTTCAGCAGCCGGTACTGCGCGTCGTTGGTGTCCTGGCTCTCGTCCACCAGCAGGTAGCCGATGCGCTCGCGCCAGGCCATGACGATGTCCTCGTTCTCCTCCAGCACCTGCACCGGCAGCCGGATCAGGTCGTCGAAGTCCACCGCGTTGAACGTGCTCAGCCGCGCCTGGTAGCGCGCGTACAGGCTGGCCGCTTCCTGCTCGCGGTTGCTGCGCGCCGCGGCCATCGCCTGCTCCGGCGACAGCCCGGCGTTCTTGGCGCGCGAGATCAGGTTCTTGGCGTCGTCGATCGCGTCGGGCTTGGCGCCGTGCATCAGGTCCTTGATCTGCGCGGCGGCATCGTCGGCGTCGAAGATCGAGAAGCCGCGCTTGAGGCCCACCGCGGCGTGCTCGATCTGCAGGAACTTCAGCCCCAGCGCGTGGAAGGTGCAGATGGTCAGGCCGTCGGCGGCGTCGCCGCGGATGCGCTTGGCCACGCGCTCGCGCATTTCCTTGGCCGACTTGTTGGTGAAGGTGATCGCGGCGATGCGCTTGGCCGGATAGCGGCCGGTGGCGATCAGGTGCGCGATCTTCTCCACGATCACGCGGGTCTTGCCGCTGCCGGCGCCGGCCAGCACCAGCAGCGGGCCTTCGCAATGCAGCACCGCGGCGCGTTGGGGGGGATTGAGACCGTGCATGAAGACTTCCCTGGGCCGCGCATTGTAACGGGCGCCGGCGCGCGGCGATGCCGGGCCGGCGCGCCGGCGCTGAACGGGTTTCCCCGGCCGTTCCGGCCTGCGGCGCGGCCGGCCGCCGCGCTAGAATCGGGCCATGGCGAAACTGTATTTCTACTATTCGGCGATGAACGCCGGCAAGACCACGACGCTGCTGCAGTCGGCGCACAACTATCGCGAGCGCGGCATGCGCACCGCGATCCTGACCCCGCAGCTGGACCACCGCGACGGCAGCGGCGTGGTCGCCTCGCGCATCGGCCTGCGCGCGGACGGCAACACCTTCGTGCCCGGCACCGACCTGCTGGCGCTGCTGCAGGAGGACATCGCCGCCCACGGCGCGCTGCATTGCGTGCTGGTGGACGAGGCGCAGTTCCTCAGTCGCGCGCAGGTCTGGCAGCTCAGCGAGGTGGTCGACCGGCTGCGCATCCCGGTGCTGTGCTACGGCCTGCGCACCGATTTCCGCGGCGAACTGTTCGAGGGCAGCCAGTACCTGTTGGCCTGGGCCGACGAGCTGCAGGAGATCAAGACCATCTGCCACACCGGCAGCAAGGCGACGATGACCGTGCGTGTGGACGCCGACGGCCATGCCGTGCAGGACGGCCCGCAGGTGGAGATCGGCGGCAACGAACGCTACGTGTCGGTGAGCCGCGCGGAGTTCAAGAAGATCATGCGCGGCGAAGGCCGCATCGATCCGCTGCAGATCGCGCTGCCGCTGTAACGCGCATCGCCGAACCGGTGGCGACGGTGCTGCTCCGGCGCTGCGCCGTGGTCGCGCAGCGCCGGAGCAGCGCGCAGGGCGGACTGCCCGCGCCGCCATTCGCAGCGGGGCGGTTCCGACCGGGCCCGCCGCTGCGTGCGGGCCTGGTGTCGCGGTCGTGAACGTCATCGGAAACGCCAGGCCGGCATAGGCCATCAGTCTATGGATCGCGGCTGCGGCGCGCGTCTAGAATTGGCGGCGATCGCACTCATGGGAAGAGAGAGACATGCATCCGTTCAAGGGATATGCCGTCGGCGGCTGCACCGCCCTGGCCGTTGCGGTTCTGCTCGCGCTGTCCGGCACGGCCGCCGCCGCCGACAATGCGCGCACGTTCGAAGACATCCCGGCGCAGGTACTGACCGACGGGTTTCTCGAAGCGCATCTGGACCTGTTCTACCGCCGCGCCGGGATCCGCGCCGACAAGAAGGGCGAGTTCGCCGAGGCCAAGAAGAACTACCAGCTCGCCGCGCGCTATGCCGACAAGCCCTCGCAGGCGCGGCTGGGCGAGATGTACTGGGAAGGCCAGGGCGGAGCGCAAGACCGCGCGATGGGTTTCCTGTGGATGGCCCTGGCCTCCGAGCGCGGCTACGAGGCATTCACCGCGCGCAAGATGGAGTACTGGAGCCAGCTGACCCCGGAAGAGCGCCAGCGCGCGATCAAGCAGGACAAGAAGATGCTGGCCGAGTACGGCGACCAGGCGGCCAAGCCGCGCCAGGAAGCGGTCTTGCGCCGCGAAGCCGGGCGCAGCACCGGCAGCATGCTCGGCCACTCCGGCGCCTCCGGCCTGCAGATCAACGGCCCGCGCGGCGGCAGCATCGACCCGGAAGTGTTCTACGCCAAGGAGTTCTGGGAACCGGCGGCGTACTGGAAGCTGCAGGACCGGGTCTGGGACGGGCGCACGCCCGGCCGCGTGGACATCGGCGATGTCGAGGACATCACCCAGGAGACCGCGCCGAAGCCGCAGGAACCGGCCAAGCCCTGAGCCGGCTGCAATGCGCGGCGCCGGACACGCCGCGGCGCCGCCAAAAGCGTCGGGACTGAAGTCCCTCCCACAGTGCATCCGGCCTGCCCTGCGCAAGCCTCTGCAGGAGCGGTTTCAGCCGCGACGAGCGAAGCTCGGCAAGTTCAGAGCATCGAGGTTGCCCGCCGCAGCGCATCCGGCCTGCTCTCCGCAGACCCCTGTAGGAGCGGCTTCAGCCGCGACGAGCGAAGCCCGGCAGTTTCAGCGCACCGCAAAAAGCACCGGGTGAGACCTCTCCTGCAGTGCACCCGGCCGTCTCCGCGCAGGGCCCTGCAGGAGCGGCTTCAGCCGCGACGAAAGAAACCCGGCAGCATCAGCCGCACCGGATCGCGCGCCGCATCGCGCGGCGATCCAACGCACGCACCGATGCCGCACGGCGACACCGCGCCAGGCGGCATCGCCCGGCCGCACTCAATACAGCTTGCGCTCGGCCGCCGGCGGCGGCGTCCACTGGTACAGCCAGGTCTCGGTCAGCGGCTTGCCGCCGGCGCGCAGGAACAGGCGGATGTCGATCTGCTGCGTGCCCGCGTCCGGCGGCACCACGTCGAACATCGCGCGATAGCCGGAGAGCTCGTGCAGCGGCCGCGCCGAGACGATCTCGGTGCTGCCGCGGCTCAGTTGCAGCACTGCCTCGACCTTGGCGTCCTTGTCCTTGCCCAGCGCGGCCAGCTCGCCGCCGACGAAGTCCACCGCGAAGCGCCAGGAGAAGTGCTCGCGCTTCTTCCCGACCACGCCGCCCAGGCCGGTACGCGTGGCCACGCAATGCGCCAACGGCGAGGCCGCCGGCGGCTGCGCGCCCCAGTACAGGCGATAGCCGAACAGCAGTTCCTGCCCGGGCTGCGGCTTGTCCTGCGGATTCCAGAACGCGACGATGTTGTCGAAGGTCTCGTCGACGGTGGGGATCTCCACCAGCTGCACCGAGCCCTTGCCCCAGCCCTGCTTCGGTTCCACCCACAGGCACGGGCGCTTCTCGTAGTACACGCCGTCGTCGTGGTAGTGGTCGAAGTTGCGGTCGCGCTGCAGCAGGCCGAAACCGCGCGGGTTCTCGTCGACGAACATGTTGAAGCGCAGCTGCGGCGGATTGCACAGCGGCCGCCAGATCCATTCGCCGCCGCCGGTCCACATCGCCAGGCCGTCGGTGTCGTGGATCTCCGGGCGCCAGTCCCAGTCCATGCGGCGGTCGTTCTCGCCGACCTGGTACATGCTGGTGCACGGCCCCAGGCCCAGCCGCTCGATGGTCTTGCGCGGGTACAGCGCGCTGTCGATGTCCATCAGCAGCACGTCGCCGTTGGTGATCGCGAAGCGGTAGGCGCCGGCCACGCTGGGCGAGTCCAGCAGCGCGTACACCACCACCGTGTCCGAGCCGGCCTTGGGCTGCTCCAGCCAGTAGGCGATGAAGTCGGGGAATTCCTCCGGCCCGCCGGTGCCGGTATCGATCGCCAGGCCGCGCGCGGACTGGCCGTACTGGCCTTCCTTGCCCACCGCGCGGAAATAGCTGGCGCCGAGGAACGCGGCGAAGTCGCGGTCGGTGTCCTGCTTGGTGTTGAGGCGGAAACCGGCGAACCCCAGTTCCTTGGGCAGGTGCTTGCCCTGCAGGCCGCTCTTGCCGTAGTCGAATGCGGCGCCGTCGTAGGCCAGTTCCTGCGCCTGCCCGTCGACCAGGTCGAACATGTGCACCGGCGTCTTGAAGTACAGGCCCAGGTGGAAGAACTTGGCCTGGAATTTCGGCCCCTGGTCGGCCGCCCACAGCGCGTGGTCCTGGCGGTAGCGGATCGACTGGTACTGGTCCCAGTCCAGCGCTTCCAGCGGTCCCGGCAGCGCCCGCTTGTGGCTCTGGTACGGCGCCTGGGCCATGGCCCGGGCGTGGCCCTTGAGCCAGGCGTAGTCGAAGGGCTGCGGCTTGCCCAGGCGGCGCAGGCCGACCGCGGGCGCGGCCTGGCCGAGCATCGGCATCGCGGGCAAGCCCATGGCGGCGAAGGCGGCGGCGGCGTTCTTGAGGAAATCGCGTCGTTGCATGGGCCGGATCGAAGCGGAGAGGGGCTCCATCATAGACAAGCGGCGTTCAAGACGTGTCACCCGCTGCCGCGCAGATCGCGCCGCGGTGGCATGCGCACCGGCGAGGAAAGAGGACGCGAGCGCATGTCCATGCCGAACGATGGCGCGGTCGCAGGCACGCGCAGCGGCCGCCTGCGGCTTGGGCCTGGCGGGCGACGCGCGACCCGATCACCAACCAGGCGCCGCGCACGCAGCGCCCGCCGACGCTACCGGAGCCAACGCGAATCGGGCGGGTGGCGCACGCCGAACGCGCCAGGCGCTACGGCGTGGCGCAGGCGCCCTCCAACGCCAGCGCCGCGGCATGCCGGCACAGGAAGCGGCGCTGCTGCGCCGGATCGTCGCCGCCGGCATAGTCCAGCAGCGTCCACTGCTCCTCGGCCTGCATGCGCTGGCCCGGCGCCAGGGTCCGGTACGGCGCATGCACTTCGATTTCCAGCAGGCCGCTGCCCGGATCCGCCGCCGGCGCATCCAGGTAGAACTCCACCTGGCCCTGCTCGGGATGGATGCGCGCGCGCGGCTGGTGCGCGAAGCGGATCACCCAGGCCTGGCCGCCGGCGAAGGCGGCGATCCAGCCGGCCGACGGCTGCAGCAGCAGCTTGCCGCGCTGCCCGGCGCTGCCCGGCGGCGGCGCGGCGGCCAGTGCCATCATGCCGTCGCGCAACGCGTACTGCGGCGGTGCGTAGCCGGCGCCATCGCTGGGCTGCACGCGGATGTCGGTGGCGGCGGCGACCGGCACCAGCACCCGCGTGGCCGCGGCGACCCGGGTGTTGAACCACAGGTCCCAGGCCACCGCGGTCTTGCGCACGTTCTGCGCCTGGACCTGCAGCAGCACGCTGTCGGCGCGCTGCGGCGACAGCGCGAAGGTCTTGTGCAGGCGCACGCCGCTGACCGGGCTGTCCACGCCGCGCAGTTGCAGGCGGCGCGGGGAACGCGCGGTGACGGTGGTGGTGGCGAAGCTCAGGTACGGGTCCGGCGGCCAGTTCGCGTGCGCCGCGCGCCGCGCCGGATTGGCGTCCTGGTGCTGCCACCAGGCGCTCTGCGGCCCGACCCAGACGTCGTGGCCGAAATAGGGGATATCGCCGGCCATCGCATCGACCGGCGGCGTCGGCTGGCGCTGCACCGCCTCGCCGACCTTGACCAGGTTCGGCCCGGTGCTGCGCTGGAACCCCAGCACGCGCCCGCCCAGGGTCGGAGTGACGGTGAGCCGGATCACACCGTTGTCCATGATCCACGGCGTATTCGCAGCGACGCCAGGCGCCGACGCCGGCGCGGCGGCCGCGAGCAGCGGCCAGGCACCCAGAAGCGCGAGCAGCGCCACGCGCGGGCGCCATCCATTGGGCGTGTCGGTCTGCATGGGCGGCCTGCGATCGAGGAAGGGAAGCGCGATTGTGGCCGCTGCGCGGCGCCGGCGACAGCCGAGGCGCCGTTCACCTCCGCGGAGCGCCGGGTGGCCGCAGGCCATCGGTTGCGACAGGCGCCATCGCCGCACCGCGCCGCGACGTCGGCGACAACGGCGACGACGTCGCCGCCGTCGATGGCGGCAGGTCGTCCGGCGCGCCGGCCCGGGACATGGCGATGATCCCCACGATCTCTGCGCGTCGTTGTGGCCGTGCGTACAGCCCGTGTCCACGGCGGCCTGCACGCGCCGTGCCGCCGCTGCTGCCGGGCCGCACCATGGTGGTGACGCTGGGCGCGATGGCCGCAGCCGCCCTCCAGACGGCGACATCTGCCTCAAGCGCTCGCGAAGGTGTGATCGCGGCGCTCGCCCCCGGCCTCAGCGTGCGGAGGCCAACGTCCGCGCCGCGCCGCAGGCCGCACGCAGCGCTGACACTTCATCGACCAGCGTGCCGCCCTGCGGCTGCGCCTGCGCCAGTTCGCGCTGCAACGCCTGCAGTTCGCCGCGCCCGTCGCCCGCCGCGCCGTGGCGCCGGCAACGCAGTTCGGCGGCGTAGGCGCGGGCGCGCCAGCGCAGCTTGCGGTTCTCGATGCCGTCCCCGCCCAGCCGCGCCTGCGCCTCCAGTTCGCGCAGCGCCTGCGCGTCGCGGCCGAGCCGCCCCAGGTTGCGGGCCCAGGCCACCCGTACCGCGCGGGTGCGCGGATGGACCGGGCCGTAGCCGCTCTCGGTGCGGCGCAACGCCTGCGCCAACAGCGCGTCGGCCTGCCGCGGTTCGCCGAGCGCCGCGCGCGCCTCGGCGATCAGCCGCTCGCTGTCGCCGACCGCCGGGTTGTTCTGGCCCAGTTGCGCGATCCAGCGCGCGCGCGCTTCGTACAGCGGCGCCAGGGCGTCGCGGTAGCGGCCCGCCGCCGACAGCGCCAGGCCCTGGTTGAGCAGCATGTACGGCAGCAGCGCCTGGCTGTCGGGCGCACGCAGGATCGCGACCGAGCGGGCCATGTCGGCGATCGCCTGCGCATCCTGGCCGCGCTCCAGTTCCAGCATCGCCAGCGAGCTCCAGCTCATGCCGGTGTCGCGGTGCGCCGGCCCCAGCCGCTCCACGGTCAGCGCATGCGCGGCACGCAGTTCGCGCTCGGCGACGTCGAGGTGGCCCTGGTCGATCATCACCGCAGCCCGCAGCCGCCGCAGGCCCAGGCTGACCGGGTGCCGGTCGCCGTTCAAGCTGTGCGACAACGCCAGCGCCGCGCCCACCGCCTGCTCGGCCTGGTCGACGTCGCCGCGATCGCGGTAGGCCACGCCCAGGCTGCGCAGCAGGTTGATGCTCAGCGGATGCCGCGGGCCGGCCTGGCGCTCGAGCAGGGCCAGGGCCTGCAGGTAGCCGGCGATCGCCGCATCGGTATGGCCGATGTCGCTGTCCAGCGAGGCGACGTCGGTCATGCTCTCGACGATGCCGGCCGGATCCTTGAGCGCGTCGCGGTGCAGCGCCAGCGCGCGCTCGAACCAGACCCGCGCCGCCGCGCGGTGGCCGAGGGCGCGCCGGCAGCGCCCCAGTTGCGAGAAGAACCCCGCGGCCTGAAGGGGCAGCTGCGCCTGCGCCTGCTGCGCCTGCGCCGCCAGCGGCTGCAGCACCGCCAGGCACTCCTGCGAGCGGCTCAGCAGGCGCAGCGCGCGCCCGTGCTGGGCCGCCGCTTCCAGGCGCAGGGCCAGCGGCACGTCGTCCTGCGCGGCCAGCAGCGCACGCTGCCGCTCCAGCAACTGCAGCGCTTCGCGGTAGTCGCCCAGGCCGATGCGCAGGCGCGCGATCACGCCCTGCAGTTCCGCGCGCGCCAAGGGCTGCCGCAGCAGCTCGCGCTCGCCGCGCTGTTCGCCGCTGGCCAGCAGGCCGCGCAGGTCGAAGCCATCGCCGCGCTGCGCGTTGCCGGCGCGGTCGAACAGGCCGATCACGAAATCCTGCATGGCCTGCGCGCGCACCGTCTCGCGGTGCGCCTCGCGCGCCTGCCACAGCGCCACGCCCGCAGCGCCGAGCAGGGCCGCGGCGGTGATGCTGCCGAACACCACGCTCCAGCGGTGCCGCTGCAGGTATTTCTGCAGGCGGTAGGCCACGCCCCGCGGCCGCGCCTGCACCGGCCGGCCCTGCAGGTAGCGGCGCAGGTCCTGGGCCAGCGCCTCGGCCGAGGAGTAGCGTTGCGCCGGCGGCTTCTGCAGCGCCTTGAGCAGGATGTTGTCCAGGTCGCCGCGCAGCCGCCAGGCCAGACGCCGCGCCTCGGCCGGATCGCGCTGCCCGTGCTGCGCCGCGCGCGCCACCGCCGCCGACGGCCGCGGCGCTTCCACCGCCAGGATCGCGCGCTCCCATTCGGCGTCGCTGCTGCGGCACAGGTGATAGGGCTTCTGGTCGGTGAGCAGCTCGTACAGCACCACGCCCAGCGAATACACGTCGGTGAGCGTGGTGATCGGCTCGCCGCGCACCTGTTCCGGCGCCGCGTAGTGCAGGGTGAACGCGCGTATCTCGGTGCGCGGATGCGGATCGGCCGCCGTCTCGGCCTCGGTGTCGAGCAGCTTGGCGATGCCGAAGTCGAGCAGCCGCACTTCGCCTGCGGCGTTGACCAGGATGTTCGACGGCTTCAGGTCGCGGTGCACGATCAGGTTGGCGTGCGCGTGGCTGACCACCTCGCAGACCTGCAGGAACAGCCGCAGCCGCGCGCTCACCGACAGGTGCAGGCGCTGGCAGTGGTCGGTCAGTGGTTCGCCTTCGACATAGGCCAGCGCCAGGTACGGGCGCCCATCGTCCGCGATGCCGGCGTCGAGCAGCCGCGCCAGGTGCGGATGCTCCAGCCGCGCCAGGATCTCGCGTTCGCGGGTGAAGCGCTGGCGCAGCGCGGCGTCGGCATAGCCGGGACGCAGCAGCTTCAGCGCGACCCGGCGCTGGTACAGGCCATCGGCGCGCTGCGCCAGCCAGACCTGGCCCATGCCGCCTTCGCCGAGCAACCGCTCCAGCGCGTACGGCCCGACCCGGCCGCCGGCGCACAAGGACGGCGGGGCGGCGGCCAGCAACGGCTCGCTGAGCAGGTCCGAGCCGGCCGCGTCCAGCGCCAGCATCCGCACCAGTTCGTCGGCCGTGGCCGGATCGTGCGCGTGCAGCCGCGCCAGCCGTGCCGCGCGCGCGTCCGCGGTCAGTTCCAGCAATTGGTCGAGCAACGGCGACAGGCGTTGCCACTGCAGCGCGTCCATGCGGTGCTCCGGTCGGGGTCTAGTGGTCCTGCATCGCCGCCAGCAGGAAGATGCGCGCCTTCTGCCAGTCGCGGCGGATGCTGCGTTCGGAGCGCTGCATCAGCTCGGCGATCTCCTGTTCCGACAGGCCGGCGAAATACCGCAGCTCCACCACCTGGGCCAGGCGCTCATCGAGCGCCTGCAACCGGTTCATCGCCACGTCCAGCGCCAGCAGGTCCTCGTCCAGGCGCACCCCGCCGCTGTCCTCGGGGATCTCGGCGACGCGCTTGAGATCGCCGCCGCGCTTGCGGGTCAGGCGGTTGCGCGCGTAGTCGACCACCACGCTGCGCATCGCCGAGGCGGCATAGGCGAAGAAGTGCGCGCGGCCGTCGAAGCGGGCCATGCCGCGCGAGCCGAGCAACTTCAGGTAGGACTCGTGGACCAGCGAGGTGGCGTCCAGGGTCTGGCCGTGCTGCCCGGCCAACTGGCGCCGGGCCATGCCGTGCAGTTCCTGGTAAAGGGTGCTGAGCACGCGATCCAGCGCCGCGCGGTCGCCGCCGCGCGCGGCATCCAGCCACACGGTGATCTCGGGTGCGGTCTCTACCACGGCGGTCTCTCCTCCGGCCGGGAGTCGCGCGGACTATAGCGCGCGGCGGCGGCCAGCGGCCGCCGTCCGTCAGCGCTGGCAGCTCCCGCACCAGACGCTGGCGCGCTGGCCGATGCTGGCATGGCGCAGCGCCCGCCCGCAGCGCTTGCAGGCCTCGCCCTCGCGGCCGTAGACCGCCAGCTCCTGCTCGAAATACCCGGGCGCGCCGTCCGGACTGATGAAGTCGCGCAGGGTCGTGCCGCCGCGGTCGATGGCGTAGCCCAGGATCGCCTTGGCCGCCTCGGCCAGGCGCGCATAGCGCGCCCGCGAGACCTCCCCGGCCTCGCGCAGCGGACTGATTCCTGCCTGGAACAGGCTTTCGGCGGCATAGATGTTCCCGACCCCGACCACGATGCGTTGGTCCATCAAGAACGTCTTTACCGGCGCACTCCGGCCACGGCTGCGCCGGAACAGGTAATCCCCGTCGAATTCCGGCGACAGCGGCTCCGGCCCGAGCTCCTCGAGCAGCGGGTGGATCTGGCCCGGCGCCTGCCACAGCAGGCAGCCGAACCGGCGCGGATCGTTGAAGCGCAGCACGCGCCCGTCTTCCAGGCTGATGTCGACATGGTCGTGCGCCCGCGGCGGCGTGTCCCCGGGCAGCACCCGCAGGCTGCCGGACATGCCCAGGTGCAGCAGCGCGCTGCCGGCCGCGGTGTCCATCAGCAAGTACTTGGCGCGGCGGCGGATGCCGTCGATACGCTGCCCGGGCAACTGCTGCGCCACCTCCGCCGGGATCGGCCAGCGCAGGTCCGGCCGCCGCAGGATCACGCCATGGATGCGGCGCCCCAGCAGATGCGGCTCCAGGCCGCGCCGGGTGGTTTCTACTTCGGGGAGTTCGGGCATGGGAGCTGGAAGATGGTGGAATTCGATAGGCAAGCTTAGCCGGCGAAGTGGGTTCGAGTTAGCGGGTACGACGTCGATGGGATCCGGACAGAGGACAGGGGCCGAATAAACCCCCGTCCATGACATCGCGGGTCAGTGCTCCCAATTGGACACGGTGTGCAGGCACTTACGTGCCGTTCGAAACGTGCACTGCCGGCCTCCATCGAGCAAGGAGAGGTGCATCACAAAAAAGAATACGGACAATTTCATCGCCATTTGATGTCCTGTAGCGTGTGTTTCACTCGTTGGACCGAATGGATTTCTGGAATAGACAGCTGCAAAGGCTGTTATAAAAAGGATTTTAGTCAGTACGCGATTGTGGGGGGGTACGCGCGAAATTCTATAAAGTCGCCCAGGAGAGCCTGCGCTCTCAAGCTACGGTGTCTTGTGCTTTGATCTGAATGTATTTTACATACGTCTGTTATGGATCTGGGCTAGCGGCCAGGTCTAAAGTCAAACTGACAGGGAAGAGTCATGACATACGAGAACAAGAAGTACCAGGCTTTTGGTCTCCCCGCTATGTTGAAATTGATTTGGCCAAGAGCGGCCGTTGCTGCTCTTATGCTTTTTGCTTGGCTACCCTCCTTGGCAATTGCGCAGGAAGCCGATCAAAAATTTAGCGTACAAAAAAGCGATGGCACCTCAGTTGGAAGTTACGAGACTCAGGAACAGGCCGAAGCCGCAATTCGAGCCATTCCGGGGCCTGCAAACGCGCCCGACGCGTACCAGTACGTAACTGAAATTAAATCGACCTCGCTCTCTGCAGACGGCCATATTTCAATAATTTATTGGATGGGTAAAAAAGAGCGGACGCTCCAATATTTCGGGATCAACGGACAAAGTGCCGACACGGAAGAGGAGCTAATTAGCGAATCTATTGGCATGCTCAATCAAGGTGGCAGCCCGCCATGTGCATCGTCAACATTTTTGCGCACAAGCGAGTGGAGCCCGTTTTCTCCAGACTTTGAAGGCATGGAAATCGCGAATTACCATTACACCTATCCAGACTATGATGCCGATGATGGAACCTGCAGCGTAGAATCGGGCGACGCGCAAATCATGAGGATTTCGATTTGTCCGAACCCCTATATGAGTTGGAAAGATGACCAAAACGCCTGCATAAATGAGGAATTTACGGCAACTGTAGTCACCACTCAAATGGAATGCACTCACGGCACCACCGGCCCGTCTGGACTTTTTGGAAACCCGTGCGATGTTAAAACAGGCGACAAATACGAGGCGGAAAAAGACATTGATCTCGGCTGGATCGAACTGGAGCGGTACTACCATTCTGGTGTCGTGGCGTCGTCGGGGCGCTGGGGATTGGGCTGGTCGGACTCCCACCAAATCCATCTTTCCATAGCTTCCCCGTATTTCGGGGTCATTGAGGGAAGCGGTTATGTAACTCTTTTCATGGCAGCCAGTGGAGAATATCTGGCTGCTAATGGAAGCGGCGAACGCATAATCGCTGACGGAAGCAGCTGGAAGTTGTATCGCCAAGATGGTGTCTACACATTTGATGGAGAGGGCCGCCTTATTTCGCGTGAAAACGAGGACGCAAACAAGCTCTTCTACAGCTATGACCAGCGCGGAAGGCTGCAGTCAATAATTTCCGCACAAGGACGCTCCATCGAATTCGCTTATGCAGATACGTCGAGCGATGCACAGATTACGGGGGTAAGTTCCCAAGGGTCTGTATTGGCCTCGTATGCATACGATAACGGCCGACTCAGCGCCGTGACATATTCAGATGGGGGACAACGCACGTACCACTATGAGGATGCTCGTTTCCCACGACATTTGACCGGTATCACCGCAGAGGATGGTCAGCGGTTCGGCACATTTGCGTACGATGACAAAGGGCGGGCTGTATCCAGCACACACGCAGGCGGGGCCGATGCCAGCAGTTTTGTTTATACGCCGGCGGGTACGATTGCCACCGATGCGCTTGGCGAGCAATCCACCTTCACCATGACAGGCGCTGGCGACGGATCGCCCAAGATATCCTCGATAACGAATAGCGCCGGTACGGAAACCTACTCGTACTACGATGCTTCCACCGATTTTCGGCGCCGTCTTAGCGCTAAAACCGATCGCGGCGGGGTGGTTACCAAGCATACTTACGGTGACGTGGTCGAGTCCGGCGTGAGAATGAGCGTACACACGGTTCAAAGAGCTTTCGGGCTTCCGGAACAGAGTACAGTCGTTACCCATACCGCTACCGATTCGAACCGTCTATTGCGTCTCCAGTCTGATCGTGCAATCGTCAGCTATGCGCGTAATGCCAGACTGCAGCCGCAGGCCGTAACCACGACCGACATAGACACCAACCAAGTCCGGGTCACCGCAATCAGTTACTGCGAAACAGCGGATGTTTCAGCGCCGGGAAGCACTTGCCCCATCCTTGGGCTGATCAAGGCAGTTGATGGCCCTCGCACCGATGTCGCCGACAGTCTGCAATACACTTATTACCCCGGCGACGACGCGGGCTGCACGAGCCCTGGTGGAGTTTGCCGTTATCGAAAGGGCGACCTATGGAAAGTCACCAACGCTCTTGGTCAGGTGACCGAGTACCTGTCCTACGACGGCGTCGGTCACCTGCTGGCGATGAAGGATGCCAATGGACTCGTGACCGACTACACCTACCATCTGCGCGGCTGGCTGACCGGCAGCAAGGTTCGCGGTGGCGATGCTGCCAGCGAGAACGATGACCGCATCACCCTGATCGACTACTGGCCGACCGGGCTGGTCAAGCAGGTGACCCAGCCGGACGGTACGTTTACCTATTTCACCTACGACGCGGCGCAGCGCCTGACCGATATCACCGACAATGCCGGCAACACCCTGCACTACACCACCGACCTCGCCGGCAACCGGGTCAAGGAAGATACCAAGGACGCCTCGGGCACACTCAAGCGCACGCTGTCGCGGGTGTACAACCAACTCGGCCAGCTGGCCACGCAGGCCACCGCTGGCGGCGACCCGACCGACTTCGGCTACGACGCCAACGGCAATACCGAAACGGTGACCGACGCACTCGGCCACGTCACCCAGAACGACTACGACCCGCTCAACCGTCTGGCCCGCACGCTGCAGGACGTGGGCGGCATCGCGGCGGAGACCAAGTTCTCTTACGACGCGCTCGACAACCTGACCAAGGTCACCGATCCGAAAGGCCTGGACACGACGTACGCCTACAACGGCCTGGGCGACCTGACCACGCTGACCAGCCCGGATACCGGCACGACGACCTACACCTACGATAGCGCCAGCAACCGCGCCAGCCAGACCGATGCGCGCAACGTCACCACTACGTACAGCTACGACGCCCTGAACCGGCTGATCCAAGTCGGCTATCCGACCAGCAGCCTCAACGTCACCTATGCCTACGACGTGAACCAGGCTGTCTGCACCAGTGGAGAGACCTACGCGGTCGGCCGACTGACCCGCATGCAGGACGGCAGCGGCACCACCGACTACTGCTACGACCGCTTCGGCGACTTGGTCCGCAAAGTGCAGACCACCAACGGCAAGGTGTTCGTGCTGCGCTACGCCTACACCAAGGCCGGCCAGCTGAGTCGGCTGACCTATCCCGACGGCGCAGCGGTGGACTATGTGCGTAATGCCCAGGGCCAGACCACCGAAGTCGGCGTGACCCCGGCCGGCGGGACACGGCAGGTGTTGCTGGGCAACGCGACCTACTACCCGTTCGGCCCGGTGGCGAGTTGGTCCTACGGCAATGGCCGCCCTATGCAGCGCGTTCTGGATCAGGATTACCGTCCGCTGGCAGTCAGCGACACCCGCACTGATGGCCTGAGCACCGGCTTTGCCTTCGACCCGGCCGGCAACCTCAGCGCCCTGACCGCGGCGGGCAACACTGCCCCGGTGATCAGCCTGGACTATGACGCCCTGGGCCGGCTGACTGCGTTCAAGGACGGCCCGACCGGCACGGTGATCGACGGCTACAGCTACGACGCCACCGGCAACCGGCTTGGTGCCAAGGTCAATACCACCACGCAGACCTACAGCTATCCGACGACCAGCCACCGCCTGAGCGCGGTGGCCGGTACCACCCGCACCTACGACGCAGTCGGCAATACGCTTTCCATCGGCGGCATCGCGCAAGAATTCGTGTACGACACCAACGGCCGCATGGGCCAGGCCAAGCGCGCGGGCGCGGTAGTGATGAACTACCAATACAACGGGCGCGGCGAGCAGGTCCGCAAGTTCCTGGGCACGACCGGCACCTACACGCTGTACGACGAAACCGGGCACTGGCTAGGCGACTACGATTCGACTGGCCAAGCACTGCAACAAGCGATCTGGCTGGACGACCTGCCGGTCGGCGTGCTGGCGAGCAACAGCCTGCATTACGTGCAGCCAGACCACCTGGGCACCCCGCGCGCGGTGATCGACCCGGTCCGCGATGTGGCGATCTGGAAGTGGGATCTGAAGGGTGAAGCTTTCGGCAACTCTCTACCGGACCAGGACCCGGACCAAGACGGCATGGCCTTCGTGTTCGATATGCGCTTCCCAGGGCAGCGCTACGATACGGCGACTGGGCTCAATCAGAACTACTTCCGAGATTATGATCCTGGTACCGGGCGGTATGCGCAGAGCGATCCAATTGGGCTTAGTGGAGGAAAGGGAACATTTTCCTATGCGAATAGCAATCCAATATATTTGCACGATGAAATCGGCCTTCGGGCAAAATGTAGGTGCACGCCAGATGGGGTTGAAATAAACATAAACCTAGAATTTATTGGTGCCGCCGCAGATCCTCAGGTGATAGCTTCTATGCGTTCCTCCATAGAGCAGATATGGTCTACACCAGATTTTAAAGTTACCACTAGTATTGGTGGATGGCGCGCGACCAAGATAGAAATTGTACCCGGCACTGGTACATCTTATATGCAGGGAAATAGGGGAAAGTGGTTCGCAGCCAATGACCCTTGGGTAGCGGCCCACGAGGCAGGGCACATAATGGAATTCAAATATGACGGACGCTTTGATATGTACGATATAGTATCTGAAAACCCTAGAAAATCTCTCCCAGTTCAGGGCTGGGAAGGAAACATAATGGGGCAATTTTTTGGGCAGCCCGACGACCGAGCAAGGGGTGCAATCAAGAGGGAACTGAAATGCAAATAGAAAAATTCAACCTTTTTTTTGTAATTTTATTTGTCGTGTTTTGCTCGGGCTGTACGTCCAGCCCGGCCCATCAGCTAGCAGAGCCCTTAAAATATACGCGCGAATCGGATAGAATAGATGGGAATAAAATTATTGAAATTCCGTCAGGCGCTCTAGGTAAAGCCGAAGAAATTTTAATGGGCCGCGGATTTGCAGAAATAGAGGCATCTGAATTGAACGAATTGGCCATCCCAAATATTTTTTCTGATCCAGAAAAAGTTTACCTTGTGAAATCCATCAAGGATGATGGTGCTGGCAAGTACTCTGCTTTCTTTAGAGACGGCCACTTGATTATTCTTTACAATCACTTTGGCACTTGCAACCCTCCGTCCAGTGGCTTTGTCATTATATCTCTGCCAGGCAATTTAAAAACCATATCAAGCGGCTGCTCTGGAGCAATTTGATATTAACCGTCCGTCACAGTGACAAAAGGAAATTCTGCTCAATGGATATCCCTCTGGCTCTTTGATGGAACACCGACTACTGCTACGACCGCTTCGGCGACTTGGTCCGCAAAGTGCAGACCACCAACGGCAAGGTGTTCGTGCTGCGCTACGCCTACACCAAGGCCGGCCAGCTGAGTCGGCTGACCTATCCCGACGGCGCAGCGGTGGACTATGTGCGTAATGCCCAGGGCCAGACCACCGAAGTCGGCGTGACCCCGGCCGGCGGGACACGGCAGGTGTTGCTGGGCAACGCGACCTACTACCCGTTCGGCCCGGTGGCGAGTTGGTCCTACGGCAATGGCCGCCCTATGCAGCGCGTGCTGGATCAGGATTACCGTCCGCTGGCAGTCAGCGACACCCGCACTGATGGCCTGAGCACCGGCTTTGCCTTCGACCCGGCCGGCAACCTCAGCGCCCTGACCGCGGCGGGCAACACTGCCCCGGTGATCAGCCTGGACTATGACGCCCTGGGCCGGCTGACTGCGTTCAAGGACGGCCCGACCGGCACGGTGATCGACGGCTACAGCTACGACGCCACCGGCAACCGGCTTGGTGCCAAGGTCAATACCACCACGCAGACCTACAGCTATCCGACGACCAGCCACCGCCTGAGCGCGGTGGCCGGTACCACCCGCACCTACGACGCAGTCGGCAATACGCTTTCCATCGGCGGCATCGCGCAAGAATTCGTGTACGACACCAACGGCCGCATGGGCCAGGCCAAGCGCGCGGGCGCGGTAGTGATGAACTACCAATACAACGGGCGCGGCGAGCAGGTCCGCAAGTTCCTGGGCACGACCGGCACCTACACGCTGTACGACGAAACCGGGCACTGGCTAGGCGACTACGATTCGACTGGCCAAGCACTGCAACAAGCGATCTGGCTGGACGACCTGCCGGTCGGCGTGCTGGCGAGCAACAGCCTGCATTACGTGCAGCCAGACCACCTGGGCACCCCGCGCGCGGTGATCGACCCGGTCCGCGATGTGGCGATCTGGAAGTGGGATCTGAAGGGTGAAGCTTTCGGCAACTCTCTACCGGACCAGGACCCGGACCAAGACGGCATGGCCTTCGTGTTCGATATGCGCTTCCCAGGGCAGCGCTATGATACGGCGACTGGGCTCAATCAGAACTACTTCCGGGATTATGATCCTGGTACCGGGCGGTATGCGCAGAGCGATCCGATTGGGTTGAAAGGTGGCAGTGGGACATACCACTACGCAAAATTGAACCCTTTTATTTTTTCTGATTATTTCGGCCTATGTCCAGCCGACGAATCAGAGATCAATTCCGATGCCCCTATACATCAAAGAACTTATGGAAAATACTGGCTGGCATGCATGCAATATGTTTTCAGCCTTCGTCACTCATAACCGCGCCAGTATCAGGTGCTACGGTTGCTTCCATGCTTGTCGAATCAACTCTTTTGACTGGTGTTGCCACCTATGCTGGCGGCTCGCTAGCTGCTTGGGAAGTTGGTAGCGCGATGGTATGCGGCTTAGGCGGAATTCAGACGCTTCAATAAATTAGGAGATTTGAATGTTTAAGCCTTTCGTTCATTTCATATTAGCTGGCGTTTTTTTAATTCTAGCCATCGTAATGCTTGCAATTTCCAGCTATGGGGTTTGCTTAGCTCTGGCTTTAGCGGGAACTGCTAGTATTGTTGCAGGATTGAGGCAGCGTAAGAAGCTTTAGCGTGACCACCAACGGCAAGGTGTTCGTGCTGCGCTACGCCTACACCAAGGCCGGCCAGCTGAGTCGGCTGACCTATCCCTACGGCACGGCGATGGACTACGTGTGCAACGCACAGGGCCAGACCACGGAGGTGGGTGTGACTCCGGCCGGCGGCACCCGGCAGGTGCTGCTGGGCAACGCCACCTACTGCGTTCGGCACGGTGGCAAGTTGGCCTACGGCAACGGCCGCCCGATGCAGCGCGCGCTGGACTAGGACTACCGTCCGCTGGCGGTTAATGACACGCGCAGCGACGGGCTGGCGGTGGGCTTTGCCTTCGACCCGGCCGGCAACCTCAGCGCCCTGACCGCCGCAGGGACAGGAGGAATAGGAGGGGAAATTGGAGAAGTTATAAGTGATGACGGCTGGGGGTGGATCTGGTGAAAATCATAAAGAGCGGGTTCTTTTTAATTATCTTTTTTTGCGCTGGGTATGGTCTATATACTTCGTACCAACGCTCTAAAGATTATGATCCTTCAGGAAAACCAAATATTCGTCACTTACAAGAAGAAATTGAGCCTTTTGCGGTAGAATTTGGGGGGGAGGCCCATCAAAACATTTGACAGGGCGAGCGTCGCAGGAGCGTTGTCCCAAAACATTTCCATCAGCAATCCAGATTTGATACCCATAGAAAATTTTAGGGCAACCGCTTCTCGGCTTGGCTGGCTCGAATTATCATCAACAAAATCCCCGTATTCCTCAACCTATAGGTTTTGTAAAAGGCGCCTTATGCTGGCGCTTGAGCACGTTAGCAAATCCTATTGGAATTACGGAGTTTCGTGGGTGTCTGATGGGAAAAGTGAACGTTACTGCAAACAAAGTTGGGCGCGTACTTAAATCTCGTCTGCCAGAGCAGTCAATGGCTGGAAGATGACGAAACGGCGCCCTACTACAACAGAGCCTCTCAACGCGGCGGCGCCGCCAACTCCCTGGCGCTCAAATACCCATCTCCACTGCTGTCCTGCTTGCGAAAGCGGGCAGTCAAAGTGGCCTGGTGCTGCGCGCGGGTGATCGGCTTGCCGCGGCCGCCAGGCAGTTCGGCGGGGCTGAGCACGCCGTCGTGATCGGTATCGCGGGCGTCGAAGGCGTAGCTCATCCAGGCCAGGTATTCGTCCAGGCTGACGCGGCCGTCGCCGTCGCGGTCCATGCGCTGCAGGTAGCTCCCGGTGCTGTCGACGGCTTGGGCGCCGGCGGCGCCCGCCGCGCCGAGCAAGGCGCCCAACAGGACGAACAGCGCCATGAACGACGAACGCCGCACGAGGCGGCGTTCGCGAAGCGCCTGCAGGAAACCCCGGCTCATGCCAGGGCGTAGCCCTTCAGCCGGGCCGCATAGGCCTGCAACGCGGCGATGCCGCTGGCTTCGGCGTCGTGGCACCAGGCCTGCAGCTGCTTCAGGCGCTCGCTGGCGTCGTGGCTGCGCGCTTCGAGCAAGGCGGCCAGGCGGGCGCGATGCTCGACCAGGGTGCGCATGCGCGGGCGCTGTGCGACCCAGTGCTGCAGTTGTTCGCGCGCGTCGGGCTTGAGCCAGCGGCCGTCGTCGACCAGGCCCTTGCGCAGGCGCCGCGGCAGCAGCTGGCGCAGCTTGGCGCCGGCCTGGGCGGCCTCTTCCTTCAGCGCCGGGGCGAACACGTTGCGCTGGTAGTCGGTCATCGCCTGGAAGCGGTGCGAGAGCAGCGCGCGCAGGGTGTCGGCGTCGGGCACGGCGATGTTCGGGCGCACGTCCAGGGTCGGCGCCACGCGCAGGATCTTGGCCAGGCGCAGGGCGGCCAGACCGCGGATCGCGACCCAGCCGATGTCCAGTTCCCAGCGCCGCATCGAGAAGCGCGCCGAGCTGGGGAAGGCGTGGTGGTTGTTGTGCAGCTCTTCGCCGCCGATCCACAGCGCCCACGGGGTCAGGTTGGTCGAGGTGTCGGCCGATTCGAAGTTGCGGTAGCCCCACCAGTGGCCCAGGCCGTTGACCACGCCGGCGGCCCAGAACGGGATCCAGGCCATCTGCAGTGCCCACAGCGCGATGCCGGGCAGGCCGAACAGCAGGAAGTTGACCGCCAGCAGCGCGACCGGGCCCCAGTTCGCGCGCGGGGTGTACAGGCGGCGCTCGATCCAGTCGTCCGGGGCGCCCTTGCCGTACTGCTCGATGTCGCCGCGCATGGCGCGCGCTTCGCGGTACAGCTCCACACCGCGCCAGAACACGCGGCCGATGCCCTTGGTCTGCGGGCTGTGCGGGTCTTCCTCGGTCTCGACCTTGGCGTGGTGCTTGCGATGGATCGCCACCCACTCTCTGGTGATCATCGAGGTGGTGAACCAGGTCCAGAAGCGGAAGAAGTGCGACAGCAGCGGATGGAAATCGACACCGCGGTGGGCCTGGCTGCGGTGCAGGTACAAGGTCACGGCGAAGATGGTCAGCTGGGTGAACACCAGCAGCACCGCCAGCATGCCCCACCAGCCGACGTCGAGCAGGCCGGTGCGGAGGAAGTCGAGAATCGCGTCGGACATTGCCAGAACTCCAGGCCGTGAAGGCATGCGCCAGGTTGAGTAGGAGACATGATGGGGGCAGTGGCGGCAAACTTCACCCATCGCCCGCGTATGGTGTTCAGCCGCTGCGCGCTCTTGATCACAGAACGGTTGCACTTCCATGTCCGTCGTCGTCCCCGATGCAACTCCCATGCCGGCCGCCGCGCCGCTGATCGAGCTGGACCGCGCCAGCGTGGTGCGCGGCCAGGTACGCGTGCTGCACGACCTGAGCCTGCGCATCGCGCTCGGCCAGCACACCGCGATCCTCGGCCCGAACGGCTGCGGCAAGTCCTCGTTCATCAAGCTGATCACGCGCGAGCTGTATCCGCTGGCGCGTGCCGGCGAAGAGGCGCCGGTGCGGGTGCTGGGGCACAGCCGCTGGCAGGTGGACCGGCTGCGCAGCCAGTTGGGCATCGTCACCGGCGATCTCAGCGTCAATCTTGCCGACATGCCCGGGCTGGACGTGGAGAGCGCGGTGCTGTCGGGCTTCTTCGCCAGCTACGTGGTGCCGCCGCATCGCGAGGTGACCGACGCGATGCGCGATCGCGCGCGCGAGGCCTTGCAGCTGGCGCATGCCTTGCCGTTGCTGCAGCGGCCCTACGCGGAGCTGTCGGCCGGCGAGACCCGGCGCGTGCTGATCGCGCGGGCGCTGGTCAACCGGCCGCAGGCGCTGCTGCTGGACGAACCCAGCACCGGGCTGGACCTGATCGCGCGCCAGCACCTGCTGGCGACGATGCGCGGCCTGGCCCGCCAGGGCATCACGCTGGTACTGGTGACCCACCACATCGAGGAGATCGTGCCGGAGATCGAGCGGGTGATCCTGCTACGCGGCGGCCGCGTGTACGTCGACGGCGGGCGCGAGGAACTGCTGGCCGACGCGCCGCTGTCGGCGGTGTTCGGCGGGCCGGTGCGGGTGCGCCGCGAGGGTGCGACCTACAGTGCGAGTGTGGTTGAGGCGGAGTGAATCGGCGGCGGGTTCTTGTCGACAGCGGCCTTCGAGGCCTGGCGGTGCGTGAGATGGACATGCCATCGAGATATCGGTGCCGATGTGTCATTCGGACCGCCACTCCATGACTTCGTTCGTCGCGACTGAAGTCGCTCCTACAAGAGCGCGGCACCGACCAGCCATCGCGACTGGAGTCCTTCCGACACCACTGCTTCTTCTACCTCGCCAACCGCAGAACCCTGCACTGAAAACGCACTACCCGCCCCGCCCATCGGCAGCCGGCGGCTGCGCCTGGTGCAGGTCCAGCGCCAGGAAATGGTGCACCGCCGGCCGCTCGGGGCCGATGTGGTAGCGCAGCGCGCTCTGCTGCAGGTCGGCGTCGGCGTGCGAGACGCGCTGGTGCTGGCGCAGGTGCTCGGCCCAGGATTCGACCAGGAACCATTCCATCACCCGCTCCGGCTCGTTGCTGTGCTCGGTGATGCCCCAGGCGTAGGCGCCGTCGCGACGGCGCTCCTGCGACAGTTCGCGCAGCGCATGCAGGAACGGCGGCCGGTCGGCAACGCGCACGCGGTATTCGATCTGCACCATCACCGGGCCGCGGTCGTGCGCCACCGGGGCGTTGAGCAGCGGCTCGGGCCAGTGGTTGGACGGCTGCAGGTCGGCCTCGCCCTTGGGCAGGCGCAGGCGGTGGAACGCGAGCGCGACCAGCAGCAGCGCGCCAGCGCCGACCAGCAGCGTGGTGGCGATGCCGAGCTCCGACGCGATCAGGCCCCAGCCCAGGCTGCCGCCGGCCATCGCGCCGTTGAACACGGTCAGGTACACCGCCAGGCCGCGCCCGCGCACCCAGTTCGGCAGCACCGCCTGGGCCACGCCGTTGAGCGTGGTCAGCGCCACGATCCAGCCGACGCCGAGCACCAGCAACAGCAGCACCGCGACCGTCTGCGACGGGGTGGTGGCCAGCGCCGCCATCACCGCCGCGGTCAGCACCGCGGCCAGCAGCACCAGGCCGTCGGCGCCCAGGCGCTTGCGCAGGTGCGGCAGCACGATCGCACCAAGGATCGCGCCGACCCCGACCGCGCCCAGCAGCACGCCGTAGAACCCGGCGCTGCCACCGAGCATGCGCCGCGCCACCAGCGGCAGCAGCGCCCACACCGAGCTGGCGAACACGAAGAACACCGCCGCGCGCAGCAGCACCACGTGCAGGTCGCGGCTGGCGCGGGCGTAGCGCAGGCCGGCGCGGAAGGCGCCGAAGAACTGTTCGGACAGGCCGCTGTCCACCGCCTTGGCGCGCGGCCACCACAGCAGCGCGGCGACCACGAACACGTAGCTGAGCACGTCGCTGGCGTAGGCGGCGACCGCACCCAGGCTGGCCAGCAGCAGGCCGCCGCCGGCCGGGCCCAGCGCGCGGGCGATGTTGATGCCCAGCGAGTTCAGCGCCACCGCGTTCTTCAGGTCCGCGCGCGGTACCAGTTCCGGCACGATCGCCTGCCAGGTCGGGCCCATCAGCGCGCTGCCGATGCCGCCGACGAAGGTCAGCGCGACCAGGTATTCGACGGTGAGCGCGCCGGTCCTGGACAGCAGCAGCAGGCTGGCGCTGACGCAGGCCAGCAGCAGCTGCACGCAGATCAGGAAGCGGCGCCGGTCGAGGATGTCCGACAGCACCCCGGCCGGGATCGCCAGCAGGAACACCGGCAGCGTCGCCGCGGTCTGCATCAGCGCCACCGCGGCGGGGTTGTTGGACAGGTCGGTGACCAGCCAGGAGCTGGCGACGTCGCGCATGAAGCTGCCGACGTTGCCGAGCACGGTGGCCGCCCACAGCACCGCGAACACGCGATGCCGCAGCGGGGCGAAGCTGCCGGTGGCCGGCGCGGGCGCGCTGGACTCAGCCATGCGCACGCTCGCGCAGGTCGTGCCAGGCCACCAGCACGAAGCCGCCGACCAGGCCCAGGTGTTCGTAGAACGCGTTCATTGCCGCAAAGCGCTGCATGCCGCTCATCTCCCAGTAGCGGTTGGCCACGCACGCGGCCACCAAGGTGAATCCGGCCAGCGCCAGCGCGCCCAGCCAACGATACGCGCCGCTCAGGATCAGCAGCGACGCGCCCAGTTCCAGCACGATCACCGCCGCCGCCAGCGGCGCGGCCGGCGCCATGCCGAAATGCACCATCTCCGCGACCGCGCCGTCGAAGGCGAAGGCCTTGACCAGCCCGCCCTGCAGATAGGCCGCGCACAGCCCGAGCAGCGCCAGCCAGTGCAGCCATGGCGGGGTCAGGCGCGTGCCGACCGCACGGGTCGCCTCATCGCGCATGGCGTGCACTCCGCGGCATGCCGACGACCGCGCGCGCGGCGAGCCCGACGCGCGGCACGCGCCGCGCACCGACGCCGGGCCGGGTGTCGACCGCCCGCGCCGCGCTCACCCCGTTCATACCGCCCAGCACGCGCAACCCAGCGCGCCCCAGAAGCTCTTCAGGTCGGCGATCGGCAGTTGGCTGCTCCACGCGGTGGCGTGCTGGTGCCCGTGGATGGTGCAGTCGTGGGCGCAGCCGCAGCTGGCCGCGGCCTGCTGCAGCGTCGCCGCCGCCGGCGCCTCGCCCCAGGCGCCGTAGCCGCGGAAGCTGCGCGCCGGCGACCAGTCCGGCATCGCCGGCGGCGGCGGCGCCTCGTCGTGTTCGGCGAACGTCCCGCTGGCCCACACCACCTTGCCGCCGACCATGGTCAGCAGCGCGGTGGTGTCGGCGATGTCGCTTTCCGCGCAGCCGAAGTAGTCGCGGTCCGGCACCACCAGGTCGGCGAACTGGCCGGCCTGGATGCGGCCCTTCTTGCCTTCCTCGTTGCTGAACCAGGTGACGTGCTCGGTCCACATGCGCAGCGCGGTTTCGCGGTCCACGCAGTTGCGCTGCGGATACAGGCGCAGGCCGCCGACGGTGCGCCCGGTGACCAGCCACGCCAGCGACACCCACGGGTTGTAGGAGGCCACGCGGGTGGCGTCGGTGCCGGCGGAGACCTTGACCCCTTTCTCCAGCATGCGCTTGACCGGCGGGGTGGCCTGCGCCGCGCCCATGCCGTAGCGCTCGACGAAGTACTCGCCCTGGTAGGCCATGCGGTGCTGCACCGCGATGCCGCCGCCGAGCGCGGCGATGCGGTCGATCGACTTTTCGGAGATGGTTTCGGCGTGGTCGAAGAACCAGTGCAGCCCCTGCAACGGGATTTCCCGGTCCACGCGCTCGAACGCGTCCAGCGCGCGGCTGATGGTCTCGTCGTAGGTCGCGTGCAGGCGCCACGGCCAGCGGTTCTGCGCCAGGATCCGCACCACGTCCTCCAGTTCGGTCTCCATCTGCGGCGGCATGTCCGGCCGCGGCTGGCGGAAGTCCTCGAAGTCGGCCGCGGAGAACACCAGCATCTCGCCGGCGCCGTTGTGGCGGAAGTAGTCGTCGCCCTGCTGGTAGCGCGAACTGGCGGTCCAGTTGAGGAAGTCTTCCTTCTCCTGCTGCGGCTTCTGGGTGAACAGATTGTAGGCCAGGCGGATGGTCAGCTGGCCGGCGTCGGCCAGTTCCTGGATCACCTTGTAGTCGTCCGGGTAGTTCTGGAAGCCGCCGCCGGCATCGATCGCGCCGGTGACGCCGAGCCGGTTCAGTTCGCGCATGAACTGGCGGGTCGAATTGACCTGGTACTCGTAGGGCAGCTTCGGCCCCTTGGCCAGGGTCGCGTACAGGATCGAGGCGTTCGGCTTGGCCAGCAGCAGCCCGCTCGGGTTGCCTTCGGCGTCGCGCACGATCTCCCCGCCCGGCGGCGCCGGCGTGTCCTTGCCGTAGCCCACCGCGCGCAACGCGGCGCCGTTGAGCAGCGCACGGTCGTACAGGTGCAGCAGGAACACCGGCGTGTCCGGCGCCACCGCGTTGAGTTCGGCGATGGTCGGCAGCCGCTTCTCGGCGAACTGGTGCTCGGTGAAGCCGCCGACCACGCGCACCCATTGCGGCGCCGGGGTGATCGCCACCTGCCGGCGCAGCATGTCCATCGCGTCGGCGAGGCTGCGCACGCCGTCCCAACGCAACTCCAGGTTGTAGTTGAGGCCGCCGCGGATCAGGTGCAGGTGGTTGTCGATCAGGCCCGGCAGCACGCAGCGGCCGTGCAGGTCGATGCGTCGGGTGCGCGCGCCGGCCAGCGGCAGGATCTCCTCGTTGCTACCGACCTGCAGGAAGCGTCCGTCCTTGATCGCCACCGCCTCGGCGTTGGGACGGGCGCGGTCCAGGGTGGTGAAACGGCCGCGGTACAGGATCAGGTCCGGCGCGGCGTCGGTCGCAAGCGGCTCAGCCATTGTCGTGTTCTCCCGGTGCCGGCTGCGCCGGCGGTTGCGCGCGCTGCGGCAGTTCGCCGAACACGTGCGGCTTGACCTGGTGGTGGAACCACGAAGTCGGGTTGGCGTCGCTGCGCATCAGGCGCTGCAGCAGCGGCGGCAGCTGCTCGCCGAGCAGGATGCCGAGCAGGCCGACCAGCGCGATCACCGGCGGCGCCGGCGAACGCACCTTGAACAGCGCATAGATCACCCCGACCAGCAGGCCCAGGCCCAGCGATACCAGATAGGTCTTCATCGGCGCGCTCCGCTCAGCCTTCATGGGCGCCGAACATGGTCCGGGCATAGGTGATGCCCAGGCCGTAGGCGCCGCCGTACTTGCGCGCCACCTCGGTGGTGCTGGCGTAGGACGCGGTGCGCGCCCAGTCGCGCTGCAGCTCCAGCAGGTATTGCAGCGCGGTCATCGGCCGCCCGCCGGCCTGCACGATGCGCTCGATCGCGCGGTTGTGCGCCTCGGCCGACACGTCGCCGCAGGCGTCGGCGATCACGTACACCTCGAAGCCCTGGTCCAGCGCCGACAGCGCCGGGCCGACGATGCACACGCTGGTCCACAGCCCGGCCAGCACGATCCGCGGCTTGCCGATCGCGTTGACCCGGTCGATCACCGCCGCGTCTTCCCAGGTGTTCATCGAGGTGCGGTCGAGCAGCGCCTGGCCCGGGAACGGCGCCACCACCTCGTCGAACATCGGCCCGGAGAAGCTCTTCTCGGCGACCGTGGTCAGGATCGTCGGCACGCCGAAGCTGGCCGCGGCGTTGGCCACCAGCGCCGCGTTGCTGCGCAGCGCGACGGCATCGATCGAGTGCGTGGCGAAGGCCATCTGCGACTGGAAGTCGATCATGATCAGGGTGTGGTCGCCCGGGGAGAGCAACGAGGCGCCCGGAACGGGCAGAGCGGCGATCGGCATGGCGGGATCCTGCTGCGGGGGAAAGCACGATGCTCGCGCGTGGCCGCCGCCGCGTCTTGGAGATTCGTGTCGCTCTGCGCGGCGGATGCGCCGGCACGCACGTGGCGGGGCTACCAGGCCCAGCGCAACTCGGTGCCGATGTAATTGCTGTCGTGCGCGCCGGCCTGGCGCAACGCGCTGCCGGTTTCGTAGTGCACCGCTTCCAGCGCCGCGGTGAGGCTGGGCGACACCGGATGCTGCAGGCGCAGCTGCGTGTAGCGCCCGGTCCAGCGCCCGCCGCGGCCGGCGGTGCCGGCCACCGGCAGGTTCGGCTGCAGGTACACCGCGTCGGCGGTGGTCTGCCGCCACAGCAGGCCCACCGCGAGCGTCGCGGTCAGCGCCGGGGTGGCCTGCCACTGCAGCGATGGCTTCAGGTGCACCAGGTTGCTGTAGCCGGTGTAGCCGGCGAGGGCGAAGTAGTAGCCGTTGGGGAACAGCGGATTGAACGTGCCCACGCGGCCGTCGCCGGCGCGCGCGTCGCCGGAGGCGGCGTCCAGTTGCAGGCCCAGGCGCGGTTGCGCGGCGACGCGCTGCAGCGTGTAGCCGGCGCGCGCGCCGAGCGCCCAGGCGCGGATCGCCTGCGCGCCGACGCTGCCGCGCTGCGCCATCGTTTCCAGGTCCCAGTCCGTCCCGCCCGCGGTGCCGGCGAAACGCAGGTCGAACACATGGCGGCGCTCGCGGCCGCTGCCGTCCTGGTAGTGCGCCTGGTCGCGCGCGTACAGCGCGTAGTAGGCGGACAGCTCGTTGTCGCCGAGCACCTTGCGCTCGGCGCGCAGCGTGCTGAAGCGCACGCGATGGCTGGAGCTGTCGTCGAAGGCGCGCGCGTCGGCGTACTGCACCGGCTGGCTGACGAAGCCGAGCACGCGCCAGCGCGCGGTTTCCCAATCGGCCCACACCGCGTCGAAGGACTGGCGCACGTTGGGGCCATCGCGCGAGGACACGAAGCGCTGCAGGTCGAAGGCGAAATCCTGCCGGCCCACGCGGGCCTTGAAGGTGCCGTCGGCGAAGGCGCGCTGGTAGGCGACGAAGGCCAGGCGCAGGTCGAGCCGGTTCTGGTCGGCCCCGGAATGCGTGCGCTTGGCGTAGGCGCGCACGTCCTCCAGCTGCGCGAACGCCTGCCAGCGCCTGCCCAGGCGCAGGTCGGCATGCAGCTGCAGGCGCTGCAACAGGTAGGCGTCGGCGGCGTCGCCGGTGCCCAGGCCGGGTGCATCGTTGGACTCGAAGCGCTCGCGCAGGTTGGCGCCCAGCGACAGGTAGCGCTGCGGATCGTCCGCGTCCAGCGGCAGGTACTTCAGCCGGTCCAGCGGCGCTTGCCGCAGCGCCGGATCGGCCAGCGCCGACCAGTCCTCCTGCCAGCGATTGGTGCCGGGCAGCGGCCGCGTCGCCGCCTCGGGGGCCTGCGCCGATTGTTCGGCGGCGCGGACCGGTGCGGCGATCGCCACCGCGCTCGCCAGCGCCAGCAGCGCGGCGGCGTGCATGCGCCGGCTCAATGCGCCAGCGGGCTGTGGATCTCGGCGACGTAGCCGCCCGGGAATTCCACCACCGCGCTGCGCCGGTCCTGCGCGGCGAACGGCGCCACCAGCACCTGCACGCCGGCGGCCTTGGCCTTGTCCAGGGTTTGCTGCAGGTCCTCGACCTCGTAGCCGGTGGTCTCGTGCCCATACGGATACGGCAGGTGGCCATCGCTGACCGCCACCGTGGTCTTGCCGAAATCCGAGAGCAGGCGGATGCGCCGGTAATGCTCGCCGGGGCGGCCGATCTCCTGGCCCGGCGCCTGCCGCGCATCGTCCACGAGCTTGCCATGGGAGAAGGCGAGGAAGCTGCGCACGAAGGCGTCGGCGCGGTCCGGCGACAGGTAGACGCGGTTCTCCGGCAGCGTGCGGAACGCCGCATACGTCGGCGCGGTGGTGTGCCAGTACAGCTGCGTGTTGACCCCGCCCGGCCATTGCACCACCGCATCGCGGCCGATCGGATCGGGGAACGGCGCGACCAGCACGTCGGCGCCGGCAGCGCGCGCCGCGGCCACCGCCTGGTCCATGTCGCGCACCAGCAGGCCGTTGCGCTCGGCGCCGAACGGATACGGAACCGGCGTGGTGAAGCCGAACAGCGAGACCGTGCCGACCGGCGTCTGCAGCAGCTGCGAGGTGGTGCTGCTCGGGGTCGGCGTCACCGTCGCCACCACCTGGCGCGTGCTGCTGCCGCCGAAGGTGGCCAGGAAGCTGGCGACGAAGCGGTCCACGTCGGCCGGCGCCACGTACACGTGGGTGGTGTCGTACTGCGGCGCGACCGCGACCGGCGGCGTGGCGGCGGCACGCGCGGCTGGTGGCGCTGCGGACGCGCCCAGCGACAGCGCGCTCAACGACAGCAGGGCGGCGGCGATTTTCAGGCGCATGCGGAAACATCCTCGGCTTGCAGCGAAGACCGGCGACGCGGCAGCGGCGCAGGCAACCGGCACCCGATGCGCCGGCCATCGCATGTTGCGCGGCGACGCGGCGAGGGTCTTGGAAATTCGCGCGGTGTTGCGCGGCCTGTGCCGAGGTGCCGGCGTTGGCGCCGATGAGGATGTCGTACGATGTTCGGAGCGCACCGATGCTGTCGCACGGGTCGCGCCGTGTGAGTGCGTGCGATGCCTCGGTTGCACGCGTGCGATCGCTTGAGAATACAGCGTGCTTGCCGCATTCGGCTCGACGCGTGACGAGACGCGCAGCGCTTGGTCGTCCATGCCGACGACGGCGGCAAGCGGGCCGGCCCGGGTCGATGCGCAGCGCCGGCACGCGGTGGATGCGGCCAGCGGCCACGTCCTGTGAGCGAGGGCGCCGGATTCTCCCACGTCCGTCCGCCGCAACGCGCCAGGCCATGACGCGCCGCGGCCGCACAGCATGCCGCCGCGGCGCGTCATCGGGTCAGGGCACCTGCACCTGGCCCAGCGGCAGGCGCCGTTCGCTGTCCTGGCCGTCGTTCTGCGGGGCGATGTGGCGGCGTCCCGGCGCGTCGTCGGCCAGTGCCAGGCGCAGCGCGTAGCTGCCCGACGGCAGCGAGGCCGGCACGGTGAAGCTGGCGCTGCGGCTGAGGGTGGCGCCGGGCATGATCTCGTTGAGCGCGAAGTCCGCGACGCTGGCGCGCGCGCGGGTGCTGCCGTCGGCGGCCACCCAGTGCAGCTCGACGTGGTAGCCGTGGTAGAGCGGGGCCGAGCCGTGGTTGGTCATGTCCAGTTGCAGCGTGGCCTGCTGGCCGCGGACCTGCGTGTCGGGCCAGCTCGCCTTGCTGACCGCCAGGCGATAGCCCAGGTCGCGCTTGATGTCCTGCAGCTTGGCGGCATTACCGCTGGTCTCGTGCGCGCCGGCCGGGCCGAGGAAGCTGAAGTGATAGTCGCGCAGCAGCTTGCGGATGTCGGCGGTGCGGTTGATCCAGGTGCTCTTCTGGTTGTCGTTGGGGCTCTCGCCGCTGATCGGGCTCACCATCCAGTTCTGGCGCGCGGCAGGCACCTCGTGGGTCAGGCCGTACTCCAGGTTCCACCAGCCATCGTCGCTGCAACTGGGCAACGCCGGGTTGAAGGCGCTGCAGCTGGCGGTGAAGGACGGGAAGAAATCCTCGTGGAAGCCGAACATGGCCGATCCCACGTCGGAGCTGCGCGCGTAACGGGTCTGCAGCGGCGTGAGCTGGAACGCGGCGACGTAGGCGTCGCGGATCAGCGTGCGGGTCTGCGCGTTCGGCTGCAGGTCTTCGCAGCCGCTGGTATGCCATTCGCCCCAGAAGCCGAGCAGCCCCACCTGGATCGCGGTGATGCGCGGATCGCCGTCGTAGCGCGCGGCCAGCGCCGCGACCAACTGCTGCATCTGCTGGCGCGCATTGGCGTTGTTGTAGTCCAGGCTGCGGATCGGCCCGTCACCGTCGCAGCTGGCGCGGACCGCGAAGGGGATGGACAGCGGTTGCTGTTCGAGGAACTTGGGGTAGTCGCGCTCGTTCTCGCCGCCGGTGTAGTGGGCGTCGATCTGGCTGCCGGCGCTGTCGGGATAGTCGGCGACCGGGCGCAGCACGAACGTGGCCAGCGGATCGTCGGCGAGGATCGGTTGCAGGTAATGCGTTTCGATCGCCTGCCAGTCGAACACCTGGTCGGCGGTCTCGATCATCCGCCACGGCAGGTACACGTGATAGATGTGCGCGCCATGGAAGTTGTCCACGCCGCCATCGGCGGCGTAGGAGCTGCCCCACAGCATGAAACCGCGATGCGGGTTGTCGAACTCCTGGGTGGACACCGCCGGGCTCAGCGTGCCGGCGTGGGCGCAGGCGGCGCAGACGATGCATGCGACGGCGAGGGACAGGCGCCGGAAAAGGGGACGTGACGGCATGGGGCTACCTCTTCGTGTGGGAGGGGTGGAAGACGTCGAGCAACCTTGCGAGCAACGGGGAACGCGTTTCGGCCATGCCGCTGCCGGCAACCGGAGCAGGGCCCGGTGCCGTGCGCCCTGCGCGCCGCGGCACCGACCGAAGCCCGATCGGGTCGTGCGGACGATGGGAGGCGAGAACTGTCGTGGCGGACAGCAGCGCGGCAACGAACCGAGCCTATTTTATGTTTCGTTATGCATCAATATCGAAAGATAACGAAATTCTATCTGTCTACCTGGGTGGACTGGATCCTTGACGCCCACCCCGTTACCCGGTCGCGGCAAGCCTGCCCCGCATGGATCGACCCGCCTCGCTCGCACGACGGTTCGGACCAGCCGCCATCACGCGCCGGCCGTGTCGTCGTATTGGGGCGAGCGCTCAATGCGCTGCGGGTGGGTGACGCGATCGCGCTGGCACTGCGCGCCTCGATGCGGTCGCGACACGGGGAGCGGCAAACCCGTCCCACGCGAGCGGGAACGCCGCGGCACGCGCCCAGGCACGCTGCATCCGATGGGTTTGCTGCGCGCGCGCCCGATGGCGCCGGCAACGCGTCGGCCGCGCGACCGCGGCTAGGCGCTGTGACGGGCGTCCGCCGACGGCGACGCGTCAGGCGGCCCGTCCGCGAACGCCGCGCGCGCGGCGCGGACGTCGCCGTGATGGGCCTCGGCCCAGCGCACCAGCTGCGCCAGCGGTGCGCTCAAGGACTGTCCCAGCGGGGTCAGCCGGTATTCCACGCCCGGCGGCACCAGCGGCAGCACCTCGCGCCCGACCAGGCCTTCGCGCTGCAGGTCGCGCAGGGTCTGGCTCAGCATGCGCTGGGAGATGTCCGGCACCGCGCGGCGCAGTTCGCCGAAACGGTGCGGGCGCTCGGCCAGCAGCATCAGGAACAGGGTGCTCCACTTGTCGCCGATCTGCCCCAGCACGTCGCGCACCGGGCACTGGTCGATCCGCAGGCCCTCGCCGCGGAATTCGCGCAGCCGCTCGCTCAACGGCGGGTCGGCAGGCATGGCGGTGGGCGCAGCGGCAGCGGACATGGGTGGTTACCTCGGCGTCATCAGGGGCGGGAAAAGTGCCGTCTTTACAGCCCCACGGCGATCTCTACTATGCACCAGGTTCCTTTTCCAGACCATCTCGCCGTGCCGTTCGCAAGCGCCGGCGCCGCCCAACCCGCCAAGGAAACCCCATGTCCGCTCATCCCGATTCCCTGCTCGTCACCGGCGCCGGTGGCCAGCTCGGCCAGCGCGTGCTGGCCCACCTGCTCGACACGCTGCAACTGCCGCCGCAGCGCATCGTCGCCCTGACCCGCCGCCCCGAGACCCTGGCCGCCTGGGCGGCGCGCGGCGTCGACGTGCGCCAGGGCGACTTCGACGCCCCGGCATCGCTGGACGCGGCGTTCCAGGGCGTGGCCCGGATGCTGCTGATCAGCACCGACGCGCTGGACCGCCCCGGCCACCGGCTCGAACAGCACCGCGCGGCGATCGCCGCCGCCGCCCGCGCCGGCGTGCGCCACGTGGTCTACACCTCCTGCCCCGAACCCTACGATTCGCCGCTGCTGATTGCCCCCGACCACGCCGGGACCGAAGATGCGCTGGCCGCCAGCGCCCTGCCCGGCTGGACCGTGCTGCGCAACCACTGGTACTTCGAGAACCTGTTCATGAGCCTGCCGTCGGCCCTGGCCTCCGGCCACTGGTACAGCGCCGCCGGCGACGGCCGCATCGCCCACATCGCGCGCGACGACCTGGCGCGCGCCGCGGCGGTGGCGCTGGCCGGCGACCACGCCGGCAAGCGCATCCTGACCCTGAGCGGCGCGCGCGCCTACAGCACCGCCGAGATCGCGGCGCTGGTCGCGCAGGCGGTCGGTAAGCCGGTCGAAGTGGTGCCGGTCCCGGTCGAAGGCCTGGTCCAGGGCATGGTCGGCGCCGGCGTGCCGGAGCCGTTCGCGCGGATCCTGGCCTCGTTCGACAGCAACACCGCCGTCGGGCGCGCCGCCGGCGTCACAGGCGACTACCAGGCGCTGACCAGGCAGGCGCCGCAGCCGTTCGAGCAGTGGCTGCAGGCCAACCGCGCGCAGCTCGCCGCACTGGCGCCCTGAGCGCCGCAGGCACGCGGGGCGGTGGCCTACTTGCCGATGCAGAAGCTGGAGAAGATCCGCCCGAGCAGGTCGTCGGCGCTGAGCTGGCCGACGATCTCGCCGAGCGCGGCGTGCGCCAGGCGCAGTTCCTCGGCGGCCAGTTCCAGGCGCTCGTAGCCCAGTTCGGCGGCGGCCGCGGCGGCGTGCGCCGTGGCGCGCTGCAAGGCGTCCACGTGGCGCGCACGCGCGGAGAATTCGCCGTCGCTGCCGTCGCCGGCGGCATGGCCGGCGATCGCGCGCAGCTGCGCGTGCAGCTGCTCCAGGCCGCTGCCGGTGGCGGCGGAGACGTGGACGCTGTCGGCAGTCGGCTCGGGCACGGCGTCGAGCAGATCGCTCTTGTTGTGGATCCACAGCCGTTGCGGCACCTCGGCGATGGCCTCGGCGATCGCGGCGCGGCCGGCGTCCGCGTCGCGCGCGTCGAGCACGATCAGCGCCAGGTCGGCGCGCTGCAGTTCCAGCCGCGCGCGGCGCATGCCTTCGCGCTCGATCGCGTCGCCGCCCTCGCGCAGCCCCGCGGTGTCCACCAGGGTCAGTTCCAGCCCGTCCAGGCGCACGGTTTCGCGCAGGGTGTCGCGGGTGGTGCCGGCGATGTCGGTGACGATGGCGCGCTCGCTGCCGGCCAGCGCGTTGAGCAGCGAACTCTTGCCGGCGTTCGGCGGCCCCACCAGCACCGCATGCAGGCCGTCGCGCAGGCGCCGGCCGCGCTCGGCGTCGCGCAGCAGCTGCGCCAGGTCGGCACGCGCCTGTTCCAGCCCGGCGCGGACCTGCTCGCCGCCGAGCGTATCGAGCGATTCGTCGGCGAAATCGATGGCCGCCTCGGTATGGATGCGCAGCCGCAGCAGTTGCTCGGCCAGGTCCTCGACCCGGCGCGAGAACACGCCATCGAGCGAGCGCCGCGCCGCGCGCGCCGCGCGCAGGTCGCCGGCGGCGATCAGGTCGGCGATCGCCTCGGCCTGGGCCAGGTCCAGCTTACGGTTGAGGAAGGCGCGCTCGCTGAACTCGCCCGGCCGCGCCGGCCGCGCGCCGAGTTCGCAGCAGCGCGCCACCAGTTGCCGCAGCAGCACCGGGCTGCCGTGCGCCTGCAGTTCCAGCACGTCCTCGCCGGTGAAGCTGCGCGGCGCCGGGAACCACAGCGCGATGCCGTCGTCGAGCGTGTCGCCCTGCGCGTCGCGGAAGCGCGCGTAGCGCGCGGTGCGCGGGGCCAGCGCGCCTAGGCCGAGCCCGGCGCCGATCGCCGCGGCCAGGCGCCCGGACACGCGCACCACGCCGACCCCGCCCGCGCCCGGGGCGGTGGCGATGGCGACGATGGTGTCGGTGGCGGAAGGCGGCATGGCGAACGGCTCGACGGCGCTGCAGGCTACAACGTCTGCAGCTGGGTGCGCGCGTACGCCGCCGAGGCGCCGCCGGGCTGCAGCTCCAGGTAGGTCTGGAACGCGCGCCTGGCCTTGGCCGCGTCGCCCATCTGCCGGTACGCATCGCCCAGGTTGATGTAGGCCACCGCGCGCGAGGGATCGATCTTCAGCGTGTTCTCCAGCCAGCGCGCGGCCTGCGCGTACTTGCCCTGGCGGTAGTAGATGAAGCCGAGGTTGTTGGCCGCCAGCGCGAAGTCCGGGCGCAGCTTCAGCGCCTCGGTGAACTGCGCCTCGGCCTCGTCGTAGCGCTTCTCCTTGTACAGCTGCAGGCCGCGGTCGTTGGCGCGCTGCGCGCGCTGGCGGTCGGACAGCGGCCCGGCCGCGACCGGCACCGCCAGCGGCCGCTCGCCGCCCTGCAGGTCCTTGACCAACACCGCCGGCTTGGCCGCCGGCGCCGCGGCGCTGGCCGTCGCCGTGGCGGGCGTGGCGGCCGCCGGTGCCGCGGCATCGACGCGGTCGTTCATCGCGATCGCCGCCGAGGACAGCTGCTGGGTGCTGGCGGTCAGGAATTCCTCGCCCTCGGGCACCTGCAGCACGAATTCGCCGCCCTGCGAGCCGGGCAGGCTGCCGAACGCCGGCGTCTGCGGCGAGATGCTCGACACCGCCGGCGCCACGTACGCGGCCAGTTCGGTGCCGGTGATCAGGCCGTCGCCGTTGAGGTCGCCCTTGCCCGACAGCGCCTGCAGCAGCACCCAGGTGAACACCGAATGGCCGTTGGGGCCGCTGTCGGCGACCTGCTGGTCGGCGCCGCCGGCGGTGAGCATCTGCCGCGCCACGCGCCGCGCGTTCTCGCGCAGGTAGGCGCCGGTGCCGCCGCCGCGGGTCAGGCCCAGGCCGCTGTAGCAGGCGTCCATCACGAACAGCACGTGCTTGGCTTCCAGGCTCTCGGCGATGTCCTGGATCTCGGTCATCGGGATCGCGTCGGTGGCGAACTGCGCCGGGTCCGAATCGGCCGGCACGATGTAGCCCAGGTCGCGCCCGGAGGCGAGCTTGCGGGTGGCGCCGTGCCCGGCGAAGAACACGAACACGCGATCGTTCTTGCCCACCCCGCCATGCGCCAGGCGGTCGTGGAACGCGGCCAGGATGTTGTTGCGGGTGGCCTCCTGGTTCTTCAGCACGATCACCTGCGAGGACGGGAAGCCGAAGCTGCCGGTCAGGGTCTGCGCGATCGCCTGCGCATCGTTGGCCGCGTACTGCAGCTTGGGCCAGCGCGCGTAGTCGTCGATGCCGATCACGATCGCCCAGGACTTGTCGTAGCCGCTGGTCACCGCCGGCGCCGCGGCATTGGCGGCCGCGCGCGCCACGCTGAAGTCGCGCCCGTTCCAGGCGGCGAACTGGTAGCCGTCGGCGCTGAGCCGGTCCAGGATCTGCGGCAGCGCCTTGACCGTGCGCGCGTGGATGTCGTGGAACAGCAGGATGCCGCGCTGTTCGCGGCCGACCTGCTCGAGCACACGCTGCACGATCGACTCCGGCACCGGGTCGGCCCAGTCCAGCGAATCCACGTTCCACATCACCGACTTCAACCCGGCCTCGCCGAGGATCTGCATGCCCTCGGCGTTGCGCGCGCCGTACGGGAAGCGGAACAGCGGCGCGCGCTTGGCGTCGACCGCACGCAGCATGCGGTCGGTGTCCAGGATCTGGCTGCGCAGCGCGGCGCCGCTTTCCTTGGACAGCTGCGCATGGGTCAGGCTGTGGTTGCCGACCGTATAGCCCTGCTCCATCAATTCGCGGCTGACGCTGGCCAGCGGCGCCAGTTCGACCTTGCCGTCGGCGTCGAGCTTGCCCAGGTTGCGGCCGACCTCGAAGAACGTGGCCGGCACGTCGTAGCGCTTGAGGATGGCGACGATCTCGTCGGTGTACTCGCGATGCGGGCCGTCGTCGAAGCTCAGCACCACCGTCTTGGGCGGCAGGTCGCGGCCGAACACCTCGCGGTCGCTGTCGCGCATCGACATCGGGTACGGGGTGATCACTCCGTAGTCGCGCAGGATGCGCTCGCGCGTGTACAGCGTGCCCAGGTGGGCGACGTAGTCCTCCCACTTCTCGCGCTTCTGCACGATCGCGCGGGTGCGGTCGAAGCGGCTGAAGATCGCGGTGATCTCGCGGTTGTAGCTGCGCTCGATCTCGTCCAGCGCCTCCAGGTCCTCGCCGATGCGCTGGTGCAGCTTGATCGCCGGCAGCGAGGAATCCTTGCCGATGCGCGCCTGCCAGTCGGCCAGGATCTCGCGAAATGCCAGGCGGTCGGCATCGAACAGCTCCGGCGCCGATTCGATGTAGTCCAGCAGCGCAGCGACCGCGGCGAAGCGCTGCGGGTCCGGCTGCGCCAGCAGCGCATCGAACTGCTTGGCCATCGCCTCGCGCCGCTCCAGTCCCTCGTGGAACAGCTGCTGGCCGACGCCGCTGGAGGTCTGCCGTTCGGCCGGCGACTGCCTGGCCTCGTCGGCCAGCAGCACGATGATCTTGCGCTGCGCCGCCAGCTGTTCCTCCAGCTGCGTGCGCAGCGCCGCGGCCTGCGCCTGCAAGGCGGGCGAGCCCGGCAACGGCGCGGCGTCCGCCGCGTGCGCGGACGGCGCAGCGCCGGGGGCCGCGGACGGGGGCGTACGCTGGCAACCGCCCAGCGCAAGCGCGATCAGGCACCAGGCGGCGAGGGACAGCGGGAAGACGCAACGGCGGTCGTGCATGACCGGGGACTCGCGAGGACGGTGACGGAGAGGACAGGCCGCGCGCGGCTGCGGCCGCATGCGCAACGCCCGCCTTGCGGCGGGCGTTGTCGGGTTTACTTCTTGACCTTGGCCGGCGCCTTGGCGCCGCCCCCGGCGGACGCGGTGGCCGGCTCGCCGTGGCGCTTGGTCATCCACCACTGCTGCAACAGGCCCAGCGAACCGTTGGTGACCCAGTACAGCACCAGGCCCGACGGCACGAAGGCCATCATCACGCCGAACACCAGCGGCATGAACTGCATCATCCGCGCCTGCATCGGGTCCATGCCCGGCGACGGCGTCAGCTTCTGCGTCAGCCACATCACCGCCACGTTGATCACCGGCAGGATGAAGTACGGATCGCGCGCGGTCAGGTCCTGGATCCATGCGAACCACGGCGCCTGGCGCAGCTCCACCGATTCCACCAGCACCCAGTACAGCGCGAAGAAGATCGGCATCTGCACCAGCACCGGCAGGCAGCCGCCCATCGGATTGATCTTCTCCTTCTTGTACAGCTCCATCATCGCGGTCTGGAACTTCTGTTTGTCGTCGCCGTAGCGCTCCTTGAGCTGCTGGATGCGCGGCTGGAACTTGCGCATCTTGGCCATGCTCTTGTACTGCGCCGCCGACAGCGGATACAGCACCAGCTTCAGCAGCACCACCAGGCCGACGATCGACCAGCCCCAGTTGCCGAGCAGGGTGTGCAGGTGACTGAGCACCCAGAACAGGCCCTGGCCCAGGATCGCCATCAGCGAGAAGCGGCTGTAGTCGACCACGCGGTCCAGGCCGCGCACGTTTTCCTTGGCGATCTGGTTGACCAGCTTCGGCCCGATCCACAGCCGCGCCTCGCTGCTGGCGCGCGCGCCGGGGGCGACGGTGAAGCCCGGGCCGCGCGCCTCGATCACGTGGCGCGGGCCGTCGTTGGACAGCACGTACAGCGCGTCCTGGTCGGCCTGCGGGATCCAGCCGGTGAAGAAGTGGTGCTGCAGCAGCGCGATCCAGCCGCCCTTGATGGTCTGGTTGACCGGGCCGTCTTCCAGGAAATCACTGAACGGGCGGCGCTGGTAGCCGTCCTGCGCGCTGAACCAGGTGGCGCCGTTGAAGCTGAAGGAATCCGGGTTGGTCATGCCGCGGCTGACGATGGTCGGCACCCGGCTCAGCTTGCGGAACACGTAGCCCTGCCACGGCTTGCTGCCCTGGTTGACGATCTCGTCCTTGATCTGCACCGCGTAGTGGCCGCGCTGCACGGTGTAGACGCGGCGGATGCTGACGCCGTCCGGGCCGTTCCACACGAACGGCACCTGCAGCGCGTCCTGGCCCTTGGCCAGCACGTAGTCCTTGCCCGGCTGTTCCGGGCGGAAACCGCCGGGGCCCGGCGACGGCGAATTGTGTTCGCCGACCCAGCCGCTGGTGGCGGTGTACGGGTGCTGCGGATCCTCGGTCAGCAGCGCCACCGGCGGGCTGCCGGGCTGCTTGGTCTGCGGGAACTGCAGCAGGTCCGCATCGAACACGCTGCGTCCGTCCAGGGTCAGGTGCAGCACGTCGGTGGTGATGGTGACGCGCGGCGCGGCGCCGGCCGGCGCGGCGGTCGTTTCGGAGCTCGCGCCCGGCACGGCGGCGGCACCGGGCACGCTGGCGCGCGGTACGGCGGGGCTGGCGGCGGCGCCGGCATCGGCGTCCTGCGCCGGCGGCAAGGTGGTCGCGGCGGCGATGGCGTTCGCGTTGGCCGCAGGCGCGGCGTGCTCCTTGTTCCACTCCATCCACAACAGGCCCGCGACCATCAGCCAGGCAAAGATCAGGAAAAGGCGGGTCTGGTTCATCGGACAGGCAAGCTCGGCTTAGCCAGAAACGGGTTCTGACTTGGAAGTGGGGGAAGAAGGCGGGAGAGGCGGCGGCATTGTGCCGTCCGCAGCCGGGGCCGGCAATGCGCCGGCGCGGCGCAGCAGGCGCAGATAAGCCTGGCGCAGCTGCTCGCCGCTGGCCTGGGCGGCGGCGCTGCGCGCCACCACCACGTAGTCGCCCGGCGCCAGCCATGGCAGCAGGTGCCGGGTGGCCTCGCGCAGCACGCGCTTGATCCGATTGCGCACCACGGCGCGCTTGTCGACCTTGCGCGACACGGCCAGGCCGAGCCGCGCGGGATGGTCCGCGCTGCGCCAGTGCAGGCTCATCAGCGGTTCGGAGCAGCGGCGTGCGGCATCGAACACGACGCGGTATTCCGCAGACGTGCGAACCCGCGCAGAGCGAGGAAATCGCCTACGCGGGTCGGGATGATGCATGGTCCGGATTGCAGGCGCCGCCTGGGGCGGCGAAGCAATCAAGCGCTAAGGCGCTTGCGGCCCTTGGCGCGGCGGCGGGCCAGGATCTTGCGGCCGTCGGCGGTGGCCATACGGGCACGGAAGCCGTGGTCGCGCTTGCGCTTGAGGTTGCTGGGCTGGAAGGTGCGCTTGGTGGCCATCGGGGGCGCTCTGTCTGAATGAGGCGGAAAGAACCGGAAATTCTATAGAACCAGGCGGGGCGCGGTCAACTGCCGTCGATCGGGTGCCGGGACGGCCGCGGCGCGCAGCCTGTGGATGGATCTGTGAATAGATGCGGGAAAACCATTCCCGACCTAGCGCGCCGATGGTAGTCTGGCCCATCCGCTTTCCTCTTTTCACCGGCCGAGTGCGCCGCGATGTTTCGCGCCTCACGCCTGGTCTCTCAATGAATTACATCTGATGGATGCTTGGCCCCGTTGCCTGGAACGTCTGGAAGCCGAATTTCCAGCCGAGGACGTTCACACCTGG